>CAVUKH010000001.1:0-938478 GCA_963742035.1 uncultured Acidimicrobiaceae bacterium
CATGAGCAGCACGGCGTCACGGTGCCAGGCTTCCGGGCCCTCATGCCGGTCAATGTCCGCGATACGGCCGATCGTGAAGGCGGCAATCACTTCGTGCCGGCCCGATTCGTCATCCCCGTCCACCGGATATCGCAGACTGTGTGGCAGAGGTGAGACGGAGCACCGAGCAGTCGAAGCACACGCCGGGTCTCGCTCTGAGCGACGTGCTGGCCACCGGGTCGTAGCCCGTTGCCCGCCGGCGTGACCCGTGGACTTTGAAGTCCATGCTCATGGGCGACGACCTGTGCATCACGAACGTCCCGGGACCTCCGTTTCAGGCCTTCCTGGCCGGGGTCGCCGTTGTGTGCATTTATGCCGTGACGCCACCATCGGGGGCCGCCCTCAGCGTGTCACTGGTCTCCGCGGCGGACCGGGCCTGCATCACCATCACGACTGACATCGCCGCGGTGCATGACGGCCCCAAGCTGGCCGGCTGCATTGAGGATGGATTCTCCGAGGTCTGCTCTGCTCGCCCATCCGGTTCCCCTGAGGTCGTTGACCCGAAACCGCGGGGCGCAAACCCGCGTAAGCCACCGACCTCGAACAGCTGGCGGCCAAAACGAGTGAACTCGTTGGGGGCACGACATCCATCCAATGTCCGGCGAGTCGTCTTAGAAGATGGTCAATACGGTGATCACAACGAGACATGCAACCAGCACGCAACTCGTGAGCACCGTCCGTCGCCATAGCGTGACTGAACTCACGATTTCTGAGTCCGAGTCGCCCTTGATGAGATCCACGATGAGACATCGTCCGTGGCAGGCAACACCTTGAACGTATTGTTGGATCGGCCGTACGCAGGACCGGACGGTGCCGATGCCAAGCACCGGTACTACGAGTAAGAGAGCCAGGCCTTCGCCGCCTATGCGGCCGAACATGGCGGTCGCGGTCTAAGGTACAGCCGGCACCTCCTTCAGATGGACCTTGGTCACGTCACTCAAGTCGAATGGTTGCAGGCGATCGCGCTGGTCGGCACCGAGGTCGCACCCAAGGTCCGCGCCGCGACCGGCTCACCCCTTGATTGAGACTTCCCACCAGATGGAGTCGAATCTCATGCCCCTGGCGGCAAGAGGACATTGGGATTCAAGATGCCCGCAGGAACGAGTGCCGTCTTCAGACGACGAACGCGGCGAGCTCCACATCGCTCCGGTTCAAGTGGAGCCAGTTTCGCTTCGCCGTTCCGATGCCATGTTCAGAGCTAATGCTGCCACCGAGGTCAGCGACATAGTGCATGACACGGTCGTCCACGCTGAGATCATCCGGTTCAACGCCGGTCACGTTGACGTGGACGTTGCCATCACCGACGTGCCCGAACAACCACGTCGTCGCCGTGGGGTCGGCATTCCTGACAACGTCCGCCACATGGTCGATGAAGGCGGCCAACGCAGGCGCCGGCAGCGTGACGTCAAGCTTGTGTGGCGCGCCGAGCGTATTGATCGCCTCCGTGTGTCCTTCGCGGTAGCGCCAGAGCTGCGACCTTCTCACGGTGTCGGTGGCCACTGCGACATCTTCGACGCCGGCCAGCGAATCGAGGACCGCAGCCAGAGCGGGCATGGGGTCGTTCTGGCCGCCGCCTCCGCCAATAGGTAGGCCCGGTGCTCTCCTAGAAACGGCCTGCCTCCGGTCGAGCGACAGACGAGATCAAGGCCTGACTGAAGGAAGAGCTCAAGTGATTGGAGTTCGGGCAACGACCTGCGCAGGAGCGAGGCCGCATCCACCGCGGTCGCAGCGGAGGAGAAGGCCAAGATGGAGGTCACACGCTCCGGACTCTGAGGTACCAGGCGCACCCGGGCCGCCGTGACCACGGCCAGGGTTCCCTCACTGCCGCACAGCAGAGCGCCGAGGTCGTACCCCGTGTTGTCCTTGATAAGACCGCCCATATGCGAGACGGTCTCGCCCGTCCCGAGTACGGCCTCGAACCCCACCAGTTGGACCCTCGTGGAGCCGTGGCGCAGGACCTGCAGGCCACCGGCGTTCGTGGCAATGGTGCCGCCCATCGTCGCAGTGTCACGACTGCCAAGATCAACGCCGTACTCCCAGCCTGCAGCCACTGCGGCCGCCTGCACATCGGCCACCGTGGTTCCGGCACCCACGGAGAGCTGGCCTCCCAACTGGTCGACCTCGGTAATGCCGGCCAGCCGGCGCAGACTGAGCACGACCTCGCCGGCAAGGGGGACTCCTCCGCCGACGAGCCCCGTGTTGCCTCCTTGAGGCACGAGCGCGACTCCCGCCTCCTTACACACAGCGACGACCGCCGCCACCTCCGCGCCGTCGCGGGGGCGCACGACGGCCCGTGGATGGCCTTCGAAGCGCCCGGTCCAGTCGATGGCATACGACGCCATCACCTCGGGTTCGACGACCACGTTGGCGGGACCGATGGCCCCGCCGAGCTCTTCCAGCAGGCCTGTGCACATACCTCTATCTTCGCGCCTGCTCCTGAGAGCTCACCCTTGACGCGACGGCCCCGAAGGGCAACCCAAGAGGCGACACACGGATCCGCGGGGCTTGCTGGAAGTCTTCTTGTGGACGTCGACAAGTAATGTCCACACCTCTGTTCAGCGAGGTCTTCTGCGCCCTCCGAGGGAACCCAGCGACGACATACCCAACGGGCCGGTACGTATCAGCGCCACGCCAACGTGAGGTCCTTCACGTGTCGGAGCCCGGGCGGATACTCGAGGTTCTCGTGGCCGGCCTTGAGCCAGTAGTCAGGGATGCGCCGATGCCACTCTGTCAAAGCGACCCGCAACTCTCTGCGGGCGAGGTGTGAGCCTAGGCAACGATGCACTCCGCCACCGAAGGCGATGTGGCGATTGGAGTCACGGTCGAAGCGCACATCGAATGGTTCCGAACACTGGCTCTCGTCGACGTTGGCGCCGCCGTACATGACGATGACGGCGGTCCCCTGTTTGATCGGACAGCCATTTGGCAATTCGGTGTCCTCGGTTGCGACACGCGGGACGCCGAACGGCACGGGCGACTCCCAGCGGAGCAGTTCCTCGACAGCACTGGCAACACACCCGGGGTCTTGGACAATGCGGCGTCGATGTTCGGGATGGTTGGCCAGGAAGGCGTACATACACGTCAGCGAATCGCTCACCGTGTCGAGTCCCGCAATGAGCATGAGGTAACAGATATCGACGATGTCCTCCCGAGACAGTCGCTCACCCTCAACCTCGGACACGACGAACTTCGACATCACATCGTCGGCTGGTCTTTTCATCCGCTCACCGGCGAGGGTGCCGAAGTATTCGTAGATCTCTTGGCCGGTGCTGGCCAAGACCGCGGCCCGCTTCTCGGGATCAAGGAGGGCATCGGGGTCGATCTTCTCGGTGTGCAAGATGCCGTCTCGCATGCGTAAGAACATCCCGAGCTCTTCTTCGGGAAGGCCCATAAGTCCGAGGAACACCGAGCTCGGGAAGATCTCGGCGAAGTCCTCTGTGAAGTTGCACTCCCCCGCATCGATGAACCCATCAATCAGGGCAACGACGCGCCGGGTGATGTCTCCCTCCTGTTCGTCCATGCGCTTCGGAGCGAAGAGTGGATCGAGCAGCCTGCGATACTTCGAATGCAGCGGCGGATCGACGTTCAGCGGGATCAGCGGCCGAACGTTGCCCAAGCCCATTTCGACTCGGGACGAGAAGAGTTCATGGTGGCGAAGCACATATTCGGTCAACGCGCGGTCGAAGGTCAGCACGAGTCCTTCGACTGGCTGGACGAAGCCGGGACCGTCGATCACCGCCTTGTAGTTCGCCTGAGGCGACGAGAGGTCCAGCATTGCCGCCATGACCTCGGCCCCTGCCAAGTCCGGCCCGGCCGCGACATCTTCAGCCATGAGAGGTCCCGCACCTATGCCCTCCGCGGACCGAACGGTGGATCAACGGCGCAGGACTCTCTCTCACTCGTGACCTCCGGTGTGACTTTGACAGACTGTGTCAATCCAACCATAGGCGGAGATCAGTGACAAACGCGCTACTGCAACACAGTCTCGGTTGCGCCGAGTTCACGCCGGGCCTCGCGCAGACGGATTCCAGAAGCCACTCGTTCGTCTCGAAATGCCTGGATCCGCGAAAGCGTCTCCTCCAAGCGTCCGAGGAGGTTGTCATTGGCGGCAATTCCTTCATCGAGGAGCTCGCGATGTCGCGCTGGCGAGAGATTCTCAGCCTTGAGTTCGGACCGCACCCGGTCGAGCACATCGACGTCACCGGCATTGAGCACCGTCCGCACTTCAGCCAAGGAAAATCCGAGTAGCTCCTGGAGATTCCGGATTCTCGTAACCCTCGCGACGTCGGCGGCAGAGTAGAGCCGCTCACCACTGGCACGATAGCTACTCGGTTGGAGCAGCTCGAGCTCCTCCCAGTAGCGAAGTGTCCGAGTGGTGACCCCGGTGAGTTTGGCCACTTCGCCGATTCGCCACTCGACTGGTGGTGCGGGTGCCTTGGCTTCCTTGGTCGACATGCGGCTGTTCCCCACTGCTAGACCCGGGCCGGCTCGCTCGCGGACTCGGGTTTTGTCTCGGCCCTCTTCGCGTCGTCATTGCCAATCGTAGCCAGGGAGATCGTGGGGTCCGAGGCATCAGCCACGTCGCTGCCCCTGCTCCAGGAAGCGGCGGCGGCCAGAAGGCTGGCCACGATGGCGAAGTCGAACGCAGCATGGAGCCCCGATTTGAACGGACCCGCAATGAGGGACGGGAAGAAGCTCCGACCGGTCAGAGCCGCCTGCTGGGACTGCGAGAGTTGGGACAGAACATGGGGGCCAACGAGGTGCTGAATAGGGTTGTAGCCGAGGAGCGCTGCGAAGAGCGTCGAGACCGGCGGCAGGTGGGATACCTGGCGCGCTGTTCCATTCGGCACGCCGTGCGCCACGAGCCCGTGGTAGAGGCTCTGAGGCAGCGACGTCGAGAGGCCCAAGATTATGAGCGAGAAGAAGATGCCGATCGACAGGACCTGAGCGGAGTTCTGGAAAGTCGTGTTCATGCCCGACCCGACGCCCCGATACTCAGCCGGAACACTGCTCATGACAGCCGCCCGGTTGGGTGAGCCGAACGACGCCATGAACAGACCCGTGAAGAACAACAGGACGGCAAACAGCGGATAAGGAAAGTCCACCGGTATGAATTCCAGAAGGAGAAAGCAGATGGCAGTGCCGACCATGCCTCCGCTGGCGAAGAGCCGTGCGCCGAAGCGATCCGACAGAATCCCCGAAATCGGTCCGGCGATGAGGAGGCCCGCTGTGAGCGGAAGAATGGCAATGCCAGCCCACAATGGGGTGCGCTCGAAGGTGTATCCGTGCAATGGCAACCAGATGCCCTGGAGCCAGATGATGAGCATGAACATCAGTCCACCGCGACTCAGCGCAGCGAGCAGGCTGGCGAACAGGCCCGCGCTGAACGCTCTGATCTTGAACAGCTGCAGCCGGAACATGGGATCTTCAACCCGCGTCTCAATGATGCCGAAGGCGACCAGGAGGACAACGCCGACAAAGAAGCAGGACAAAACCACCGGGTTTGTCCACCCCATGGCATGGCCACCATAAGGCTCGATTCCGTACGTAATTCCGACCATGATCAGGATCAGGCCCAGGGCGAAGGTGATATTGCCGGGCCAGTCGATACGGGCTGGACGCCGTGGACTCAGCTCTCGCAGGAGCAGGTACCCCATGAGCGTCCCGAGCAGGCCCACCGGAACCGAGACCAGGAAGATCAGACGCCAGTTGATGGGGGCGAGGACGCCACCCAGGACCAGGCCGATGAAAGACCCACTGAAGGCGGCGGCTTGGTTGATGCCCATCGCCATGCCCCGCTTCCCGGCCGGGAACGCGTCGGTCAATATGGCGGCGGAATTGGCCATCAGCATGGCCGCACCGACACCCTGGAAGATCCGCATCACGATGAGCCAAATTCCCCCCTGGTGGCCCGTCAGCCACGTCACGCTCAACAACAGCGAGAAAAAGGTGAACACGGCAAAGCCGAGGTTGTAGATGCGGACCCGCCCGTAAATGTCGCCCAAACGGCCGAAGCTCACGACGAGAACGCTGGTGACCACAAGGAATCCCAGAATCATCCACAGCAGATAGAAGCTGTTGCCCGACACCAACGGATCGATACCGATTCCGCGGAAGATGTCCGGGAGGGCGATCAATGTGATGGACCCGTCGATCGTGGCCATGAGCATGCCGAGGGTCGAGACGAAGAGCGCTACCCACTTGTAGTTGGACGGCACTGGCTGGCTCGCATCGAGACGCGTGGCACGACTGGATCGGGCAGGACTCATTCGATTTGTCCCGGCGAGACCAAACATGACATCCCTCCTGGAGGGTGGATCAGCAACCCGATCTCATTTGGAGACCAGTACTGCCGTTCACGTCAACCTAGCTTAACGTGAACGTAAGCTGCTGCATTCGCTGCCGAGGAAGTCTCGAGGGGCCTCGCAACCGCGCCGGCAGAGCCGAGGTCCTGGCCGAGCAATTCCTTTGAGGGGGCCACCGACCACGGCTGCAATCTCAACAACCTGTCGATCGGGGTGCTGTCCCAGGGCTCGGCGCTCGGCCGATGACGATCTCTCGCGACGGCCCGAACCGGAAAACCTGCTCGCCGCGGTGGTCGACGACATGCTCCGCGAGATTCGCCTGCCTGACCCGACGGAGATCAAAGGGGACCGGCGCCGAACGCGCCTTATGCGGTCATAGTCTCTACCCCTGAGAAGGCAGCCTTGTGCTCAATCAGGTGAGGGGGATGGCTGCAAGGTTTGCCACCAGTGACTGCCCCGAGGAGGAGTCCCAGCGGTGACGTTGATGTTGAAGCCTGGAACCTCGTGGTGGGAGACCTACGGGCGTTGCACTCAAGCGGCGCCCGAGGCGTTCGACTCGGACCGCCTACGGAATCTGACCCGTGGAGAGTGGCGGCGCATCGGCATACCCGGCGACCACGTCAATGCCGTCGACGGCACCCCTATCCCCGGTCCTCCGCTGGTCGATCACGACGAGGCGGTCGCAGCCGTCGAGTTCGCTTGTGGTGAACACGACCTCTGGGCGAAGGTCGATCTCGAGGAGCGCCGATCCAGGGTCTCGGCCGCAGTCGATGGGCTCAGCGAACATCGTGATCTCCTCGCCCTCCTGCTGGTCTGGGAGATCGGGAAGCCCTGGCGTCTGGCCTGTGCCGATGTCGACCGTTGCATCGACGGAGTCCACTGGTACCTGGGACAGATCGAACGTCAGCTCCAGACGTCCGACGGTCACCTGCGGCGACCTCTGCCGGGTCCGGTTTCGAACATCGCCAGCTGGAACTACCCGATGAGCGTGCAGGTCCACGCGGAGCTGGTGCAGGCTCTCTGCGGGAACGCCGTAGTGGCCAAGACCCCGAGCCAGGGCGGGTTCCACGCTCTGACCCTTGCCCACGCAATGATGCGACGGGCCGGGCTACCCGTCACCCTCATTTCGGGAATGGGCTCTCACCTAGGCGACGTGTTGATTCGTTCGGAGGGAATCGGAGCGCTGGTCTTCGTGGGCGGAAGAGCCAACGGTCGTCGAGCGGCTGTTTCCCTCGCCGACACGCGGCGTCGCCATATGCTCGAACAGGAGGGGCTCAACGCCTGGGGGGTGTGGGACTTCTCACAGTGGGAGCTCCTGGCCCAACACATACGAAAGGGCTTCGAGTATGCCAAGCAGCGGTGCACCGCCTATCCCCGCTACGTCGTCCAGCGCCGTTTGTTCCCCGCATTTCTCGAGACGTACTTCCCGATACTGAGAGCGGTGCGATTCGGCCATCCGCTGGCGGTCGAGCACCCAGACGATCCGCTGCCCGAGCTGGACTTCGGACCGGTCATCCACTCGGCAAAAGCGACTGAACTCTCGGACCAGTTCGACGAGGCGGCGCGCGGCGGTGGCATTCCGCTGTATCGGGGCTCCGTTGGTGACGGTCGATTCCTCGACGTGCAGGACACATCGGCCTACATCGCACCCGCTTCCATACTGCAGCCGCCGGCCGCCTGGTCGCTGCATCACGCCGAGCCGTTCGGACCGCTGGACTCCGTCGTGGTCGTCGACACTCAGGCGGAGCTCCTCGCAGCCATGAACGCTTCGAACGGGTCGTTGGTCGCCAGCATCGCCACCGATGACCATGAAGTCGGATACAAGCTGGCTGAAGAGCTGCAGGCCTTTAAGGTCGGAATCAACAAACCTCGGAGCCGAGGCGACCGGGATGAGGTCTTCGGAGGACTCGGCGCCTCGTGGAAGGGCGCCTTCGTCGGCGGCGACCTCCTCGTCCAAGCGCTCACCTACGGGCCCAGTGGTGCGGACGAAGAGCTATTCGGCAATTTCCCAAGCTCCTCGAGGCTGCCGCCGCGCTAGATGGAGCGGGGTTCGCTGCCGCCGAGTGGCGAGTTGGCAGCAACGGGCCGTGTGACACGATGTCTGCAACTGCTGGCACACCCAATTGCCAACCCCGGCGGGATCTCGAACCCCTGTCGCCACCTTGAGAGATCGGGCAGGCACGTCCACTAGATCCTGATCCGTAGCGTTGTACCTGTTCAGGACGTTGGCCCGTCCCGCATGTCTGCTCAGTACGACCGAATATGGGTCCATAGTTGGGCAATTGGATGGGCAATCGGGGACAGCGTCAGCGCCTCGATTCCGTTGCGGAGCCAGCACGTGCGCGACGACTCGCGACAGCTGGGACATCTGGAACGCGCTGCTACTTGCTGCTCGCTAGTGCATTTCGCTCCACGGGATATGGCGATCCCCGGAATGCTCTCGAGGTAGTCCGAGCATCCGCTCGGCGAGGATGTTGCGCATGACCTCGGAGGTACCGCCTTCGATCGTATTTGCTCGAGCTCGAAGAAAGCCGACGCGGGGATCGGATCGAAAGTTCGAGCGCTTATCCGCGTCCCAGTCGGCAACGTCATCCGGGTACAGCATTCCGTTCGGTCCCATCAGGTCGAGGACCGTCTCGTAGATGCGCTTGTTGTGCTCGGCCGAAAATAGTTTGTTGACCGACCCGACGGGCCCGGGAATGCCGGCCTGCGCTAAATGAGTCGATCGAATCGACATCATCCGACCCAACTCAGCCTCGATCCACAGCTTTACCGTCCGATCGATCAGCCCGTGGCTGACATGTTCTGACTCCCTTACCAGCGAGACGAGCAGTTGCGCTGGCCCGGAGCCCCGCGATGCCAAGGCGCCGCCGATAGCGACGCGCTCGTGCATCAAAGTAGTCATCGCCACGTTCCAACCATCACCGACCGCTCCCAGACGTTGGGAGTCGTCGACGATGACGCCGTCGAGAAATACCTCATTGAATTCCGCCTCACCAGTGATTTGCCTGAGTGGGCGAACGTCGACTCCCGGTGTATTCATATCCAGCAGAAAACAAGTCAGGCCACGGTGCTTAGGAACGTCGGGGTCTGTCCTGGCGAGAAGCAAACCCCAGCCGGCTGTGTGGGCCATCGAAGTCCAGACTTTCTGCCCAGTGATGGACCAGCCTTCTTCGAGGTGTTCGGCCCTGGTCGCGAGCGATGCCAGATCAGAGCCCGCTCCCGGCTCGCTAAACAGCTGACACCAAATGATCTCTCCCGCATACAGTGAACGAAGGTGCCGGGTGCGCTGATCCCCAGTCCCGTGGAACGCGATAGTCGGAGCGACCATTCCTATGCCGATCGGATTACGGGGAAAGGCGTCCGGGCAACCATGCTCTCGGAGAGTCTGTTCAATCTGCCGATGGCTCTCCGGCGTCGCCCCAAGGCCACCTGCGCCCAGCGGATAGTGCGCCCAAGCCAAACCGACGTCGTAGCGCGCACCAAGAAACTCATTTGGCGTTACCTGGCTAGGCGGAAACGACTTCAACAGCTCGAGAAGGTGAGCGGCGACATCGTCGTCCAGGTTGCGCTTGATTGTCTCGACCTCATCCGCTGACAGTTCGTGTGCCATGTGGCTCCCCGTGCGGCTACGCCCCAATTGCTCTCATCGCTTCGGCAGCGTCGTCAGACAGACCGAGCGACCCGAAATATCGGATGGCTAACCCCCAGATCTGAATAGGGTTATCCCAACCGACCCGAGTAGAATAACATTGTTACGGAAATGCGAACAAAAACGATCGACGAGGATTTCACGTGGTCTCCGGGACAGAACGCACAATGAAGTCGGTTGAACCCAACGTCTCGCTCGATCATCGAACCCGATCCCTAGAGGACGTCAGGTCAATAACGCTGGAGAAATTCGTCGAAGAGATCGGGCCAGTGCTCCTACATGAAAACGGGGATTTATGCGCCAGCGCCCAGTCATGTTTGAACCTCCGGCCTCTCGTGCTGAAGGTTGGCTGCGAGTCCTGCACAATTGACCAAGGATCAGTACGTAACGGTGATGACCCTAGCGGCGCAGTTCTTGAAGCCGAGACAGGTGCACTGAGCGATCTATTCAACGGTGTGCAATCGACATACGGATTGGTTTTCGGAGGGGGTGGCCGAGTCACGCAAGGCCGGCTTCAGGAGGTCTTGGCCTGGGACCACGTCTTGCAGGCGATGTTGGAAGGGCGTCCCCTCTATGAGCCCGGAACGCTGAGATTCTGTTCAAGAGATGGTTCACCGCTTGACCTCCACCGCACCTTCTCACCAGATGATGACGACAGAGATATCGCAACGTTCATCGAGCAAACAGGCTTTTGCCACCTCCGCGGCTGGGTGGATCCGGGGATTCTTGACTTAGTCGCGAACGAAGTTCTGGAGGCCGGTCGGCTCTCCAATCCCGGTGATCCAAACAGATGGTGGGCAACACTCGAAGACGGTACCGAGCGGTGCGTACGCGTGATGTATCTGCTCGACTCATCGCCGCACATGGCAGAGCTAGTCAATGGTGAGCCGTACAAACGTCTGGGAGATCTGTTCGACGACGGACATCGCATCCAACTTGATAGGCCGCAAGCCTGTGAGGCGCTGATCAAGCCCGTCGGAACAGCATCCGGTCTTTCGGAGTTTCCCTGGCACCGAGACTGCTCAATGGGCGGCCACGCTTATCACTGCGCAGGCTATGCGATCGGTCTGCCATTGAGTGCGACTGGCGGGAGCGACGGGTTCCTTCGGGTTGTCGCAGGGTCTAACCGGGCATCTGTTCCTTCCCCCGGACTCATTGAAGGCTTTGACTCCGACTTACCCGTCATTGCGATTGAGACGGAGCCCGGTGATCTGACAATCCATGTGGGCTGCACACTTCATGGAACCAAGCCCCCTCGTGTCAGGGAGCGGAGTGTGACTTACACTACGTACTCGTTGCCGGCCACCGAAGCTGGGCGATAGCGCTCTCTGTATGCACTTCGACCCGTGTGACCTCTCATGAGGCCGGCTCTTGACGCTGTCTATTCGATCACAACTGCAGTGAGGCGGAACCCCTGACGACCGCACCTTGGGCGCCGTCATCGATGTTCACCGGTTCCCGACCCTGAAGTTCGACGACACCTGAGACACCCTCGGGCAGCGCCACGACCACGCTCAGCTCGTCGTCTACCACGTCCCACTCCACGCTGATCCTCCCGCGCGGCGACTCGAGACTTGATTTTGCCCAAGTGATGTCCTCCGAAGGTCTTGGGGCAATCAACACACGCTCATAGCCAGCTTTGAGAGGGGCGATGCCACCTACCGTTCGATGAATCCAATCAGCAACAGCACCGAGGGCGTAGTGATTGAAACTCGTCATCTCGCCAGGGTTGATGGAACCATCCGGCAGCATTGAGTCCCAACGCTCCCAGATTGTCGTTGCGCCCATTGTGACGGGATAGAGCCAGGAAGGACACGACCGTTCCAAGAGCATGCGATAGGCCTCCGCCAGATGCCCCGTTTGAGTCAGGGCCTCAAGTATGTACGGCGTCCCCGCAAACCCTGTACTGACGTGGTATCCGCTCTCTCGAACCAACTCAGCCAGTCGATCTCCCGCCGCCTGACGAGTGTCGCCGTCCACTAAGCCAAAGCTGATGGCCAGCGCATAGACCGTCGGAGCATCGCTCTTGATCCTTCCCCCAGGCCGCAGGTAACTCGCAACAAACGCGTCCTGGGTGCGCTGCGCAAGTGTGTTGAACTCCTGCTCCTGTTGATCGAGGCCGATGAGGCCGGCAACGTCAGCAACCGTGCGAGCCGATCGGTAGAGGCAGGCAGTTGCGACTACACCGGGATTTGCCTTCGATGCCCAAGGCTGGTCGGGAGGTGCGTCTGGATCAAGCCAGTCTCCAAATTGGAAGCCCTGGTCCCAAAGTCCGCTGGGCGAAAGCCTTCCGATGACTTGATGCAGATGTGCAGCCATCGATTCGAACTGAGTCTCGAGAATGCGTCGATCACCATAGGCCTGCCAAAGAGCCCAGGGAACCCAAATACACGCATCACCCCAGATCGCATACGGCCCGTGGGCAAACACCGTCAGACCTTCCATCCGAGGAGGACTCGGAACTACCAGGGGCACGACGCCGCCGGCGTACTTCTGCTCGACGCCGAGGTCCAAAAGCCAATCCGCCAGAAAGTCCTGGACGTCAAAGAGATAAGCAGCCGCCGGAGCAAACACGGCCAGATCGCCAGTCCAGCCCAGTCGTTCGTCCCGCTGTGGGCAGTCAGTCGGTATGTCCAGGGCGTTCCCCTTAAATCCCCATACGACATTGCGGTGGAACTGGTTGAGGAGTTCATGCGAACACTCGAAGTGGCCGATCCGAACGAGATTTGAATGTACGACCACAGCCTCGACTGCATCAGCCGCCACGGGACCTGGCCAACCATCGACCTGGGCATACCGGAACCCGTGGAACGTCATTGTCGGCTCGAAGACGTCCTCGCTGCCGCTGAGCACATACGTGTCGGTTGCTTTCGCACTGCGTAGTGGTCGTGTTCCGAGTTCGCCGTTCTCCAACACCTCCGCGTGGGACACCCGCACCTCAGAGCCGGACTCTCCCTTCACGCGCAGCTTGGTCCAACCCGTGACGTTCTGCCCGAAATCGATCAGGGTATGACCAGACGGAGAATTGAAAATGGACACTGGCTCGAGATGCTCATGACGCCTGACAGAAGGCCCAATCGCGGGAACCAAACGAGCGGAGTCGAACGGGAGGGCGTCGACACCGACCCAACCATTGTCTCCAAACTCGGGGGTGAGCCACATTCTGCTCCAGAGACGAGCATCAACTGATTCACCGTCGTAGAGGTCGTTCGCCATAACACTCGATGGTCCGGCTCGCCACCCTTCATCTGTAACCACCAACTCGGTATGGCCGTCTGCGAAGACCATTTCGAGCTGCGCGATAACGGCTAGGCGGTCTCCGTACAGCGCCTTCTGGCCAGCCCAACCCAGCCTCCCGCGGTACCAACCATTTCCGAGTCCGACACCCAGCACGGAGCGCTGCTGAAGGAGACGCATCACGTCATAGGAGCGGTAGCGAAGCCGCCATTGATAGCTGCTCCACCCCGGGCTCAGGATGTCATCACTTACGAGCTCTCCGTTGAGGTACGCCTCGAAGACACCGAGGCTCGATATGTGGAGCACTGCTTCTTGAAGGCTTCCATGGTTCCCGGGCACCGAAAAGGCGCGTCGGAGCAAAGGCGCTCCGGCGAAGTCATCGCGCGGAGAAATCAATAAGGCTCGCCATTCCACTCCGACTTCAGTTTCCGGACTCACCTTCACACCGAGCGCTCACCCTCTGCCGCTACCAATTCGGCTAGATCTGAAATGGAATCCGCCCCCATCAACCGAAGGGTCCGGTCGATGTCGGTGCGCAGAAGGTCGAGTACCCGCGCAACTCCCGGCTGGCCGGCAGCACACAACCCGTAGGCCCACGAGCGGCCCACCATGGCAGCTCTGGCCCCTATCGCCAAGGCGCGCACCACGTCGGCGCCGCTTCGCATGCCGCCATCGACCATGACCTCGACCTCGTGGCCCACGGCGCGGATGATCTTCGGAAGGGCCGAGAAACTGGCCGGTGCGCCATCGAGCTGACGACCTCCGTGGTTAGACACGATGAGCGCTGATGCGCCACTGTCCACGGCTCGTCTCGCGTCCTCTGGTGACAACACGCCTTTGACCACGATCGGACCACCAAAGGACTCTCGGATCCACTCGAGGTCGGACCACCTCGGGGGCTGGGCGATCCACTCCAGAAGCCCTTCATCGGCCGTCATCAGCGAGCCGTTGTGTTTCGAGGCGTGCGAATGCACGAGGTCGAGTTGGAATCCGTCCAGAGCCTGATCGATCAGCCACCGAGGTCGAGTTGCAACGAAGCGAGCCATCTTGGTCGCGGTACGACGATCGAATTGGAGCGGCGGGGACAGCCCGTACTTGCTCTCGCGGAGACGATCGCCGGGGATCTGCGTGTCCATTGTGACGACGATTGCGGCAAAGTCACTCTTTCGTGCCCGCTCAACGAGCTGTTCCGCCCCCATACGGCCGCCCAAGAAGTACAGCTGAAACCAGACCGGTTCCGTCGCCGCAGCCTTGACCTCCTCCATGGAGTGTCCTGACATGGAGCTGAGGGTGAAAATGGTCTTGGCTGCGCCTGCGGCAGTGACGCCCGCCACGTCACCGGCCGTATGCATCATGCGAGTGAAACCGATGGGACTCAGAAGTACAGGCATGGACACCTTGCTCCCGAGGACTGTGGTTTCCAGGTTGGGCGGTTGCCCGCTCGTGATTCCGAGCCGAGGGAGCAGCGGGACGGACCGCACCGCCGCAAGGTTCGCTTCAAGTGTCCACTCGCTGCCTGCTCCACCCTCCACGTAGTTCTCGACCGGGGCCGGCACACGGCGATGAGCCAGCCGCTGCGCGTGTGGAACCGAGGTGATCCGGCGGGCCACCCGAGCATCCCTCCGGCCCATCCAACGAGCCATCGTCGACGGGCCCGATGTTGTCATGCTCCACCTCCGGTACCGCTTGAAAACTGAACCGATCCAATTACCACCATAAACCGATCTTCACCTGGTAGGGGAAGACTAGCTGACCGCCTTGCTGCATTCCTATTTGTGAAACGCTCCAAATCTGCCTAGACTTTTGGCACGGTCGTTGTCGACTGGGTGCATCCGATCGCCCAACGGGAGGCCCAGTCGGATCCACGGGCAGGAGGAACATGGTCGAGATTGACGACATGCTGCAGCGGCTGAGCCGCCTCGAGATCGAACTGCCCTCCTGGGCCTTCGGCAACTCGGGCACCAGGTTCAAGGTCTTCGCTCAACCAGGAGCGCCTCGTACTCCCGAAGAGAAGATCGCCGATGCGGCACAAGTGCACCGCTACACCGGCGCAGCCCCGCTTGTCGCACTGCACATTCCCTGGGATCGAGTCGACGACTACGACAAGCTGCGGCTCTACGCAGAGGACTTGGGCGTGGGCCTCGGCACCGTCAACTCGAACACGTTTCAAGACGAGGACTACAAGTTCGGGAGCCTCACCCACGTCGATAATCGGATCAGGTCCAAGGCGATCGACCACATGCACGAGTGCATCGCCATCATGGACGAGATCGGCAGTAGCGACCTCAAGATCTGGCTCGCTGACGGCACCAACTACCCCGGACAGGGCGACTTCCAGGACCGTCAGAAGCGGTTGGCCGAGTCGTTAAAGGCCGTCTACGACCGGCTGAGCGACACCCAGCGGCTCATCCTCGAGTACAAGTTTTTCGAGCCGGCGTTTTATCATACGGACGTTCCGGACTGGGGTACGGCCTACGTACAGTGCATGGAACTCGGGCCTCGAGCATTGGTCTGCTTGGACACTGGTCATCATGCTCCTGGAACCAACGTGGAATTCATCGTGGCTCAATTGCTGCGACTGGGGCGTCTTGGATCGTTCGATTTCAACTCTCGCTTCTATGCCGACGACGACCTCATGGTTGGTGCGGCAGATCCTTTCCAACTGTTCCGGATTCTCTATGAGGTGATTCGTGGTCGTGGGTTGACAGCGGAAGGCGGCGGGCTCAGATTCATGCTCGATCAGTGTCACAACATCGAGGAAAAGATCCCAGCTCAGATCCGGTCCGTCCTCAATGTTCAAGAGATGATGGCGAGGGCGCTACTTGTCGATCGAGAAGCCCTAGAAGTGTCACAGCGCGACAGTGACGTTCTCGGCGCGCACGAGATCTTTATGGACGCATTTTCGACGGACGTGCGACCCGTGCTCTCCGAGTGGCGAGAGGCACGTGGGCTTCCCGCTAACCCGATACGGGCCTATCAAAAGAGTGGCTACGCGGAGCAGATCACGTCGGAGCGCGTCGGTGGCTCAGCGCTCAGCTGGGGCGCGTAGCCGTGATTTCCGTCGTTCAGGATCTCCTTGCCCGCGCCCATCGACTTGGAGCTGATCGGAGAAACACGAATTTCGCCGGCGGGAACGTCTCCGCGAAGGGCAGCGACACCGACCCGACTTCAGGAGAGCCAATAGATCTCCTCTGGGTCAAGGGATCGGGCGGCGACCTAGGCACTCTGACCGAGAGTGGATTGGCGGTTCTGCGTCTTGACCGGTTGCGATCGCTGCCTCGCGTCTATCGAGGGATAGAACACGAAGACGAGATGGTTCACGCCTTTGATTTTTGCCTGCACGGTCGGGGCGGCGCAGCTCCTTCGATCGACACCGCCATGCATGCTTTGGTTGATTCTCCGCACGTCGACCATCTCCATCCGGACAGCGCTATCGCCATCGCCACTTCGGCTGACGGTGAGCAGCTGACCAAGGCCATATACGGCGACCGGGTCCGTTGGGTGCCCTGGCGCCGTCCTGGCTTCCAGCTCGGGCTCGATATTGCGGCAATTCGCGACGAGCACCCCGAAGCGATAGGCGTCATTTTGGGCGGGCACGGAACAACGGCCTGGGGTAACTCCAGCGAGGAGTGTGAAGCAAACTCATTGTGGATCATCGAACAGGCGCAGGCATACATCGATGCCCAGAAAGACCCCGAACCCTTTGGACGCACCGTTGAGAGTCGGATGCCCCTACCCCAATCTGAACGGGCCAAGTGGGCGGCGACCCTCATGCCGCATATCCGGGCAGTCGCAGCCACGGACTACCGGGTGGTCGGCCATTTCTGCGATGACGAGATTGTCCTGGAGTTTCTTTCCGGCGAGAAACTCGAGCGCCTGGCTGGACTGGGCACTTCATGTCCAGATCATTTCTTGCGCACAAAGATCCGGCCGCTGGTCTTGGACGTTTCCCCGTTGGAAGGTCTCGAAGCCTGCATCGAACGACTGATCGTTCTGCATGAGCGGTACCGAGCGGAGTACGCGGACTACTACCGACGCTATGCAAGGGAGGACGCTCCCGCCATGCGTGGAGCGGATCCCTCGATCGTGCTCGTTCCGGGCATAGGGATGTTTGCGTTCGGAAAGAACAAGCAGACCGCGCGTATCTCCTCCGAGTTCTACTTGAACGCAATCAACGTCATGCGCGGGGCCGAATCGGTCTCGAGCTATGCGCCGATCGCCGAAGCAGAGAAATTCCGAGTCGAGTACTGGGAGCTCGAAGAGGCCAAGCTGCGACGTCTGCCACCTCGTCAATCCCATGACGGGCGGATAGCACTCGTCACTGGGGGGGCGAGTGGTATTGGACGAGCTATTGCATCTGACCTTGCGGCATCAGGGGCATGCGTCGTTGTCGCTGACCTCGATTTGGCGAAGGCAGTGGACGTCGCCAAGGACCTTGGGAGCTCTGATGTGGCCATCGGGGTGGCGGTCGATGTTTCGGTCGAAGGCGCCGTTCAATCCAGCGTTGACGCTGCTCTTCTTGCCTTCGGAGGTCTCGATCTCGTGGTCAATTGCGCTGGTCTTTCGGTGTCCAAGCCACTCCTGGAGACCACCGAAGCCGATTGGGATCTCCAGCACGACGTCATGGCCAAGGGAAGCTTCCTTGTATCCAAGGCTGCAGCGCGAGTCATGATCGCTCAGGGGTTGGACGGAGACATCGTTTACATCTGCTCTAAGAACGCGGTGTTCGCGGGTCCCAACAACGTGGCCTATAGCGCGGCGAAGGCGGACCAGGCCCACCAAGTACGACTACTTGCCGCGGAGCTGGGCCCGAAGGGGATCCGTGTGAACGGAATCAACCCTGATGGCGTGGTGCGCGGAAGCGGTATCTTCGCCAGCGGGTGGGGAGCCGAGCGAGCCAAGGTCTATGGCGTTTCAGAAGATGAGCTCGGTGCGTTCTATGCCAGCAGGACTCTGCTGGGACGCGAAGTGCTGCCCGAGGATATCGCTCACGCCGTGACTGCTTTGACCTCCGACCGGTTCACCCACACGACTGGGACGATCGTGCCCGTTGACAGCGGTGTAGCTGCCGCATTCCTCCGTTAAGGACGGTGGAGCGGGTATTCGGTGCCATCGACCTCGGAGCATCGGGGGGTCGCGTGGCCGCCGGCAGAATCTCGAACGGCCGATTTAACCTCAGCGTGGTTCATCGCTTTCCCAACGCACCGGTTCTTCGATCCGGTCGTTTGCGTTGGGACGTGGAGTACATTTTCTCAGAAGTATTGGTCGGACTCGGCCGACTAAGTGAGCATTTCCCCTCGGTGGAGTCCATTGGCATTGACGGGTGGGGCATCGACTTTGCACTTCTGGACGCCGAGGGAGAGCTCATCGCAGATCCAATCTCCTATCGAGACGGCCTGAGCGCCTCGTTCGTAGATGGCGTCCATGCGGCCATAAGCCCTTCGGAGCTCTTCGCCGTCAATGGACTGCAGTTCCTGCCATTCACCACCATCTATCAATTGGCTGCTGCACGGAGTGAAGGCATCTGGTCTCGCGTGGCTCAAGCGGTGCTGTTGCCCGACTTGATCGGCTATTGGCTTACCGGTCGACTCGGAACCGAAGTGACTAATGCGTCAACAACGGGCCTCCTCCGAGCCGAGACCGGAGACTGGTCCGACCGCATCTTCGGCGCTCTTGGACTGGAATCCAGCCTGTTCCCACCACTTCGGTTTCCAGGAGACGTGCTCGGTCCGATTACTGAGCTCGTCGCAGTCCAAACGGGACTACCACGATCTGTGGAGGTAACGACGGTGGCGTCGCATGACACGGCATCAGCCGTGGTTGCGGTGCCCAGTCTCACGCCTGAATTCGTCTATGTGTCCTCTGGGACCTGGTCGCTTGTCGGGACGGAGTTGCAACGACCAGTCCTCACGAACGAGGTCAGGGCAACGAACTTCACCAACGAGCGGGGAATTGACGGCCGGATCCGCCTCCTCCGCAATGTAGGCGGCCTTTGGTTGCTTCAAGAATGCCTGCGAGCTTGGGCGAAGGGTGACGAGGAGATCGATCTCACGCGACTGGTGAACTCCGCAGCCGGCCTCCCTCCAGGACCAGTTATTGATGTTGACGACCCACATTTCATAGGACCAGGAGACATGCCGGGCCGCATCGCCGGCGCCATCGCCACGGCAGGGCATGCTCCGCTTCGAACCCGACCAGCGGTCGTCCGTTGCATTCTCGATTCCTTGGCTGCCGCCTACGCCAGCACAGCAGAAACGGTGGCGACCCTCACCGGGCACGAGGTCGGAGTGGTTCATATGCTCGGTGGGGGTTCACGCAACGACCTTCTTTGCCAGCTCACGGCGAATGCCCTTGACAGGCCGGTGTTGGCCGGACCAGCCGAAGCGACTGCCCTCGGAAACGTGCTGGTTCAGGCAAGAGCGAGGGGTGCTCTGCCGAAGGATCTTGATGCATTGCGCCAGGAGCTGGCTCACCACGAGGACCTTGTGCGATACCGTCCCCAGACGCCCCGACCAAGGAGCAATCCCACGTGAGCAGCAAGGCTGTGCCCGTAGCGCCTATCAACATCAAGGACGTTGCTACTCGGGCCGGGGTATCAGTGGGAACGGTGTCGAACGTGCTCAACCGACCCTCTGCCGTTCGCCCAACAACACGAGCGCGGGTCCAGGCCGCCATCGTCGAACTCGGGTTTGTGCCGAATGCCTCGGCTCGCCAGCTCGTCGTCGGCCAAAACCACACGATCGCCTACGTCGTGCTCGATGCTTCAAATCCCTTTTTCACCGATGTCGCACGCGGAATTGAAGAGGTAGCCGAGGCTCAGGACCTATCGCTCTTCATCTGCAATTCGGACCAGAGCGCAGAGCGGGAAGACCGCTTCCTCGAACGACTGACTGAGTTACGAGTGCGGGGAGTCCTCATCACGGCGCTGGAGTACGGAAACACAAGACTGGCTCAGCTCCGGCAACTCGGCGTACCCGTGGTCCTCGTTGACCGCGCCCCGGCTTTGGCCGATGATTGGTGCGCCGTTGGCGTGGACGACCTCGCCGGCGGTGACATGGCGATCGCCCATCTTCTCGAAACTGGCCGAGACAAGATCGTCTTCGTTGGGGGGCCTACCAACGTGCCCCAACTCTCCGACCGCCTCACCGGAGCTCGAAATGCGGTGGCTGGAGCGGGCCTGAGCAAGGAGTCTTTCTCGGTGTTGGACACATCATCGCCCACGATCGCCCAAGGTCGAAGGGCGGGTGAGCGCCTGCTGGGATTGTCGAAGCGAAGTCGACCAAACGGAGTGTTCTGTGCCAATGACTTGTTGGCTTTTGGACTCGTGCAAGTTCTTCTCCAGCACGGAGTTCGGGTGCCTGAAGACATTGCCGTGGTGGGGTACGACGACATTGAGCTTGCCGACGCGGCGAGCGTGCCGTTGACCTCAGTGTCTCAGCCTCGACACGCTCTTGGAAGAACCGGCGCCGAGTTGCTCCTCGAAGAAGCTACTGATGCAAACCATGAACACCGCCACATTCTGTTCCCGCCCGAACTCGTGGCGAGAGCCTCAACGGTGCAGCGATCAAGGATCTGAGCGGATCGCCCAATGATGCGCTTGATTCCCGATTGCGGATAAACCACCGCGGCGCTGGAGTCGATGCGGATCAGCGGGACAACAGAGACTGGTTCACCCGCGTGGACCCCGTCTCCTCATGGGCACCTGGACCCCTCGTCATTGTCTTTCCGTCAGGAAGCGTGACTCGAGCCTGCGTGCGAGGCGGAACAGACACACGAACGAAGAAAGTATCGCCCTCGACCTTCCACGAGGTCTCGATGGGTCCATAGGGCGACAGCAGTCGGGCTTCCGCATGCGTAATGCCACCACCCAGAACCGGTCGCACTTCGAACGATCGATAGGCCGGCGAACCGGCCACGGGGCGCAGGCCTGCAGTGTAACGGTGAAGAAATGATACGACGGCGCCTTTGCTGTAGTGGTTGAGAGACCCAGACCCGTTGCTGTCCAATCCCTCCCAGTTCTCCCAGATCGTCGTTGCACCCGACTCAACCATATAGAGCCACGAGGGAGGCTTGGTCTGCAGCAACAGCTCGTAGGCAATGTCACTGTGTCCATGATCGGCGAGGACGTTCAGCAGGAACGGCGTCGCCAGAAAACCGGTGCCAACGGTGGTGCCATCATCGAGGATGCGGTTCACCAGCTGCTCGGCAACCTGGGTGCGTTCAACCTCATCGACGAGGCCGAAGGCGAGTGCCCGCGCCAGGTTGGCCTGGCTATCCCGTAGCACTGTTCCATCCGCATCCAAGAACTCGGCTCTCCACGCTTCTCGTACCTTCGTTGCAGTCAGCTCATAAAGCCGAGCATCAAACGAGATTCCGACCAGATCGGCAACTTCAGCCAGTGTGCACATTGAGCGGTAGAGATAGGCCGTCGCTATCTCGGCGACATCGATTTCTCCGCTGAGAATAGGTTCGGGATCCGCTCCGGGTTCGCACCACTCTCCCCAGTGAAATCCAATGTCCCATAGATAGGCCTCGTGGGCCGCAGCCTCAGGACGTGCCGCAACCCGGCTCGGATGGCGGTGGCCTGCCGCTCGAGCGAGTGCGAACTCAACCCAGGCCCGCATCGATGCGTATTGCCGATGCAAGAGATTCAGATCACCATATGAATTCCAAATTTCATAGGGCACGAGAACGGCGGCATCACCCCAGCCAGCTGACCCAGTCAGGTAACCGGCTGGGCCCTTCTCCTTGCCTGGCACGTTGTATGGATCTGGCGCAAAGTTCGCAACTCGGCCGTCCTTCCATTGGTCAGCGGAGAGATCACGCAACCAGCGATCGCTGAAACCAGCCACGTCATAGAGGAATGCGGCAGCCGGCACAAAGATTTGCCAGTCACCGGTCCAGCCGGCCCGCTCACGTGTCGGACAATCCGTTGGCACCTCGCACGCGTTGTCAACGAAGCTGAGCATCGCCGCTTCGTGCAGCTTGTTCAAACGCTCATCGCTACAGCTAAACCAGCCTGTGCGCTCAAGGTCGGTGTGAACCAGGATTCCCGTGACATCATCCGGTGTCAGATCGTCCGCGCCACGTACTGATGCGTATTGGAACCCGTGCGTAGTGTGACGGGGCTCGAAGCTAGGACTGGCGGGACCCGAGCTCACCACTTCGTCGACCTGCCCCACTTCGATGGATTCGCGCGTGAAGTAGTCAAAGGACCTCAGGTGGTCAGTATCGACATCGCCGTCGGTACCCAGCATCTCGCCGTGACGCAACCTGACCCGGTTGCCGCTCGGACCAAGTTTGGAGCCGGCGACGCTCATCCAGCCATTGATGTTCGAACCGAAGTCGACGACTTGCCGTTCAGAATCGAGTCGGGCAATGGACACGGGACGGAAACGGGCGATCCTCCGTGTCGGCGGGGAGGGCGAAACGGTCAGACGAGCGTCTGGCTCGGCCACAACGTCTGCGGTTACCCAGCCTGATGCAGGAGGGAACGGCACGCTGAGATCTACCCTCTCTCCCTCCATGAGGTCGGCCGCCGTAATGGGCCCTTCCGTCGACAGCTCCCACGACCGGTCGGTGCCGATGCGCGTTATTTCGCCTCCGCCCAGCTCAAATTCAAGTTGGACGAGAAGAGCAAGCGACTTTCCGAAACAGAAGTCTTGATGAGTGAACCCGACGGCACCTCTCCACCATCCGTCTGAGACGACGGCCACGAGCGTGTGATCACCGGGCTCGAGATACTCGGTGATGTCGTAAGTCTGGTACTCCAGGTGCGAGTGGTAGGAGGTGAATCCTGGGGTGAGCTCGAGGTCCCCGACCCTCTGTCCATCGAGAAACAACTCGTACACCCCGTGGGCGGTGGCATAGAGACGCCCGAGATCGGGACGACGGCCCACCACAAATTCTCGTCGCGCATAGAGAGCGGGTCGCTGCCCCCTCGGAAGCGAAACCGTCTCATCGTCGCGCAGCCCGATGAAGTGGCCGGCCCAGTCGCCAGAGTCCAGCAGTCCCATTTCGAAGACATCCGGCTCAGACCAATCGGTCCAGCCATTGTCGCCTTCCACCCGAACGCGCCAGCTGCAGCGGCTCCGAGACCCCAAGGGCCCTAGGGGCCAGGGGACCAGTACCGATTGGTCGGATTCAACCTGCCCGGTCGAGCGCGTCTGGCCATCGACAGAAGTCTCCACCTCGTAGCGTCGCTGATTCTCCACACCGGACGGAAGCCACCAGGACAATCGTGGCGCTGGGTTTCCTACACCCAACGACCGGGGGCCGTGCTCAATTCGGAGCTTCGTCGGACGGCCAACGTCGCGCGTTCCCGACCCGCCGAGTGTCGCCCCACTCACCCTGACTGCCCGTAGGCGGTCGACGACGGCAGGAAGGCCCCTTGTGACTGAGACCACTTGTAGAGATACAGGGGAAATGATCCGGCCGGGGCGGCCTTGGAATATGTCCCGTTACCAAGCCCAGGAATGTGCACAGCACCCAATGTGTTTCCCGCCTTCTGGAAAGAGGCGGTGGTGAGGTTCTTTCCGGCCTTCTTCACGATGGCCTGGAAGAGCGCCAGATTCTGACAAGCCTGTACAACCGCCACGAACGTCTGGTTGGAGGAATGCAGAGACGCCATGGGGCTGGTCACACTCTGCCCTGCAGATTTGACCGTGTTGACGCAGCGCTGAAGCGCCGGGTCCGTCCAGCCCACCGGCTTCGTACCTACCGACAGGGGCTGGAGATAGGCAGTGACCGCGTTCGCAATGACGGCCGGGTCAGGAGTACCGGTTCCGGTGTAGGAGCTCAGGTCGTTGTAGCTCGGTGCGACTATCTGTGGGTGGTAGCTACCACTGGCGGTGGCGTTACCCCACGTCTGTGCTGCCTGGCCAACGGGAACGACGATATTCGCCCCCGCTGACTTGAACTTGAGTGCCACTACGCCACTGATCTGCTGGAGCGAGGCCTCTGGATCGCTCGTGTTTGCTGTAACCGTGGCAGTTGCCACCGGCTTCACACCGTTTTTCTTGAGCGCGGTCAACACCGAGTTCGTGAGTCCAGATGGCTCGTTGGAGAGACTTATTACGGCTACTTTCTTCCCCTTGAAGGCACCAGCCTTGGCGGCTGCGTTGATGGTTGCCGGTTCAAGCACATTGTCGATTGGGGTGGTATCGAACCAGGCCGCCTTCGCTCCAGCCAGAAGCTGCGTCGTCATGGTCCCGCCAATGATCGGGGTCTGATGCAGATTCGTATAGCAGACCGAATCGTTGTTCTGGAGGAACCCGACCACGGCGAACACCTGGTCGTCCTCCGTCAGTTGCGTGCATGCTGCGGATGAGCTGTCGGAGCCAATCGGGTTGACGGCAACGTAGTCCGCCTTGATTTTGCGGCCATTGATTCCCCCGCTGGCGTTGATCGATTTGATCAACGCTCCATATGCTCCGGGGTAGCTCCCTTGATTCAGTCCGCTCGTGAACTGAGCCACCGCGGCGAGATCCACGTATGGAATGCCGATCGTGATCGTGCTGCCCGTGACCCCCTGCGTCGAACCGGAAACCGATTCACTCGCCGAACTGGGCGCCGCTGCTAGAGCGCCACCGACGAGCGTCATGGCCCAAGCGGACGCGACACCTACGACAAACCATCTTCTCTTCAACATGTGCTCCTCGCTTGTTGGATTTCTCGTTGCTTTTCAACCTGCTTCGATCTCAGCACCCGTTCGTCCGTTCCTAAGTAACTGGCGATGACAGCGGGGTCATTGCGGATTTCGTCGGGAGTGCCATCCGCAATGACACTCCCTGTCTCCAGGCAGTAGACGCGATCGCTGATTGCCATAAGAAGGGACATGTCGTGTTCGACGATGAGAATGGATGCATCGAGCTCCCTGCGAAGATCGAGGATGAGCGGACCAAACGCCTCTGCCTCGCGCTGCGCGACTCCTGCTGTGGGCTCGTCCAGACACAGCATTCGAGCGCCCATGGCGAGCAGCCCAGCCAACTCGACGATTCTCCGTGTGCCGGTCGATAGCTCGGCGATGTAGCGGTCTGCGTATCGGCCCAGACCAAGAAAATCGATGAGTTCAGAAGCGTCTCCATGATGTTTGCGTTCGTTGCGATACCCGGAAGGCAGGCAAAGCGCGACACTGACAAGCCCGGTCCGACCTCTGGCCTCGAGCGCCAATTGCACCGTTTCTCGGACGGTGAGTTCAGGGAACAAACCTGCTCCCTGGAAGGTACGGCCGAGCCCCGCGCTGGCACGATGAACCACGCTTGCATGGGATACGTCCTGACCAAAGAGTTCAACGGTTCCGCTCGCCCCGACGAATCCACCGACCGCATTGATAAGTGTCGACTTGCCAGCGCCGTTTGCACCTATCAATGCGACGACCTCGCCAGAACGGACCTCTACGCAAGCCTCGTGCAATGCACGATTTCCTCCGAACTGTACGCTCAGGCCTTCTGCTCGCAGCGGTAAGACCAGGTCGTCCGCAGCTCGGGCAGAGGCAACGCCAGCGCGGTGCTGTCGTATGAACTGCGGTGTGCCAGACGCGTGCTTCGATGGCGGTGGTCCGATCCTCTTCTCAGCGAGGGCGATCAGTGCATTCCGGATAGCTGCACCGATCTGGGCAAACCCACCAGGGAAGTACAGAAGGATCACGAGCAGGCCAATGCTCGAGGTCAGAAGTGGGACGAGGTCGTTGTTCGGAAAGAAAGCAGGGAGTCCGATGACCCACAGGGCCCCGATGATGGCGCCACCGGTAGACCCGAGACCACCTATGACAACGATGGACACGAGCACAAGAGAGTCATTGACTAGGAAGAACTCCTGCCCGTACGGCACTGACTGAATGGAGCCCGCCAAGAGCGCCCCGCCCAGCCCGGCTAGAGCACCTGCCAGGGCAAAGGCCTTGAGCCGCACGCCACGAGGGGAAACTGTGTAGCTCGCGGCGACGTCGGGGTTGTCGCGTACACCGATCATCGCTCGACCGATTCCAGACTTGCGGAGGCGGTTCAAGGTGAACAGAACGATTGCGAGTATTACAAGAACCACGTAGTAGTAGGTGCGTTGCGACGTCAGATTGAGCCCGAAGATGTTCCCCCTGACAAATGGCACAGAGCCGGATTGCCCGTTCGATATGAACGGCATGTTGTAGAAGAAGTTCTCTGCCGCGATAGCTAGAGCGAACGTCGAGACAGCCAAAAGCATGCCTCGCACCCGCAGTGCGCTGAGCCCGATGATCGCTGCAAAAATGGCCATGCAGACGGTGGCAATGATGATGGCGACGGCGAATGGCAATGGATGCAGCGAGAGGTGAAAGGAAAAAGTTCCCGAGAACCCTATGTCCATGTGCAAACCGGTAGTCAGGGCAGCAGCGATGAGGGCTCCGAGGCCAGCGAACGCCATCTGTCCCAACGACAAGAGGCCAGACCATCCAGTGAGGACGGTTAAGGAGGTGGCGCAGATTGCATACGCCAGGATGGTGGCGTACAGGAGATTTCGGGAAGGCGCCGTGATGATGAGCGGCATCACCAGCGCGACCAAACCGATGAGCGCGTAGGCGAACTTGTCCACGTAGCGCAACCACCACACCCGCTTCAGGTATTCAGGAACGGCCCTTCCCTTCGGTGCAGTCGGATACGTCTGTGGATCGGGATCGGCATTGCGACTCTGGAACCAGACTGCGATCAGTACGGCAACGAATAGGAAGAGGTCGATCAAACCCGGCTGATTGATGAAGTTGTAATTGAGGATGGAACTGAGAATCCCAATGGCTACTCCGGCCACCAGAGCCCTAGGGAACGATCGCAGTCCAGCGATCACCGCGGCCACGAGGGCCTGAGCCAGAGTGTCGGGGCCAAGTTGGGCGATCTGAGATGCGGAGAGGCCCTGACCGGCCACGAGAATCAGAGCAACGGTGCCCACCAGACCGGCGATCGCCCAGACAAGGGTCGATACCTGCTTGGGACTGATTGCCGAGAGCCGAGCAAGGTCGGGGTTATCCGAAGAGGCTTGCACCGTCTTACCGACCGTTGTCCGGTTGAGAAACCAGGCCAAGGCGATTCCGAAGATTGGCACTACGACCAGGGTCGAGAGTTGGGCCCCGGTGACTTGAATGCCTGCCAACGTCCAGGTGCCAGAGATCGCGACGGGATATCCCGTGTACGTCGAGCCGGTACTGGGGAATGCCGAGGCAACAGCAAGAGCGAGCTCAGCAATACCGATTGTGGCGACAAGGACGATCACACGAGGGGAATTGAACAGGCGCCGGATCACGGCCACCTCAACGAGGACCGCGAAGAGCGTCCCGACGATCAAGGCAATTGGCGCAGCAACCCAGAAAGGCACGTGATAGCGCACCACGAGAACCGAAAGCAGGGTCGCGCCGATGAGTCCGATGTTTCCGACGGCGAAATTCAGGACTCGAGTGGCCCGGTACACCAGTACGATGCCCATGGCGAGCAGCCCCACAATGAGGCCCGACACGACTCCGTTGAACCCAACCTGCGTCACGACGCCCACGCCTCAGCCGCCGCCCGTGCCCAGGAACACCGCGCGGAGCAGATCGTCGCGATTTCTCAAGTCCTCGGCCTGACCTTCGAAGCGAACCTCGCCTTTTTCCATGAAGACGGCCCGATCAGCGATGGACAGGGCGATGTCAATCGACTGCTCGACGATGACAATCGTGAGTCCCTCGTCACTCAGCCGCTCCAAAATCCCAAGTAGTTCTTGGACGATTACCGGTGCGAGTCCAAGGGACAGCTCATCAATGAGCAGGATCTCTGGATCATGAAGCAGGGCCCGAGCGAGTCCAAGCATTTGCTGCTGCCCGCCTGATAGGGAATCCGCCCGGTCGGAGAGCTTTGCTGCCAGGCCCGGGAACAACTCGAGTACTCGGTCAGTTCGACGTTGCCTCTCCGCCGGATCCTTCCTGTACATATAGGCGCCCATCTCGAGGTTCTGAGCCACCGTCATGGAGGGAAAGACCGACTTCCCGCCAGGGAGCATGTGGATTCCGAGCTTCGCCCGATTTTCCGGCGAGACATATGTGATCGTTCGACCGTTCAGACGAACCACGCCACGCGAAGCGGTGCCAAGTCCAGCGATCACCCGCAGGATGGACGACTTTCCTGCTCCGTTGGTTCCGAGGAGCGCGAGCACCTCACCGCGATGGACCTCAAAACCGACATCGTGGAGGACTTGGACATTTCCGTAGGAAAAGTCAATGTTGTTCACTTGCAAGACCGGGATCCGGCCCGGTTCCTGAGCCTGACGCTCGTGCTCAGCCATCTCCTCCTGGAGTTCGGCGACGACCAGTGAGAGATCTTGGCGGATCGAGCGCGAACTGCGGATGATGAACAACCCTCCAAGGAGCGTTGCCGGCACCGTGATCGCAATCACAGCAACGCGGGCATTGAACTGATTGATCAAGAAAGCTGCAATCAAAGCGCCGCCCGTTGCTCCGATGAAGAAGATGTAAATGGCCCCTAGGGCACTTCCTAGCCCACGCAGCCGGTATGGGAGGACGGACTGAAACACCGGTCCGCACATCGTGAAAGCCGCAGCAAAGAGCACAACCTGTGGGACGCCGACAAGTGTGTAGAGCTCCCAGTTCGGCATGAAATATTGAATCGGGGTGAGAACGGCGGCGGGGATGATCGCCAGCCCCAACATCGCGACAGCCTTGGATGGATCGCTCCGATAGAGCTTGTCGTAGCGCCGGCCGGCTGTCGGCAAGATCAGAAGTGCACACGAGGCTCCGATCGTGGCTACAAGGCCTCGGTAGAAGGTGTCGAGGTGGTAATGCTGCTGGAGAAACAGGTTGGCGAGCACGGGGCCCGTGAAGAGACAGAATCCCAACGCAGCGAAACCGATGATCGCCAACATCAAAGTCCTGACTCGCCGAATCCGAGCGAACGCGGCCTCGATTGAGATGGGAGCCGGATCGTCGTCGTCGATCACTGTCCCGAGAACGCTCGATTTCTCGAACTGACCCCGAACGGGTTCGGGAAGCCTGAACGCGAACAAGGCAACGATGACGACGGGTACGGACAGTGCGATGAAGGACCACCGCCAGCCTGCTGCACCACCGGCCAGCGTGGCGATCCCCGCCATCAGGAGTGGGCTTAGAGCACTCGCCGATTGTGTGCCGAAATTCAACGCAGCACTGATGCGCCCCCGGACCCCGATGGGGTACTGGTCGGCGATGAGAGACCATTGCACTGAGATGGTGTTGGCCTTTGATACTCCGACCCCGAGTTGCGTCCAGAAGAGCATGAACGCATTTACCGCAAGTCCGGTGACGGCCAACATCGCGCCGAATACCAAGCTCGCCCACGCAATGATCGGGGCGCGGCGGTATCTGTCGGCAAGCCAGCCCATTGGTAGGGCTCCAAGAACCAAGAACCCGCCGGCTGACGAAGCGATGAAGACGATCGCTCCATTGCTCACGTGGAGGGTGTCTCGGATGTTGGGGGCGAGGACGCTCAGCCCGGAGCTGGATAGCTGATCTAACGAAGAGAGCAACACCAGGACGATCAGGGTCGCGCTGCCTCCGACTTGGAGGCCCTGGCGAAGGGTCATCGATTCCGCAGTGACTCCCGGAAGGAGATCGTCGGCGAAAATCACCGGCTCGATGTTTGGCTCCTCCGTCCGGCGTCGCTCATCCATCTCGAGGACCGCGGCGGCGATGGTTCCGCTGTCACCGCCCTCAACCACTCCGTCGACCGCTGATCGCCCAGGTGCCTGGCCATTTGGGCTCACCGGATCCACGCGCCCCCCGGTGTGCGTGACGGACTCAGTGCACGGCGCGGCCAGGCAACGGCATTCTCCCCGTTCGGCACTCTGTCGGAACCTGTCATTGCCCTACCGAACCCGGACCCGCACCTCGCACGAGGTCCCCCCCTGGGGCCCGGCCTGCACGGCTCGTCCGATTGAACTGAAGCGATTCAAAATCGAATAACGTTGTTTAGCTACTAGCCAGGAGACTGTCAATAGATGCATGAAATCCCTGTTCAGCCGGTCAGCGGGCCGTTGCGGGGAGCGGCGAGTTACCGCCGGCTCGCACGCCGTCGGACGCCTTCGCTCTTGATCGCTTCAACTGAGATCCTCCAGGACGGTCCGGGGTCACCGGCTCGGTCATGACGATGATGCCTTAGACCCGAGGGTGTTGCGGTATCGCCCCATGTAGGTCCGGACCTCTTCGCTTTGACCAGCGAGGTCCTGATTCCTGTTCTCCAACGCCAGGCAACTCATGAGGTCCGTGGCGTCGAGGTTCGCCCACATGGCCTCCTTGGTCATCCGGAGGCCGACAGAGGTGTAGCCAGCGATGACCTTGGCCGTTTCCAAGGTTTGCTCTTCCAGCTGCTCGTCTTCGAAGACCCTGGACAAGATTCCTAAGTCATGAGCCTCCGTGGCGTCTACAGCTCGACCAGTGACCATCAGGTCGAAAGCTCGCGACGCCCCGACCAGGCGTGGAAGGAAGTAGCTGACACCCATGTCGGTGCCAGTCAGTCCAGTGCGAATGAAGGCCGAACAATAGGAGGACGAACGCGATCCGAATCGGAGGTCGCCCGCCAAGCTCAACGCGAGCCCTCCTCCGTAGGCGATTCCATTCACCGAAGCGATGACGATCTGCGGCGTTGCCTTCAAATGCGCCATGAGGGACGACATGAACGACTGACCCGTGGAGCCCGCAGTGCGATGGGGATGTTCGCCGATGGCGGGCAGAGGGCCCCAGTCCTTGAGGTCCAAGCCGCTGCAGAAGGCGCGACCCCGACCCGTGAGAATCACCACTTTGCAGGCGTTATCGAGAGCGATCTCGTCGAGCGCCGTGTGGAGGTCACCCACCAGTTCGAAATTGATGGCGTTGAGTCGCTCGGGCCGGGAAAGGACGATCCGAGTGACAGCTTCCGCAGGATGCTCAATCTCGATGGTGGCCACGGCACTCCCCGATCGCCATTTCATTAACTGAGTTATATAACTTAGTTAAGGTTATCCGTTAAGATCGAGATATGCCACTGCAGACTCGCGTCCCGCAGTCATCTCGCCGTCAGGCTGCGATCTCTCCCAGTAAGCGCCGCCGAGAAGACCTCAGACGGATCGAACAAGCAATCACCAGGATCGGCCAGATCGGGAGTGGAAAAGACGCAGCCAAGGTTCGAGAAAAACGATCTGGGATCACCGTCTCGAGACCGGGCATCGCAATCATGGCGGTACTGGCCAGGAACGGCGAGCTCCGCGTCGGGGAAATTGCCCGCTATTCCCACCTTGAGACTCCGCTGGTGAGCCGAGAGCTCAATCGATTGGTCGACGATGGCTATGCGAAGCGTCAACCGGACGCGGATGACGGAAGGGTTGCACGCGTCAGCCTTTCAGAGCAGGGGCTCTCCGCGTACCAGCGATACCGAAGCGCAACAGACGACATCATTGCTGAAACATTCTCTGCTTGGCAGAGCGATGAGTTGCGTGATCTTGCCGGGGCGCTCGAGCGGGTCTTGGGTGATTTTGCCCGCCCGCAACTACAGGGCGATGACCGTGGAGAACATGGCTGATGGACTTCGACGACACACCCGAGGAACAGGCATTTCGCGCCGAGGCCCGTTCATGGCTTGAGGCACACGCGACTGCTCGATCCAGTGACTCGCTTGCGGTTCGGAGTAGATGGAGAGATCCGTCACCAGAGGCGCAGGAGGAGCACGTTGCGGCCTGCCGGCGATGGCAGGCGGTGCTTGCTGATGCCGGCTGGGCAGGTATCACCTGGCCCTCCGAGTACGGCGGGCGTGGTGGAACATCGATGCAGCAGATGATATTCAATCAGGAGCAGTCGAAATTCGAAGTCTCCACCGGCGCGTTGACCGTTGGGTTGGCGATGGTCGGACCAACCCTGATGACTTGGGGAAACGACGACCAGAAGTCACGTCACCTTGGCCCAATGCTGCGAGGCGACGAACTCTGGTGTCAGCTTTTCAGCGAGCCCGGTGCCGGTTCGGATTTGGCCGGCCTGACCTGCAAGGCTGAGCGCGACGGCGACGACTGGGTCGTCAACGGCCAGAAGGTGTGGACATCACTCGCGCAGCACAGCCAGTGGGCGATCTTGCTGGCGCGCACCAATCCGGCGGCGCCAAAACACCGAGGCATCACCTACTTCTTGCTCGATATGTCGACGCCGGGAATCGAAGTGCGACCCCTTCACCAAATTGACGGCGTGGCGCACTTCAACGAGGTCTTCCTGACTGACGTTCGCATCCCCAGCATCAGAGTCATCGGCGATGTCGATGGCGGCTGGCGTGTTGCTCAGACGACACTGCAGAGCGAGCGCGTGGCCATCGGCAGTGGCGAGGGCCTTCGTTTTGACGATCTCAGAAGGATCGTTTCGCAATCCGATGCGAGGCGTGCCCTCCGGTTCCGTCAGGACGTGGCGTCTGCCTTCACGCGGTTCGAGATCTTGCGCTACATGGGCTATCGGGTGCAGACGGCCATCAGCCAGGGTAGGACCCCGGGACCGGAGAGTTCAGTCATGAAGCTCGCCTTCTCCCAGCACATTGCTGCGACGACCGATCTCCTTTTGAACCTGGAGGGACCTGCAGGTGGGCTGGACGCCTCGATAGCTCCCGACGGCGGATTTTCGCAGCAGCATTTCTTGTCGCAGTGGTCCATCCGCATCGGAGGTGGGACCGATCAGATCCAGCGAAACATTCTCGCCGAGCGGGTCCTCGGCCTTCCTCGAGAGCCTGCTCCGGACCGAGAGAGGCCCTTCAACGAACGGTCGGCTAGACCAGCCTCATGACCGAGAAGATGTACGACCTTTCGGAAAGAGTCGCCCTCGTGACGGGAGCCGGTCAGAACGTTGGTGCCGGAATTGCACGCGCTCTGTCCCGACAGGGAGCCCACGTATTGGTGAACGACATTGTCCAAGAGCGAGCTGATGAGGTCGTTCACCAGATCAAGCTGTCTGGTGGCACGGCACGTACCGTTCTTTTCGATGTCTCCAACCTCGGCTCGGTTCTCACAGCACTCGCCACAACTGAGCCCATCGACATTCTCGTAAACAACGCCGGCAACGCGGGCTCCGAACGTATGCAACCGCGGCCTTTCGTTGAGATGGACCCCGAAGCATGGGAGTCTCCTATCCGCGTCAACTTGTACGGCGTCCTGCATTGCTGCCATGCCGTGGTACCTGGTATGTGCGCTCGAGGGCGAGGACGAGTCGTGACGATTTCATCGGGGGCTGCGACGGCTGGAGTCAACATCGGAGTGGCGCCGTACAGCGCCGGCAAGGGTGGAGCTATCGCCTTTACCCGAAGTCTCGCGCTCGAGGTGGCCAGAGCGGGCGTGACGGCGAACTCTCTCGCCATCGGCCTGATGGAGAACCCCGATCCACAAATGACAGCGCGGTTGGCCCGATCGATTCCTGTCGGTCGTACCGGCACTCCGGAAGATGTGGCCGCCGCGTGCGTATGGCTGGCATCGGACGAAGCTGCATGGGTCACCGCGCAAACGATTCAGGTCAATGGCGGTTCGATTACCACCTGATTTTTCGAGTCGCTAGACGACCAGACGCGCTCATCCCTGAGGCTTGATGACCGAGGAGGTCGCGTACTGGGTCGCGTAGCGCTGGGCGTTGAGTGGAGTGCCGATGACTGAGCCCGTGTTCTTCACGATGTACTTCGACGAGCAATCAAAGGTGCCGAGCTGCTTCGGGTACGCCTGCACCCATTTCGTGCCGTCGAGTTTCATCAAGAGCCCGCAGTTTGGTGGGAGATTCTTGGAGGGGTTGCCTGAGGCATTCAGTCCACCGCCCGTCCAGCTCGTCACCTTGGCCAGGTGATTGATCAGGCACTGCCGGGTGAGCGTCGAACCACATGCCTTGGCCTCAGTGGCCCACAACAGGAAGGAGGAGGTTGCCTGCTCTCCGAGCTGCGATGTCAATCCCCCGGACTTCTTCACAATCGCGAGGTACTGGGCGACCGCGGGTACGACCTTCGCCGCCTCGAGCGGTTCATAAGACAGGCGAACGTAGGTGTTATTCCCCAAGCCCTCGGTGTTCCACTGAGCGAATGCAGTCGTGTAGGAGGCTGAATCTTCCACCCAGATCGGGTTGTAGCCGATCTGGTTCTCCGCCTCGAGGGCGCCGTAGAGGACTGGACCTGGGGCGACGTCGGTGTAGACAGTTTGAACGCCGCAGCTCTGCAGCTTCTGGACGAACGGCGTGTAGTTGGATTCTCCGCTGTAGTTCACCTGGAACTGACAGTTGGGCACGAACTTCCATCCGGCCGTGGTGTAGGCCTGCACCGCCTTCGCCATGGAAGCAGATTGCGTCGAAAGCGTGGTGTTGTACTCCCCCGCCTTCTGAGTCTTGGATTTACCGAAGAGTTTCGTCGCTTCGTAGGCGCTCGAGACGGGGCTGTAATCCGCCGGGTTCGGCGATGCTTGGTACATCTCGTACGCATTAGCGACCACGGGTGCCACCGTAAAAGCTGGAACGGCTGCGAGGTTGCAACCGAGGCGCGTCTGCTCCGCGGCACCATCGAGGGCGAACCCCTCGCCGACCAGCATGAAATCCTTCTTGCATGCCTGGCTCATGACGGACCCCACGTTGGTGATGGCGGCGTCGTAGTAGTCACCGACAATCTTGCGTCCACCGATGCCACCCTGAGCGTTGCACCAGGCAATCATGGCTTTGACAGCGTCGCCGACCTCTTGGTCGAGTCCAGGGATCCCTGAGTATCCCCTGTCGTCGCCATATGCAAGGTTGATCGAGGTGTTAGTGACACCGGTGTCGGTGGAACCGCTTGCGTGTCCTTTGCCGCAAGGGGACGGAAGTGTCCCGAATTTGGTGGTCGAGATCGCGGACGACGACGCACCGCTGGCTACTGGAGCCACCGAGATACCAGCCGCAGTAGTGGCTGTGATCACCAACGCCAAGGTTCCCGCCCTCATGCCCATTCTTCTGTTCATAGTGAACCCCCATCTCCTATTCGATTTGCCCCCAAGGGGACTGGTGACGTGCCTCTCACCGGGCGTCCCAGGTCCTTACTCGGGTTTGGACATTGTGGATTCTAGAATGACGTTGTTATAGTCTGTCTGGCAGGATCCTGCTGGAATTCAGGTCCTGGCACGTCGGATCCATTTCCCTCCACCCCCGAGCGAGTCCCCGGTGGATCCCGACGTGCCAACCTGAACGGGCGGGCAGATCCATGAGCCGAGGGATGGTGCGATGAATCCAGGGGATCAACTCTTCGACCTGAGTGGCCGTGTCGCGATCGTGACCGGGTCCACCAAGGGAATCGGAAGGGCCATGGCCGAAGGGCTCGCGGCATCGGGCGCCAGTGTCGTCGTAAGCAGCCGGAAACAGGACGCCTGCGAGACGGTTGCTGCGGAGATCCAGGAGGCCACCGGCTCACGGGCGATCGGCATCGCCTGCCATGTCGGAGACTGGGACGCTGTCGGCGAACTCATAGCCGGGGTGAAAGATCAGCTAGGCCGCATCGACGTCTTGGTGAACAATGCAGGCATCAATCCGGCTCGCATCGGACCCGCGGACATGACGCTCGAATACTGGCGAAAGGTATTCGCAGTCAACGTTGAGGGACCTCTGCGTACCAGTCAGCTCGCAGCCCCGATCATGCGAGATCAGGGTGGAGGAAGCATCGTCAACATCGCCTCAATGGGGGGGTACTCGGGCGGTGCCTCCATCTGTGCGTACGCAGCCTCCAAGGCGGCACTCATCAATCTGACGAAGAGCATGGCTCAGGAATGGGCTTCGTGGAAGGTACGGGTGAACGCCCTCTCCCCCGGCCCCTTTCTGAGTGAGATGATGGAGGGCGGCGAGCGGACGGCTCCCGGATTCAAGGACATGGTCGCCGCCGGGACGCTCATGCGGCGCATTGCCGATCCAAGTGAGATCGTGGGCCCCGTGCTGTATTTGGCCAGCGACGCCTCCTCCTACGTTACCGGGGATGACATTTCCGTCAGTGGGGGCATGCAGAAGTAATCCACAGGTCGCCAGATTGCTATGGCGGGTGTTTGCGCTGCATACGATGGACGGGACATGACCAAGAGGAACGGCACTCCCCAAGAGGCAGCAGCTGACGACATCCGCTCACGTCTGCTGGACCTCGCAGCCGATCAGTTTGCTTCCGAAGGCTACGCACCGGTGTCGGTGCGTGACCTGGCCAGCACCCTTGGGCTCACCACCGGCGCCATCTACTCAAACTTCCGGAGCAAGGGCGACCTTCTGGCTGAAGTGCTTGAACGACGTGTTCGAGAAGACATGGAGCGGTCCCGCACCGACATGCCGCTCCCGCAATTCGTCCATCAGAGCTTCCTTCAACTCACAGAGCGCGCCACAATGCGAGCGCTGCTCGTTGAAGCTGCAGCGGCAGCGCGAACGGACGCTGATTTGCGTGATCATTTGAATCCGGTGCTCGGCGATCTCCTCAATCGGTGGATTGCGGACTACCGGGACTGGCAAAAAGTAAGACATGTGGATCGTGGCATCGACATGGACGCACTGGTCCGCTCCCTGTGGTCCATTGAGCTTGGAGTTGGCGTCTTGGAGGCGTTCGGTGAGACCCGCATAAAGTCGAACCGGCTCGCAACATTTGTCAGCACCTACTTGAGCGCACTGGAGACAACTGACGGTCCCAGAAAGTCCCTGCCAACTGGGCTCAGAATGGGGAAACGTACGGTCCGCAAAGATTCGGGCAAGTCAGTTCAGGGCTCTGTCACTCCGATCGGGGCACTCCGGGATTCGCCCAAGGCGGTCGCCACTCAGTCCCGACTGATTGACGCTGCGATCGAGCTCTTTGCGTCGCGTGGATACCGAGCGGTCACTGTGCGCGACCTCGCTCGCGCCACGTCAATGACGACCGGTTCGATCTACGGCAATTTCGCCAATAAGGCGGTTCTCCTCGTTGAGGTGATTGAGGCCCGTATCGACCAAGATCTCGAGCACTTACCCACGGACCTCGTCGAATCTGGGTCGCCGGCCGATTTGGTCGAGTACAACCTCTTGTCCTTCGCTGGCCGCGCCAAACTCCGTGCCCTGATTCTCGAAGGAGCGGCAGCAGCGCGCTCGGATGCCGAGGTGCGCCAGAGGCTGCAGAGACTTCAGGATCGCCACCTTTCAGCCTGGGCGGGCGGTCTCGAGGATCGGTTGGCCCCCAATGGCAGTCCCAGCACCGACATGAGAACGGCGGTGACAGCCGTCTGGTCAGCAGAACTCGGCCTCGGCCTCATGGAGGCACTCGGTCTGCCTACCCCATCACCCAAAGCGCTCGCGCAGACATTCAAGTCAATGTTCACCGACGCTGGTCTCAGTACGAGCGTCGGTGCTTCACCTCCGAATCCACAGAAGCGCGTCGCCCGCTAGCAGCTTCAACCCGCGAGAGGCGTCCCGTCGAGGCGGTGGACCGGAACTGCGAGCTCTGCCAGCAGATCAAGGCTCACATGAGTCAGCCCGGTCCGCTCAGGCGGGCAATCGCAGAGCGCGATGATTGCTTCGACCATCTCCTCCATCGATTCCACCTGGTCCTGACTCAAGGGGCCGCCAATGAGTACCTCCGCACCTTCACTCATGACGGCGGACCGGGGCTCGACGGTATTCACACGAATCTTGGACGATTCGACTTCAACGGCCAGGGCGTTTGTGAGTCGGTTGAGAGCGGCCTTCGATGCGCCATAAATCCCAGTCGTTGAGCCCAAACGACCGGCCCGGAACGGTGGCTCCAAGAGATGCGCCGTTGCACTCGAGACGTTTACGATCCAGCCTTCGCCTCGGTTCATCATCTCGGGGAGCACCGCCTGGGCCAGATCCATTGGAGCGTGGACATTCACCTCGAAGATCAGCCTTCTCCGCTTCAAAGGAAAGTCGATCAGTGGCTGGTAGATGGCCGCAGCTGCGTTATTGATCAAGATGTCGATTGGGCCACCAAGACCTTCTACCGCCCGAGGGACGATCGTCGATCGCTCCTCCGGATCGGTCAGATCCGCCAGAACTGCAATCGCCTTGACTCCGAATTCGCGCAACTTGTCGGTCGTCTCACGCAGGGAGCCCGCAAGGGTGGGGTGACTGTCTGCAGTCCGGGCCGTCACGGCCACGTCGGCTCCTTCGGCCGCCAGGCGCTGTGCTGTGGCCGCTCCGATACCCCGACTCGCTCCCGTCACGAGCGCTCGTCGACCAGCCAATCGATTCGGTCCAGCTCCAGTCGAGGAGTTCGTCATGCCCGCGTGAAGGCCGGAGAGCGGTTGCCCTCAGGGATGCCCACGAAGGGTTCGGAAAGCTCTTCGAAAGTGGGTCCAACCCTTTGCGCAAGCGGGTTGAGCCGAGCCATGTCGAAGTCGTAGACCTTCGCTGCGTTGCCGCCAAGGATCTGTTGGAGCTCGTCCCTGGGTGTGCCGGGAAAGGCGCGGCGCAGCCCCTCTCGGGTGTGCGGATAGGTGGATTCGTCGTGTGGGTAGTCGCTCCCCCACATGAACCGATCCACGCCAATGTCTTCCCGCGACGCAGCCTCTCCCGGCGACGGGAAGCTCACTCCAACCCAGCAGTTTCGCTTGAAGTATTCGCTTGGCTTGAGGGGCAGGACCCTGTCGGAGTCGTACTTGAGCTCGCCGATCCGTCCGACGGATTTCATTTGGCCGTGATAGGAATCGAGTTGGGCCAGCAGGGGCCCGATCCAGGATGCTCCCTGCTCGGTGAGGACGAAGCGGAGCTCCGGGAATCGTTCGAACACGCCGCCCACAAGCATCTGAGTCAGCGGGCGCCGAGAGAAGAAGGTCGTCTCAGCGATCCAAAGGATCCCGGCTGCTTCGTAGGGTCCATAGTCGGGCATCCCCGCGCCGCCGGAATGAGTGTTGACCACCACGCCCAGTTCCTCACAGACGGCCCAGAGTGGATCATGGTCAGGGGCATAGAGCGGTTTTATGTGCTTCATGTCGTCTGGCACCGGCTGCACCAGCACGCCACCTCGCAGGCCGTGCTCATGACACCATCTGACGTCTGCGATGGCGTCATCCAGGTTGTTCAGAAATATCTGCCCAATGCCTGCTCGCCTGTCAGCCTGTCCGGCGCACCAATCCGCCAACCAACGGTTGTGAGCCCGGACTCCTGCCAGCCGAAGCTCGTAGTCTTCGGGCTCCGGCGGTCGCGCAACAACGGCACCCGTTGGAAAGAAGGGCGGAATGGTATTGGGAAACAGAACTTCGGCGACGACCCCATCGGCTTCGAGCTCGGCCAACCTGCGGTCGTCGTCCCAGTTCCTGTTTCGAGTCCCACCGGTCAAGTCTTTGAATGGATTGCTGTAGCGACCACGCCACGCATCGAACTCGTCGAGATACCTCGACTCAAGATATGAGCGGTACTGGTCATGGTTACCACCGGCGTGGCCGTCGGCGGAGATCAGGATCAGGCGATCCGCATTTTGCTTCTCGTTCATGAGAGGAACTCCTCGGCCATGGCCCAGATGTAGTCGATGTCGTCGTCGCCTAGAGCGTGGTTGGATGGCAGGACGAGACCTTGTTCCATCACTGCGTCTGCGTTCGGGAGCCCGCCCAATGGAACTCTGTGCGGGACCTTGTTGAAAGCCGGCTGCCTGGTTGCGTTTCCGGTCCACACCATCCGAGTGTCAACACCGTTGGATTCCATGTGGCGTTGGAACTCCGAGCGGCGGATACCGGAGTCGGGGCGTATCAAGACGGGAAACATGTGCCAGGCGGTGTCTAGTCCCGGAGTGGTTCGAGGCAGCGTAAACACATCAGCCCTTCGGCTGAAGTACTCACTCAAGCGAGCGAAGTTGCGCTTACGGGCTTCAAGGTTGTCTCCTAGCTTCTGAAGCTGTACCAGACCAAATGCAGCTGACAGCTCCGACGGCTCGAAGTTCCATCCGACCTCATCGAAAATGAACAGATTGTCGTACTCGAGACCATCATCCAATGATGAGAAGAAGCGGTCCGCGCTTCCCTTCTTCGATCCGAAGAGCTGCACTTCCGACCGGCGACCCCATCGGCGAAGCAAGAGGCAGCGATCGGCCAGTTCATCGTCGTCTATGCACACCATTCCACCCGTCCCCGCTGCTGTGATGATGTGACTCAGAGCGAAGGAGGTGACCGAGATGTCGGACCGGGCGCCGGTGGGCGCTCCGCGGAGAGTCGATCCGAGGGCATCGCAGGAGTCCTCCACAACCGCCAGACCGTGCTCATCAGCTATGGCGCGGATGTCGTCCCAGTCCGGTGCGTTGCCGATGAGGTTGGGGATCAGCACTGCTTTCGTCTTTGGCCCGACCATTTCCGCGATTCCGGCGACATCGACGTTAAATGTGTCCAGCTCGACGTCGACAAATGCCGGTACCACCCCCGCTCTCACGAGCGGTGCGATGTCCGTGGAGAAGGTCACGGCTGAGGTGATGACCTCGTCACCCGGTGCCAGATTCAGTAGCTCGATCGCCAGATACAGGGCAGATGACCCTGAATTGCACATGACACCACGGCGTTTTCCAAACAGAGCCGCTATCTCGGACTCAAATTCACGCACGTTCTTGCCAATGCGAAGCGCTTGGGGACCCGCCTCAAGCACTGCGACAACCGCATCCACCTCCCGCTGGTCGTGCACACTTCCGGCGTACGGAATCCGACGTCCAACGGTCACGATCGTTTTCCCAGCTTGAACACCCGCATCGCGTTCTCACGTAAGAACAGAGGCCAGACGTGGTCACGGAATGGAACGTTTGGCATCTCGCTGAAGATCCGGTCGAGGCTGAGGCCCATCGGGTAGTACCCCGCGTACATGATCTTTTCGGCACCCCTGCTGTTGGCGTAGTCCACAATTGCCTTCGGGTAGTACTTGGGCGCGAAGGCCGACGTCATGTAGAAGAGGCCGGGCCATTTCAGCATCAGCTTGACCGCCAAGTCTTCCCAAGGTTCGGCGCCGTGGCGCATCACGATGCGAAGGTCTGGGAAGTCGTAGCAGACCTGGTCGAAATGCATCACGTCCTGACAGGCCGAAGGAACCCTGGGCCCGGCAATACCGGCATTGACGACGATCGGAATGTCGAGGTCCACACAGGTCTGATAAAGGGCGTAGTAGCGGCGGTCGCTCACGGGCACCTGGGGATTACATCCGGCTGGAAATGTGGTGACGGCGACGATGCCGTGTGCGGCGTGCGCCTCTCGAATACGCCGGACTGCTCCCCCGATGTCGTTCGGGTCGACTTCGAGGCTTGCGACAAAGCGCTCGGGGTACTGCTGCAGAGCCACAGCTGAGGCTGCGTTGCCGAGGCCAATCAAGCCGATTTCGACTCCATTTTTGTCCATGGCAGCCAATGTCACCTCGAGAGGATCCTCCTCGTCTTCAAGACGATTGGGCACATCCTTGAACATGTACTCAGCGGGGAATTCCATCCGCTGGCTTTCCTCGTCCTTCGCCAACGCGCGCAAAGATTCGTAGTTTGCACGCGCATCAGCCTTCGGAAACCCGATCATTAGATCGACGATTCCAATCTCTGTGGGCATCATGCGGACCGCACCCGCCCCGATGCATCGCTCTCGGAGTGCTCACTCCTGTAGGAGACCTGACGCAGTCCATCAACGAGACGTGGAAGCAGATCGGCGAGTCGCCTCTGATCAGTGTCCGACCAATCCGATAAGACATCCGACATGTGACGCTCGGCGACGAGACTCAACTTTCGCCTGACCTCAGCGCCAGCCGGTGTCACTCGAACGAGTACCGCACGGCCATCGTCCGAGTCCTTATTCCGGGTAACCAAGCCTTCGGCTTCGAGTTGGCCGATCTGCCTGCCCGTTGCCGCCGGATCCATTTCGGTGAGACGCGCCAGCTCGCCGATCTGAATCCCATCCTCTTCCTGGATCCTTCGCAGCAATTGGAATCCGGGTTGGGAGATCACGACCCCAGCCGCAGCCGCCCGGCGTTGATGCACCTTCCTACTGGCGTTGAGACGAAACAGCTGCTCAAGGGAGCGTTCGATCGCCCCAAGGCCGGCTTCATCAAGATCGGTGGAAGTGGACACGAACATGACGGGATCTTAGAGATAGTTGTATGAGTCTGTCAATTATATCCCCTCGACCGAGCTGAACCGATTGGGGTGCGATCAGTCGAAAACGAAATGGGTCGCCGACCTGAAGACCTGTGAGTCGGCGAAATCGAGCATCAGCCTCAACTCGGATAACCGCCAACGATTTTCCTCGTGTCGAACTGATCCAAGGCAGATTCCACTGGCGAGAGGCGCGACGCCACCACCGACGATCTGCGTCACGAAGATGTAGGAGCGAAATCTCGAGTCGCCTTCTTCGGTACCGATCAGATGAATGTTCGTACCGTTGTGCCGTAACGGGTAGGGGCTCTGCTCCCGGTGCTCGACATTCCAGGCCACTACGGCATCACGCCCGCTGACGTCGGCGGTCACGAACTCCTCAAATGCGGTCGCTTCGGAATCGCTCCGACACGAGAAGTGGGCATCGTGGGTGAAGTAGTCCGACCACGAATCAAAGTTGCCCTGGTCATAGTCAAACCACCAGCCCGCGAGCAGGCTTTGCACGTCGCCTAGAGACGCCCCCATTCAGCTACTCCTCCACACTCGTCACGCGCTGATGGGATCGCTCATGCGTTGAAAACACTCAACCAGGTTTCCGCCTAAGAACGCGGCCTTGGCCTCCTGTGGCACGGAAGCAAGCTCCTTGTCGTAGTGGCCCATCGGATCACCACTGCCCTCGAAATGTGGGTAGTCGGATGAGAACACGGGGACGTCGGGAAGGAAGTCCAAGGTCGGATTAGGTAGTTCGTGAGCAACGGGAAGCGGCGTCACGCGGATGTTCCGCCGCACGTACTCAGCTGGTGTGAGTGGCCACTTGTACTTGCCGATCAGGAGAGGGCTCAGGCCAGGCTGGGCCAGCGCGTCCATGCGGAATGTTGCGGGCGTAATCCAATCGATCCCATGTTCGGCAAACAGAACCGTGAGTGTTGGGTGTCGCTCGAACACGCCACCGAGGACCATCGCGTTGAGGAACACCTGAGCCTGCTGAGACGGCTGCAATACCGAGATCACCCGGATGATGGCCGGGTCGTCGATGTTGGCCCAAGTTGGGTGGTAAATGGCAGGGCTGAGCCCGACGTGGACAATCGGCATCATGCCCAGGTCAGTCACGGCCGACCAGAGGCGGTCGTAGTCAGGGTGGTTCGGCGGTATCTCGCCCGTCGGTTCGGAGGGCAGCAGAAAAGTCCGGCTGCCTCGCTGGCGCATCCTGGTCAGCTCCCGGATGGTCCAGTCCAAGTCTTCGAAGCGAACAGTGGTTGCCAACATGAGCCGATCGGGCGTGTCCGACAGGCGGTCCGACATCCACGTATTGACCGCTTCGAGCGCGTCCATGCCAAGCCCGGGGTCGGTGATCGCTCGTGCAAGCGTGTACGCAGTACCGCTGATCACGTTCTGGATGTCGATGCCCTGCTCGTTCATCCATGTGACACGGCCGGCGGTGTCCTGGAGCTCGAGGTGTTGGTTTGATCCCGGGTATCCAACGTCGGGCCCCCGATGCGGGTCGTAGAGCATCCGCATACCGTCTGTGACGAGCCGATCCATCGGCATTCGCTTCTCCCGAGGCACACTCCGCAGAAGGTCGTCTGAGACGAACCAGGCAAACATCTCGGGCGTCGCCATGGCGAAGCGCGGGTCATCGGTGGGATAGAGCTCTGGGAGTCTGTCTCGGAGCTTCGGGAACTCGTCGAGCCAGTCGTGCGCAGGCTCAAAGTGGGAGTCGATGTCGATGACGGGAATCGTGGGCCACCTTTCCTCGTGACGATCATACCTAATCAGATAACGTTGTTACAAGACGGTCTTCGGATTGGCTCACCAGATACGGAGAAGGGCAGGACCATTTGGATGGTCGCGACATGAATTCGTGGACCCAGGAGTTCCTTGAGACCGGGATGTGCGTGGTTGAGGATGCCCTGTCCTCAGAATTCTGCGAACAGGTCATTGACCGGCGCCTGTCCGATATAGGCGTCGATGAGTCGGACTCTCGAACCTGGCCTCGCGGCTGGCAGAACTTGCCTGCGACGACGGCCTTCCCGCTCGAAGAGGTCGCGCCGTCCGCAGCCGAAGCACTCTTTGAGTTAGTCGGGCCTCCTCGCGACCTCAAGTTCTATGGTCTGCCAGACAACCTCATCATCAACTTCCCTGATGACCCCGAGAACTGGTGGGCGCCCGAGGACAAGGGTGCCGCAGGCGCACACTGGCACAAGGACGGGGACTGGTTTCGACACTTTCTCGACAGTCCCGAGCAGGGAATGCTCGGGATCATCTTTTGGCGCGATGTGACCGAACGGCAGGGTCCGACCTATTTGCTCAGCGATTCCATCCCGGCGGTCGCACGACTCCTTGCGGTCCATCCGGAAGGTCTTGCCCCCCCGCTTCCGCTCGACGATGTCGTTGGGCAATCGCAAAGACCAATACCCCTGACCGGTCGCCAAGGCACGATCGTCTGGGCACATCCGTTTCTGGTGCACAGCGCATCGGTCAATGCGACAAACACGCTCCGAATCATCTCGAACACCTCGGTCATGCTTCAAGCGCCCCTTCAACTCGACCAGAGCGACGGAACGCCTCTCGAGCGTTCCGTCCTCCGGGCTTTGGGCGTTGCAAAGCTTGACTGGAAGGTTCAGGGAGAGCGCGGGCACGTTGTCTCGGCCCGAGAACGTGCATGGAGCGAACCCGGAGACACTGCGTAGCACTCAGCTGAATCATGGAAAGACGAGATGGGCCGCAAGAGCCCGCCGGGCACACCTCCTCCCTGGACACTCCCGGTATTCAAGTTGGTCATTCGGTCGCCACGGCAAGAGCCCATCGGTAGTCCGCCTTGCCCGATGGCGATCGCTGAACTTCGTTGACAAATCGGATGCTCTTGGGAAGCTTGAAGCGAGCAATGGTTTGCGACGCGAACTCAGTGAGCTCCTCCTGGCCGGTGACAGCGCCAGGAACCAGTTCAACGATGGCAACAACCTCCTGACCCCAACGCTCCGAGGGCCGGCCCACCACGGTGACGTCGGCAACTGCGGGGTGCCCTGCAATGGCGGCCTCGACCTCCTCAACGAAGATCTTTTCGCCTCCGGAGTTGATGCTGAGGGAGTCACGACCGAGTAGCTCGATCCGGCCGTCAGACAACTGGCGAGCTCTGTCACCAGGAATAGCGAAGCGGACACCGTCGACCACGGGAAATGTACGCTCCGTCTTCTCCTCGTCCCCCAAGTAGCCCAATGGCACCCAGCCGGTTTGGCCAAGCCACCCGGCTCCGTCATGCCCCGGATCCAGGACACGAGACCGGTCCTCAGAAAGAACGACTGTCCCCGGCCCCGGGGTGAAGGTCGTTGCACCTTCAGACTGACTGCTTGCTTGGTTCATCTGCGCTCCGGTCTCGGACGATCCCACGGTGTCGGTGATGATGAGTCCGGGAAATCGCTCGAGGAGGTCACGGCGAGCCCCTGGGGTGAGTGGCGCACCCCCGTTGGCGATGACCATCAATGAGGACGTGTCGTAGTCAGCCCTATTCAGCTCATCGAGCAGCGGCCGCACCATCGCGTCTCCGATCACGGAGATGGTCACGGCTTGCTCGTTTTCGAGTGTGCGCCAGACTTCGGCCGGATCCATTCGTCGGGTGTCTTCAGGCATGACGATGGTGTTGCCATCTCGAAAGAGGTGAAAGGCCCCCCATTGAGCCCCGCCATGCATGAGTGGGGGAAGCACAACAACTGACATGCCTGGGTCACCAATCGCCGCCTGTCGAATCTGGTCATAGTCCCGCATCTGCTCCCAGGATCCAACGACCTGCCCACCCATGGCTCCCATGAAGATGTCGTGCTGCCGCCACAGGACGCCCTTTGGCATCCCTGTCGTGCCACCGGTGTAGAGGATGTACAGGTCGTCTGGATGCGGGGACACAGGAGGACCCGATGGGTCCGAGACTTCCAACGCCTCTTCGTAGGCAATGGCGCCAGGGAGCAAGGGGTTACCTGAGGCGTCTTGGACCTGAATCAACAATGGCTTGGAGTCCATGTCACCCAGTACAGGTTCGAGTACTGGAGCGAAGGTCGCGTGATACAGGAGGGCCCTTGGATTGGCATCCCTGATGAGGTAGCGCAGCTCGTCCCCGACATAGCGGTAGTTGACGTTCATCGGTGCGACGCGCGCCCCGTAGGCTCCCAGCATTCCTTCGATGTACTCGGGTCCGTTGTAGAGCATGATCGCCAGGTGGTCTTGACCGCTCTGGTGACCTGCCAGATCGGTACGTTCGGAGAACGCTCCAGCCCCTTGACTATGAAGGAACGAGGCCAATCTCCGGGCCCGCAGAGCGAGATCGGCGTAGGTCAGTCGCCTTTCTCCCTGAATGACCGCTATGCGACTAGGCACCGCATCGGCCACGGTCTCAAAGATGCCGACAAGGGTGAACCCCAACGCCGAATTAGATGGCTCTCTCAACATCTGCTCAGGGTATATCTAACAACGATATTCTATTCGCCGTCCGTAAGCCTCGGCTGCGGGGACCGGTGTTCGCTTGCCGGGCAGCATCGGCCGGCATCTCGGCCGACCGTCCAAACTCCCCGGACGACCGAGTTCAAGGAAGGGGACGAGAAGCCAGGGCCAAGAGGCCCGACCGCCCGGCCGAGGCGGCGGCGCAGCCGCCGTCCGAGGGGAAGGGCGGCTTGAAGAAGTAGAGAAAACTTGTGACAAAACCGGGCTCTCGGAGCGTCTCGAGACCTGCTGAGATCTCGTCGTCAGTGGCGCCTCGTGGATCGTGTCCGAGTCGAGATCTTGACCCGGTCAAAGTGCTTCGTCCTGGGTATCTTCACGCCCTCTAGGGCGGCTGGCTGTCGAAAAGTGGTGCGCAGGCGGGTAGCAGTGGCTCTATTTCGGTGTCTCTGAGCTGGTGGTGTCCGGTTTGGGGGTGCTCGTTGCCCACTTATAGGTAGGGAGGAAGTTCCTCCGACCAAGGAGGCAATCATGGACACCACGATCGGCGCGGCCACGCCAGCCGGCACAGAACGCCTCGTCTACTCCGTGGCCGAGGCAGCGGCCCTACTCGGCATCTCGCGAGCCTTCGCCTACGAGCTGGTAGCCCGCGGCGAGCTCCCGGTCATCCGCTTGGGCCGGCGGCGTCTCGTTCCCAAGGCTGCTCTCAACGCTCTCGCGGGCGTCGACGCGATCACTCAGCCCGCCTGCGAGCGATGATGATCCGCACGCATTGATGTCCACAAGAGTGTCCACAGAAGTGTCCACACCCCAGGTCAGGGCGTCGCAAAGCGCGGGCGTCAAAGTCGGAACCGTGAGGTGCCAGAGCAGTCAAGGTCGGCGGAGCCGAGGTGCTCGACATGTCGGGCGCCGGACCTTGACGGCTCGGAGTTGTGTCAGTGGACACAATGGAATTGGCCGGCCCCTCGGGCCGGCCTGGAAGCGCCGTTCCCTCCCCTGCGCCCTCTCGAGTCGCCCCCGAGAGGTCCAGATCGAGATGCCGGGATTGCTCCGCACTGCCAGTGCAAGTGTGTGCATAGATCCACCGGTCCTTATTTGCGATGACGGAAGTGGTCTCCGAACGTTGGCCAGAGTTCGCTGGTCTCGGGCCGGTGTGGTGACCGCCGGCCGATGACCGACTGAACCGGACGCTTTAGATCCTTTGACCTAATCCGCCACGCCAGCCAGAGGCCTTGAGTTCCTCGCTCGGGCTCACACGAACAGGGATGGTTAGTATACGAACATATGTTCGCTTCTCAGTTGGCCTGGGACGAGGGACTCGACGAAGCCCAACTGTCGGTCGCGACCCATGGTGAAACGCCACTCGTGGTCGTGGCAGGGGCGGGCACGGGCAAGACCCGGGCACTGACGTCGCGTGTGGCGTGTCTCCTTGACCGGGGAGTCGCACCGGATCGGATCCTTCTCCTCACCTTCACCCGGCGGGCGGCCGACGAGATGCTGGCGCGGGCTCGTGATCTGGTGGGTCTGCGCGGAGGCGAACGGCCCCAGGGCGGCACCTTCCACGCCGTCGCCCATCGGCATGTGGCCAGCTACGCCGAGGTGCTCAACCTGCCGCCGGGATTCGGCCTCTTGGACCCGGCCGGGGCCGGCGATCTGATGGACCTGCTCCGGAGTGATCACGCCTTGACCGGGACTTCGGTCAGGTTCCCGCGGGCTTCCACGCTCGTCGACATCTACTCCCGATGCATCAACACCGAACGCCCTCTGCGCGAGCTGGTCCCCTTGGAGTACCCCTGGTGTGAGCCCCACCTGGGGGTCATCAGCGAACTCTTCCGAGACTTCACCGCCCGCAAGCGCCGATCCGGCCTTCTCGATTTCGACGACTTGCTCCTCCATTGGCGCGCCCTCATGAGCCACGAGGAACTGGGGCCGCAGTTGGCGGAGCGCTTTCGCTACGTGCTGGTGGACGAGTACCAGGACCTGAACAGCCTGCAGGTGGACATCGTGAGGTTGCTGGCCCCAGAGGGAAAGGGCTTGACAGTGGTCGGCGACGAGGCCCAAGCCATCTACGGCTTCCGGGGGTCCGATCCTCGCCGACTCCGGCAACTCGTCGGTTGCTATCCCGACGCTGTGACGATGCAGCTCGAACGTAATTTCCGATCGAAGCAGAGCGTCCTCGATGTGGCCAATGAAATCCGACCTTGCTCGGAAGGCGAGCCGATATTCCGCCTCCGCAGCGACCGGGGTGCTGGAACAAAGCCCAGCCTCAACCGCTGCTACGACGCCTCCTCGGAAGCTCGGGCCATCGTCGAGCGCATACTTACGGCCTACGAGTCGGGGGTCCAGCTTCGCCAACAAGCCGTGCTCGTGCGCGCCGGTCATCACAGCGACCTTGTCGAAATTGAGCTCGCGGTCCGAAAGGTCCCCTATCGCAGGTATGGCGGCCTGCGATTCCTCGAAACCGCGCACGTGAAGGACTTCGTCTCTGCCGCCCGCCTGCTCGACAACTCCCACGACGAGGTCGCCTGGTATCGGATCCTCCGCCTGCATCAAAACATCGGGCCGACGCGGGCGAAGGCACTGCTCGACGCAGTCCGACCGTCCGAGACCGACGCACTGTCGCGTTGGGCGGAGCTCGTTGCCGAGGCGCCAGCGAATACGCGAACCGAACTCTCGGCTTCGCTCTCGGGCCTCCTCCAGGCGAGGAGTGAGGAGGCTCCGGGCCGTAGGGCTGCATCGGTGCTCCGGACCATCAGACCGTTGCTCGAAGACCGATACGACGACGCAGACGCGCGACTGCGTGACCTCGATCGGCTCGTCGACACGGCGTCGATGGTCGACGACCTCGCGGCGTGGTTAGCCGATCTCACTTTGGACCCACCCGTTTCAAGCGGCGATCTGGCCGGGCCGCCGCATCTCGATGAGGACTATCTGGTGATCTCGACCATCCATTCCGCCAAAGGCCTCGAGTGGCCCGTTGTCCACATCCCCCATGTCGTTGACGGCGCGATCCCCATCGACATGGCGCTGAGCACACCAGAAGGTCTCGAAGAGGAACAGCGGCTGTTCTACGTCGCCGTTACGAGAGCTCGAGATGAGCTCCACCTCTACGCACCCTTGCGTATGCCGCACCATCGGTTCGCTCAGGACGATCGGCACAGCTTCGCGCCCCTGAGCCGATTCATGACCGATGAGGTGCAAGCGCGTCTGGACATCACCGACGAGAAGCCCCCTCGGCTGGATGTCCAAGCTGTTGGCGCTCAGCCGGTGCTCGTGGACCTCGATCCCCTTTGGAGTTAGGGAGTGAAGTCGACTCCGCCGATGAGCTCCGCAAATGCTCTGCACCATGGCGCGCCGTCCCGGCGTGCGAGGGCAGTCGGCGCCACGCCGCGATGGGACTTCGACTCCAAGTCCTGACCTACTGAGGGTCTCGGCGCATGAACCACAAATGTGCCGTCAGCATTGGTGATTCTTCAACGACCTCGAATCCCAGGTTGATGTAGAAGCGCACATTCTCGGGTTTGGCGGTCTCCAACCATGAGACCCTGCGGTGCTCATCGAAATCAGCACACAGCAACCGCATCGCCGCTCGTCCCATCCCCATCGACTGGAAGTTCGGCTCCACTCCGACAGGACCCACATGCCAGTGGGGTTCATCCAGATCGTGGTCGGCGAGAACCGAACCAAGATGGAGAAACCGGGCAGCGTCCGTCGCATCGCTCGGGGGAGCCTCCAACGTCCTGACCTCGGGTGGCAGCCTTGATCCCACACAATGGCCCGGCCCTACCGCCATCGCTGCGCCAAGTACGCACCCTCCCCGTCGGACCCCTGCGACCAGTGCTCCTTCACGAGTGCCCCCGAAGGTGGCATAGAGCATCTCGAGGCGGACGAGGGGGTCGTCAGAGATAGCCATCGTGTCGGGACCGTCGCGCAATGAACGGGCGGTGACGCCCACGGCCTGGGAGATCTGCTCGGTCTCGTTCAGCCAGAGAACTTCAAAATCATCCATCTGTGGGTTCTACCATTTGCGACAAAGTGAAACGATCCGTCATTAGGACCCGAGGTGTTGCATGAGCGCCCTATGGGGCAGGGGGCAGTTGTCCGGTCACCGTCTACCGCAGAGGACGAATTGGCAATCCGTTTGGCAATCAAGTGGGTCAATCCGAAGAGACGATCACGAACTGCCTGGATTGAAGACCCGGTCCACGCACTAGACGTAGCGGCGTGCACCGGGTGGACAACTCGAATGGCCCTCCGGAAATACCTGCAACAAACGACTAGTTGTCAGTTGGGCGGGCGGCTTCTTCAAAGATTCGTCCAAGGGTCTCTGCAGCCTCTTGATCGGTTTCCGGGACGAAGTGTGAATACACATTGAGAGTCGTACTCGGGTTCCGATGACCCAGTCTCCCGGCGACGGTGCGCACGTCTACACCGGCGGCAAGGAGGCGGGTCGCCACGTAGTGCCGGAGATCGTGCAGCCGAATGCCGGTGACTCCTGCCTGCTTGCAGATGTTCCTGAAGGCTCTAGAGGTGGAGTCCGGATGCCAGGGTGACGAGCCGTCGATCGCGTGACTGAACACAAAGCTCTCAGACGTGATGAGAGTGGAAGCCGCCCGAGCACGCTCGGCCATCCGGTCCTCGTGCGCCCTCAAAGCACTAACCGTGCCGGCGTCGAGTGAGATTCTCCTGCTCTGATGAGTTTTGGTGCCCTGTTCGACCAGGTCGCCGTCGACCCTCACGATGCCCCGCTCAATTGAGAGCCGACCGCGACTCAAGTCGAGATCATGCCAACGCAGAGCCAGAAGCTCTCCCCGCCGGGCACCCGACGAGGCCGCAAGCATGATGAACGTCGCCAACTCAGGGTCAACTTCCTCGGCCAAACGGAACACCCGCACAACCTGATCTGGATTTGGTGGCTTGAGTTCCTTCATCGGCACCCTAGGTGGAGAGGCGTCGATGGCCGGGTTATGGGTGATCCAACCCCACCGGACCCCTTGGGTCAAAGCCCTGCGAATGATCCCGTGTACCCGCCGGATGGTGGCCGGGGCATAGGGCCCTCGAGACCGTCCGACCTCGAGCAGCTGGCGATAGAAGCGATCGAGATCGGAGGGGGTGAGCTTGGCGACCTGCAGGGATCCGAGGAGAGGAACGATTGGATCCTCGATATACATCCGCGTCGTTTCGACCGTCTTCGGAGAGAAGCTCGACGTGCCGAAATCGAGCCACTCCCGACAGAGCTCGGCCACCGTTCCGTTCCCGGCCGACGTAATGGGGCGACGGTCAACCTCGGCCACCATTGCAGCCAACACCTTGGACGCCTCGCGCTTGTTGCCGCGCACTGTGCGCTCGACCGAGACCTTGCGACCGGTCACCGCGTCACGACCGGCGTAGACCCTCAGGTTCCACGAGTTCTCACCTCGTTGGCGCATCGAACCTGGCATCGCCGCTGCCCCTACCTTGTCTAGCTGTTCTGCGCAACTGTACCTGAATAGTTGGGCAAAAAGATGGGCAACGGAACTCTGTTGCTTTTGTTCAGGACACAAATTTAGCCTCTGAACTGGTCTTTCTTTGCAGCCCCAACGGGATTCGAACCCGTGTCGCCACCTTGAGAGGGTGGTGTCCTAGGCCTCTAGACGATGGGGCCGAGCGGTGATCTCCATGACACATATGGAGGACGCCGGTGCTCGGGGGGAAGGACTCGAACCCTCAATAACTGGACCAGAACCAGTCGTGTTGCCGATTACACCACCCCCGAATGGGTGGGCAGTCAGATTAGCCGAGAGGCCCGTGGCGGGCGTTCGCCCTGCTGACCGGGCCGGGGGCGCGTTGAATCGCGGGGTACCCGGTGGAAAGATGCATCGCCCGGGGCTCCCCGGGAGCGGGTTCGGAGGTCCTCGGCATGCATCGGTGGTCCGCAGCGCTTGTCGCCCTGGCCGGGGCGGTCGGCGTGGCCGTGCCTGCGCTGCCGGCCCAGGCCGGCACGTCCGGCCTCTTCGTCAAGGTGACCCCCAGCCAGGGTCTCAAGACGGGCGAGACGGTCACCGTGAGCGGCCGTGGCCTCCCGAAGTCCTCCGGGGGCAAGCCCCAGACCTGGTTCGTGACCGAGTGCACGGCCGTCGTCCGCGGGCCGGGTGGACCCGAGCACGGACACCCCCCACTGCGACATCACGCACGCCCAGGCCCTGCGTGTCAGCACCAAGGGCACATTCAGCTCCCACTACCGCCTCACGACCGGCATCATCGGCGACGGCTACTGCGGGACGGTCGGGCATGCCACCTGCGTCCTCGGCGTGGGGACCGCTGAGGGTCTGGGACCGTCGTGCGGATCACCTTCAAGACGACGCCGCCGCCCGCCGCCACGACCCGACCTCGACCTCGACCGGCTGAATCACGCGTCGTGCAACCACTCCAGGTGGTTGTAGCCGATGATGCGGCCGAAGCCCACGCCGATCGCCTCCTTCACGAAGTAGGGCACCGTCGACCAACCCGTGATGGGCGAGGATCTGCGTGGGCGTCGGCGAGGGTGTCAGTGAGAGGTCCGTGGCGATCGCCATGGAGCGGTCCTCGTGGAAGGGGTCGGTGGTGACGAGCACCACCTTGGCCCCGTGCGCCAGCAATGCCGGCTGCGCGTCGGCGATGTTCTGGTAGCTGTCGTCGCCACCCGCCTGCAGGATCGCCGAGCGCGGCACGCCCTTGACCGCCTCGAGATACATCGCTCCCGACTGCGACTCGGTGCACTTGTCCCCCGGCTTCTTGTTGCCCGTCACCATGATCAGGTGGGCGTACCCCTGGTGGTACAGGGTCGCGGCCTGGTCCAGGCGCGCCCGCAGGTCCGGCGAGGGCACGCAGTCGTACTGCGCCGCCCCCATGACGAGGATGGCGCCCGCCGGGTGCGGGTCGTACTGGCGCGAGGTCAGCCACACCTGCACCAGGGTGATGCCGAAGTAGAGGACGATCGCCGCCACGACGAGGACCGCGAGACGCAGCGCCCAGCGGAGCGGTGCGAAGAGCATCAGGGATCAGGGGTCACGCGGGCCAGCGCGGTGGCCAGGCGGCGGCACGTCTCGTCCCGGCCGAGCACGGCCAGCGAGTCGAACAGCGGGAGGCCACGCGTCCGACCCATGACGGCCACCCGAATGGGGGCCTGCGCCTTGCCCAGCTTGCGACCGACGGTGTCGGCGATGGCGAGCGTGACCTCGTGCAACGCCTCTTTGTCCCACGGGCACATCTCGTAGGCGGCCAGCGCTGCGGCCAAAATCTGCGGCGCGCCCTCGTCGCCGGCGATCGCCTTCTGCAAAGCTGTCGGGGTCGTCGGGCGCGTCCGCCAGGAAGAGGAAGTCGACGAGCTCGGGCACCTCGCCCAACGTGGTCACCCGCTCCTGGGTCACCGCGGCCAGCGCGGCGAAGACCCCGGCGTCGTAGCGCTCCGGCGCCCAGGCGGGCGGCGAAACGGCCGGCGCGCCGGTGTCGGGGTCGAGCCAGCCCCCCGGCGCCCACTGCCCCGGCTCCGGGTCGACCCACGGTCGGGCCGCCGCCACGAAGTCGTCCACCGAGAGCTCGCGCAGGTACACGCCGTTCATGTGCGAGAGCTTCTTCACGTCGAAGAAGGCCGGCGACCGCTGCACGTCCTCCAGGCGGAAGCGCTCCACAATCACGTCCAACGGCACGATCTCCTCGTCGCCCGGGCTCCAGCCGAGCAGGGCGAGATAGTTGCGGAACGCCACCGGCAGGTAGCCCTGCTCGCGGTACATCTCCACGGCGACCGGGTCACGCCGCTTGGACAGCTTCTTCCCCCGTTCGTTCACCAGCAGCGGCAGGTGGGCGTAGGCCGGCAGGGCGAGATCCACGCCCTCGGCCCGGTTCAGCGCGTCCCACAGCATGATCTGCCTGGGCGTGGTCGGCAGCTGGTCCTCGCCCCGGATCACGTGGGAGATCGCCATGGTGCGGTCGTCCACCGCGTTGGCCAGCACGAACAGCGGCTTGCCGTTCCCCTTCACGCAGATGAAGTCCTCCAGCGCCCGCTGGGGGAACTCCACGTCACCGCGCACCAGGTCGTGGACCTCCACCACGCCCTCGTCGGGGGTCCGGAAGCGCAGCGCCCGCCCGTCGCCCCTGGCCAGTCCGAGGTCGCGGCAATGCCCGTCGTAGCCCGGCGTCGGGTCGCCGGCCGCCGCCCGCTGCCGCGTCCGCTCGTCGATCTCCTCCCGCGTGCACGCGCAGGCGTAGAGCGCGCCGCCGTCCCACAGCGCCTCGATGGCCGCGGCGTGCGCGTCCCCCTGCGCCGACTGGAAGTACGGCCCCTCGTCGGGGGCCATGCCGAGCCAGTCGAGGGCCGTGATGATCCCGTCGGTCCACTCCGGCCGGTTGCGCTCCTCGTCGGTGTCCTCAATGCGCAGGACGAAGGTGCCACCGTGCCGGCGCACGAACAACCAATTGAACAGCGCGGCCCGCGCGCTGCCCACGTGGAAGTACCCGGTGGGTGACGGCGCGAAGCGCGCCCGGGGCGGCGCGGTCTGATCGGTCATGCGAGACACCCCGAGCGCCGACGGAGTGCGAGAAGAGGAACCGGCGTCAGTCTTCCTCTATGGAGATGGCGCCCGTCGGGCAGCCGTTGACCGCCTCGCGCAGGCGCTCGCGGAACTCCTCGGGCGGGTTCTCGTTGAGCACGTAGAGGTAGCCGTCGTCCCGCACCTCGAAGACCTCGGGCAGGATTCCCATGCAGACGGCGTTGCTGGCACACTCGTCGAAGTCCACGACGACCTTCACGGAGACCTCCTGGTCAGGGCTGGCTTGGTCCCGCCGAGCATATCGGCACGGCCCCTCGCCTCAGGGCTTGTCGGCGCTGACGACCCACATGGCGAAGAACTGGGACCCCCCACCGTATGCCTGACCGAGGGCCCGACGGGCGTCGGGCACCTGGTGCTCGCCCGCCATGCCGCGCACCTGCAGCGCTGTCTCCAGGAAGCGGAGCATGCCCGAGGCGCCGATCGGGTTGGACGACAGCACACCGCCCGAGCAGTTCCACGGGATGTCCCCGCCTTCGATCATCGACGTTGCCCCGGCCTGGGTCAGCTTCCACCCCTCACCCTCCGGGCAGAAGCCGAGGTTCTCCAGCCACATCGGCTCGTACCAGCTGAAGGGCACGTAGACCTCGGCCATGTCGAAGTCGGCTCGCGGGTTCGTGATGCCGGCCTGGCGGTAGAGGTCGGCGGCGCAGTCGCGGCCCGCCTGGGGGTTCACCTGGTCCCGGCCGGCGAACATCGTGGGCTCCGAGCGCATCGCCATGCCATGGATCCAGGCGGGTGGCCGCCCGGTCGCCGCCGTCGCCGCACCGGCGGCCTTCTCTGATCCGATGACCATGGCCGCCGCCCCGTCCGAGGACGGGCACGACTCCAGGTAGTGCAGGGGATCCCACAGCATGATCGACTCCTCCACCATCTGCATGGAGATGTCGGTCAGGTGCAGGTGCGCGTAAGGGTTCTTCAACGCGTGCAACCGGTCCTTGACCGCCACCATCATCCCGATGTCACGCGGCGCGCCGGAGCGGTACATGTAGGCCCGGATGATCGGGGCGAAGTAGCCGCCGGCGCCGGCCAGGAGCGGGGCGGAGAAGGGCTGCGGCACCGACAACGCCCACATGGCGTCGGAGTCGCTCTGCTTCTCGAACGCCACCGTGAGCACGCGCTCGTGGATCCCCGAGGCCACGAGGTGCGACGCCACTATGGCCGTCGATCCACCGACCGAGCCGGCCGTGTGCACGCGGAACATCGGCTTGCCGACGGCGCCGAGCGCCGAGGCCAGGTACAGCTCGGGCATCATGACGCCCTCGAACATGTCCGGGGCCTTGCCGACGACGACGGCGTCGATGTCGGCGAAGCTCAGACCGGCGTCCTCCAGTGCCGCTACCGCCGCCTCGCGCACCAGGCCGGCGATGGAGACGTCCTCCCGCTTGGACTTGGCGACCGTCTGGCCGACGCCGATGACCGCGCACCGCTCCGCCATCACACACCCTCCAGGACGCAGACCAGGTTCTGTTGCAGGCAGGGCCCCGACGTGGCGTGCGCCACGGCGCGGTCGGCCTGGCCCGACCAGATGCGCTGCGCCGACTCGCCGATGCGGATGAGCCCGGCCGACATCATCGGATTGGCGGCCAGCGCCCCGCCCGAGGGATTGACGTCGACGCCGTCGCCCAGGGCCAGCGCCTCGGCCAGGATCAGCTCCTGGTGGGCGTAGGGCGCGTGCAGCTCGGCGACGTCGACCTTCTTGGTCCCCACGCCGGCCTTCTCCCCCGCCAGCTTCGTCGAGGGCGAGACCGTGAGGTCGCGGGCGCCCAACGCGTGGGTCTCAATGCGGTGGTCGATGCCGGTGATGAACGCCGGCCGCTCGCACAGTTCGTAGGCCCGCTCGCCGGCGGCCAGGACGATGGCGGCGCAGCCGTCGGTGAGCGGCGGCAGGGCGTGGCGGCGCAGGGGCGCCACCTCGTACGCCTCGGTCAGCAGCTCTTCGGGCGAACGGTCGTAGGCGACCTGGGCCTTGGGGTTCGCCAGCGCGGCGCGCCGGGACCGGCTGGCCACGGCGGCGAAGTCGGCCTCGCTGGCCGCGCCCTTGTCGATCATCGCCTGCGCCTGCAGCGCCGCGAGGGACGTCGGGTCCGGCCACAACGGCGCCAGGTAGTAGGGGTCGAGCTGGACGGAGAGCACTTCGCCGAGGACGCCCATGGAGGAGCGCCCGAAGGCGTAGACGAGCGCGGCGTCGATCTCGCCCTCCTGCAGCAGCACCCAGGCCTCGTAGAGCGCCCAGGCGCCGTCCATCTCGACGTGCGACTCGGCTCGGGGCGGCCACACCCCGACGGCATCGAGGGCCGCCACGAAGGAGAACGGGCCGCCGATCAGGTAGTCGGTCGACCCCGAGCAGATGAAGCCGACGTCGTCCTTGGTGATGCCGATATTGCCGAACACCTCGGCCACGACCGGCATGAGCATCTCGACCTCGTTGCGCGCGTCCTCGCGCCGCACGTTGTCGTACTGGGCGAAGGACACCACCCCGACCGGCCGCCGGCCCGAGACGAGCCCGGGGAAATCGCTCACAGGTACTCCTTGTAGGTCTCGTAGTCGGCGTCGGGCTCACCGGTGGGGCGGAAGTACTTGACCGAGGCCAAGGTCGGCCCCAGCTCCTCGGGTGGCACCCACACGGCCTCGACCCGCATGCCCATGCGGATCTCGTCGGTCGGGATCTCCTGAATGAGGCCCATGAACGACAGGTTGGCCCCGTCCAGCAGGATCTGGCCGCAGATATAGGGGATCTCGATCGACTGGCCGGCGAACGGCACGTTCACCACGCAGTAGGTGGTCACGGTGCCGGTGTTGGGCAGCTCGACGATCTCGTCGGTGGGCAGGCCGTCGGTCGGGCACGAGCCGCGCGAGGGCACGTAGACCTTCTTGCACTTGGGGCAGCGCTGGCCGATGAACTTGCCCTGTTCGTACCCGTGCAGGTTCTTGCTCATGGCCACGCCGGCCGTGAAATTGAAGTCGAGGCGGGTGGTCGCCGCCATCATGGTCACCGGCTCACGCTCGCTCATCGTCCGCCTCCGACCGCGACGAAGTGGCTGATGTCCTTGACGTGGCCGACTCGCTCGTCCTCGGGGGCGAACTCGGGACGGACCCGCATGCCGGTCGAGACCTCGTCGGGACGCACGGCCGGCAGGACGTGGAGGAACGAGGTGTCGGCGCCGTCGAACTGCACGAGCACCCAGGCGAAGGGCTCCTGCAGCGGGTGCTTGGGTTGCGGGTGGGCCACCCAGGACCACGTGGTGACCGTGCCCTCGGGCCCGACCTCGACGATGCCCTCGGTCTCCTCCCCCGTCTCGGGGTCGTACTCGGTCGGCGGCACAATGACACGCCCGCCCGAGCCCCGGATCCCGACGACCTTGCCGTCGCGCAGTGCGGTCAGGAAGGCCCCGACCACCGGCCCCACGGAGCGCACGTAGGGATACTCCAGGACGTGGTCGGCGCGGTAGATCACCGCCTCCTCTGCCATGTCACCCTCCCCGGTCCACGGACCTCCAGCGGGCCCGTCGTGAAACTAGAACAGATTCCAGTTTCGTGCCAGGTCCCGTCAGTCCAGGCTGGACATGTCGACGCCGGCCAGCAGGTGTTCGATGAAGGCCCGGTCGTTGAGGATGGGCACCTCCGAGACGAACATGCGTCCGTAGCGCTCGAAGTACATCAGCTGCTTGGCCAGGAGGAACGTGCCCCGGTCGAACTCCGACATGAGGCCGCCGGACTGGTCCGCCATGCGCCGTACCCGGCGCTGGGTGCGCAGCCGCCGCAGGATCGCCCGCACGCTGCGCCGGTGCGCCTCCACCCCTTGGGCCTTGGCCATCTGCAGCTGAATCGTCTGCATGATCTGGGCCAGGCTGACCTCACCGAAGGGGCGGGTCAGCGCCGGCTCCACGATGGAGCGGACGAACGCGGTGAGGTCCTCGTCGGACAGGCCGACGGCCACCCCGATGGCGGGCCCGTAGACGTCGGTGATGTGTTTCGTCACCACCGGCCAGGCCGTCTCGTCGCCCATGGCGGCCGAGAGCAGCGAAATGAAGAAGCGGTGGGTCGAGGGGTCGAGCCGGCCGACGATCCCCCAGTCGATGACGCCGATGCGGCCGTCGCGCAGCAGCATCATGTTGCCGGCGTGGACGTCGCCGTGGAACGCGCCCCAGCGCACGGTGGTCAAGAAGAAGGCCCGCATGACCTCCTGCACCAGCGGGGTCGGATCGAACCCCAGGTCGGCCACGCGGGCCAGGTCGTCGATGGGGACCCCGTCGAAGAACTCCATCGTCAGCACGTTGCGGCCCGAGAGCTCCACGTAGGGCTCGGGCACCGCCATCAGCTTCAGGTCGAACTCGTTCTGCAGCCGGCGGAAGTGCAGGAGCGAGCGAGCCTCGTTCCGCAGGTCCATCTCCTCGCCGATCTGCACCCGGAAGCCGTCGAGCAGCTGCAGGGTGGACCCGGCCATCTGGTCACCGGTCTGGCGCACCAAAATCTCGAGCAGCGGTTGCATCAGGTCGAGGTCGGTGGCCACGGTGTGCTCAATGCCGGGTCGGAGCACCTTGACCGCCACCGTCCGTCCGTCCAGCAGGCGGGCCCGGTGCACCACGGCGATGGAGGCCGTGCCGATCGGGTCGGGCTCGAACTCGGCGAAGGCGTCACGCAGGGAGAGGCCGAGATCCTCCTCCACCCGTTGGCGCACATCGGGAAACGGCACCGGCGGTCCCGTGTCGAGGCAGGCGCGGAACTCGTCGGCCACATCGTCACCGAACATGCCCGGAGACGACGCAATGATCTGCCCGAACTTCATGAAGGTCCCGCCGAGGTCCTGGAAGCTCTTGCGCAGCGGCCGCGCCAGCTGGGCCGCCGGGAGCGGTCCCTGCCGGATGGTGCGCACCTGCCGGAAGGCCGTCGGCGTGAAGTGGATCGCCACCACCTTGGCGATGGTCCGGCTGCGGCGCAGCAGCGCACGGTGTGTCGGATCGGGCAAGCGCCGCGGGTAGATGCGCGGCACGTCCTCGGTCAATGGGCGCGGCACCGGGGTCTGTTGCGTCTCTGACCGCACCTGGGGTGTCGCGCCAGCCGGTGCCTCCGCCGCGCCTGGGTCCACCGGCTCAGGGTAGGCGAGCCGCCGTGGGGGCCCCGCATCCCCGGTCGGTTCTAGGCGAAGCCGTTCTCCAGCGCGGCCAGCGCGCCCTTGTAGCTGTCCCCGAAAATCGGTGCCATCTCGTCCGGCCTGACGTCGTAGGCCCAGATCACCTTGGAACCCGCACCGTCGGGCTCGACCGAGACGGTGGCGGTGTGGCTCTCGATGGGCACGCCGCCGACGACGGAGTAGGTGAGCACCCGGTTCTCCTCGTCACGGGCCAGCAGCCGCTCGCGGATCTCCATACCGAACATGCCGATGATGCGGTCGTCATCCTCCAGGCGGAAGGACTCGATGCCCGGGAAGAACGCCGCCACTCCGCCGAAGTCGCCCACCTTCGCCCATACCTCGTCAGGCGGGGCTGCGATCGTCACGTCGACTGCGCCTGCTGCCATTGCGGCCTCCTTGTCACGCTCGGTTCCCGAACCTGAAGTGCCCGGTACAGTACTGCCGACCCGGTCCGCCCGCAGGAGACCGGCCGCCAGGAGGGAGGGTGCCGGTGGAGACACGCACGATCGGCTCGTTGGAGGTCAGCGTCGTCGGCCTGGGCTGCAACAACTTCGGCATGCGCATCGGCCGGAAGGAGACGGCGGCCGTGGTCGATGCCGCGCTCAGTGCGGGCATCAACTTCTTCGACACCGCCGACATTTACGGCGGGACCAAGAGCGAGACCTATCTGGGCGAGGCGCTCGGTTCCCGCCGGGACGAGATCGTGCTCGCGACCAAGTTCGGCGCGCCCTACGAGGGCCATGAGGGCGGAGCGTCCGCCGCGTACATACGCACCGCGGTGGAAGACAGCCTGACCCGCCTCGGCACCGACCGCATCGACCTGTACCAGCAGCACGTGCCGGACCAGAAGACCCCCATCGCCGAGACGATCGGCACGTTGGTCGAGCTCGTCGCGGAGGGCAAGATCCGCGAGTTCGGCTGCTCCAACTTCACCGTCGACATGCTCACCGAGGCCGCCGCGGCCACGCCGGCCGGCAGCCCCGGGTTCGTCAGCGTGCAGAACCAGTACAACATCCTCTTCCGCGAGCCCGAGGACGGTGTCCTCGACTGGTGCGATCGTTCCGGCGTGGCGTTCCTGCCCTACTTCCCCTTGGCCAGCGGCCTGCTGAGCGGCAAGTACCGGGCCGGCGAGCCGCCTCCGGAGGGCACCCGGCTGGCCGGCATGGGCGATCGGGCCGCCAGCCAGCTCACCGACGAACGCCTGGCCGCCGTCGCTGCGCTCGACGAGCTGGCGCGGCGCAACGGCCATGGCGTGCTCGACCTCGCCTTCGGTTGGCTGCTCGAGCGTCCGGCCGTGGCTTCTGTCATCGCAGGTGCCACCCGCCCCGAGCAGATCGCCGCCAATGTCGCCGCTGGCACCTGGCGCCCCCCGGCCGACGTGCTGGCGGCCGTCGACGTCATCGCACCGCGCTAGTCGAGCGACGGTGCAGCGGCCCGTACGGGGGCGAGGCGGACCAAGAGGTTGTAGGTGACGAGGGCGATGGCTACATGCATCGTCATCAGCACCAGCACGGCCTTCGCGGGCTGCCCCTGATGCCAGATGTAGAGGTCCGGGAGCAGGAGGACCAGGGTCACGACGATGGCCAGCCGGAAGAACAGCCAGCGCGGCGCTGAGCTCACGCGCGCCACAATCGGCCAGGCGGCGCAGGCGATGAGCACGCCGATGACGGTCAGCTTGGCGTAATCGTGGAATTGGAAGTGGACATAGCCCTTCGTGGACGGGAACAGCCTCGTCCCGATGGCGACCAGTGCGGCGTCAGCGGCCAACGACAGCACAACGGAGAGGACCGTGGCCACGAGCACCCGCCACCACGACGGTGGCCGGTGTGGCGGCGAGAAGTCGATGCGCGCCAAGGCCAGGGCCCGCTCGGTGACATCGGGGGAAGCCGCCATGCTCACACGCTACGGGGAGATGCAACCCCGCCGAATCAGTCGCGAGGCGGAATCGGTCGGCCGCCTCTCATCCCTGGGATGCAACGAAGGTGCCGCTCTGCTGCATCACGGCCGCCTCCACAATCTGGATGTCCGGCGGCTGAATGGCGAGCGGACCGCCGGCCACCGGGACCTGCCACACCAGGGAGACGTACGGGGTCGGCTGCAGCACGGTGCCAGGGGCGCACGGGGGGAACCCGGTGATGTCCAAGGGCATGGTGGGCGATGGCATGGCCGGTCCGCACGCCTGGGTGCGGCGATGCCACTGCACGAGCGCGCCGTAGGGCATCGGGGCCTTCGTCTCGGTGGCGGGAAGGATGTACATGGCGGCGGCCAGCACGTCGCCGCCGGCCGGGGTGGTGACGTAGACGAGCCCGTCGACGTGCTGGGGGTCCAGCGTCCGCCGCGCCGCCGCGTTGGCCGCCACGATGGTCGGGTTCACGTAGACGACGACCGGATAGTCCGTCGGGGACGCCGGCTCGTACCCGGCGGCCATCGCCGCCGCCGGGGTGGTGTAGGCCGACACGGCGGCGCTGGTCGCTTGCACGTACTGCACGGCACCGATCTGGTCGGCCGCCGTCAGGCTGGGTGCACAGCCACTCTCGGCCATGTGGATGTCGTCGGGCCCGTTGTTGCCGTCGCGCAGCAGCTGGCTCGCCTCGGCCTGCGGAATGGCGGTGCCCGTGTAGTGCCAGTCGGGCGTCGTGGTGTTGAACCCGGCGGCCGCGCTGGCGTCGGCGCCGTTCATGTCCATGCCGTTCGTTCCGCTCATGATCATGAACGGCGTGTTGTTCAGGTCGAGCCCGGAGATCTTGAGGCCGCTCTGGTGCGGCACACACGTGCTGGCGGTGGCCGAAGGCGTGCCCGAGCCCGCGCCCGACGTGTTGCTCATGACCATGCCGCTCATGGCGCTGCTGGTCGACTCCGGGGCCACGGCGGGATAGCTGGCGCTCAGCAACAGCGCGGCGGCGAGAGCGGCGATGCCGAGAACGGCCGACGCGGGGCTGCGGCGCAGAATCTCGCCGGCGGGCGATCGCCAGGCCTCCTTCGACGCGACGAAGGTCGGGACCATGGCCGCGGCGAGGAAGATCACCAGCAGGCCGGTGTTGGGGTCGGTGCCCGAGCCGCTGAAGACGTTCCCGACCAGGCCCTGTCCGGCGATCCACATCAGGAACGACAGCAGCGCGCCGGCGGCCAGGAACCAGCCGGGCCGACGGGCCACCAGGGGCCCGAGCCCGATGGTGACGGAAATGGCCGCCAGGATCCACGCCGTCTGGGTCCCGGTCGTCGAGAACAGGTTGGCCATGGTGGTGAGGAAGTGGGAATACCAGCCCGGCACCGTGGCAGCCATGCCCGCGATGGCGCTCTGGACGGAGGTGCGCGTCCGGTTGGCGGGCAACAGGAAGAGGACGGCGGCCAACGACCAGTACCCCGCCCACACGGCCAAGGGGGTGATGGTGCGGCCGATCCCCTGGGCGGCGGCCGAGGTGGCCACGCCCGCCGGGCGGTCGCTCCAGTCGATCCAGCGGCGGGGCGGCCGGGGCCAGGCCATGAGGCCGATGAGCCCGTAGAGGAGCACGCCCCCCGGGGCGCCGGTCAGGGCGCTCGCCGTGCCGGTGAGGAGCATGCCCATGCCCTCGCCGACGATCCAGACTCCGAGCACCCAGGCGAACGACACGGCCAGCGCAGGGCGCACCGTGACCCGGAACAGCAGGCCGACGCCGATGAAGAGCTGAATGAGCGCGAAGAACGTGTTCCACACCGCGATGTCGGGCGCCACGAAGTTCCCGATGTGGGTGATGAAATCGCCCAGGACGAAGGGCTGTCCGCTGGCGTTGGCCAGGATGTTGTTCTGCACGAACCCGTTGCCGAACATGAAGGGCTGGAACTGCAGCGCCGCATCGAGGATCCAGAACAGGCCGAGGATGATCTGGAGGACACGCTGGGAGCGGATGGCGAGTGGGAAGCGGCTGTGCTCCTCCCCCGGCCGCTTCTTCACCTGCTCCTCGTCGGTGCCCGCGTCGCCGTCCATGCCCTGCTTTACGCTACCGGGGTCCCTCCGGATGGCCGTGTCAGGGGGTCGACTGCTCCTCGGGACAGCCGGACGGGAGGGCTCAGGCCTCGCCGACCGCGGCCACCAGCTTCTGCAGGGTGTCCTTGGCGTCCCCGAAGAGCATGGTCGTCTTGGGGTCGTAGAGCAGGTCGTTGTCGATGCCGGCGAAGCCCGGTCGCATGGAGCGCTTGAGGAAGATGATGTTCTCGGCCTCGTCGGCGTGAATGATCGGCATGCCGAAAATGGGGCTGCCCGGTGTCGACTTGGCCGCCGGGTTGACCGTGTCGTTGGCGCCCACCACCAGCGCCACGTCGGCCGTCGACATCTCCGGGTTGGCCTCGTCCATCTCCTTCAAGTCCTCGTAGGGCACGTTGGCCTCGGCCAGGAGCACGTTCATGTGGCCGGGCATGCGGCCCGCCACCGGGTGGATGGCGAAGAAGGTCTCGACCCCGCGTGCCTTGAGGGCCTCCTCCAGCTCGCGCGCCGTGTGCTGGGCCTGGGCGACGGCCAGGCCGTAGCCGGGAATGATGACGACCTTGCGCGCGTAGGCCAGGAGCACGCCGACATCCTCGGGCGTGCCAGTGCGGACCGGGCGGGCCGCATCACCCTCCTCGCCCCCCGTGGCGGTGATCACCGAGCCGAACGCGCTGAAGAGGATGTTGGGCAAGGAGCGGCCCATGGCGCTGCTCATCAAGCGGGTGAGGATGATGCCCGAGGCCCCGACCAGCGTGCCCGCCACAATCAGCAGGTTGCTGTCGAGCACGAAGCCCGACGCCGCGACGGCCAGGCCGGTGAATGAGTTCAGGAGCGAAATCAGGACCGGCACGTCCGCGCCGCCGATCGGCAGCACGAAGATCACACCGAGCACGAGGGCGAGCACCAGGATGATCCAGACGTAGACGATGCTCCCGGTGACCAGGGCCAGGATCACCATGATGCCGATGGCGGCTCCAACCAGTGCGTTGATGACCTGCTGGCCGGGGTAGGTGATCGGCCGCCCGGTAATCAGCTCCTGCAGCTTGATGAACGCGATGGCGCTACCGGAGAACGACACCGACCCGATCAGCACGCCGAGGAGCACCTCGGCGGTGACGTAGACGGCGGGCTGGAGCCCGAGCGAGTGCAGGTGGAGCAGCTCGACAATGGAGATCAGCGCGGCGGCCCCGCCGCCGACGCCGTTGAAGACGGCCACCAGCTGGGGCATCGCGGTCATCTTCACGTAGCGGGCCACCGGCACGGCGATCGCTGCGCCGAGCACCATGGCGATGATCGTCAGCGTGAGGTTCCAACCCGAGTGCCGAAGCGACGGCAGCGTGAAGGTCATGCCGATGGCGAGCGCGGCCGCCGCCGCGCCGACCAGCTCGCCGCGGCGTGCGTGCTTGGGCGAACTCAGGCCCTTCAGGGCAAAGATGAAGCCGGCGATGGCAACCAGGTAGGCCAAGTCGCGCGCGGTCGTCAGCGTGAAGGAGACGGCCAGCATCAGGCGGCGCCTCCGCTGGGTTCGGAGGGCCCGGCGTCGTCCGCTTTGGAGGCGGGCTGGCGAGCCCGGTCGTTCGGGTTGCCCTTGAACATCTCGAGCATGCGGTCGGTCACGACGAAGCCGCCCACCACGTTCAACGTGGCGAGGAAGACGGCGAGGAAGCCGAGTACGACTTCGGCGGTGCCGTGGGCCTCGCCCATGATGGTCATCGCGCCGACCAGCACGATGCCGTGGATGGCGTTGGACCCCGACATCAGCGGGGTGTGCAAGACGCTCGGCACCTTGGACACGACCTCTATCCCGACAAAAGCCGCCAGGACGAAGATGGTCAGGTAGCCGACGATCCCGGTCGTCGAGCCGGTCACCGACCCCAGCAGCAAATGCATCACGACTGCGCTCCTTGTGTCCCGCCGCCTGTCCCGCCGCCTGTCCCGCCCAGCAGCTCCACCGCGGCCGGCGCCACCGCGGCGCCGGCGCGCAGCACGCACATGCCGGCCACAATCTCGTCGTCCCAGTCCGGCTCCAGGGTCCCCGCCGGCCCCATCAGGCCGAGCACGTTGGCCACGTTGCGGGCGTAGAGGAAGCTGGCGTGCGTCGGCATGCCCGAAGGGGGATTGGCCATTCCCACCACGTGCACGCCGTTGTGGTCGACGATCTCGCCCGGCTTGGTCAGCTCGCAGTTGCCGCCCTGGTCCGCCGCCATGTCCACCACGACGGCGCCCTCCCCCATGCCCTCGACCATGGAGGTGGTCACCAGCACGGGGGCCTTGCGCCCCGGCACCGCGGCGGTGGTGATGACGACGTCGGAGCGCCCGACCTCCTCGGCCAGCGCGGCGCGCTGGCGGTCGAGCTCCTCGGGGGTGAGCTCGCGCGCGTAGCCCCCGGCACCCTCGGCCGAGACGCCGGTGTCGACGAAGGTGGCGCCCAGGCTCTCGGCCTCCTCCTTGGCCGCGGCCCGCACGTCGAAGGCCTTGACGACCGCACCGAGCCGGCGCGCCGTGGCGATCGACTGCAGGCCGGCCACGCCGACACCCATCACGAGCACTTTGGCCGGCGGCACCGTGCCGGCCGCCGTCATGAACATGGGGAAGAACTTGGCCAGGTGCTCGGCCGCGCTCAGTCCCGCCCGGTACCCCGAGACCGTCGCCTGTGAGCTCAGGGCATCCATGCCCTGGGCCCGGCTGATGCGGGGCAGGAGGTCGAAGCTGAAGACCGTCGCCTTCTTGGCGGCCAGCGCCCGCACGGCGTCGGCAGCCTGGGCCACGCCGAAGAAGCTCAACAGCGCGGCGCCCTCGGGCAGGCCGGCCACGTCGGCGGCGGTCGGCGGGTTGACCCGCACCACCAGCCCTGCGCCCGCCAGCGTCGCCGCCGCATCGGGACAGACCGTGGCGCCGGCATCGGCGTAGGCGTCGTCGCTGAACGCCGCCTCGCGGCCGGCGCCGGACTGCACGCAGACCTCCCAGCCCGCGCTGACCAGCTTCTTGGCCACGTCGGGGACGAGGGCCACGCGGCGCTCGCCCGGACGGGTCTCGGTGGGGACCGCCAATTTCACGGCTGCTCTGTCTAGCAGCTGACCCCCCGTTGGGCCCTATTCGATCGAATTCGCAGGACGACCCCGGGGCACGCAGTCAGGGTCCGGCCACGGCCCCCAGGAACGGCGGGGGCTCCCCACCCCCGTGCACCACCAGGTTGGCACCGGTCACGTAGGCGGCGGCGTCGCTCGAGAGGAAGAGGCAGGCCTGGGCCACGTCGGCGGGCGTCCCCATGCGGCCGAGGGGCACCGTGGCGGCCGCCCGCTCCATGCCGGCGGGCCCGCCGTAGAAGTCGTCGCCGGCACCGGTGTCGAGCAACCCGGCGGTGACGGCGTTGACCCGCACCAGCGGCGCCCACTCGACGGCCAGGGTCGCCGTCAGGTTGATGAGGCCCGCCTTGGCCGCGCCGTAGGCGGAGGCCCCCGGCGAGGGACGCATCCCCGACACGCTGGACACGTTCACAATGGCGCCCCCGTCCTCCTGCACGGCCATCACCTTGTGGGCCGACTGGGCGCACCACAACGGGGCGAGCAGGTTCAGATTGACGATGGCCTCCACGAAGCGCGGCGATGCGTCGGCCGCCGGCACGTGGGGTGAGCCCCCGGCGTTGTTGATCAGGACGTCGAGCCGGCCGAAGTGCTCGATCGCCTTGGCGACGACCCGCTCCGCCTCGGGCGGCTTGCGGATGTCGGCCGTGACGAACACGGCTCCCTCGACGACGGCCTCGTGGCGCCCACAGGCCACCACGTGCGCCCCGGCCGCGGCGAACGCCGCCACAATCCCGCGCCCGACCCCTCGGGATCCGCCCGTCACCACGACGACACGCTCGCTGAAGTCGTACTCGGGCTGGGTCACGGGCAAACCCTACGGCACCGTCCGCGGGACGGCCCGGGACGGCCCAACCCCGCCACGGGCCCGCGCTGGCCGGGCCACGGCAGGCTGGCCTAAGTTCCCGGAGGCCTTCTGACGCGGCGTCAGGGCCGGAACCGAGGAGAACCCGGCGTCCCATGCCCATCGATGTGATTCAGGCGCACGACGGCATCGCCGAGGTGGTCATCGACCACCCGCCGGTCAACGCGCTCGACGTGGCGGGCTGGTTCGAGCTGGCCGACGCGCTGCTCGCGGTGGGCCGCGTGCCCTCCAACCGGGTGGCCGTGCTGCGGGCGACCGGACGCGGCTTCTGTGCCGGTGTCGACATCAAGGAGATCAACGCCAAGGGTGACGAGGCGTTGGTCGGGGTGAACCGGGGCTGCGCGGCCGCCTTCGCCGCCGTCTACGACTGCGAGGTCCCCGTGATCGCCGCCGTGCAGGGCTTCTGCCTCGGCGGTGGCATCGGTCTGGCCGGCAACGCCGACATGGTGATCGCCTCCGAGGACGCCACCTTCGGCCTGCCCGAGGTCGACCGCGGTGCGCTCGGAGCCGCCACCCACCTGGCCCGGCTGGTCCCCCAGCACGCCATGCGCAAGATGGTCTACACGGCCAAACCCGTCACCGCCGCCGAGCTGGCGTCCTACGGCTCGGTGGCCGCGGTGGTGCCGCCGGACCGCCTGCAGGCGGCCGCACTCGAATTGGCGGCCGACATAGCCACCAAGAGCCCCACCATCATCCGCCGGGCCAAGGAGTCCCTCAACGGCATCGACCCCGTCGACGTGAAGCGCAGCTACCGCTTCGAGCAGGGCTTCACGTACGAGCTCCATGTGCGCGGCGTCGCCGACGAGCAGCGCGCCGCCTTCGTCGAGAAGCGCGACGCCGACACCTCCCGATGAGCGACAAGCGCACCACCGTCGACGACATCGTCGGCGAGATCCGCTCCGGCATGACGATCGGGATCGGCGGCTGGGGCTCGCGCCGCAAGCCCATGGCCGTGGTGCGCGCCATCTGCCGCTCGGACCTCAGCGATCTCACCGTCGTGGCGTACGGGGGCCCCGATGTCGGGCTGCTCTGCGCCACGGGCAAGGTGCGCAAGGTCGTGTGCGGCTTCGTCACCCTCGACTCCATCGCGCTCGATCCGCACTGGCGCGCCGCGCGCCAGCACGGCCTGGTCGAGGTCATGGAGGTGGACGAGGGGATGTTCTTCCTCGGCCTGCAGGCGGCGTCGTGGCGGGTCCCCTTCCTGCCCACCCGGGCCGGCCTCGGCTCCGACGTCCTCACGTTCAACCCCGACCTGCAACTGGTGCGCTCCCCCTACGGCGCCGGGCATCCGTACCTCAGCGACCCGGCCGACGCCGACGTCGAGCTGGTCGCCATGCCGGCCCTGCGCCTCGATGCCGCCATCGTCCACACCAACCGCGCCGACGCCGCCGGCAACGGCCAGGTGCTCGCCCCCGACGTCTTCTTCGACCCGCTCTTCCTCGGGGCGGCCGAGCGCCGCTTCATGACGACCGAGGCCGTCGTCGAGAACGGCACCCTGGCCGACGAGCGTCATCCCGTTGCGAGCGTGCCCATCCACCGCATGCTCGTCGACGGCGTGGCCGAGTGCCCCGGTGGCGCCCACTTCACGGCCAACCCCCCCGACTACGGGCGCGACGAGGCGTTCCAGAAGGAGTACGCCACCTCGGCCACCGACCCCGCCGAGTGGGAGGCCTTCGCCGCGCGCTACGTCTTCGTCGACGACGACGAGTACCGGGCCCACGTGGCCGAACGATGAGCGACCCCGGCGTCACCCGGGCCGAGTCCTGCGTCGTCGCCTGCGCCGAGGTCTGGCGCGCCGCGGGCGAGGTCATGGTCAGCCCCTTCGGCACCATCCCCGCCCTCGGGGCCCGGCTGGCCAAGCGCACGTTCTCGCCCGACATCGTCCTCACCGACGGCGAGGCCGCGCTCATGGTCGGTGCCCCGCCCCTCGCCACCCGACCGGACGACCTCGTGCGTGAGGCGGCCATGCCGTACCGCAGCGTCTTCGACGTCGTGTGGTCCGGCCGGCGCAACATGATGATGATGGCGAGCCAGATCGACCGCCACGGGAACCAGAACATTTCGGCCATCGGGCCGCACGACAAGCCGAAGGTGCAACTGGTCGGCGTGCGGGGCGCGCCGGGCAACTCGGTCAACCATCCCACCAGCTACTGGGTGCCAGATCACACCGTGCGCACGTTCGTGGAACAGGTCGACGTGGTCAGTGGCGTGGGCTACGCCCGCGCCGCCGCGGCCGGTCGGGGCGCCACCCGTTTCCACGCCGTCGGCCGCATCGTCTCGAACCTCGGCGTGTTCGACTTCGAGACATCCGACCGCACCATGCGGCTGCGGTCGCACCACCCCGGCGTCACCGTCGACGACATTCTGGCCGCCACCGGTTTCGAGCTCACCATCCCCCGCGAGGTGCCCGAGACACGCCTTCCCACGCCCGAGGAGCTCGACCTCATCCGCAACGAGCTCGACCCGGGCTCGACGCGCGACCGCGAGGTGAAGAGCTGACCGCCATGGCACCGCTGCACCCGGCTCTCCACACCGAGCTGTGCGAGCGCATCGGTGTGCGTTACCCGCTGGTCCAGACCGGCATGGGCTGGGTGGCCGGCCCGCGCCTGGTGGCCGCCACCACCGAGGCGGGCGGGCTCGGGATTCTGGCCTCGGCCACCATGAGCCTGGACGAGTTGGCGACGGCCATCGCCGAGGTGCGCACCCGCACGAACGGGCCGTTCGGCGTCAACCTGCGCACCGACGTGGCCGACGTCAACGAGCGCATCGAGCTCATGATCGAGACCGGGGCCCGGGTGGCCAGCTTCGCCCAGGCGCCCAACCCGGCCCTGGTCACGCGCTGCAAGGAGGCGGGGCTCTTCGTGATCCCCACGGTGGGCGCCCGCCGCCACGCCGAGAAGGTGGCCGAGTGGGGCGTCGACGCCGTCATCGCGCAAGGCGGTGAAGGGGGTGGGCACACGGGCACCGTCCCCACGACGCTGCTCCTGCCCCAGGTCGTCGACGCCGTGGGTGACCGCGTGCTCGTCCTCGGGGCCGGGGGCTTCTACGACGGGCGCGGCCTGGTGGCCGCCCTCTCCTACGGCGCCGCCGGCGTCGCCATGGGGACCCGCTTCCTGCTCTCGGCCGAGAGCCGGGTGCCCGACGCCGTCAAGGGGCTCTACCTGGGCACGCCGGTCACCGGCACCGTGGTCACGACCAAGGTGGACGGCGCCCCCCAGAGGGTCGTGCGGACCGACCTGGTCGACCATCTCGAGTCCCAGTCGTGGGTGCGCGCCCTGCCGCGCGCGCTGCGCAGCGCCCACCAATTCCGTCAGGAGACCGGCGCATCCCTCACCTCCCTGCTGCGCGAGGGCCGCGCCATGAAGGAGGGCAACGAGCTCACGTGGTCCCAGGTCGTCATGGCGGCCAACGCGCCCGTCATGACGAAGGCTGCGCTGGTCGAGGGGCGGACCGACGTCGGCGTGCTGCCGACCGGGCAGGTCGTGGGCGTGATCGAGTCGCTGCCGACCGTGGCCGACATCATCGCCTCCGTCATGACGGAGGCGGATGCCGTGCTGCGGCGCTGGAACGCCTAAGCGCTGTCGCCGTTCCTCACGGCGGCGGCCGCGTTGCCCTGGGCCACGCGGCGCAGCAGGTTGGAGACCCGCTGGTGGGTCACACCGAACAGGTGGGCGATGCTCGGGATGCTCTGCCCTTCGCTCCGCAACGCCACCACCAGCTCGCGGCGCAGATAGCCGCTGGCCTCGGACTGCCGGCGCAGAATGGTGCTCACCAGCTGCACGGTGCCGGGCTCGTCCTCGTCCCCGAGGATGCCCTTCCACTCGCGCCCGTTCTGCCGGGCCAGACGGACCTCGGCGATGCGCTGCGCCAGCAGGCGCTCGCTGTCGGCGTTCTCCCGCAGCACAGCCTCCAACTCGTCGAGGGCCTTGAGCACCTCGTCCGACCCGATCCCGCTCCGGTCGTCGTTCTGGTCGGGCATTGGGTTCTCAGCTCCTCTTCGCCGCGCCTCGTCGTCACGCACTTCGGTCGCATCAGTGGCCAACATGCAGTGGTTCCTCCAATCGGGGGGCCGTTCCGCGCCGGCCCCGGAAATCAGACGACTCACGCGCCCGCCAGCCTAAACAGGCCACGCTCGCGTAAGGCGTCAGACCTGCCCATACCCGAAACCCTCCGGCTCACACGCGAAGCGGGCGAACGGGACCGAACTTTCCCGCTACCAGGGTTTCAGCGGCTGAGAAGGACCGACGAACCGTGCCCGAACAGGCCCTGGTTGGCCGTGACGGCCACCCGGGCCCCCTCGACCTGGTGGCCGGTGGCGGTGCCCCGGAGCTGCCACACGCACTCACACACCTGGGCGATGGCCTGGGCCGGGATGGCCTCGCCGAAGCACGAGAGGCCTCCCGACGGGTTCACCGGCACCCGTCCCCCGATCGTCGTGGCGCCGTCGCGGAGCAGTTTCTCGGCCTCACCCTCGCCGCACAGTCCGATGTCCTCGTACCAGTCGAGCTCGAGGGCGGACGAGAGGTCGTAGACCTCGGCCAGGCTGACGTCTTCGGGGCCGATCCCGGCCTCGGCGTAGGCCGCCGTGGCGATGGAAGGCCGGAAACCCGCGGCGGCCCCGGCCGCGTCCGTCGCGGCGGCCGAGTCGGTCGAGAAGTTCGGCATCTCAATGACGGTGTTGGGGAAGGTGGGCGTGACGGTGGACACGGCATCAATCGTGACGAGCGGCGCGGCGGCGCCGGCGTGGCGGCGCGCGAACTCCATGGAGGTGAGGACGAGGGCCGCGCCACCGTCGGAGGTGGCGCAGATCTCGAGCAGGCGCAGTGGGTCGGCCACCATGGGCGAGGCCAGGACCTCGTCGATGGTCACCTCCTTGCGATAGCGGGCGTAGGGGTTGGCCAGCCCGTGCCGCGCGTTCTTGACCTTCACCTGCGCGAAGTCCTCCTCGGTGGCGCCGAAGCGGTCCATGCGACGGCGGGCGTAGAGGCCGAAGTAGGTCGGGTTCGTGGCACCCATGAGGTGGAAGCGCAACCAGTCCGGGTCGTCCTTGCGCTCGCCCCCGCCGACCGGGGCGAAGAAGCCCTTCGGCGTCGTGTCGGCACCGACGACCAGCGCCACGTCGCAGAGCCCGGCCAGAATCTGCGCCCGCGCGTTGGCGATGGCCACCGCACCCGACGCGCAGGCGGCGTACACGCTCGAGACGCGGGCGCCGGTCCAGCCCAGCGCCTGGGCGAAGGTCGCACCCGACACGAACCCCGGGTAGCCGTTGCGGATGGTGTCGGCCCCCGAGACGAACTGCATGTCGCGCCAACCGAGGCCGGCGTCGGCCATGGCGTCGCGAGCGGCGGCCAAGCCGTATTCCACGAAGGGCCTCCCCCACTTGCCCCACTCGTGCATGCCGGCACCGATGACCGCCACCTTCTTGTCGTCGGACATGCTCAGGCCTCCCCGCCATCGGTGCCGGTGCCGTTGCCGACCGGGCGCCACTTCCACACCAGGTAGTCGCAGCCGCCCTCGCTGTAGAGCGTGTCGATGACCAGCTCGACTTCGTCGCCCACCGTCAGGTCGTCGACCGTCACGCCGGGCACCACCTGGCCCATGACGACCAGCTTCTCCGCCGCCAGCTCCACGGCGGCCAAGCAGAACGGGACGTAGGGATCGGCCGCCACGTAGGGCGGCGGCGGCTGGTAGCGGGCGTCGGTGTAGGACCAGATCCGCCCCCGGCGGGAGAGCTCGACCGTGTCGAACGTGGTGGAGCCGCAGTCGGGGTTCCCGCAAGAGCGCGACTCGGCCGGGAAGGCGTACGTGCCGCACTCGGTGCAGCGCGAGCCGAGCAGTGCCGGCGCCGCACCCTCGCCGGTCGTGAACCACCCCTCTATGGCGGGGACCCTCGTGCTGTCGGCGTCCGTGTCGGTGGCCGCCATCAGCCGAGCCGCTCCACAATGGTGGCGTTGGCCTGCCCGCCGCCCTCGCACATCGTCTGCAGTCCGTAGCGCGCCCCGGTGCGTTCCATCTCGCCCAGCAGCGTCGCCATGAGACGGGCCCCCGAGCACCCGGTGGGATGGCCGATGGCGATGGCACCACCGTTGGGGTTCACCTTCGCCATGTCGGGACCGTACTCGCGTTCCCAGGCCAGGACGACCGAGGCGAAAGCCTCGTTGATCTCCACCACGTCCATGTCGTCGAGCGAGAGCTTGGCCTTGCTCAGCACCAGTTCGGTGGCCGGGATGACGGCCGTGAGCATGATTTGGGGATCGTTGGCCGCCACGGCGAACGTGTGGAAACGGGCCCGCGGCGTGAGACCGAGCGACGACGCCCGTTCCTCGCTCATGATCAGCACGGCGGCGGCACCGTCGGAGATCTGCGACGACGTCCCCGCCGTGACGGTCCCCGTCTCGGCGAAGGCGGGCTTGAGGCCGGCCAGCTTCTCGATGGACGTGTCGCGCCGCACGCCCTCGTCGGCCGAGAAGAGGCCGGTCACCTCGGCCGCGCCGGGCACGTCGGGATGCACCCGCGCCTCGAGCGGCACGATCTCGTGCGAGAAGCGGCCCTCGTCGGCCGCGTGGGCCGCCCGCTGGTGCGAGCGCAGCGCGAACTGGTCCATGGCGTCGCGGGTGATGTTCCAGCGCCGGGCGATCTCCTCCGCACACTCGCCCTGATGGATCAGCTCGAAGCGTTCCTTGTAGAGCGGGCCGTAGGCCTCGCCCGGTCCCGGTTCGGTCGTCGACCCGATGGGCACCCGGCTCATCGACTCCACGCCGGCGCCGATGGCCACGTCCATGGCGCCCGACATGACGGCCTGGGCGGCGAAGTGGATGGCCTGCTGGGCCGAGCCGCACTGGCGGTCGACGGTGGTGCCGGGGACGGACTCGGGGAACCCCGCGGCCAGCGTGGCGTTGCGGGCGATGTTCATGGCCTGCTCCCCGACCGTCATGGTGCAGCCCATGATCACGTCCTCCACCAGGGAGGGGTCCAGGTCGTTGCGGGCCAGCAGGGCTGCCAGCGGCTGGGCGGCCAGGTCGGTGGCGTGCCATCCGGAGAGCCGGCCCCCACGGCGGCCCACAGGGGTACGGACGGCGTCGACGATCACGGCGTTGGGCATAAGGGGGTCAATTCTGACTCCGAATCAGATCCGGTGCCAGACACGGGTCCGATCACCATGGGGGCCGGGTGGAGGGACCGGCTCTGCGGGATCGTCATCCAACCTGCCGCCTGCACCTCGCCGACGTTGGCACCGGCGCGGGCGCTGTGGAAGATTCCGTGCGTCATGGACCTGACCTTCAGCCCCGACCAGGAGGCCTTCCGGGGCGAGGCGCGGGCGTGGCTCGCCGCGCACGTCCCCGCCGACCCCCTCCCCTCGCTCGATACGGCCGAGGGGTTCGAGGCGCACCGCGCCTGGGAGCACACCCTCTTCGAGGACCGCTGGTCGGTGGTCAGCTGGCCGACCGAGTACGGCGGGCGTGACGTCGGCATCTTCGAGTGGCTCGTCTTCGAGGAGGAGTACTACCGTGCCCGGGCGCCCAAGCGGGTGAGCCAGAACGGCATCTTCCTGCTCGCCCCGACCATGCTCGAGTACGGGACCGGGGCCCAGAAGGCGCGCTTCCTCCCGCCGATGGCGTCCGGCGACGAGATCTGGTGCCAGGGCTGGTCCGAGCCCGACGCCGGCAGCGACCTGGCGGGCATCCGCTCGCGGGCGTCACGCGACACGGCACACGACGGCCGCTGGATCCTGAACGGCCAGAAGACCTGGGCCAGCCGCGGTGCCTTCGCCGAATGGTGCTTCGGCATCTTCCGCACCGACCCCGAGGCCGAGCGCCACCGCGGCCTGACCTACTTCCTCGTCGCCATGGACTCGCCGGGCGTTACGGTGCGCCCGATACCGCAGATCGACGGCGAGACGGGCTTCGCCGAGATCTTCTTCGACAACGTGGAGGTGCCCGAGGACCAGGTGCTCGGCGAGGTCGGCGCCGGTTGGTCGGTCGCCATGGCGACGGCCGGGTCCGAGCGCGGCCTCTCCCTCCGTTCGCCGGCTCGCTACACCGAGGCGGCCGACCGCCTCCTACAGCTGTACGCGTGGCGCGGCGGGCCGACCGCGTCCGCCGACGCCGTGGCCCAGGCCCACATGGATGCCGAGGCCTACAAGCTGCACACCTACTGGACGGCGTCGCGGGTGGCACGCGGCCACGCCGTGGGCCCCGAGGCGAGTTGCAACAAGATCTTCTGGTCCGAGACCGACGTGGCCATCCACACCGCCGCGCTCGACCTGCTGGGGCCCGAGGCCGAGCTGCTGGACGCCGGCGCGCCCGGCGAGTGGCTCGACGGCTATCTCTTCTCCCTGGCGGGGCCCATCTACGCCGGGACCAACGAGATTCAGCGCAACGTGGTGGCCGAGCGCCTGCTCGGGCTGCCCCGGGGCTGAGCCGGCAGCGGGACCGATTCGGACGAGCCGTGGACTTCGCATTCACCGAGGAGCAGGAGGCGCTGCGCCAGGGCGTGCGCACGGTCCTCGACACGGAATGCACTCCCGACGCGCTGCGCGCCTTCGCACTGGCGGACGAGGACGGCCGGGTCGCGCTGTCGCACAATCGCTGGGCGGTGCTGGCCGAGCTGGGTGCGCCCGCGCTCATCGTGCCCGAGGCCGCCGACGGGTTGGGCCTGAGCGACGTCGATCTCGTGGGCGTGCTCGAAGAGGCGGGTCGGGTCGGACTGCCCGAGCCGTTGCTCGAGACCGCGGCGCTGGCCGCGCCGACGTTCGCCGCGCTGCTGCCCGAGCCCGCCGCCGCAGCGGCGCTGGCGGCCCTGGTACGCGACGACGTGAGCGTCGCCGTCGGCGGCATCGACGTCACGCCCGGCGGGCTGGTGTCGCCGACCGAGGTGGCGGCCGACGGGACCCTGCGCACGCCGCGTGTCGTGGGCGCCCGCGACGCGGCACTGCTGCTGCTGGCGGTCCGTGACCCCGATTCGGGCTGGCAGCTCCACGCCGTGCCCGCCGCGTCGGTCACCGTGTTCCGCACGCCCGCGCTCAGCGCGTCGCGCGATCTGTCCACCGTGCACTGGCCCCTGGCGTCGGACACGCTGCTGGCCTATGGCGTGGCGGCCGATGCCGCGGTGGCACTGCTGGCCGACCGCGCCGCCGCCGGGACCGCGGCATTGCTCGTCGGCCTGGCCGAGCGCATGCTGGCGCTGAGTGCGGCCTACGCCAAGGAACGCCACCAGTTCGGCAAGCCGATCGGCAGCTTCCAGGCGGTCAAGCACCTGCTGGCCGACGCGCGGGTGGCGCTCGAGTTCGCCCGGCCGGCCACCTACCGGGCCGCCTGGTCGCTGGCCACGGCGCAACCCATGCTCCCCCACGACGCCTCCATGGCCAAGGCCATGGCGTCGGACGCGGCGGACCTGGCGGCGAAGGTGGCGCTGCAGGTGCACGGGGCCATCGGGTACACGTGGGAGTGCGACCTCCACTTCTTCTTGAAGCAGGCCTGGGCGCTGTCGCGGGCCTGGGGCGACGCCGCCACCCACCGCCGACTGGTGCTGGCCCAGCTCCGCACGGGCTGATCGGCGCGACGAGACCGACGCGACACAACGGCGCCGGGGGTCAAGCCGCGGTCATTGAGCCTGGCGATCCTCCAGGGTCTTCACCCGTTGGCGCAGCGCGCTCACCTCACTGAGCAGGGCGCCGACGAGCTCGTCATTCGAGAGCTGGTACGTCCTGCCGTGCTCCCACTCATCCCAGTCAAAGACCTCGGGTTCGGCCATGACCCCACGATAGGTTCGGCCCTGGGAGCCCGGTCCAGGGCAATGTCCGATTCCCGCCAGTAATGGTCACAGTCACGTGGCACGCTGGCAGCCGTGACTGAGGACCCGGACCGCTGCTACCAGGCGGCGCAGAGCAAGGACGCACGGTTCGACGGCCAGTTCTTCTGCGCCGTCACCTCCACCGGGATCTACTGCCGCCCGAGCTGCCCGGCCCGCACGCCGAAGCGGGAGAACATGCGCTTCTACCCCACGGCGGCCGCCGCCCAGCAGGCCGGATTCCGCGCCTGCCTGCGTTGCCGGCCCGATGCCACGCCCGGCTCGCCGGAGTGGAACATCCGGGCCGACGTCGTCGCGCGCGCCATGCGCCTCATCCGCGACGGCGTCATCGACCGCGCGGGCGTGGAGGGCCTGGCCGACCGGCTCGGCTACAGCACCCGCCAACTGAACCGCCTCATCACCGCCGAGGTCGGCACCGGGCCCTTGGCGCTGGCCCGGGCCCAGCGCAGCCAGACGGCCCGCGTCCTGCTGGAGACGACGGAGCTCCCGGTCGCCCACGTGGCCTTCGCCGCGGGCTTCTCCAGCGTGCGCCAGTGCAACGACACCGTGCGCCGGACGTTCGCCGACACGCCGAGCGGGCTGCGCGCCCGGGCGGCCCGCCCGGCGCAGGGGACGCGGGCCCGCCGGGAATCGGCCACCCAGGCCATCCGGCTCCGCCTCCCGTGCCGACAGCCCTTCGATCCCGCCTCGGTGCTCGACTTCCTGGGGCTGCGGGCACTGCCCGGCGTCGAGCAGCTCGAGGACGGTTCCTACACCCGCAGCCTGCGCCTGCCCCACGGGCACGGCATCGTCACCGTCCGCGCCCCGGACGCAGCGGGGCCCGAGGGCCCGGCGTACGTGGAGGGCGAGCTCGTCCTGTCGGACCTGCGCGACCTGCACACGGCCGTGGCCCGTTGCCGCCAGCTGCTCGACCTCGATGCGGATCCCGTCGCCATTTGGGAGGCTCTGGGGGACGACCCTCTCGTCGGCCCCTTGGTGCGGCGCCATCCGGGGCGCCGGGTCCCGGGAGCCGCCGACGGGTTCGAGCTCGCCGTGCGCGCCGTCATCGGGCAACAGGTCTCGGTCCTCGGCGCGCGCACCGTGGCCGGACGGCTGGTGCACGCGGCCGGCGAACCGCTCGCCGCAGCGGTCGGCGCGGTGACCCACCTCTTCCCGACACCGACTGCGCTCGTCGAGCTGGCCGAGCGCGACCCGGGTGCCTTCGCCATGCCGGCGGGCCGGCGCCGTGCCCTCGTGGCACTGGCCCACGCAGTCGAGGCGGGCGACGTGGTCATCGACCCCGGGGCGGACCCGGTCGAGTTGCGCCGCTCACTGGTCGCGCTCCCCGGCATCGGGCCCTGGACGGCGGAGTACGTCGCCATGCGCGCGCTCCGCGACCCCGACGCCTTCATGCCGACGGATCTCGGCATCCGGCGGGGCGCCGCCGCGCTCGGCCTCCCCGACGACCCGGCGCATCTGCGCGCGCACACCGAGCACTGGCGGCCCTGGCGCAGTTACGCCATGGCTCATCTGTGGTCGATGCCGGCCGCCGCCACCCCGCAACTCCCCATGAAAGGACGTGCCGCATGACATCCACCATGCCGATGGACACCCCGATTGGCCAGATCGTCCTGGAGGGCGACGGCGACGTGCTGATCGGGCTCCGGCTCCCGAACGATGCGGGCCTCGGACGACGCGACGAGGAGTCGCCCATCCTGAAGGAGGCGTCGACGCAATTGCAGGAGTACTTCGCCGGCGAGCGCACCGAGTTCGACCTCCGCATGGAGCTCGACGGCACGCCGTTCCAACGCGAGGTCTGGGCCGAGCTGTCGCGCATCCCCTGCGGCGAGACCATCAGCTACGGCGAGCTGGCCCGCCGGGTCGGGCGGCCCAGGGGGCCCCGGGCCGTGGGGCAGGCCAACGGGCGCAACCCGATCGCCATCATTGTGCCCTGTCACCGCGTGCTGGCGAGCAACGGGATCGGTGGCTACGGCGGCGGGCTGCCGGTCAAGCGCGCGCTGCTCGCGCTGGAGGGTGTCACGGCATAGGGTGCGCCGATGGAAACGGCGCAGAGTGTCCGCAACGCGTTCGATCTGACGGGTCGGGTGGCCCTCGTCACCGGAGCCGGGAGCGGCATCGGGCGTTCGACCGCCGAGGTGCTGGCGGGTGCCGGGGCCACCGTCGTCTGCGCCGACATCAACAACGCCACGGCGGCGGAGACGGCGGCGGCCATCGTCGGGCTGGGTGGTCGCGCCGAGAGCGCGGAGCTCGACGTGGCGGTCCGGGGCGCGGCGGAGACGCTGGTGCAGCACATCGCGGCGCGTCACGGCGGGCTGCACGTCATGTGCAACATCGCCGGGATCATGATCGACAGCCCGATCATCGACGTCGACCCCGACGAGTTCGACCGCATTGTGGCGGTGAACCTCAAGGGTGTGCTGTACGGATGTCAGGCCGCCGGAAAGGTGATGGTGGCGCAGCGCGGCGGCTCCATCATCAACATGAGCTCATCAGCGGTCCTGGCCCCCGCCGCGGGCGTCGGGCCGTACGCCATCTGCAAGGCGGGCGTGGCCCAACTGACCCAGTCGATGGCGTTCGAGGTCGGCAAGCACGGCGTGCGGGTCAACTCGGTGGCGCCGGGCTTCGTACCGACCAACATGACGGCGCGCTACTACACGAACCCCGACGGCACCGTGAACGAGGAGGCGAAGGCCGCCACCCTCGGCCCCATGGCACGCTTCGCGCCGCTGCGGCGCGTGGGCGAGACATCCGAGATCGCCTACGCCGTGCTGTATCTCGCCTCGGACGCCAGCAGCTACGTGACGGGACAGCTGCTCAGCCCCAACGGGGGCGTCTCCATGTCGTACTGACTTATGACAGGCGGTAGAGGTCGAACTGACCCGTGGTGGTGTCGGACGCGATGACCGCGGGCTGCGGTCCGATGAGCGTGACGGCCGAGCCCACGCCCACCGCATTGCTGGTCGAGCCCTGCGGCACGATGTTGAACACGCACGACGTCGGTTCGGACGGCCCGGCCTGCGGGCAGGCCGGGTTGCTGCCGGACGACTCGAGCGCCAGCGCGCCCGCCGTCGAGTCCACCACGACGCTCGTCACCGAGCCCTGGAAGGATCCGAGCGGGTGGAGCGTGGCTGCGTCGTAGGTGCTGAAGGTCGCATCGAGGCCCTGGCCCGCGGGCTCGCTGACCCAGACCGCCCCGCCCGCCACCACGTCGAGGTACTGCACGCCGCCACCCAGGCCGTTCGGCTTGTCGGCCAGCACCGGGCCGAGCGCGGTGGCGCCGTCGGGGCGCCGGGCCACCAGGTGGTGATCGGTGCGCTCGTAGTAGATGGAGCCATCGGACCCGATGGCGTCACCCAACCCGGTCAGGACGAGGTGCGGTGCGGTGGCGGCTCCCGGGTTGACGCTGTACACGCTGACCGCGTTGCCCCGCGTCACCGAAATGAAGACCGAGCCGTTGGCGGCGGCGAGGGCGACGAGATCGTTGTTCGAGCTGTTCGACGTGGGCACCGACGGCATGGTCCACTGCCCGTCCTGGTTCCCGCTCATGCGGTTGTAGGCGAACAGCGTGGCGTACGTCGCCACGTAGAAATTGGTGGCGTCGGCGGCCACGGCGGCGACACCGGTCGGGACGTGCTCGGCTATTTCGGCGGGACCGTTGCCGTCGACCACCCAGGCCACCGCCGGCGACGGGCTGCTCGGGTCCTGCGGGGCCGCGAACACGGCGCCGTCGGGGCTCTCCGCCGCCGTCACCCGGTCGGCGGTGAACGGGAGCGCGATGGCCGCGCCCAGCTGCAGCGGGCCGGAGCTGGCCGCCGGGGCGGTCGTGGTGGAGGCGGCCGCGGTGGTCGTCGTCGTGGTCGACGTCTGGTGCGACGAGGTCGGCGTCGGGGAGCCCGAACCGCAGGCCGCGAGCACCACCGGCGCGAACAGGGCCGCCGCCAACGTTGCCGCCAATCCCAATTGCAGCCGCTGACCAGGGTTCCCGCGCATTGCCGCCAGTATGGCGTGCAACGGGCGGGCGGTACGGTGCACCCATGGCCACCACCCGCGACATCACCTACGAAGCCGACGGTCGCACCATGATCGGCACCCTCGCCCTGCCCGACGGCACCGAACAGCGCCCCGGCGTGCTGGTCTGTCACGAGGGACCCGGACTCGACGACCATGCGCGGTCGCGGGCGGCGCGGATCGCCGACGAGCTCGGCTATGTCGCCTTCGCGCTCGACTACCACGGTGATGGGAAGCCGATCACCGACCGCGAGGAGATGATGGGGCGCATCGGGGCGCTGCGGGGCGATCCGCCCCGCGCCTTTGCGCTCGGGACGGCGGGTCTCGACATTCTACGGGCCGAGCCGCGCACCGACACGGGGCGGCTGGCCGCCATCGGCTTCTGCTTCGGCGGCACGCTGTCCCTCGAGCTGGCCCGCGGCGGGGCCGACCTCAAGGCGGTGGTCGGCTTCCATTCGGGGTTGTCGACCGTGCACCCCGAGGACGCCCGCAACATCACCGGCAAGGTGCTGGCCCTCATCGGGGCCGACGACCCCATGGTGCATGCCGAGGAGCGGCGGGCCTTCGAGGAAGAGATGCGGGCCGGCGGGGTCGATTGGGAGCTGAACGTCTACGGCGGTGCCGTGCACTCCTTCACCAACCCGCTGGCCTCGCCGGACACCTTCCCCGGCATCGCCTATGACGCGGCGACGGACCGCCGGTCCTGGCGGGCCATGGTCGACCTGTTCGACGAGGTCTTCTAACCGACCCCCTCCCGATCTCGCCCATCTGACGCCCCGTCAGGTGCGGGCTACGCTCGATGCCCATGCCTGAGCCCCTGCCGATGATCATCTCGGTCGACGATCACGTGGTCGAGCCGCCCAATGTGTGGCAGGACCGCCTCCCCTCCAAGTACGCGGAGGTGGGACCGCGCATCGTGCGCGCGCCGATGCCCGAGGTCGAGTACCGCGGCGGGTCGTTGAAGGTCAAGCCCGGCTCGGAAGGCGTGCCGGTCGACTGGTGGTACTACGAGGACCTCAAGCGACCCTTGCTGCGCGTCGACTCCGCCGTGGGCGTGCCCCGCGACGAGGTGACCATGAAGGGCGTCACCTACGAGGACATGCGCCCCGGCTCCTACGAGGTGAAGCCCCGCCTCGACGACATGGACGCCAACCACATTGAGGCGGCCCTCTGCTTCCCGACCTTCCCCCGCTTCTGCGGCCAGACCTTCACCGAGGCCAAGGACCGGGAGCTCGGCCTGCTGTGCATTCGGGCGTACAACGACTGGATGGTCGAGGAGTGGTGCGGTGACTCGGGCGGGCGGCTCATCCCCCTCTGTCTCATTCCGCTCTGGGACGCCGAGCTGGCGGCGGCAGAAGTGCGGCGCAACGCGGCGCGTGGCGTGCGCGCCGTGTGCTTCAGCGAGATCCCGCCCTTCCTGGGCCTGCCGAGCGTGCACGACCCCGACCACTACTGGGATCCGTTCTTCCAGGCCTGCGCCGAGACGCAGACCATCGTGAACATGCACATCGGGTCGTCCTCGAAGATGCCGTCGACGTCCGCCGACGCCCCGCCCGCCGTGGGCTCGACGCTGACGCACACCAACGCCACCTTCTCCCTCGTGGACTATCTCTTCAGCGGCGTCTTCGTCCGCATCCCCGACCTGAAGGTGGCCTACTCGGAAGGGCAGATCGGGTGGATTCCCTACATTTTGGAGCGAGCCGACCGAGTCTGGGAGGACAACCGCGGGTGGGGCGGGGTCGCCGACATCGTGCCGGAGAAGCCTTCGAGCTACTTCAAGGACCACGTGTGGGGCTGCTTCTTCGACGACGCCCACGGGCTGCGCTCGGTGGACGAGATCGGCGAGGACAACATCACGTACGAGTCGGACTACCCGCACTCGGACTCGACCTGGCCCCGGACCAAGGAGATCGCCGAGGAGCAGATGGCCGACCTCAGCGACGAGCAGCGCCGCAAGATCGTGCGCGGCAACGCGATCAAGCTGTTCGGCCTCGACCTCCCCGCCTGATCCTCCGTACGGTTGCCAATTGCCAATTGCCAATTGCCCGTTGACCCCTGACCCCTGACCCCTGACCCCTGACCCCTGACCCCTGACCCCTGACGCATGGACCTCCGCTACACCGAGCCGGAGCAGGCCTTCCGACAGGAGTTGCGGGACTGGTTGGGCGCGACGCTGCCAGGCGTCGGTGCGCCACCACCCCACGACGACTGGCCGGCCCGACGGGCCTACGACCTGCGGTGGCAGCGCCTGTTGTTCGATGCGGGTTACGCCGGCGTGGACTGGCCGGCCGAAGGTGGCGGACGCGGTGCGTCGCCGGTGGAGCAGCTGATCTTCAAGGAGGAGTGCGAACGGGCCGGCGCCCCGTACGTCGGCGTGAACTTCGTCGGGCTGTTGCACGCCGGCCCGACCGTCATCGCCGAGGGGACGGCGGCCCAGAAGGCGCGCTACCTCCCTGCCATCCTGCGCGGCGAAGAAGTGTGGTGCCAGGGTTTCAGCGAGCCCGACGCCGGCAGTGACCTCGCCTCGTTGCGCACACGGGCGGTGCGCGACGGCGACGACTATGTCGTGACCGGGTCGAAGATCTGGACGTCCCATGCCGAGGTGGCCGACTTCTGTGAGTTGCTCGTGCGCACCGGGGAGGAGCGCAATCGCGGTATCACCTGGCTGATCATGCCCATGGACGCGCCCGGCATCGAGATCCGACCACTGCGCACCATCGCCGGGACGACCGAGTTCGCCGAGCTGTTCTTGAACGAGGTGCGGATACCGGTGGCCAACCGGGTGGGTGACGAGAACGACGGGTGGCGCGTGACGATGGTCACGCTCTCCTTCGAGCGGGGTACGGCGTTCGTGGGCGAGCTGCTCGAGTGCATCCGCCTCCTCGGTGAGCTGGCCGGGGTCGCGGGGAGGGTCGGCGCCCTGGACGATGCCGGTGTGGCGCGCCGGTTCGGCCACCTGGTGGCCGCCTTCGATGCACTGTGGGCGCTCACCAAGCGCAACGTCTCGGAGGCGGCGCAGACCGGCATCCCGGGGGTCGGAGGATCGGTGTTCAAGCTCTCGTTCTCCGAGCACGCCCAGGCTCTGGGCGACCTGGCCATGGAGCTACTGGACCGGGCCGCCCTGAGCGCCGACCCCCTGACGGGCCCCGACGGTTTGCCTCTGGGCAACGCCGAGCAGTTGGCGGGGTGGTTCAAGTCGATCTCGTCGACCATTGCGGCGGGCACGTCGCAGGTGCAGCGCAACATTGTGGCCGAGCGCATCCTCGGGTTGCCCAAGGCCCGGCGCTGATGGACTTCCGAGTCGGCGAGGACCAGCGTGAGTTGGCCGAGGGCATCCGGGCCATGGTGGCGGGGCGGCTGCCGCTCGCGCACCTCCGGCGGCGGGAGGGTGACGCGGTCGCCATCGACAGGGACGAATGGGCGGCGCTGGGCGAGACGGGTGTGTTCGCACTGACCTTGCCCGAGCCCGTCGGCACCGGCCTCTCCATGGCCGAGGCGGTCGTCGTCTTCGAGGAGCTGGGGAGCGCCCTCGTTCCAGGGCCGCTGGTCGGGACGTTCCTGGCGGCTCGGGCCGGACTCGTGGAGGGCGCGGCCGAGGGACGTGCTTCGGTGGGCGTGCACTGCAGCGGCTCCGGACCTTGGGACGGGCCCGTGCTGGTGGAGCATCTGGCGGCGCTGGACGCGTTGCTCGTGTTCGACGGGGGCGTTGGCGACGGAGGCGGCGTTGGCGACGGAGGCGGCGTTGGGCCGGCACGGTTGCTCGCGCCCATCGACACCGGGGGGGCGACGCGCGTGGAGGCGCCGCTCGACCCGTTGACGCCGCTATGGCGTGTCGACGCGCCGCTGGCCGGCGAGCCGGTGGCGGGCGATGACGGCGCGCTCTGGCGGGACGGCGCGTTGCTCACGGCCGCCCTGCAGGTGGGCCACGCGGCGGCCGCCCTCGACCTCGCCGTCGCCTACGCCAAGGAACGCGAGCAGTTCGGCACCCCCATCGGCAGCTTCCAGGCCATTAAGCACATGTGCGCCGACATGCTCGTACGCGCCGAGGTCGCTCGCGCCGCGGTGCACGCCGCGGCATGCCTGGCCGATGCGCCCGATGTCGTCGACGCCGAGGCGGCGGTCGCCTCCTGCACCCCCGACCAGGTGGTGGACCGGTCCATCCGCGGTGCCAAGCTCCTGGCCGACGAGGCCGCTCTGGGAAACGCCCGGTCGGCCATTCAGGTCCACGGTGGCATGGGCTTCACGTGGGAGGTGCCTCTCCACCTGCACCTCAAGCGCGCTCGTGTGCACTCGACCACCTTCGGCACCCCCGGCGCACATGCGATCCGCCTGGCCGCCTATGCCGGAACGACGACATGACGCCCTCCCTCCTTCGATCGGAGTCCCGTCCATGACCGACCCTGCCCTGCTCCCGACCGACGTGGTGCGTACCGTGCCGGAAGGGGAGGTCGTCTACGGCATGCAGCTGCCCATTCAATCCCAGTCGACGCTCTACGTGGCCGACTGGGAGAAGGAGGCCGGTCCGGCCGAACTGGCCCGCATCGCCCGAGTGGCGGACGAGGCGGGCTTCTTCTATCTCGGTGTGTGCGACCACACCGCCATTCCGCGCCGACTGGCCGACGCCATGGGCACGATTTGGTACGACACCACCGCAACCCTGGGCTGGTTGGCCGCGGTCACGACGAACACGCACCTCCTCTCGCACGTGCTGATCCTCGCCCAGCGTCACCCACTGCGGGCGGCCAAGGAGTTGTCGACGATCGACCACCTGTCGGGCGGGCGCCTCATCGTCGGCGTGGGCGCCGGGCACGTGCCCGAGGAGTACGAGCTCCTGACGGGAGATTTCGCCGAACGGGGACGCCACACGGACGAGGCCGTTTCGGCGCTGGCCCGCGCCTTCACCGACGAATTCCCAGAGCTTCCCGGGCCCCGCTTCCCCGCCAGGGACATGGGGGTCGCGCCGCGCCCGGTGCGCCAGCCCCGGCCCCCCATCTGGATCGGCGGTTCCTCCCCGGCGGCCATCCGACGCACGGCCGCCTTCGGTGACGGCTGGCTCCCCCAGGGGACGCGCCGGCGCGACCTGCCCGGCCAGATTGCCCGACTGCACGAACTGCGGGACGAGCTCCGGGGTGGGGCCCCGATCGACATCGGCACCATCGTGGAGCCCATCTACCTGACGTCGGCCGGCTCCGGCTGGGACCTGCCGGCTTGGGTGCTCTCGGGTGGCGCGGAGGAGGTGGCCTCCTCATTGCGGGAGCTCATCGACATGGGGGTCAACCACCTGCAGGTGCGTTTCATGGCCCGGAGCCCGGAGGAATTCTGCGAGCAGACGGCCCGTTTCGGCGTCGAAGTGGGGGCCCTGCTGAACAATTGAGGGGGTTACAGCCATAGGCTCGACAGTGATGTCGTTCTTTTCCTACGCGCTGGGGGCCTTGATCCTCGTCCTCGTCCTGTTGCGCCAGGTCAGGGTGCGGCCGGTGCCGCGCGTGTTCCAACCCCGCCTTCCGGTCGTCATCGGCGTCATCGGCCTCTTCGAGATGATCTCCTACGCGGGCAACCACCACGTCTCCTCCAGCGCCTGGCTGTGGGTCCTGGCGACAATGGTCATCGGTGCGTTGGGCTTCGGCATACTGCGGGGTCTCTCCATGCGGGTGTGGTCCGGCAACAGCTGGGTGCTGCGCCAGGGCAACGCCATCACGATGGCCTTGTGGCTCGTGTCCCTGCTGATCCACTTCGTGGGCGACACCGAGCAGAGCCACGCCGGCGCGGCCGGGCTCGAGGGGGCGAGCTTCCTCCTCTACCTGGGCGTGACCCTGGCCGTGCAGAACTACGTGGTCTACCGCCGCGCCCTGCCGTTGTGGGCACAACTCGGGCCCGACGCAGGGCGGCCGTTGCGGGTGCAGTTCACCCAGGCCCCCGGAGCGTTCTTCGCCAACTTCACCGGACAAGGTGGCGCCGGGCACGGCGGGCCCGCCGGGTGGGGGCCGGGCCAGGGACAAGCTCCACGCGGCGGTGGGCGCGCCCCTTACGCTGACGATCCCAACATCATTGACGCGGACGTGGTCGAGGACGACGACGATCACGGCCCCCCCGAGTTGCACACACCGCGCTGAGCATTCCCTACACTCGGCGCCCGTGACGTCGCCCCGCAGCTTCAGCCAGCGGCCCTATGTCGGACCACCCGGCTCCACCGAACTGTGGCTCGTTCGCCACGGTGCCTCGGCCGACTCGCTGGAGGGCGAAACCTTCGAGCTCGTGGAGGGCCAGGGTGACCCGCCGCTCTCGGAGGCGGGACGCCACCAGGCTGAGCAAGTGGGTCTCCGCTTGGCGCAGGAGCCTTTCGACGCGCTCTACGTCACCACCCTGCAGCGCACGGCGCAGACGGCCGCGCCACTGGTGGCCCGGTGTGGCATGACCCCCGTGGTCGAGGCCGACCTGCGAGAAGTGTTCCTGGGCGAATGGGAGGGCGGCATTCTGCGCATGAAGGCGGCCGACGGTGACCCCGTCTTCACGCAGGTCATGGCCGAGCAGCGTTGGGACGTGATCCCCGGTGCCGAATCACGTCAGGTCTTCGGGGGCCGGCTGCGACGGGCGGTCGAGCGCATCGCTGCTGCGCACCCGGGCGGCCGCGTCGTCGTCTTCAGCCACGGCGCGGCCATCGGGGAGATCCTGGCGCAGGCCAGCGACTCGGCTCCCTTCGCCTTCGTGGGCCCCGACAACGCCTCCATCTCGCGTCTGGTGGTGACGCCCGACCGCTGGATCGTCCGTGGCTACAACGACACGGCGCACCTGACAGGCTGACGGTCATGGCACGTATCGTCATCGTCCACGGTGCCTTCAATGAGCTGTGGGGTCCCAATGAGCTGAAGGCCCGCTGGCTGCCCGCGGTGCGCGACGGGCTCTGGCACCACGGTGTGCAGATAGACGCCGACGACGTGGACGTCTGCTTCTACGGGGATCTCTTCCGGCACCATCCCGGCACTGACGAGGAGCGCCAGCTGGAGCAGTCGCGGGCCGGCGTGGCCGACCTGTTGTCGGACTTGGGCGGCGACGCCATCGCGGGCCTCGCCCAGGCGGCCGGCGAGGCGACGTTCGACCGTACCGTCGATCTGGCGACGGCCATGCTGACCGAGCCCGACCTGCACGACGAACTCCGCGCCCGCATTGAGGACGAGATCTCCGACGACACCCGCGTCCTGGTGGCCCACTCGCTGGGCACGGTCCTCTCCTATGGGGCGCTGGCGCTGCACGACGACTGGCCGGTCCACACCTTCGTCACGCTCGGCTCGCCGCTGGCCGTGCCGATGGTCTTCAACAGCCTGGAGCCGGCTCCGGTCGACGGCCGGGGCGTCTGGCCGGGGTCGGTTCAGCGTTGGGTCAATGTGCGAGCGCTCAACGACAAGGCCTGCGAAACCTGCCTGGCCGACCACTTCGGGCCGCGAGTCGAAGAATTGGTGATCGACAACGGGCACCGCGCGCACGCGCCCGAGCCCTATCTGAACTCAAGGCCGACAGGCGCCGCCATCGCCGCCGCTTTGGAGACATCCGGGCCGAGCTGAATTTTTCTGGTGGGCGCGTTCCTCCGGTCGACCCCGACCGTTCTTCGTTTCGATGGGCGAGAATGCTTCTGACGTGACCGCACCTGGCGCCGGCCTTCTCGGTGCCGTCGCGACCGAGTCGAATGAGCAGCTCGCTGCCAGCCTGGAGGCGGACTTCCGCCAGATGGCGGCCGCCCAGGGGAGGATCCTGGTCCGGCTGGGCGAGTTCGACCGGCGCCTGGCCTTTCGGGACGACGGGGCGACCTCCGTGGTGGCCTGGACTGCCGAGCGCTTCGGGGTCTCGGCGCCAACGGCCCGGGCGCTCTCCCATGTCGGCGAGAAGGCCTGGGATCTCCCCCACCTGATGGGTGCCCTGTGCGAGGGCGAGGTGTCCTTCGACAAGGTGCGCGCCGTAGCGGATGTGGCCACCCCCGAGACCGACCGGGAGCTGTCGGACCAGGCCAAAGCGTGCACGGTACGTGAGCTGGCCGACGTCGCCCGGACGACCTCCGAGCGGCAGGCCGCTGCTTCTTCGACCCCCTCCCGCTCCGAGCACGACCGGCGCTACGTGCGGTTCAACGACACCTTCCGCACCATGACGGCCCAGCTGCCGGCCGAGTCCTACGCCGAGGTCAAGGCCCGTCTCGAGGCCGTGGCGCGGGCGATCCCCACTGACGAAGAGAGCGAGACACCGACCCGTTGGGATCAGCGCCTCTGTGACGCCTTCAACGAGGTCATCCGCTCGACGTCCCCCGGCTCGGCCGGCGGGGGAGGGACCGCCAGCCCGTTCTTCGTGGTCGCCCACGTGCCGCTCACGGCCCTGGTCGAGGATGCAGGACAGGTCACCGAGCTCGCCGGCGAGCTCGAGCACCATGGGCTGATCGACACCGAGACGGTGCGAAAGGTCGCCTGTGACGCCACCGTTGCCGTGGCCGTCGACGATGACGTCGGGCACACCATGTACGAGGGCCGGGCCCGGCGCTTCCCGACAGGCGCCCAGCGCAGAGAGGTCATGCGCAGAGACCGACATTGTCGCTTCCCAGGCTGTGCCAACGTCACCTTCGCCGACGTGCATCACATCGTGCCCTGGAGACTCGGGGGTCTGAGCGATCTGGAAAATCTCTCGCTCATGTGCCGGTTTCACCACGGGGTGGTGCACCGCAACGGCTGGACCATGTCGGGGAACGCCAACGAGGAGCTCACCTTTCTCGGTCCGAGTGGCCGGATCATGACGTCGCGCCCTTCGCCCCTGTGGACCAGGGCGACGGCGACCGCAGGTCGTCGGTCGGCGACGCCGGACTAAGGCGCTTCCTCAACTCCTCGGCTGGCCCCAGTCGGGCCGGTCGTCGGAGGGTCGGGGGCGGGCGCGAGGTCCGAGTCGCCGCGGGCCCTGTACGCCGCCGCGGACTGGTGGACATAGGCCAACATCTCGGGTTGCATGCGGTCCTTGCCCCGACGGTCGTACCACGTCGTCACTGCGAGCCCGACGAGCAACCAGAAGACCAACCCGATCGCGGTGAGGACGATGCCCCGGGTCAGGCCCGCCGCCCCCGACGCGCCGAAGTACAGGATCGACCGCACGCCGTCGAGCACTTGCCGCAGCGGTTCAAAGTTGGCCACGAAGCGGAGCGGTGAGGGCAGCGCCTGGAGGGGGATGGTTCCGCCCGACGAGGCCAGGGCGAGGTAGATGAAGAGCAGCATGGCGATGAGCTGCCCGAGGGAGCCGAGCGCGGCGAAGAGGGCCAACGTGCCCGCGGCAATGGCGATCCCGGCGAACGAGGTGAAGAGCCAGAGCTCCCAGACGTCGGGGGCGTTCATGCCGAGCAAGCCGACCGACACCAGGAGCAGGATGCCGGTCAGGATCGGTACAAGCACGAGGGCGACGGCCCATTTCGACAGCAAGGTGTGGACGCGGGAGATGGCGACCGGCATGCGCTGGCTCCACTTCGGGCCGATCTCGGTGACCCCGTACCCCAGCGCACCGTCCACGGTGGTGTGGACGAGGATCGCCCCGAGGAACCCGCACATGATGGACAGCAGCGAGACATAGAACGCGCTCAACCCGAGCGCCGAGTTGGGGGGCAGCGGGTCGACCGCGGTGCTGGCGACCGTGAGCGGGGCTGCCGCGTCGATCCCGGGGCTGATCGTCCGGCCCAAGGCGTTCGCCTCCGCCATCAGCTGGCTGCCGACCTTGTGCGACGCGGCCTGCAGGGCGGGGGTGGCCACGCCGGTGGCCAGGCTGACCCCGATCGAACCCGCCCGGGGGTTGGTGAGGATGTGGACCGCCGGCTTGCCTCCGGAGCCGCTCGACGACGCCAGGCCGTAGACCGCCAGCAACGAGTTCGTGAGGTCGGCCGGGATGACGATGGTTGCGTAGGCGCCGTTGGTGTTCATCTGCTGCCTCGCCGAAGGGAGACTCACAGTGTCGAGCGTCAGGCGCGTGGAAACGGCGTGCGAGCTCTTCAGTCCGGTAGCGATTTCCGCCCCGATGTCGACGTGACGTCCCAGAACCGTGGCCCCCTGGTCCTGATCGACGAGGGCCACCGGGAGCCCGCTCAGATGCCCCACCGGGTTGACCACCGAGCCGACGTAGAAGAGGGTCATCAAGAAGACCAGGACGCCCGAGACGACCAGCGGCATCACCCAGACGGCCCGGATGCGGAGCAGCTGCCTCGGACGCATTGCCGGAGGAGCGCTCCCCGAGTCGTGTTGCTCAGAGGTACTCACGAATGCCTCCTGTGGCAGCGGACCGGCGCAGCGCAGAGATCGTATCCATGACCTCGGCACAGCAGCGGAGTCGTTCGTGCGCCACACTCGCCCGGTGGGCGATGGGAGAAACCGGAAGCGACGGCGGAAACCCAAGCGTCCCTTGCCACCGGTCCGCGACTACGTGTCCTACCGCGGAGGGGGCCGGCGCTACTGGCGCCTCGGTGGTCCGCTCACCAAGGACCGCGAGGCGGAAGCCAAGGCGGCTCGGGCCGCCAAGCAGCCGGGCCGACTGGGCCGGGTGGTGCAGCGCCTGCTCGGGGGCGGGAAGGCCGCTCCGCAGCGGTGAGGTGATTCAGGCGCGGCCGCCGGCCAACCGGGAGGGGCGGATCTCGGTGATCTCGGCCGGGTCGGGCGCGTGCAGGACCGCCTCGATCACCTCGGTGATCTCGGATCCGACGAGCTCGTCCCGCTCGAGCAGGGCGTCACGAAGGGCCTCGACCACCTCGGGGTGGGTGACCACGATGTCCTTGGCCGCGTCGCAGCTCCCCATCAGCAGCGTGTCGAGCTCGGCCCGGGCCGCCTTGTCACCGAGCACCTTGTCCACCAGGCTGCCCTCGAGATAGCCGTTGCCCGCCGCGGCGACAGAGATGAGCGAGTTCCCCATGCCGCAGGCTCCGATCATCTGCGCACCGATGGAGGTGGCGGCAGCCAGGTCGGAGGCCGGACCGGTCGACACCTCGTCGAACCAGTGCTCTTCGGCCACCATGCCACCCATGGCGATCTGCAGCAGTGCGTGCAGCTCCTCGCTGCTCTTCGTGAATCGCTCCTCGGTGTCGGAGTGCTGCAACAGGCCGAGCGAGTCGCGGCGCTTCACGATGGAGAGCACATCGAGCTGACGCGTCTGGCCGACGAAATAGGCCACGGTGGCGTGGCCCGCCTCGTGCGTGGCGACGCGATCACGCTCGTTCGGGGTGTAGATGGTCTCGTCGGTGACACCGAGCTCGACCAGCATTTTGGCCTCGGCCACGTCGGACATGGTCATGGCCGAACGACCGTGTGTCAGCGCGATGACGAGCGCTTCGTCCATGAGCCTCTCCAGCGCGGCGGGCGAGTACCCGAAGGTCATGCCGGCGACGATGTCGACCGCACCGTGCTCGTCGAGATCGGCGGCGTGCGCCTTCTTGCCGAGGTAGTAGGCAACGATGTCGGCCCGGGCGCGGCGGCCGGGCAACCCGAAATAGATGGTGCGGTCGAAGCGACCGGGGCGGATGAGCGCCGGGTCGAGGTCGTCCTTGCGGTTGGTGGCGCCCACCACCAGCACGTTGGCCGGCACGACCGCCGGCTTGTGCAGCTTGCTGCCGTCGGGCAGGTAGCGGTTGAGCAGATCGATCCAGGCCCAGGCCACACGCTGGCCGCGGGTCGGGGTGTCGAAGGACTGCAACTGCACGAGCAGCTCGTTGACCACGCCGGAGACACCCTCGGTCCCGCCGCTGCCACCCATGCCACGCCGGGTGGCACCGATGGCGTCGATCTCCTCAATGAAGCCGATGGCGCCGCCTTCCTTGCGGGCGTGCTTCCGGAGCTGCTTGAAGAAGGACCGGATCTTGCGATTCGTCTGCCCGTAGTACATCGACTGGAAGGCAGAAGCAGACACGAACAGGAAGGGAACGTTGGCCTCCTTGGCCATCGCCTTGGCCACGAAGGTCTTGCCGGTCCCGGGCGGTCCTTCGAAGAGCACACCGCGCCGCGCCGAACCGCCCATGGCGTCACGGAAGGTTTGATGGGCCAGGAACAGATTGATGGAACGCACAACCTCGGCCTTGATGGGATCGATGCCGACAAGGTCTTCGAGGCCCACCTGGGTCTCGCCCGGTCGGATCAGGGTGTGGGGTGAGCGACCGGCGGCAAGCATCGGCGCCAGCATGACCGCGCCCAACATGCTGATGATGAGGATGATCGGGATGATGGTGCCGAGCCCGTGCGGCAGGTGGACGGCGGGAAAGATGCCGTGCCCGCTGACCCGGCGGATGACGACCCAGCCGAGGACGAGGGCGGCGACCGCCACCAGACGGCGGAGGCGGGCGATCCGGCGGCGCTCCCGGGCCCGAGCCACGTCGGCGCTGCCCAGGATGGTGGCACCCACGATTCCCGAGACGGACTGAGAGGCGACCCCGGCTGAAACTTCCTCGACGGGGCGTGCGGGCCCAGGGACCTTTTCGGCGGGCCTACTCATGACCGACTCCGTTCACTCCCCCGAGGACGTTTACCAATGTAGAGAATCCCACAGGTCCTATGCCCTTGCGAAGTGACAAAAGTCATAAAAGGCCGGAATCTTCCCGCCCAGACGCCGCTCCTGTGCTCAGAACCCTGCTAGGAAGCCGGATCGGGGCAGGTGGACGAGGGTGCCGTGGGGCTGTGGCCGAGCCGCCAAGATCATCTCGCCCACCCAGGCGGGACCCGGCCCTGAGGTCCGGCCCCGCCATCGGCGGCGGGCGTGGGCTGCGGCTTTGGCGGACCCCCGCGCGGGCGGGGTTGAATGTGACGCGCCGTCAGATCGGCTGGCGGCACCCGAGTCGGGAGCAGACATGGCCGAGATCACCCAGCGCAACGAGCACCAGCTCCTGATCGGCGGCAAGTGGGTCGACGCGTCAGATGGGACCTACGAGATCGTCAACCCCGCCACCGAGGAGATCGTGGGCGTGGCGCCGAACGCCAGCGCGGACGACGCCCGGGCCGCCGCCGCGGCGGCCAAAGAGGCCCAGCCGGGATGGGCGGCCTGGTCGGCCGACGAGCGCAGCGCCCTCATGCGAGAGGCAGCAGCGGCCATCCGGGCCAAGTCGGCCGAGCTGCTGCCGCTCGTGATCGCCGAAACGGGAGCGACGGCGACCGTCGGCTCTCGCATGCAGGTGCCCGTCGCCGCCGACCGCTTCGAGCGCTACGCCCGCGATCCGCGCGGTGTGCTCCAAACACCCCTGCTCCCCCAGCCCGCACAGGCGACTCCACTGGCGCCGGGCGGGATCATCGGCGGCATGGTCAATCGCCAGCCGCTCGGCGTGGTGGCCTGCATCACGTCGTACAACTTCCCAATGGTCAACATGGCGGGCAAAGTGGCGCCGGCGCTGGCCGCCGGCAACACGGTCGTGGTGAAGCCGGCACCGCAGGATCCGCTGGCCATCGTGGAGCTCGTCCGCATCCTCAACGACGTCGGTTTCCCCCCGGGTGTGGTCAACCTCGTCAACGGCAACGGTCCGTCCTCCTCCGCAGCATTGGTGGATTCCGACGAGGTGGACTGCGTCAGCTTCACGGGCTCGACCCAGGTCGGGGTGAAGATCGGCGAGCAGGCGGCCCGCACCATGAAGCGCACGCTGCTCGAGCTCGGCGGGAAGGGTGCCTGTGTCGTCTTCGAGGACGCGGACGTGAAGGGCGCCATCGGCTGCATCGGCTCGACCTGGTCCTTCCATTCCGGGCAGATCTGCACCGCGCCGACACGGGCCGTGGTGCACCGCAGCGTGTTCGATCAAGTGCGCGACGGGCTCGTTCAAATGGCGGGCTACCTCAAGGTGGGCGATCCGACCGACACCGCCACCATCATCGGGCCGGTGATCTCGGCGGCCCAGCGCGGACGCATTGAGGCACACATTCGGACGGCCGTGGAGGACGGTGGCGAGATCGTGCTCGGCGGGGAGCGCCCGGGCGGCCTGCCGACCGGCTTCTACGTGGCGCCGACGCTCATCACGGGCGACAACTCCATGCGGGTGGCGCGCGAAGAGATCTTCGGCCCCGTCATCACCATGATCCCCTTCGACGACGAGGAGGAGGGCATCGCCATCGCCAACGACACCGAGTTCGGCCTCTACGACTACGTCTTCTCCAAGGACGGTGCCCGCGCTCTGCGGGTGGCCAAGCGCCTGCAGGCGGGGCACGTCGGCGTCAACACCGCCCAGCGGAACCACGACGCACCCTTCGGTGGGTTCAAGATGTCGGGCGTCGGGCGCGACGGGGGCGACTACGGGCTGCTGGCCTACACCGAACCCCAGGCCATCATCTGGAGCTCCTAACGACGGACCGGCTCCTGTCGTGCTCGCATTGAGTGGAGCAGCGAAGGGGACCGGAGTAGGGGAGCGGACGGGAACTCACCCCATCGACTTGGCGCCGTCGATCGTCTCGCGGATGATGTCGGCGTGGCCGGCGTGCTGGGCCGTCTCGGCAACGATGTGCACGAGCACGCGTCTTGCCGACCACGACGCCCCCTCTTCGAACCACGGTGCTACGGGCAGCGGGTGCGAGACGTCGAGGGACGGCAAGGTTGTGATCAACGCCTCGGTCGTCGAGGCCGTCTCCTTGTAGCGTTCGAGGAGGGTCGCCGCCGTGTCGTCCTCGGTGAGGTCGAAGGTGGTGGCGTGCTGGGCGAAACTCGTCGCCGCGCCCCCGCCGATGGCCGAGGTGCCCCGCGTGATGAAGTCGGTCCAATTCCCCTCGACCAGCGTGACGTGCTTGATCAGGCCCCCGATGCTGAGCGCGCTGATGGTGGGGTGCATACGAATCTGCTCCTCCGAAAGCCCGCGCATGCTCCGCCTCAGGAGCCTTCGATGCTGGGCCATCGCTCCGATGAAGTCACGTCGCTCGGGGTCGCCGCTCTCAGGTTGGTCGGCCATGGGACCACCGTACGCTCCAGTTGCGCGCAGACGCCCGACGTGACAACCCGAACGGACGCCGTTTCCACCTCCGGTGCTGCACCCATGACGGCCGCACTGGAGTAAGAACAGAGCATGGCCACCTTTCCCCATACGCCCATGCCGGCCCACGGCCTCCCACGCGGGGAGGTCATGCAAAAGCTGATCACCATGAAGCAGGACGATCAAGACTGGCGGGGCGGTCGCGTGTTCAGCCTCGTCTACTCGGCGGGCGACGACGTGCACGAACTCCTCTCCGACGCGCTGGCGCTCTACAGCGCCGAGAACGGCCTCAACGTTCTGGCCTTCCCGAGCATCGGCGTCATGCAGCACGACATCGTCTGCAACACCGCTTCGCTGCTCGGTGCCGACGATCCTGCCTCCGGAGGCGCGGTCGAGGGCTACCTGACCTCAGGTGGCACCGAGAGCCTGCTGCAGGCGGTGAAGACGGCCCGCGACGTCGGACGCGACCGGGGGATCGCCCGGCCGGCCGTGGTGGCGGCGGAAAGCGCGCACGCGGCCTTCACCAAGGCGGCCGACTACTTCGACGTCGACCTGGTGCGCGTGCCGGTGGACGCGGACTTCCGCGTCCGGGCCGACACGCTGGCCGACGCCTGCACCGACGACACCATCATGGTGGTGGGCTCGGCCCCGACCTACCCCCAAGGGGTGCTCGACCCGATAGCCGACATTGCCGCGCTGGCACTGGAACGCAACCTCTTGTGTCACGTCGACGCGTGCATGGGCGGCTTCCTGCTCCCCTTCCTGACCGAGCTCGGGCGCCTCGACGAGCCGTTCGACTTCCGGCTGCCGGGCGTGACCTCCATGTCGGCCGACGTCCACAAGTACGGCTACGCGTCGAAGGGCGTGTCGGTGATTCTGTACCGGACACACGAGCTGGCCCGCAAGCAGCTGTTCGTGACGACCGACTGGCTGGGTGGTTTCTACGCCTCGACGGCCATGGCAGGGACCCGGCCGGCAGGGCCGGTCGCCGCCGCCTGGGCCGCGCTGATGCACATCGGGCGCGACGGCTACCTCGAGCTCACGCGGACCGCGCACGACGCCGCCTTGGCGCTGCGGGCCGGCGTCGAGTCCATACGCGGGCTCGAGGTGCGGGGCGACCCGCCGGCCACGGTGCTGGCGTTCGGGGCCGGCGACCCCGAGGCCCTCGACGTCTTCGCCGTCGGCGAGCGCTTGGCGGCGGAGGGCTGGTATCTCGACCGCCAGAACCGGCCGGACTCGCTGCACGCCACGGTCCACGCCGGCAGCGCCTCCACCGTCTCCCTACTGGTGGACGACTTGCGCCGAGCGGTGGACGCGGTCGGGTCGAGCCGCGCCGCGCGGCGCGATACCACCTACGGGCAGAGCGTCTAACTCGGCTCCATGGCCAGCTCGTCCACGTAGCACCAGACCCAGTCCTCGCCGGGCTGGAACGACTGCACCAGTGGGTGACCCGACGCGTGGAAGTGGTGGGTGGCGTGCTTGTGCGGCGAAGAGTCGCAGCAATTGACCTCGCCGCAGGACAGACACAGGCGAAGGTGCACCCAGGTGCCGCCGATCTTCATGCATTCCCCGCACCCGGTGGGCGTCTGGGGGTCGACATCGGCGATCTGGTCCATATGCGTGCACTCGGCCATCGGTTCTCCTGTCGTTGGTTACGAAGCCGTCATGCCGCCGTCGACCGGCAGGACCGCCCCCGTCAGGCCCGATGAGGCCGGGCCGCACAACCAGGCGATCAACGCAGCCGGCTCCGCCGGCTCGAGGAGGCGCTGCACCAGGTGGTGGCTGGCGAACTCGTCGGTCGACGGCAGGTCGTAGACGGCTGCCGACGCATCGAGCATCGGTCCACGGGTCGAGCCCGGGCAGATCGCGTTGGCGGTGATGCCGCTGCCGGCCAGGTCGGCGGCCAAGGAGCGCACGTAGCCGATGACCGCATGCTTTGACGCGCTGTAGGCACTGAGACGGGGCAGCCCAAGGAGTCCGGCCGTCGACGCCACGGCGACCACGCGCCCCTGCCGCGGTGTGGGCGCTTCCAACAGAGCCGGCACGGCGGCGGCGGCCAGGAGTCGCACGCCCTTCACGTTGACATCGAACTGGACGTCCCACTGGGCCTCAGGCACTTCCCAAGCCAGCGGTCCGCCGCTGATCACGCCGGCTGCGGCGACGGCCGCCTGCAGGCCCCCGAAGTGCGTCACGGCTTCTTCCACCGCGGCGCGCATGTCCGCCGCGCTCCGCACGTCCCCCACGACCGTGCGCACAGAGGCGCCGTGACGCTCCGCCACGTCCTCCAGGTCGGCCTTGGTGGACAGCGCGTAGTCGAGGGCCGGATCGTCGGCGGAGCGGTCCAGGGCCACCACCTGCCACCCGGCGGCCACGAGGGCGTCCACGGTGGCGGCACCGATGCCCCGCGCGGCACCGGTGACGAGGGCGGCCGGACTCACGACAGGGCCCAGTGCCGTGCCACGGCGTCGGCCAGGTCCTGCACCAGGCCGTCGAGCAGCGCGCGACCCTCTTCGGCGTTGGCGCCTGTGGGATCGCCGAGCACGCCGTTGGACGATACCGGTCGTACCCCTTCGGCGCGCAGCCGAGGCAGCAATGAGCTGATCGGCTCGGTGCGGCCGGCCTCGGCCAGATGAAGGCGCACGACGGCGGGGTCGATGGTCAAGAGCAACGAGGTCTCGGTCCGTCCGGCATGTGCGTCTCCGCCCGGCGTCATGGGGCGCCAGACCACGACGTCGTCGCCTTCGGCCGCAGCTCGGCGCTCGACCGCTGCCAGTGCCTCCTCGTTGCCGCCATGGGCATTGACGAACACCACGCCGGCAAAGGAGCGGCGGGATGATCGCACGAGCTCGACCAGCAGATCGGCCAGGACGTCATGGCCCACGAGGAGCGTGCCCGGGAACCCCGCATGCTCCCCGCTCGCGCCATAGGCCACCGCGGGCGCCACGGTGACGGCCGCACAGCGTGCCGCCAAACCCGCGGCCAGGGCGTCGGCGATGCGGGTGTCGGTGTCGAGCGGGAGGTGCGGGCCATGCTGCTCGAGCGAGCCCAATGGCACGGCCAACACGGTGTGCGCCCCGGTCTCCTCCACCTGGAGCCAGGTGGCGCCGGCGAGCTCCACGTCGCTCAGGCGCGGGCCGGCGAGCGGAAGCGGACGCGGACCGGCGTGGGCACCGGAATCGGGGTCCCGTCCCGCCCGACCTTGGAGTGGCCGAGGGCCGATTGCGGTCGGGCCTCGAGTGCGGCCAGCGCCGTCTCGCCGTGCCCGTGTACGCACTCGGGATCGGGGCCGTCGAGCGGCAGGCCGGTGAAGAACTTGGCGGCCATGCAGCCGCCGCGGCAGGCGTCGAAGGAACCGCACGACGCACAGGCGCCAGCGCTCTGCGGCTCACGCAGCGAGGTGAACAACGCCGAATCCCGCCAGACAGAGGGGAAGCCCCCGGCATCACGCACATTGCCGGCCAGGAACTGGCGGTCGATGACGAACGGGCAGGCATAGACGTCACCGATTGGATCGATGAGGCAGACGACCCGGCCCGCCCCGCAGAGGTTCAAGCCGTCGAGCGGTTCACCCAGCGCCGAGAGGTGGAAGAAGGAGTCACCCGTCAACACGCCAGGGCGCTCGACCAGCCAGTGGTAGAGGGTGCGTTGCTGCGCGGCCGTCGGGTGGAGCACGTCCCAGGTGTCCACGGCGCGGCCTGACGGCCGCAGGCGAGTCAGACGAAGCTGCGCGCCGTAGGAGTCAGCGATGGCTGCCAGCGCGTCGAGTTCCTCGACGTTCTGCCGGGTGACGACCACGCTGATTTTGAACGGCCCGAAGCCGGCGGCGGCCAGGTTGTCCATGGCGGTGCGGGCGGCGGCGAACGATCCCTCACCACGCACAACGTCGTTGCTGGCGGCGGTGGCCCCATCAATGCTGACCTGGACGTCGAGGTAGTCGAGCGCGGTCAGCTGGCGGGCCCGCTCCGCCGTGAGCCGGGTCCCGTTGGTCGAGAATTTCACGCCGACGCGGCGTTCGACCGCATAGGTGACGAGATCGAAGAAGTCCGGGCGCAGCATCGGCTCCCCCCCGCCGATGTTCACGTAGAACACCTTCAGGTCGATCATGTCGTCGACGATGCCGCGGGCCTCGGCCGGCGTGAGCTCCCCGGGGTCACGCCGACCCGACGAACTCAGGCAGTGCACGCAGGCGAGGTTGCAGGCGTAGGTGAGCTCCCAAGTGAGACAGATGGGTGCATCGAGGCCACGGCTGAACTGCTCCTTCAGGGGCAGCGGCGCGGTGTCAGCGGGCATCGATGACCTCCGATGCCGCCAGGCGTGCGAGCGCCCGCCGGTATGACGCCTGTTGGCCCTCGGGTACCAGCGCCGCGATCGCCTCGGTCGCGCTGGGGTAGTCACCCAGTGACGACACCAGCTCGACCAGCGTCCGCGACTTCAGGAAGACCAGGCGGCGGTTGCCATAGTGGTACGCGAGTGCCCCGAAGGACTCGTCGCGCAGGGCGACCTGCGGGTTGAGCTGCCACGCCTGCTCGGCTGCGAACGCGACCTTCTCGGGCCGCGCCTCGGTCACGCTCAATAGACGCCGCACATCCCGTCGATGGAGACCTCTTCCACCAGCAGCTCGTCGACGTCCTCGTCGGTCAGCTCCTCGACGTCCTGGGTGTCTTGGTCCTCAACCAGCATCCCGACCTCCTCTGGGCACCGGCCCAGCCTATCGCCGGCCCGGACTGTCAAGATTGAGCGGTGGCCCAGCTCAGCGCGCCCGGGATGCCGTCCCCGCTGCGACCAGCGCCCGACCGGGCCACCGTGCCACTCCCGGGTTCCTTCACCCTGTCCGAGGACGCGTCGACGCAGGATTTCGACGGTGGGACGGTCCTGCTGGGAGGTAGCCCCCTCCGCCTCTTCCGGATATCAGAGCGGGCCCAGCGGCTGGTGGAGCGGTGGCGGGACGGAGGCGCCGTCGGGCCGCGACGGTCGGCTCAGCTGCTGGCTCGGCGGTTGGTGTCCGCCGGCGCGTTCATCCCCGTGCCGGCGGAGGCCACCCTGGGACCCGGCGACGTCACGGTCGTCGTCCCCGTGCGCGGCCGGCCCGCGCAGCTCGAACGATTGCTTCTCGCGCTCGGAGGGCTGGCGTGCATCGTGGTCGATGACGCGTCGGTCGACGCCGACGCGATCAAGGAGATCACCGAGCGACACGGCGCAGCCTTCGTAGGGTTGTCCATCAATGTCGGCCCTGCCGGCGCGCGCAACGCGGGACTGGCCGCCGTCCAGAGTCAACTGGTTGCGTTCGTGGACTCGGACTGCGTGCCGACCGACGACTGGCTGCGGCCATTGCTCGGCCATTTCGACGACCCGCTGGTGGCTGCGGCGGCGCCGCGCATCTTCCCTATGGGCGAGCCCACCCGCTACGAGGTGGCGCGCTCGTCATTGGACCGCGGGGCCCAGGCGGGGCCGGTCCGGCCTGAGAGCCGCATCTCGTTCGTCCCCAGCGCGGCCCTTGTGGTCCGGGCCGACGTGGCCACGGGCTCCGATCTCTTCGACCCGGCGCTGCGAGGTGGCGAGGACGTCGATCTGGTGTGGCGGCTGGTCGATGCCGGCTGGGACGTGCGTTACGTCCCATCGAGCATCGTCGATCACGAGTATCCACCGGCGCTCGGGGCGTATCTGGGCCGCCGGATGTTCTACGGCACGACGGCGGGACCATTGGCCCGGCGGCACGGCGCGCGACTGGCTCCGGCCCGGCTGTCCGGGTGGTCGCTGGCGGTCTGGGTTCTCGCTCTGGCCCGAAAGCCCGTCCTCGCACTGGCTGCGCTGTCGGCGTCCATCGCCATTTTGGCGCACCGTCTGCGCGGGCTCGTGCGCGACCCCGTGAGGGTGGCGGCGCAGATCGCCGGTGGTGGCACGACGCGTGGGGCGCTCCCGACGCTCGCTTCGTTGACACGGGCCTGGTCACCTGCGCTCGTCCTCGGGCTGGGCTTCCGTCGGACGCGCACAGCGGCAGGGCTGGCCCTGATCGTCCCCGCTCTGGTGGAGTGGATCGGCGACCGGCAGGGGGTCGACCCGGTGCGTGCGGTCGCCGTGCACGTGGCTGACGATGTCGCCTATGGCTCCGGCGTCTGGCTCGGGTGCGCGCGGGAGCGCACAGTGCTGCCGCTCGTGCCGCGGGTCTCGTGGCGGTCGCGCGTGTGGTCGTCTCCCGCCCTCCGTCATTCGTTGCCGCCACCGGCGGTGGAAGGGAATGATTGACCGGCCGCCATGGGGTCAATGCCACGACACGCCGGCGCCTCGCCGTCCTCGTGTGCGGGGCGCCGCATGGAGCTGCGACGGAGAGGAGGGGGCCGCGGCTACCCCCGGGCGAAACGAAGCTGCCCGCGCTGCTGCTCCCAATCGGTCGCATTCCAGAATGCGACGGCAAGGTCGCTGGACCCGACGACGATCGCATGCAGGCGACGCGCCCCGAGCTCGCGTAGGCGGTCCTCGGCAGCTCCCAGGAGCATCTGGCCCAGCCCACTCCGGCGCTGGCCCGGACTGACCGCCAGGCGGTAGATGGAGCCGCGCCAGCCGTCCCACCCGGCGATGACCGACCCCAGGATGCGACCGTCCTGCTCGGCGAGCAGCAACGCCCCCGGATCGCGGCGCAGCAGTCCGGCGAGGGCCTCGGCCGAATCGGTGGACGTCGGTTCCGCCGCCTCCAGCCAGAACCTCAGCACAGCCCCAATATCTTCTGCCGTCGCCGTCCGGAGCTCAATGGCCACGGACCAATCGTAGGAACCCTGTCCGGGTCCGTCAGTCTTGGCGGCGCGCCTTGAACACCTCGGCCCGGTATCCGATGTCGACGGTGACCTCACCGGACACACCGAGTGCGTCCCGGAGCACCCGCCGCGCCGTCTCGAAGAGCCGCTCGCGGGCCTCGTTCTCCATGAGGATGACCCAACTCATGGTACTGAGCAGGCCGATCAGCTCGTCGGCGTTGAGCGCCATGTTCCAGGTGATCTCCGTCTGTTCGGGCTGGTCGAAAGGGACCCCGGGTGGGATCTCGAGCGCCTGGACGAGCGCGTTGCGATCGTTGAGCGCCGCCGACAAATTGGCCCGGCTCTCGTCGTCGACTGTCGCAAGATCCGACGAGCCGTCGCCGCCAAGGAGGGCCTGCGCCTGCGCGATCAGCCCCGCGTCGGGGTCGGGGCCCGACCAGACCGCGGCCAACGTGCCCCCGGGAACCAGGACCCGCCCCACCTCGAGCAGGGTCGGAACCGTGTCCATCCAGTGCCACGAGGAAGAGGCCATCACCACATCCACGCTGCCGTCCGGCAACGGGATCGCCTCACCCCGTCCCGCCAGCGCCCGCACACCGGGTAGCGACTCGGCCAGAATCGCCCGCATGCGGTCGTCCGGCTCCACCGCGACGACCTCAGCGGCCCGCCCCACCAGGAGACGGGACAGGGCACCCGTGCCCGCGCCGAGGTCGACGGCCGTTCGCACCGGCTCAGGAAGGACCCACTCCACGGCGGCCGGCGGTGGACCCTGGCGGTACCGATCGTACTGAGCGGCTGCGCCACCGAAGCTGGCGGCACGCGCCGCCTTCTGCTCCGGGGTGAGGGGATCATGGGCGGGGTCGGTGGCTGGCACTGAGTCGGATGCGGGCTCGGGCACAGGCCGACCCTATGTCGGCGCGATGCCCGGTTGCCCGGCCGGACGAGGCCGCGGCGGTGGACCGCGTAGAGTCTCTCGGTCCCCGGTGTGCCTGCTGGTGCCGGGACGACGACGCGGCACGAGAGGTTCGCTATGGCTGACACGTGGTTCGAGACGGTGGCGGAGGCCCAGCGGCGCGCCAAGAAGCGCCTTCCCAAGTCGGTCTACGGCGCGTTGATCGCCGGTTCCGAGCGCGGTCTGACGCTCGAGGACAACATCACCGCGTACTCCGAGTTGGGCTTCGCGCCCCACGTGGCCGGCCTGGCCGACAGCCGGGACCTGAGCACCAAGGTCATGGGCCAGGAGATCTCCTTTCCGGTCCTGATCTCCCCCACCGGGGTCCAGGCCGTTCATCCCGGTGGCGAGGTCGCCATGGCCGCCGCCGCCGCCGCCCGCGGCACCGCCATGGGCCTCAGCTCCTTCGCCAGCATGCCGGTGGAGGACGTGGTGGCCGCAAACCCGCAGACCTTCTTCCAGATCTACTGGATCGGCACACGCGACGACATCGCCGCCCGGGTCGAGCGGGCCCGCGCCGCCGGTGCGGTGGGCCTCATCGCAACGCTCGACTGGTCCTTCTCGCACGGGCGGGACTGGGGCAGCCCCACCATCCCCGAGTCGGTCGACCTGCGGGCCATGGTGCGCTTCGCCCCGGAGGCCCTGGTCCACCCGCGCTGGTTGCTCTCCTTTGCCCGTACAGGGAAGTGGCCCGACCTGACGACGCCGAACATGGTGGCCAAGGGTCAGCAAGGGCCGACGTTCTTCGGCGCCTACGGCGAGTGGATGGGGACCCCGCCGCCGAGTTGGGATGACGTGGCCTGGCTGCGCGAGCAGTGGGGCGGTCCGTTCATGCTCAAAGGTGTGGGCCGGGTCGACGACGCCAAGCGGGCGGTGGACGCCGGGGTCAGTGCCATTTCGGTGTCGAACCACGGCGGCAACAACCTCGACGGGACTCCCGCCACCATCCGCGTCCTTCCCGCGGTGGCGACCGCCGTCGGAGACCAGATCGACGTCCTCCTCGACGGCGGCGTCCGACGGGGCGGCGACGCCGTCAAGGCGCTGGCATTGGGGGCGAAGGCCGTCATGATCGGACGCGCCTCGCTCTGGGGTCTGGCGGCCAATGGGCAGGCCGGGGTGGAGAACGTGCTCGACATCATGCGCAGCGGCATTGAGTCCGCTCTGCTCGGCCTCGGACGCAGCTCCGTCTCGCAACTGAGCCCCGACGACCTGGTCATCCCCGAAGGGTTCAGCCGTCACCTCGGCTGATCGGTTCGCCGCAGGCGCGGCGGACGGGTTCGCCGCAGGCGCCGCGGACGGTCGTCAGCTGTCGAACTTGACGACGCCGCGCACGATGGTGCCGGCGGCCTGGTCCTCGTAGCCCTGCTGGACCTGATCGAGCGAGTACTCCTGCGTGATGATCTCGTCGATCTTCAGCTCGCCGGACTCGAAGAGGTTGAGCAGGTTCGGCACCTGCACCCGCGGGCTCTGCGAGCCGAACACCGTGCCGAGGATGGCCTGGTTGAACATGGCCAGGTTGAACAGGTTGAGCTGCACGTCCATCTGATCGAACGGCGCGATGGCCGTGACGACGATGCGGGCGTCCTTGGACCCGAGGGCGCAGGCGCCGGCGATGAGCTCACCCTTGAGCACCCCCGGCGTCAGGATGACCACGTCGGCGTTGCGGCCCATGGTCAGTTCGGGCAGCATCATCTGCGCGTCGATCAGGCTCGCCGCCGTGTGTGTCGCCCCGATCTCCTTGGCCTTCTCCAGCTTGAAGGGCACGGGGTCCACCGCGATGATGTGCCGCGCACCGGCGATGCGGGCTCCCTGGATGGCGCCGGAACCGACGCCACCGGCGCCCACGACGACCACCGTCTCTCCCGGCTTCACCTTGGCCCGGTCCACCGCCGATCCGAAGCCCGTGGCGATGCCGCAGCTGATGAGCGCGGCCGCCTTCATGTTGTCCCAGGGGTTGATGCGCACCAGCGAGTTCTCGTGCACGACCATCTCATCGGCGAACGTCCCGAGCTGGGCCATCCGGTTCAGGTCCTCGCCACCGAGGTGATACCGGTAGGTGCCGTCGCTGATCATGCCCCCGGCGAGCGTCATCATCCCGAGGTCGCACAGGTTCTGTCGTCCGGAGGCACACCAGTGACACGTCCCACAAGAGGGTATGAACGAAACAGCGACGTGGTCACCCTGGGCCACCTGGGTCACATTCGTCCCGACCTCGGTGACGATGCCGGAGCCCTCGTGGCCGCCGACCACGGGGAACATGGACTTCACGCCCATCATCTCGAGCACCTCGGGCGTCTGACTTATGTCGCCCGTTCGCAGGTGCTCGTCGGAGTGGCACATGCCCGACCACACCATCTTCACCCGGACCTCGCGGTTGCCCGGAGGGTCGATCTCGATCTCTTCCGTCTTCCAGGGCTCGTTGAGTCCCGTGCACACCGCCGCGCGCGTCGTGGTCATTGGCAATCCCTCCCTGAGGTTGCAGCGAACTGGTTCGCGCCTTCAGTATCGCCCCCCACCCGGTTGGGGACAACCGGGCCCGGCGGTAAGGTGCGCGCGTGCCCGCACCCGCCGTGTTCACCGACATGGCCGCCCGGGTCCGCAATTGGGGGAGGTGGGGCCCCGAGGACGAGATCGGCACCCTCAACCTGATCGACCAGGCGGCCCGTCGGCGGGCGGCCGCTGCGGTGGTGTCGGGCCGGGCATTCGCCCTGGGGCTGCCCTTGTCGGAGGCGGAGGGGATCCAGCTCGGCTTCGTCGAGGGTCGCGTCAACCCGACCAGAACCATGGTCCAGGTCAACCAACCGGTCAACGCCGACCAACCCGAGTGGGTCTGCTTCAGCGAGGACGTCCTCACCATGGCCACACAGTGCGCCACCCACTGGGACGCGCTGGCCCACAGCAGCTACGGCGGTGTGATCTACAACGGGTACCCGGCGTCGACGGTGTCGGCGGACGGCGCCGCCCGCTGCGGCATCCACCGGCTGGGCGCCGTGGTGAGCCGGGGGATCCTCCTCGACGTGGCCCGGGCCCTCGGACGCGAGGTCCTCCAACCCGGCTACCCCATCACGCCCGACGACCTCGACGCGGCCTGCGCGCTGGGCAACGTCACGGTCGAACCGGGTGACATCGTTCTCGTGCGCACCGGACAGATGGTGCATCTTCGACCGGACCAGCGAGATCTGGTCGCCTACACCTGGCCGTCGCCCGGACTGACGATCGAGACCGCCGAGTGGTTCCACCGTCACGACGTGGCCGCGGTGGCGACCGACACGTTGGTCTTCGAGGTGTACCCGTGTCAGCACGAGGAGGCCTACCTGCCCGTGCATCTCCTGCATCTGGTGGAGATGGGCCTGACGCAGGGCCAGAACTGGGTGCTCGACGCGTTGGCCGAGGACTGCGCGGCCGACGGGTGCTACAGCTTCCTGCTCGACGCCACCCCGCTGCCGCTGACCCACGGACTCGGCACGCCCCTCAACCCGGTCGCGCTCAAGTAACCACTCAGGGCGCGCCGGTGCCACGGCGCGCCGTGGCACCGCCGAGCACGGGCCCGGTCCGGGGCCTCGTGCGCTCACGTGCCGGCATCGCGGCCGGTGGCGCTTCTCGTCCCGTGACGGCCCAGTGCAGGGTCCGCGCCTGGGTGTCGATGAGGTTGCGCGTCCGGATCCCCCAGAACTCGAACCCGTAGCGGTGAGCCGACACGCTGGCGAACATGGCCACCAACGTGCCGGCGACGGCCATGGGATCGACGCCGGCCGGTGAGCAGGTGGCCCCGCTGGGCCCTCCCTCGGGCGACGGCGAGGCCGTGGCGATCACCTGGGCCAGCGCCACCGTGACGGCGTTGAGCGCTCGCACCCGTATGCCCCGCAACTGCCCCTCCCCCTCCTCCGTGGCCAGGTCGACCACCCGGAACACGGCGCGATTGTCCTCCCAGTAGCTGAGAAAGCCCTCCGTCACCGTGAGGGCGGTGGCCCAGCTCGCTCCTTCGGACCAGTCCCCGTCGACCAGGTCGGCCAGCTGGCCCGCCTGGTCGACCATCCCCTCGGCCAGCACCTGTATGGCCTGCTCCACATTGGCGAAGTACTGGTAGAAGGTCGCCGGCGAGGTCTGGGCCTGCCGGGCGATGTCGGTGACCTTGACGGACCGCCACGACGTGGTGGCCAAGAGCTCCACGGTGGCGTCGAGCAGCCGCTGACGCGTCTGGCGGCCCCGTTCGCCGGGCACCCGCCCATCGGTCGTGGCCACCTGCTCGGCGTAGGCGTCGAGGTCGACGACGGTGGCCTCACGCCCGGGGCTTCGTCCTGACATGGCGGCCCAGCGTACCGGCCCGGCTCCCGAAGACCCAGGTGGCGCTGCGGATACGCTGTCGGGATGGAGCAGACGCTGACCCGCCCGCTCACCCGCGCGCAGCAGGCCAGACGCCAGCGCGTGATCGACGCGGCCATGGCGTTGGGGCTCGAGGGGGGCTACGAGGCGGTCCAGATGCGCGACGTCGCCGCCCGGGCCGACGTCGCCATGGGAACGGTGTACCGCTACTTCACCAGCAAGGACCACCTCCTGGCAGCCACGCTCGTGCACTGGGTCGAGCTGCTCGACACACGGATCGGGCAGCACCCGCCGCGGGGCGAACATCCGGCGGACCGCGTGCTGGACGTCCTCGATCGCGCGCTGCGTGCCATGGGCCGCCAACCCAAGCTGGTCACGGCGGTGTTCACCTCGCTGTCCTCGCCGGACCCGGCGGCCGTCGGCTGCCAGCAGCAGATCACGCTGCTGATGGAAGGCATCATCTCGCGGGCGATGGGCGAGCGCGACGTGCCCGACATGTCCGACCGGGCCCGCATGATCGGCCATGTCTGGTACTCGGCCCTTGTGGGTTGGGTGAACGGCTGGTCCACCATGGCACGGGTGTACGACGAGCTCGCGGTGTCGGTGCGCCTCCTCCTGCCCGATCAACTCGTCGAGCGTCCTGCAGTCGTCTGACCAGCACGTTCCACCGGCGCACCGCCGGTCGCGCATGACCAAATCAGCGGGAACGCCCGCGCTAGGGTCGCCCCGATGAGCGCCGGCGCCACCACCCGCGGGCTGCCTATCGAGATCCGGGGGCTGTCGAAACACTTCGGGCCCGTGCTGGCCGTCGACGATCTTTCGTTCACCGTCGAGCCCGGACGCGTCACCGGGTTCCTGGGCCCCAACGGCTCCGGCAAGACGACGACCCTGCGCATGCTCCTCGGCCTGGTGCACCCGTCCGCCGGCACGGCGACCATTGCCGGGCGCAACTACCAAGACCTGGACAATCCGACGTCCACCGTCGGTGCCGTGCTGGAGGCCACGAGCTTCCACCCGGCGCGCCGGGCCAGGACGCACCTCCGCATGGCGGCGCGGGCCGGCGGCCACGACGAGAAGCGCGCCGACGAGGTGCTCGGACTGGTCGGGCTCACCGGGGACGCCAAGCGCAAGATCGGTGGCTTCTCCATGGGCATGCGCCAGCGCCTGGAGCTGGCCACCGCCCTCATCGGCGACCCCGACGTCCTCATCCTCGACGAGCCGTCCAACGGGCTCGACCCGCAGGGCATCGCCTGGCTGCGCGACTTCATGCGCTACCTGGCCGGCGAGGGCCGCACCGTGCTCGTCTCCTCCCACCTCCTCTCCGAGATGGCCCAGACCATCGATGACGCGGTCATCGTGTCGTTCGGGCAGCTGAAGGCCCAGGGCACGCTCGACGAGATCACGGCGGGCATCACGGGCGTCGTCATGCGGGCCCGCACCCCCGAGGCCGACCGCCTGGCCGGCGTCCTCACGCAGGCCGGCATCGCATTCCGCCGGCTGACGCACGACGAGCTGGCCATGGACGGCGTGACGCCCGAGCAGGTCGGGCCGCTGCTGGCCTCGAACCAGATCATCTTGTACGAGCTCATTCAGGAGGGCGGCGATCTCGAGTCGGTCTTCCTCTCGCTGACATCGGGGCTGGGCTTCGGCGGCGTGGAGGCCCTGTGATCAACGCCCTGCGCGCCGAGCTCCTCAAAATGCGCACCATGCCCGGGGTGTGGGTGACCTTCGCACTGGCCCTGCCGCTGACGGTCCTCGGCATCCTGATCGTGCTCGCGTCCGCCGGGGGGTTCTCGGGACACACGTTCTACTTCGTGTCGTCGCTGAGCCAGCGCCGGAGACTCCTCGGCGCGGGCTACTTCGGCATCGAGATCCTGGCGCCGATCATCGGCGTGCTGTGCATCACCAGCGAGTACCGACAGAAGACCATCACAACCTCTCTGGTCCTGGTCCCCGTACGCAGCCGGGTCCTGCTCTCCAAGGTCATCACCACCGCTCTGTGGGCCATCTTCATCGCGCTCCTCGGCCTCGTGGCCATCGCCGCCGTGGCCCTGCCCTGGAACGCCGCCCTCGGGGGTGTGACCGCCCAGGTGACGGACCAGGTCGGCGCCGTGATCCCCGGCCTGCTCGCGTCCGCCGTCCTGCTCGGCCTCTTCGGGCTGGGCTTCGGGACCCTGGTCAAGAACCAGGTGGCCGCCATCCTGCTGACCATCGGCGGGACGCTGATTCTGGAGGGGATCCTCATCGCCCTGGCCAAGGCGATCTTCCACTACGACCTCAACTGGCTCCCCAACGGGGCCGGTGCCGCGCTGGCCGGCGACATCGCCCGGGGCTTCGGTGGTGGTGGTGATGGTGGAAGCGGGCCGAACGCGTTCCGACTCCTGACCTGGTGGCAGGGCGGCCTGGTCCTGTTGGCCTGGGGCCTCGGCCCGCTGACCCTCGGCTACTTCACGACCTTCCGCCGCGACGTCACCTGACTGACTGCGCCCGCCGCTCTCTGCCCGCCGGCGCTCGTTCGGCGGGGCTCACCCTGCGTGCGCCCACGCCACCGGTTCAGCTGCGCAGCACGGCGCCCGGGCGCGCCGCCAGACCCTCCTCGTCCGCCGCGCCGTCGACCCGGATCGGCACACCGTTGACCAGCGTGTGGGTCATACCCACCGGGGCGTCCGCCGTCAGGCGCTCGCCGTCGGCCGGGAAGTCGCGCACCCGCCGCAACGGGCCGGGGGCCACCGTGTCGGGGTCGAAGACACACAGGTCGGCCGCCTTGCCCACCTCGACCGTCCCCCGGTCGGTCAGGCCGTAGACGCCGGCGGGCTCGCCGGTCAGCTTGTGGATGGCCCGCTCCAGGGGCATGACGCCGCGCTCGCGGACCCAGTTGCCCAGCAGGTCGGTCGAGAAGCAGGCGTCACAGAGCTGCGAGACGTGCGCCCCGGAGTCGGCCAGGCCCAGCAGGACGTTGTCGCGTGGCAGGAGCCAGGCGATGGCCTCGGGGTCGTCGTTGGCCAGCACGGACCAGAAGCGCGCCTGGAGGTCGTCGTCGAGCGAGACGTCGAGCATCACGTCGAGCGGGGTGCAGCCCCGCTCCTGCGCCAGGACGGCCACCGGGTGATCGGCCAGCTCGGGGTGGGAGGGCGACTCGGCGACGGAGATCGCCGCCCAGTTGAGGGGGAAGCCGCCGGCCTTGCCGCTCACGTCGTCCCAGGCCGTCGCCCGCCAGGACGGGTCGCGGTAGGCGGCGACGCGCTCAGCCTTCGATTTGCCCATCAGGGCGGCGAAGGTGGGGCGCATGTTGAGGGTGAACGGCTCGGAGAGGTTCATCTGGAAGACGAGGGGGCGGCACGACACCTGCGGCCAGACCTCGACCCCGTCGGCCCACGCCGCGTCGTGCTCCGCCACGACCTTCTCGTGATACGGGTAGCCCTTCACCGTGAGCAGCGCCGTCCACGTGAAGGGCCGCCCCACCTCGCGCTGGAGCCGGAAGACCTCCTCGTTCGGGAAGACGCCGCCCGGGAGCAGCGCCACCACCCCGCGCCGGCACTGCCGGACCGGTTCGAGCAGCGCCCGCAGCTCGGCCAGATCGGCCACCCGCGAGGGCACCGGCCGGCCACTGTCGCCGTTGTGCGTCGGCGACGCGCTGGATGCGAAGCCTGCGGCGCCTCCCGCCATCGCGTCGGCCACCACCGCCTGCATGAGCGCGATCTCGTCCTCGGTCGCCGGGCGCTCGTAGGCGTCTTCGCCCATCACGTAGAGCCGCACGGCGGTGTGCCCGACGTAGCACCCGAAGTTGAGGGCGCTGCCCCGTGACTCCACCGCGTCGAGGTACTGGGGGAAGGTCTCGAAGTCGCCCCACGGCACACCGGCGGCCAGGGTGTCGAAGCTCATGTCCTCCACGTGCTGGAGGGTCCGGGCCAGGAGCGGCACACCGTCGGCGCGGATGGGAGCGATGGAGAAGCCGCAATTGCCGGCAATGACCGACGTCACGCCGTGGAAGGAGGAGGGGGTCAGGTTCGGGTCCCAGAAGACCTGCGCGTCGTAGTGGGTGTGGATGTCGACGAAGCCCGGGCTCACGACCTGCCCGGACGCATTGAGCACGCGGGTCCCCCGCAGGTTGGCGCCGATGTCGCTGATGCGCCCTGCGGTAATGGCGACGTCGGCGGGGCGGCCGGGGGCCCCGGTGCCGTCCACCACGGTTCCCCCTCGAATCACGATGTCAGCGGGCATCCACCCATCGTCGCAGCCCTCACGCCCCGTTGCACGCGCGAGTGTTGGGCTCCGGCCCAGGTCCGATACCGTGGGCAGGCAGGAATTGCGGTTTGAGGTGGTTGGCGCGCCAGGTGAGCGCGGGAGGCGAGTGCGCATGGCGGTTCGGTTTTTCAGATCACAGAAGGCGACGCCCCCGCCTGACGACTCCCTGCAGATCTCGGGTGCCATCGTCGCCCCTTCTGACGGCCCCTCCCCCGTCCAGCTCGTCGACGCCGGCCGCGCCCCGCACGGCCTCGGGGTCGTGCGGGACCAGTACGAACGCAAAATCCGCAAGAGCCCGACCATCCGGATGGTCCCCAGCTCCATGATGGTGGAGGGCAGGCGCCTGCGTTTCGCCGTCTCCGACAACGTCGACGCCCACGGGCCCGACGGTCCCGGGACGCCGCCGATCTGGGCGGTCAACATCCACGGCTACTTCGCCGGCGGGGGCATGTACTGGCGCGAGAGCGCGCGCCTCGCCGAGCAGCTCGGCTGGCGCGTCATCAACCCGAGCCTGCCCGGGTTCGGCGGCAGCGACCCGCTCGACTGGTCCGACGTCTCCATGGAGAACCTGGCCAATCAGGTCATGGCCATCGTGCACAAGGTGGACGCCGGTCCGGTCGTGCTCCTCGGCCACTCCATGGGCGGGGCGGTCGCCGTGCAGTTCGCGCACGACCACCCGCGGCGAACACTCGGCCTCATCTACCGCGACGGCGTGAGCACCCCCGCCTGGAAAGAGCGCCGTGGCATTCTCCCGACATTGCTCTCACCCTTTCTCCCCGACGTGACGCCCATGGTCGACATGGCCGCCGCGGTCGTCTTCGACCTGCCCGACCTCTTCCTCGGCCGCATGTACTCCACCGTGCGCGCCGTGCTGCCCGACATGCGCCAGAACATCCGCACCATGTCCCAGACGCTGCCGGTCGGCAGCATGCTCATGGGGGTGGACCAGCGCAGCGAAGTCCGTCACCTGGCGGCCCAGCAGATCCCGATCCTCACCGAATGGGGATGTTTCGACCGCATCACGCCCGGCAGCACCGCGCTCGAATTCGCCACCATCGCCCGTGCGCCCGTCCTCTGGGTGCCCGGCGGTCACAGCTGGATGCTGGCGCGACCGCAGGGCCAAGCGGACATCCTCACCCACCTCGTCCAGGGCACGACCTTCATGGAGCAGGTGGACGAGCGCTGGGGCCAACTCACCCCGCGCGAGTACACGCTGCGCGCCGTGAACTGATCGACGCCGTGCCGCGGGCCCACGTCGTTGCCCGCGCCCGGGTGGCGGTGGGCGCGCCATGATCGACCGCCTGCTCCAACCACTGCTCTCGCTGCACGGCTGGCCGGCCTACATGCTCATCGGCCTGCTCGTGTTCGCGGAGGCCGCCGTGATGCTCGGCTTCGTCTTCCCCGGCGAGACGGCGGCCATCCTCGGCGGCGTGCTGGCCTCCAAGGGCGGGGTGGACCTCTGGGGCATTCTGGCCGTCGTCGTCATCTGTGCGATCGTCGGCGACTCGGTGGGCTACGCCATCGGCGAACGCTGGGGGCGCCAGCTGTTGCAGCTCGGGCCGCTGCGCAAACGACAGAAGGGGCTCGACACCGCGCTCGACCAGCTCAACCGCCGGGGGCCCGTGGCGGTCTTCGTGGGCCGCTTCTCCGCCTTCCTGCGCGCCGTGGTCCCGGGGCTGGCCGGCCTGTCCTCCATGCACTATCGAAGATTCCTGACTGCCAACGCCGCCGGCGGCCTCTGCTGGGGCGTGCTCTACGTCCTGCTCGGCTACTTCGTCGGGCAGAGCGTGGAGAAGGCGAGCGGCATCGTGTCCGACATTTTGCTCGGGCTCATCCTCGTGGTGATCGTCATCCTCGTCGTGCGCCATCGTCGCAAGAACAAGGAGGAGATTGAGGGTCCTTCGGCGGCGGCGGCACCCGAAGGAGACGCCGCCGCCTGATCAGGTCGGTCGGCCGAGGACAGAGCGGTCCCCGGCGCGCAGGCCCGCCACGACACGGGCGAATGCCCCCGGGGCGTCGTCGCCGGTTGCATCGGTGTCCAGGTAGCGCACCGCGGTCGGGTCGCTGCGGTCCACCCCGAAGAGGCCGTAACGGGGCTCATAGGTGCCCCACTCGTAGTTGTCCATGAGGGACCAGTGGAAATAGGCGCGCACCGGCGCCCCCGCCGCCACGGCGTCGGCCAAGGCCCCCAAGTGCTCGCGCACGTAGCGGGGCCGGTCCATGCCGTCCTCACGCGGCACGGCATGCCCGTCCAGCGTCCTCGTCGCCATGCCGTTCTCCACCACCCACAGGGGCAGGCCGGGTCGCAACGCCGACTCGGTGACGCACCAGGCGCGCAGCGCGGCGGGGTGCGACTCCACGTCCCAGTAGGCGCGTCCGACCGACCAGTCCCGGGTGCCCCGGGGCGTCCGCCTGCCCGGGACCCGCAGGGCGTGGCTGGCGACCGGGTCGTACCAATCGAAGCCGACGGCGTCGATGCCGCGCGGCCGCGTCGCCGCGTACACGGCCTCGACGACGCGGCGCGGCGCGTGGCGGCGCGTCGTGCCGCGCAACCGGACCCAGGCCGCCCCACGGCTGGGCTCGCGCACCGCGCCGTAGGGCGACACGGCGGCGAAGAACCGGCGTATCACCGCCTCCCCGGCGTGGCGCGGCGGAAAGGCGGCGTCGTGCACCGTCCGACGCTCGTCGATGTACCGGTCGACGTCGTCCGGGTCGACGCCGGCCTCGCGCAGCTGCAACAGGTCCAGCAGCATCCGGTCGTGCTCGTAGACCGACGACGAGCTCGTGTTCACCGTGACCTCGGCGTCCGGCTGGACGCCCGTCACGACATCGGCCGCCAGCACGTGCGCGGTCAGGAGGTTGTCGAGCGCGCAGAAGGCATCGGAGACGGCCATGCGGCGCCCCGGTGGACACGCCCCCTCGATCCAGCCCATCAGGGTGACGATGTTGGGCTCGTTGATGGTCACCCAGCGCCTGCAGTACGGCGCCAGCGCGGGGACCACGCGGGCCACGTGCCGGGCGAAGACGTCGGGTGACGCCGGCCGCAGCCAGAATTCCTCGCCGAGCCAGAAGGGGTGGGTGAAGTGATGCAGCGTCACGACCGGCTCCAGGCCCCGGTCCGTGCAGAGGGAGAGGATCTCGGCGTAGCGCTCGAGCGCGCCGGCATCGTAGGCGCCGGGCCGCGGCTCCAACCGGGCCCACTCCACCGAGAGGCGGAAGGCGTTGCAGCCGATGGACGCGGCGCGGTCGAGGGCCTCTTCGGGATGACGCCAGAAGTCACAGGCCAGACCGGAGCGGGCCGCCCGCCCGGCCCCCTCCCAGGCGGCCCAGTTGTTGTGCGGCTCGCCGTCCCCGTTGAAGCCGCCCTCGACCTGGTAGCCCGACGTGGCCACCCCGACAGCGAAGCCCTCGCCGAGCAGGCTGCGTCCTATGGCGGCGCCTGATCCCGCCGCGGCGGCGGGTCCGGGCGTCGGGGCGGCGGCAGGCATCCGTTCAGCTTGGCAGGCGCAGCGCAGGGACGGCGCCTGTCGACCCGGTGCCGTCGGCGGGGGTCAGTGGGGCCGGGCCACCGAGCGCATGGCGGCCAGCGCCGTCGAGACGATGTCGACCTCGTCGCTGGCGTGGCGGACCAGGGAGCGCACCTGCGGCTCCGTGGCGTCGCTCCCGGCGCGCACGGCCGCCGCCTGGACGTCCCGAGCCGCACCGATCACCTCGGCCACCTGACGGCGCACGTCGGCCTTGCTCGCGCCCGGCGGGAGGCGTCGCTCCAGGCGCAGGAGCCCATCGAGCTCGTCGGCCACGCCGTGCAGCGAGCGGCACACGGCGGGCAGCTCGGCCACCGGGGCGTCCTTCGACTCGGCATGGGCCACGGCGATCTCGGCATCCTCGACCGCCACCCGCATGCGCCGGCGGACCCGTGCGGTCGCGCCGCGGCTGAGGTCCTCGGGAGTGGCCCGCCCGACGTAGCGCTCGCGCCCGGCCGCCAGGAGCGCCAGCCCGGCCAACAGGCCGCGCACGGCCACGTGCCCGTGCACCAGCCGCCACTGCGTGCGGATGTACCGACGCCCGACGAAGAAGGCCACGGTCAGCCCGAGTGCCACCACGAGGCCCGCGACGAGGAAGAACTCGAGGACGTGGGCAACAAAGGTCACGTCCCCATGTTACGCGGGAGAACCCGGATTTTCCGGCGGTACCCTGGTGGCATGGCACCGGAGGGACCGGGGGGCACCGCAGGGTCGGGGTTGTCGGACCCGCCCCCGGATGCTGCCGCCGGGTCCGAGCCGGCCTGGCGGCCCGGGATCCCGACGCTCCGGGAGCACGTGCCCAGCCTGATCTTCGGCGGTGCCGTCCCGTTGGGGATCTATTTCCTCGTGCGCGGCCACGTACAGAGCGACGCCCAGGCACTGATTGTGGCGGGCTGCTTCTCGGCCGGCTGGATCCTCCTGCAGTTCGCCCGGCAACGGGCCATCGACGCGGTGGGGGCGGCGGTCCTGCTGGGCTTCGCGCTGGGTGTGATCACGTCCACCCTGTTGGGCGGCAACGCCTACCTGCTCAAGGTGCGCGACGGGTTCTTGACCTTGTCGATAGGGGTTGCCTGCATCGTGACGCTCTACACCCACGACCGACCGGCCTTCTTCTACGTCAACCGCTACCTGTCGGCCGGAAGAGACCCCGCCAAGGTGTCCGTCTTCGACCGGCTGCACGAGCAGCCCATCGGGCGCCACACCTTCCGCACGCTCTCCCTGGTGTGGGGCATCGGCCTCGTGGTGGAGGCCTCGACCCGCCTGACCCTGGCCGACATGCTGCCCACGGGGACGTTCCTGGCCATTTCGCCCTTCATCACCGCCATCGGCATCGGGGGGCTGTTCGCCTTCACCGTGGCGTACACGAACCGCAACGAGGTGTGGTCGGCGGCGCTGGTCGAGCACGAAGGGGCGGCGGAGCCCGACGTCGTCCCGCCCGACGTCGTGGCGGGCGAGGACGGCGAGCCCGCACCACCCCACGTTCAGGGCTGAGCCAGGCCCAGCTATCGGGACCGGGTCCGAGCCCCGGACCGCAGACCGCAGACCGCAGACGCCCGGTTCGGTAGCCTCAGCGGCGCATCACGCCGTACGACACCGTCATCACGGCGAAGGCCGTCGAAGGGAGCACCATGGCAGACGAAGTGCTGCGGCAACGCCAAGGGCATGTCGAGATCCTCACCATCAACCGCCCCGAAGCGCGCAACGCCATCAACGGCGCCGTGAGCCGGGCCATGTCGGACGCCATGGACGAGCTGGCGGAGGACCCGGACTGCTGGGTGGTCGTCGTCACCGGGAGCGGCGACAAGGCCTTCAGCGCCGGCATGGACCTCAAGGCCTTCAGCAGCGGTGAGGGGGGCGACATCATGGGGGCGAGCGGCGGCTTCGGCGGCCTGACCCAACGGGACTTCCCCAAGCCCGTCATCGCCGCAGTGAACGGGTCGGCGCTGGCCGGCGGCTTCGAGATCATGCTCTCGTGCGACCTGGTCGTGGCGGCCGACCACGCCACCTTCGGCATCCCCGAGGCCAAGCGCGGCCTCATCGCCGGGGCCGGGGGGCTCATCCGCATGCCCAAGCGGCTGCCCATGGCCGTCGCCCTCGAGATGGCCATGACCGGCGACCCCATCAGTGCGACCCGGGCGTACGACCTCGGCCTCGTCAACCGGGTCGTGCCGGCGAGCGTGGTCGTGGAAGAGGCCGTCGCGCTGGCCGACCGCGTCGCCGAGAACGCCCCGCTGGCCGTGCGCTACTCCAAGAGCGTCATGAAGCAGGCCGCCGAGGTCTCCGAGGCCGAGGGCTGGAAGATCAACGGAGCGGCGGTCGGCGTGGTGTTCTCCTCGGCCGACGCCATGGAGGGGCCCGTGGCCTTCGCCGAGAAGCGCCCGCCCAACTGGCAGGGCAAGTAGGCAGGGCACGTAGGAGGTGCTCGCCCCGACCGTCGACACCATCCGGCTGACCCTCCACGTCCTGGCGGCGACGGTGTGGGTGGGCGGCCAGATCGTCATGACCGGCCTGGTGGGCCCGGCCCGCGGGCTGGGCCCCGAGGCTCCCAGGACCCTGGCCCGGGCCTTCGCCCGCCTGGCGTGGCCCGCCTACGTGGTCCTGCTGGTCACGGGCGTCTGGAACATCACCGCCGTGGGCTACTCCGCCCAGGACTCGGCCTGGAAGGCCGTGCTCATGGCCAAAGTCGCCGTGGTCGTCCTCGCAGGCGTGGGCGTCCTGCTGCACCAGCGCGCCACCACCAAGCAGGGCCTGGCCCTCTGGGGGTCGGTCGGCGGCCTGGCCAGCGTGGCCGCGCTCGTCATGGGCATCCTGTTGGCGGGGTGAGTCCGAATACCTGCCGGCGTTCCCGGTGTGAGGAACTCCGGGACGGGATTGGGTCTAACCTGGACGCAGTTCACCGACCTTTGGACTTAGGTGAAGGAGTACATCATGCTCGCTGACATTTTCGGACCGGACCTGCTGATTGTGGCCATCGTCCTCGTCGTGCTCCTCTTCGGTGGTGCGGCCATCCCGAAGCTGGCGCGCAACCTCGGCTCGGCCAAGAACCAGTTCGAGAAGGGCATGGAGGAAGGCAAGTCGGCGGGAACCACGTCCGCCGCCACCGATGCGCCCGCTCCTACCCCCGCCCCCTCGGCCGAGGAGAAGGCGCCGGGCGCCTGACACCGCGGCCGGTCCCGATCCCGGCGGCCGCACGTCCACCCAGGGGGGTCCATGCCATCTGACGTCCTCGCCGTCGCCGACCGCCTCTGGAACGGCGAGGTGTCGACGTCCACCTTCCACCCGGTCGACCACATCGGCGGCTTCGTCGAGATCACCGACGGCGTCGGCTTCTGTCCCTCCTTCGCCAACGTCTCCTCCTTCGCCACCGAGGACGGCCTGGTCCTGGTCGACACCGGCAGCGCCCCGTTGGCCCAGATCGTCCACGACGACATCCGCACCTGGAGCCCGGACCGTCTCAACACCGCGGTCTACTCCCACGGGCACATCGACCACGTCTTCGGCGTGCCGGTCTGGGAGGAGGAGGCGCGGGCCGAGGGCTGGGCCACCCCGGAGGTCATCGCCCACCACGCTCTGCCGGCCCGCTTCGACCGTTACATCTTCACCGCCGGCTACAACACCATCATCAACCGTCGGCAGTTCGGCTTCACCGACCTGCAGTGGCCGACCGAGTACCGCTACCCCGACCGGACGTACCACGACACGCTGGAGCTCTCCATCGGCGGCCGGGGCTTCTCACTGCGCCACGAGAAGGGCGAGACCGACGACCACACGGTCACCTGGCAACCCGACACCCGGGTCCTGTGTTGCGGCGACCTCTTCATTTGGGCCTCCCCCAACGCCGGCAACCCCCAGAAGGTGCAGCGCTACCCGCGGGAATGGGCCGCCGCCCTCCGTCGCATGCTGCAGCTGCAGGCCGAATTCCTCCTCCCCGGACACGGCTTCCCGGTCATCGGAGCCGACCGCGTCCGTACTGCCCTCACCGACACGGCGGACCTGCTGGACTCCCTGGTCGACCAGACCCTGGCTGTCATGAACGCGGGCGGGCGTCTGGACGACGCCATCCACACCGTGCGCGTCCCCACCGCCCTGGCGGACCGGCCCTTCCTCCGACCGGTCTACGACGAGCCCGAGTTCATCGTCCACACGGTGTGGCGCCAGTACGGCGGCTGGTGGGACGGCAACCCGGCCACCCTGCAGCCGGCGCCCGAGCGGGCCCTGGCCGTCGAGCTGGCGTCGCTGGCCGGAGGGCCTGGCGCGCTGGCCGAACGGGCCCTCGAGCTGTTGGCCGACGCCGGGGCGGACGCGGGCGAAGGTGCCCTGCGTCTCGCCGGTCACCTGGTCGAGCACGCCTGGCTGGCCCAACCGGACGACGAGGCCGTGCAGCGGGCGCGCCACGAGGTCTTCGCCGCCCGGGCCGCTCTGGCCACCTCCACCATGGCGCGCGGGGTCTTCACCTGGGCCGCCAACGAGACCACGGCGCCGCATCCGCACTGATTTCCAATTTTTTTGCCGGGTTCGATAGTGTCGGCGCGGTGGACTCGTCGCTGACCAGCCCGTCTTCGGACACACCCGAAGCCCCAGCTCGTAGCGCCAAGAATCCACGCCGCCGCTTGGCCGTCGTGGTGGTCGGTCTGGGGGCGCTGCTCCTCACCGGCTGCCAGCTCCCGACCTTCGGCGCCTACAAGGGCGCCACCACGCAAGCCCGCTCCACCTTCCACCTCTGGCAGGGCTTCTTCATCGCCGGCATCATCGTCGGCGGTTTCACCCTCCTGCTCATCTGCTGGGCCATCTTCCGTTACCGGCGGCGCTCCGACGAGATGCCCGTGCAGACGCAGTACCACACGCTCACCGAGATCGTCTACACGATCATGCCCATTCTGATCGTGCTCGGGCTGTTCTGGGCGACCGTGGTGGTGGAGAACAAGGTCACCGCGGTCGAGCCCAACCCCGGCACCGTCATTCACGTCTACGCCTTCCAGTGGGGCTGGGAGTTCGAGTACCCCAACGGCGTCAAGGTGATCGGCCAGACCACCGACGCCCCCACCATGGTCGTCCCGACGGGGCAGACGACACGCATCTACCTGCGCTCCTACGACGTGCTGCACGGCTTCTACGTGCCGGAGTTCAACTTCAGCCGCTACGCCAGCCCCGGCTACTGGACCAGCTTCGACCTGAACGTGCTGCACGACGGCGTCTACCGCGGCCAGTGCACCCAGCTCTGCGGGCTCTATCACTCCATCATGTTCTTCAACGTCCGCTCGGTGTCCCCCGCTGCCTATGGCGTGTGGTTGCGGACCACGCGCGCCTTCCAGGCGGCCCACCCCTCGTCCATCGGTCAGCTCCCGGCCGCCCTGCATGCCAACCAGAACGGAACGGTGCCCAGCTACTCTGGCAATTCCGGCAGCGGGAACACCGGCAATTCAGGAGGTCTCCTCTACGGTGACTGACGTCATCGCCCCACCGGGCGTCCAGGAGCACGAACCGCTCCACCTGCCACCCGCCGTCCCCGGGGACGGTCACGAGCCGTCGCACGGCGGGCACCACGACGGACCGACCGGCATCCTCAAGTGGCTGACCTCGACCGACCACAAGGTCATCGGCCTGAGCTACATGATCACGGCCATCGCCATCTTCTACCTCTCGGGGATCATGGCCCTCATCATGCGGCTGCAGCTGACGTCGCCGCACTCCTCCCTGCTGAGCTTCGGGCAGTTCAACGCCCTCTTCACCATGCACGGCAGCCTCATGCTGTACCTCTTCGCCGGTCCCGTCGCCTTCGGTGGCCTGGCCAACTACATCGTGCCCCTGCAGATCGGCGCGCCCGACATGGCCTTCCCCCGACTCAACGCGCTGAGCTACTGGCTGTACCTGACGGGTTCCATCACCATGCTGATGACCTTCTTCGTGGCGGGGGGCGCCGCCCAGTTCGGCTGGGTGGCCTACGCGCCGCTCTCGAGCGCCACCAGCTCTCCCGGGGCCGGTCCCGACCTCTGGATCATGGCGCTCGCCCTCACCGGGTTCTCCGCCATCTTCACCGGGGTCAACCTGTGCGGCACCATCTTCTATCTGCGCGCGCCGGGCATGACGATGTTCCGCATGCCGATCTTCACCTGGAACATGCTGGTGACGGGGATCCTGATCCTGATCGCCTTCCCGGTCCTGACGGCGGCGCTGATCATGCTCTTCGCCGACCGCCACTTCGGCACCCACATCTACACGGCGGTGGGCTGCCACCTCGTGAGTGGCGCGCCCATGGCGTCGTGCGGCTCACCGTTGCTGTGGCAGAACCTCTTCTGGTTCTTCGGCCATCCGGAGGTCTACATCCTCGCCCTGCCGTTCTTCGGCATCGTGACCGAGATCCTGCCCGTCTTCTCCCGTAAGCCGGTCTTCGGCTACAAGGGGATGGTCTTCGCCACCATGGCCATCGCCGCCCTGTCAACCGGCGTGTGGGCGCACCACATGTTCACCACCGGCGCCGTGCTGCTGCCCTTCTTCTCGTTCCTCAGTCTGTTGATCGCCGTGCCGACGGGTATCAAATTCTTCAACTGGATCGGCACCATGTGGCACGGGCAGCTCACCTTCACCGTGCCCATGTTGTTCTCCATCGGCTTCCTCTTCGCCTTCCTCATGGGTGGCGTGACGGGCATCATGCTGGCCTCGCCGCCCATCGACTTCGCCACCCACGACACGTACTTCGTGGTGGCCCACTTCCACCAGGTGCTCTTCGGGACGGCCGTGTTCGCCGGGTTCGCCGGCGTCTACTACTGGTATCCCAAAATGTTCGGCCGCATGCTGCGGGAGAGCCTGGGCAAGTGGCACTTCTGGCTGATGTTCATCGGCTTCTGGGTCACGTTCATGCCCCAGTACGTCGTGGGTCTCCTGGGCATGCCCCGCCGCGTGGCCAGCTACCCGTCCAACCTCGGCTGGCAGAGCTACAACATCGTCTCGACGGTTGGTGCCTTCATCATTGGGATCTCGTTCGCCTTCCTGCTGGTGAACTTCTTCGTGTCCTGGCGCAAGCCGGTCCCGGCCGGGAACAACCCGTGGGACGCGCACACGTTGGAGTGGTTCACCACCTCGCCGCCGCCGCACCACAACTACACCCACCTCCCACCGATCCGCTCGGAGCGGCCCACGTGGGACTACAACCACCCCGACGCGTTGACGGTGCCACACGGACGCTCCGCGCACACCAACGGCAACGGTCACGGCAGCGGGGATGGCAACGGAAAGGGCAACGGAAAGGGCAACGGAAAGGTGACCGCGGGCGTATGAAGATCGAGTCCCTCTTCCTGCTCTTCCTCGGAGCCTTCTTCGGCATCGTCGGGCTCGTCTACTGGTTCTGGGGCTACGACGACGGCGGCGGGGTGATGCTGCTGGGTGCGACACTGCTCGGCTTCCTGCCCGGGCTCTACTACTTCTTCTGGCACCAGCGCTTCCACGGTCGCAAGTACTTCTACTGGGGCAAGGTCCACGCCGCGGGCGACCGCCCCTCCGACCGCGAGGACGCCGAGCTGGCCGACGGTGCCGGGACGATCGACTCGTTCCCCGGCTCCTCCATTTGGCCCTTCGTGCTCGGCATGGGGGCCTTCATGACGGTGCTCGCACTGGTCTTCGGCACCTGGCTGCTGTTCATCGGCGTCCCGCTCATCCTCACCGCGCTGACCGGCGTCACGGCCGAGAGCCGGCGCGGCGGCACCGTCTGACGCTACGGAGGCCGCCGGTAGCCTGACCCGGTGGAACCGACGAACACGGGAGGGCGCGAGCTCTCCCGGGGCCTCGTCGTCCTCATCGCCGTGGCCACCGGCGCGGTGGTGGCCAATCTCTACTACGCGCAACCCGTCCTGCATCAAGTTGCTCGCACGTTCCACTCGGGGCCCGGGCCGACCTCGACCATCATCACGGCCACCCAGATCGGCTACGCCGCCGGCCTGCTGCTCGTCGTCCCCCTGGGCGACCTCCACCCGCGCCGTGGGCTCGTCACCCGTCTCTTCTGCCTGAGCGCGCTGGCCCTGATCGGCTGCGCGCTCGCTCCCGACCTGTGGATCTTCGCCGTGGCGTCCGTCCTCGTCGGCGGTGCCTCCGTGGCCGGACAGGTCATGATCCCCTTCGCCGCCGATCTGGCCCCCGAGGAGCGGCGGGGCCGTGTGGTCGCCCGCATCATGACGGGGTTGCTTCTCGGCATTCTCCTCGCCCGCACCGTCTCGGGGGTCGTGGCCCAGGCGGCGGGCTGGCGGGCCATCTACTGGCTCTCGGCCGCCCTGATGGTGGTCTTCGCTGCGATCCTCTGGCGGGCCCTGCCATCCGAGGGACCGCGCCCGCACCGCAGCTACCCCGCGCTTGTCGGGTCGTCGCTCCGGCTGCTGGTGACCGAGCCCGTGCTGCGGCGGCGGGCCTGGCACGGCGCCTGCGCCTTCGCCGCCTTCAGCGTGCTCTGGACCAGCCTGGCCTTCCTTCTTTCGGGCCGCCCGTACCACTACTCCAATCTGGTCATCGGGCTGTTCGGCCTCGTCGGCGCGGGCGGGATCGCGGCGGCCAACCTCGCCGGCAAGCTGGCGGACTCGGCCCGGCACACCGCCACCACTGTCGTCGCCGGCGTCCTGCTGGCCGGCTCCTTCGCGTTGCTCTGGGCCGGCCGCACCTCACTGGCCGCCCTCATCATCGGCATCGTCGTGCTCGACATGGGCACGCAGGGAATGCAGATCACCAACCAGTCCGTCATTTACGCCCTGCGTCCCGACGCGCGGAGCCGGATCAACAGCGCCTACATGGTCTGCTACTTCCTGGGGGGCGCCCTCGGCTCCCTGGCCGCCGGCGCCCTCTACGCCACGCACGGGTGGGCCGGTGTCTGCCTCCTCGGGACCGGTTTCGGCCTCCTCACGCTCGCCATGTCGGCCTACGACCGTCTGCAGCCGCCGGCCCGCGCTCGGGCCTCGACGATCTCCAGCGCGTTGCCGTCCTGATCACGGAAGGCGGAACATCGCCGGCACGCATTGGCTGGCGAGTCCGCGATTGGCCCCCGGCTGCCGTGGCCAGAATGCCGCCGTGTTCCCGTCGCCGCGGTCTCTTGGCCGCTGACGCGCTCAGCTGTACCGGATCGATCCGGGCGTTGTCAGCTCCTCACCCGTCTCGAGCCAGGTCTTGAGGCCCGAGAGGATCATCGGCCACCCGCCATAGATCTGTGAGTTGGCGCCCTCCCGCATTTGGTCGTGGGTGAGCGTCAGATGGCACGAGTCGTCCCCCACCGTCTCGATCTCCCAGGTCACGCGGGAGACACCCTCGGCCTTCACGTCGTCGTCCCACAGCGCGGCCATGGTGTGCACCAACCGCCACGGCGGGTCGACCTCGAGCACCTCGCCCTCGCCCAGGTGGACGCCGTGCCGGTCGACGTCGACGCTGATGGGCGCCCCCACCTTCCACTCCGAGTAGACCGCGGCACCGAAGTTGTACCGGGCCCGGATCTCGGGGTCGATGATCGCCTGCCACAACCGCTCCGGCGTGGTCTTGATGAAGATCTCATACACCTTTTCCATCTGGCTCTCCAATCTCTCTTTGATCTCGCTGAGCCCTGCCACCCAGGGCTCCGCGTACTTGCTGACCCAGCGGTCGTGGATGAGCCGGATGGGCACGGGGTTGAGGAAGTGCAGCTTCTGGCGTCCCCGCCGCCGGGTCACCACCAGGCCCGCCTCTTCGAGGACCTTGAGGTGCTTCATGACGCCGAAGCGGGTCATGGAGAACCGTTCCTCCAGCATGCTCAGGGTCTGCCCGTCCTCCCGGAACAACTCGTCGAGCAAGTCACGCCGGGTGGGGTCGGCCAGGGCCTTGAACACAGCATCCACCTTTGACACTATATGTGACCTTTTAGTCACATGTCAACCAATCCCCGCCGGGGCAGAACCCAGCGATCCCGCCGGGTCAGAACCCTGCAATCCAGCCGGGGCACACCACAGCCACCACGGCGGATGAACTCCGTCATGAAGCTGCGGCACAGGGACCATGCCAGAGGAGTGCATCGCCAAGGCGGCGCGGACGCTTCGATGCATCCCCCGCTGCGAATCGCTGATCCCGAGGCTAAATTTCGTGCGAGTCCCGGGTAGGAGGCCATGTCGAGCGACACCTCGTTGGCGAGGAGGATTGACCGACTCGAGGCTGATCCCCCGATCGCTCTCTCGTCGGCCGATCTGACTGTTGTGCACCCGGGCCGCCTCAGCCGCGAGCTCGGGGAAGTGTTCTTCTACTTTGCGCTGGTGGAGGGCCTGGTGGCGCAGAACGCCGTGGAGGTGGAGACGATCCTGCCCAGACTCGAAGAGGACGACCGCCGCTTCCTCGCAATTTGGGAGCGCCACGAGGTGGCCCACGGCGTCATCTTCGACGCCCTCTGTGTCGAGCTGGACCTGCCCCCCGCCGGGCCACCACACGTCCAGGCGGCACGCCGCTCCTTTTGTGCGCTGAGCGCACTGTCGCGCCAGCCGTGGTGGCATGACGTGTTCAGGCTCGTGTACCTCGTGCGCGGGGCGATGCACGAGCGCCTCACCTTCGACGCCTACAGCAGAATCGGAGCCCGGTTGGAACGGTGGGGCGAGCACGCCCTGGTCGCCACCGTGACCGACCCCATCCGCCGCCAGGAGGCAGGTCACCTGGGCTACTACCGGGCTGCGGCGGCGGCCCAGCGCGATCGGCTCACCTCGGCGCAGCTGCGGCTGGCCAGAGTGATCAGTGTCAACACGTACACACCGGTCGGGGCGACCAGGGCCCGGCGGAGCCAATGTGGCCGCGCGTTCCGCAGTATCGCGGGCGACGATCTCGACGGCCTCCAGCCGGTGCAGGCCATCGCCGATCGCGTACTGGGCGACGGGCAGCATGCTCTGCCCGGCTTTGTGGAGGCCGCCATGAGGGAGTGTCTTGCCGAGCGGTGATCGGTCGGCGGGAAGCTGTGTCGCCTGCCAGGAGTCTCTGCCGGTCGGCGCCAACTTCTGCCCGTCCTGTGGGCAGTCGGTCCATGCCGCGCGCTCCGGCGGCTCGCCGGACGTTTTCGAGACGCTGGGCATCGAGAGCGAGCAGGAACGTCGCTACCTGACGGCCGTCTTCTGCGACCTGGTCGGCTCGACCCAGTTGTCCACCACCATCGATCCCGAGGAGTTCACCGAGCTCATTGAGGCGTACCAGCAGCAAGCCGTGGCGGTGGCGCGACGCTTCGCCGGTGACGTCGAGGGCTACAGCGGCGACGGCATCAGCTTTCGCTTCGGGTGGCCCGAAGCCCACGACGACGATGCCGCACAGGCGCTGCGAGCCGCACTTGAGATCGTCGCCAGCGTGGAGGAGCTCGACCCGGCCGGACGCCTGCGTCTGCGCGCCGGAGTCCACAGTGGTCTGGCGGTCGTGGGCGAGATGGGTGGTTCCGGGCGCCGCGCCACCATGTCGCAAGGGGAGACCCTCAACATGGCGGCCCGGCTGCAGACGGTCGCTGAGCCTGGGACGGTGGCCGCGAGCGCCGCCACCGTCGCCCTGGTGGAAGGACTCTTCCTCGTCGACCCGCTCGGGGCGAGGACGCTCAAGGGGATTCCCGAGCCCATTGAGGTCTTTCGGGTCATGCGCCCCACCGGTGTACGTAGCCGGCTGGAGGCCGCCGCCGGACGGCTGACTCCCTTCGTGGGACGTCGGGCGCACCTGGACGTGCTCTCCGAGAAGTGGTCTTCGGCCGCAGCAGGGCGAGGCACAGCCGTTCTGCTGCGCGGCGAGCCGGGGGTGGGCAAATCGCGCCTGGCCGACCAGCTCCGGGACGTCGTCTCCGGCCAGCCATACAGCTGGATCGACTGCGCTTGCTCCCCCTATACCCAGATGAGCGTGATGTGGCCGGTAGCCCGGCTCATCGAGCAGGGTCTCGGGCTTCTGGAGGACGACGACCCGCAAACGCGTCTCGATCGCCTGCGCTCCGGGCTCGGCACAGCCGGCGTCAACCTGCCCGATGCCGTGGAACTGGTGGCAGCCCTGTTGGGCCTGGTCCACGTCGAAGCCGCCTCCATGGCCCCGGAGCGCCGCATGGAGCGGACGATCGAGGTGCTGGTGGCGTGGGTCCGGGCCCTCAGCCACCCACAACCGCTGGTCTTGCTCGTCGAGGACCTGCACTGGTGCGATCCCACTTCCCTGGACGTGCTCAATGAGCTGCTGGCCACCATCGGGTCGACGCCCCTGCTCCTCCTCATGACGGCGCGGCCCGAGTTCGTGCACACGTGGCAACACGGCAACGCGGTGACAAGTCTCGACCTCGAGCCCTTTGACGACGTGTCGATGCGTCAGTTGGTGGCCAGTCTGAGCGGCCAACCCCCGCTCCCCGCCGCGGTGGTCGACCGCATCGTCGAGTCGGCAGCCGGCATCCCCCTCTTCGCCGAGGAGGTGGGGCGGACGGTGCTCGAATCGGGGATCCTCGTGGCCGATGGCAACAGCTGGAGGCTCACCTCGGCCCTCACCGACTTGAGTGTGCCGCAGACGCTGCAGGGTTCTCTCCTGGCCCGGTTGGACCGCCTGGGCCCAGCCAAGGGCGTGGCCCAACTCGCGGCCACCATCGGGCGTGACTTCCGCTTCGATCTCCTGGCCGAGTTGTCAGGCCTCGAAGCCGAGCCCCTTCGTGCCCTGCTCGATCGGCTGTTGGACAGCGACCTGCTGTTGGAGGTCGACGCCGGGGGCGAGGAGGGCTATTCCTTTCGGCACATCCTCATCCAGGAGGTGGCCTACGAGTCGCTGCTCCGGCGGACTCGCCGCACCGTGCACGAGCGCATCGCTCATTTGCTCGCGAACCGCCTCGAGGCGGGGAGGCCGGTCCTGCCGGAGGTCATCGGGCACCACTACGAGGCGGCGGGTCTGCTCGGCGACGCGGCGGAGTGCTACCGACTGGCGGCGGGCCAGGCGGCCGAGGGCTCCGGCTATCGAGAAGCAATCGCCTTCCTCCGGCACGCCCTGTCGCTGGTGCTCTACGAGCCCGAGGGACCGGCGCGCGACGAAGCCGAAGTAGAGATGCTGCTCGCCCTCGGGTCGGCCATCATGGCGACCAAGAGCTACGCAGAGCCCGAGATCGAGTCCACCTACGATCGGGCCCGCGAGCTGTGCGAGCGACTGGGCAACGACAGCCGGGTCGGACTCGCCCTGGCGGGCCTCTCGATCTACTACATCAACCGCGGCGAGACGCTCCTCGGCGCGACGATGGCCGAGAGAGTGCTCGCCATTGCACTGGCGCGCGGTGATGACACGCTCGAGCTGCTGGGTCGGGTGCAGTTGGCACTGGCCCGCAACTACCTCGGCGAGTCCAAGGCGAGCCTGGACCACTCGCTGCGGGCGATTGAGATCTACGATCCCGATCGCCACCGGGGCATCGCCCAGCGCTTCGGAACCGACCACGGGGTGGCCGCCCACATCTTCGCAGGGTGGGGTTGCCTCATTCAGGGCTATCTCGACGAGGGCCTAACCCACATGAACGACGGCGTCGCGCTGGCCGAGGCCCTCGACCAACCCTTTCAGGTGGTCTTCGCACTGTCATTCCGGGCGACCGGCCACTGGGAACGAGGGGAGTCGGCGGAAACCCTGGAGGATGCGGAGCGGGCCCGAGCGCTGGCCCAGGAGCAGGGCTTCGAATGGTGGGGTTTGGTGAGCGCTCTCTGGGAGGTGGCCGAGCGCCTGGCGCGCACAGGCGACGCTTCGGAGCTGCCGGAGCTGCTCGACATCGCCGCCCGGGCCGCGGCGTCGGGCAACCGAGGAGGCAGCACCAGTGTGATCGCCCGGGTGGCGGAGGGTGCACGGGCGGCCGGCGACGACGCCACCGCCGCCCTCCTCGTCGACATGGCGCTCGAAGCCTCGGTCGAGACCGACCAGCCGTGGTGGGACGCCTCTCTCCACCGCATGCGAGCCGAGATCCTGTTCGACGGGGCCGAGGCCGCCACCGACGCCGAGACCCAAGACACGGAAGCCCTGCTGCAACAGGCGGAGGGCGAGTGGCGGCGCGCCCTGGCACTGGCGGACGAGCGGGGTCACCCGGTGCACGGCCTCCGCGCCGCCGTCGGCTACGCCAAGTACCTCCGACAGCGGGGTCGCGCCGGCGAGGCGACACCGATGCTCCGCGAGCGGTTGCGTCGTTGCCCCGAAGGAGCCACGACCCCGGTGCTCGTGGCAGCGGCCGGTGTTCTGGCCGACCTCGAACAGGAGGCGGCCGGCCACTGATTACGGGTCAGGGACCGGGAAACCCCAGCCCTGCATAATCGCTCTTCATGACAGCTTTCACCGCGTCGAGCTGGGACCCGAGGAAGGTCGGATCCGTCCCGGTTTGCATCGTCCCGCCGAAGATCACTGTGTGAAAGTGGGTGCGGCTCTTGCTATACGCCATGTAGACCTCAGCGTCCAACAGCGTGGGAACGAAGCTTTCGGGGTGGTTCGGCCGTGGGTTGGGGGCCCCGAAGCATCGGCGCCAGGTGACCTCGAGGATGGTGTTGTGGACCAAGGTCCCCGCACCCGGTGACCCGGCGACGTAGCAACTGGCCGCCTTGGTCCCGCGCAGTTCCAGCTTGTGCCACTGACTCGTGCCGACAGTCACCAGGCCGTGATCCACGGCATCGATGGTGGTCGGGATCGCGGTGTACTTCTGCAGAGCGTGCGTCGGCACGCCGTAGTCCCAGTTGGAGAACCAGTTCCAATCGGACTTGCCCAGCCGTACCAAGTCCTCGGGAACGGGCACCGAACTGCTGCCGGCCGCGGATTCGTAACCGAAGGGGCGTGACCACGACTCCCGGGCACAGTCGAGTTGGTAGTAGCCGAAGAACGTGTTGAACCAGACGGAGTCGGGGTCGGTATAGGCACCGGGCCCATTCGTCGGGAAGGCGCCCACACAGGCCACCGTGTTGAACACGAAAGGTGGGTAATCGGGGAACATGTGTCGCTTGACGACGCTGCCGACCCGGCACAGTGCGCGTTCCTCTTCGTCCACGTGGAAGCGCAGGATGGTCGGCGTGCAGGGCTGGCTCCGCCCGAACTGGGGATGGTCCAGCGAGGGAGGGTAGGGCGTCGGACTCGCTGCAACTTCGCCCAGCGAGGGGTCGAAGTGGACGCACCGGCGATGTCGTTGGTGCAACGTGCGCCACGACCCGTCGCGCTGGCGCAGCGCCAGCTCGTGGCTCCACGTCAGCTCGCCGGCGAACATGTCGGCATCGAAGCCCAGGTCGAGTCGGATGAACCAGAGATTGAGGACGTGGCGTGCCGTGGGACTGTCCACCCTGAACACCATGGTCCGCAAGGGCCGCCCGCGCAGGGTCAGGGTGGCCACCATCTCGTCGAGCGCGGCCGGAAACGAGCAACGGAGGTCGAACCCGAGGGCGAGGGGAATGTTCTCCACCGTCGGGTCGGGCATGGATCCTCCCTCAATGAGCCTGTGTGCCGCGCCCTGGGGCGCCCGATGCCCGGGTCGTGCGACAGCGACGACGGAACAACCGCGAGCAACCCGTTGAAGCTTGTACGGGTCCCGCTGCTCCGTCAAGGACGCCGGACGTGCGACCTGGTCGTCATGACGAGGAACGTGCCAGGATGGGCGCGTGCCGGGATCCATCCCGATGGTCCTCCGCTACCGAGCGGACGCACCCGGAGCATTCATCGTCTGCGCCGCTGCGACCACCATGCTGGTAGGCGCAGCCGGCCTGACGCCCTGGTGGTGTGTCGTGCCACTCCTCTTCGCTCTTCGCTGGGGCGGCATCGTGCAGCACAACCACAGCCACCTGCCGCTCTTCGGGGCCCGAACGGCCAACCTCGCCTTCGATGCCGCGCTCACGTTCGTCAGCGCGGTGCCCCAGCCCATCTATCGTCACATCCACCACGAGGTACACCATCGGTACCTCAACGGACCCGGCGACTGGACCGGGCCGTTCTCACGACCGGGGACGTCCTTCCCCGACCGGCCCACCCCTCTCTGGCGCTACTGCACGACGCAGACGGCGCGCGGGTGGCGCCGCGGCGCCCCGGCAACCTGGCGCGAGCAACGCCAGCGGAAAGCATTGATCGCATGCTGTCTGCCCGTGGCGTGTGCGGTTGCCGTGCTGGGGGTCCGGTCGCCTGCGTCCACCGCCGTCTTCTTCGGCGTCCCGTGGGTGGCGACGGCCCTCTTCCTCCCCATTTCCAACTGGCTGCAGCACGACGGCAGCACGTATGAGTCCGCGGCCACGTCGGCAAACGTGAACCTCGGCTTCTTCAGCCGCCGCGTCGGCTTCAACATCGGTTACCACTCGGCCCACCACATTCGTCCCGCCGCGCACTGGACCAAGTTGCCCGAACTGCACCGCAGGCTGTTGGCCGCCTCGGTGCCGTCGGACCGGATCCGGCGAGGACTGCTGGTGGAACTGCTGGACACCCGGACGGTCCGTGTGGCCGCGCCCGTCGCAACAGGGACACCGAGCGTTGGGGTGGGCAGGGCCTGACCAGCGGAGACCGGACCGGGAGCGACCCGTCACGTCGTGCGCCGCACCCGCAGCCGCTCGGCCGCCTCAGCCGGAAAGCGAGCGAGCCGGCCGCCGCCGCCAGGTGTCGACGCAGCCCGGCGAGCAGAACAAGACCATTCGGCCGCGCACGTCGTGGGCGATCTCTTGGGCCGTGTCCTCGGTCAGCGGCAAGCCACAGATGGGGTCATGGGTGCCCTCGGCACCGCTCCCGGCCATCCGGATGCTCGAGGCGGGTACGGGTTTCTCGACCCCGCGCAATGCGACGTAGGTCTCCGAGACGATTTCGCCCCAACTCGGGAGGTAGCTCATGACCGCCGGGGCCGCCAGCGCCTCGCCGGGGGACGCCAGATCGCACAGGCGCGCCGCCACGTTCACACAGTGCCCGATGTAGTCGTCCCCCTCCATGAGGATGACGTCGCCGCACGTGAGCCCCGAGCGAATGGAGACGGTCTCGACCGCGCCAACCTCGCCGACGACGTAGTGCAGCTCCAAAATGGCCTCGAGCAGCGGTCGGGTGTCGACGCACACCAGCATGACGCCGTCACCGAGCCACTTGGCGATGCGAACGCCGCGGCGTGAACAGATGTCGCGGAGCAGGGAGCGGAATGCGGTCAGCACGTCGACCGCACGCTCGTCCCCCTCCATTTCGGTCAAAGCGGTGAAGCCGGAGACGTCGACGAAGGCGAAACTGCGATGCACCCGCACCCCCACATAATCCCATGTCAGGCCCATCCCGGCCCAATTCCGGGGCAGCCCGAGAACCAGATGGTGAGCAACGGCCCTCCCTCCTACGATGACGCCATGGCGTCTCCGGGGGGACAACTCGAGGGCAAGGTGGTGCTGGTCAGCGGCGGCGCCTCCGACATCGGTCGCGCCACCGCACTCCGACTGTCCTCCGCCGGCGCCGCCGTGGTGGTCGGCGACGTGTCGGCCGACGGCGCAGAAGCGGTCGCCGAGGACGTGAAGGGTGCCGGGGGGCGTGGCGTCGGCCTGCTGTGCGACGTCCGCCGCGACGATTCGGTCGTCGGCTTCGTCGAACGCGCCGTCGCCGAGTTCGGCACCATCGACGCGATCGACCACAACGCCGCCTGGAGCCACCCCCGTCTCGACACCGACGCAGTCGGGGTGGACCTCGGTGTGTGGGAGCGGGCCATCGAGATCACGACGCGCGGTGCCCTCCTCCTGGCGCGCCACGCCATCCCGGTCATGGTGGCCGGAGGTGGTGGCTCCATCGTCACCATCTCGTCGGGGACGAGCACCATCGGCGAATCGACCCGGGTGGCCTACGGCGTCGCCAAGGCGGCGCTCAATCAGCTCACGCGGCATCTGGCCGTCCGCTATGGACGCGACGGCATCCGCGCCAATGCGATCGCCCCCGGCTTCATCCTGACCGAGACGGCAGCGACCCAGGTGCCGACCGCCGTACAGGTCCGTCTGGCCGAGGCCAATCCGACCCGCCGCCTCGGCACACCCGACGACATCGCCCGAGTGGTGACCTTCCTCTGCAGCGACGATGCGGCCTACGTGAACGGACAGGTGCTGCACGTCGACGGCGGGCACCAGATCGCCGGGATGATGTAGGTGGCGGGTGCCTGAGACCCGCCGGGTCGCCCTGGTGACCGGCGCCAGCCGGGGCATCGGCCGCTGTGCGGCCGTGGCACTGGCCCGGCGCGGCTGCGACGTCGTCATCACCGCCCGCACGGTGCACGAAGGGGACGGCCGGGCCTACGCCTCGAGCACCCTCGTGCGCGACGAGCCGGTGCCCATAGCCGGGAGCCTGGACAGCACGGCGGCTGAGATCGAGGCGCTGGGGCGGACCTGCCTGGCCGTTCCCATGGACCTGATGGACCGTGCCTCGGTCGAGCGGGCGGCGACGGTCGCCTTGGCGGACATGGGGCGGGTCGATGTGCTCGTCAACAACGCCATCTACCAGGGGCCGGGCACCATGGACCGCATCCTGGACCTGCCGCTCGAGCTGGCCGAGCGCTGCCTGGTGGGCGACTATCTCCATCCTCTGCTCCTCACCCAGCTACTCCTCCCCGGCATGCTCGAGCGGGGTGAGGGTCGTCTGGTCAACATGCTCTCGGAGGCCGCCTTCACGACGCCGCCCGCGCCCGCGGGCGCGGGCGGATGGGGCGTGGCCTATGCGGCGGCCAAAGCGGCCTTCCACCGGGTCACGGACATGTGCCACGTGGAGTTCGCGGCACAGGGCATTTCCGCCTTCTCCATCGCGCCCGGCCTCACCCTGACCGAGTCCATGCGGGCATCGGGCATGGACGAGGTGTTGGTCGGAGCCGGTCACGTGCCGGCGCCGCCACAGGTGGCAGGTGAGGTGGCCGCCTGGCTGGGCGACGACCCCGAGGCCGTGCGGTACGCCGGCCAGATGGTGTCCTCCCGCAAGCTGTGCAAGGAGCTGTCGCTCGTGCCGGGCTGGCCGCCCCCGCGCCCGAACTAACGCCGAAAGCGCGGCAGCCCCATGGGATTGGGGAACGGCACGAGGCCGGAGGCCACCACGTTGGCGGCACAGGCGCCGAGCACGCCCAGGAGCTCCTCGAGGGCCTGGTCGCTGAGGGCGGCGTAGACGGGTTCGGCGAGCTCGTCGGTCAACTCCTCGACCCGGCCGTGCAGCGTGCGACCGGCATCGGTGACGCGCCCGTCGGCGTGCAAGAGACCCGAGGCAGTGAGTGCCGCCGTCGTGGCCTCCCATTCGTCCTCGCCCCAGCCTCGGTTGTCCCGCAACAGATCAACCGGAATGGCCTTGGTCCCCGCCGCCAGCACATGTGCCTCCACGCCGCTGATGCCGTGCACCACGAGCGCGGCCACATGCCCGTCCCCACGGTGCTCGCGCAGGGTGGTGCACGCCTGCCAGACCTCGCCGAGCCCCCCGGTGCCCAACGCCGTTGCGATACGGGGCCAGAGAGAGCAGTTGGCTGCCGCCAGGAGTCGTCCCGGACCCCCGCAGCCTTCGGCGACCCGTCGGAGGAGCGCCAGGCTTCCCAGTAACGCGGAGCGGGCCTCGACGTCGCACACTTCACCGAGGACCTCCGCCGCTGCAATGGCCCGGACTCGGCACAGCGTCTCGGGTGCCACGGTGTCCCAGCACCCGGGCACGGCCTTGGCCACCATGGCCGGATGGAAGTTGAAGAAGGCCGCCGCCACCGGACCGGCGCCGACGCGGCCGATCGGTGCGGCGCGTGCGGCGAAGTAACCGGACCAGAAGCCCCGCAGCCCCGTCTCGCGCACTGCACGCCGGCATTCCGGGGCGAAGTAGGTGACGGCGTGAACGGATTCGGCGGCGACCCAGAGGTCGCGCGCGGTGGGGCGGCCTCGCCCTGTGCTCAGCGGCTGACCTGCCGAACGCCCGTGGGCGAGCTCTCCGGCTGACGAATGCCGCCGGTGTTCAACGGCTCGATGTCGATACGCACCGGAACCGGCTCGGGATCGAGCTCTTCGTGCTGGTCGTCGGGCCGTGGCGCCGCCGGCACAGTCGAGTACTCGCCGTCGGCGGAGCGTTCCACGATCACCGCGCGCTTGCGCTTCCCGATGTTGTGCACGCCCTGCATCTCCTTGCACAGCTGGTAGGCCACCAACCCGCTGATGATCGGAACGATGATCACCGCGAAGCGGAAGAACCAGAGCACGGCGTTCAACGACACGTGGAAGAAGTTGGCCAGTACGTCGGTCGAACTCGCGGCGAACAGGGTGAACAGGAGAGCGAAGAAGGCCACACCGGCACCGGTGCGCTTCGGTCTGTCCCGCGGCCGGTCGAGCAAGTTGTGCAGCTCCGTGTCGCCGGTCACCCTCACCTCGAGCGCGGGCCACAGCATGGCGATGGTGAAGATCAACCCGGGGAACACCACGGCCGGCAGGAAGACCTCGAGCGGAACGGTGTGCCCCCAGAAGGCAAGCTCCCAGGACGGCATGATCCGAAGAGCGCCGTCGAGCCAACCCATGTACCAGTCGGGCTGCACGGCGTAGGAGATCTTTGACGCGTCATAAGACCCGAACTGCCAGATGGGGTTGATCTGGGCGAAGGCCCCGAGCAGCGCCGTGGCGGCCGTCACCATGAAAAGGAAGCCGGTGGTCTTGGCCATGAAGGTCGGGAACATCGGGGAGCCGACCACGTTGTGCTCGGTGCGTCCTTCTCCCTTGAACTGCGTGTGCTTCTGGCGCACCAGCAGGCCGAGGTGAGCCGAAAGCAGGCCGATCAGGACCAACGGAATTATCAAGACATGGATGATGAAGAAGCGCGGAATTATGATGCCCGTCCCGGGGAATTGACCACCCCAGAGGAACGTCACCAGGTAACTCCCGACGAAGGGGATCGACTCGGCGATGGAGTAGCCGATGCGGAGACCTGTGCCCGAAATCAGGTCATCGGGCAGCGAGTAACCGATGAAGCCCTCCAGGATGGCGAGGATCAGCATGGTCGTGCCGATCAGCCAGTTGAGCTCGCGCGGCTTGCGGAAGGCGCCGGTGAAGAAGATGCGGCCCATGTGCACCACGATCGACCCGGTGAAGATGTCGGCCGCCCAGTGGTGCATCTGGCGAATCAGCAGCCCGCCGCGCACGTCGAAGGAGATGCCGACAGTGGAGCGGTAGGCCTCGGAGACCCATTGGCCGTCGAGTGGCTTGTAGCTGCCGTGGTAGATCACCTGCTGCGTCGACGGGACGAAGTAGAGCGACAGGAACACGCCTGTGGCCAGCAGCACGACGAACGAATAGAGCGAGATCTCGCCCAGCATGAAGGACCAGTGGTCCGGGAAGATCTTGTCGAGGAAGACGCGGCCGCCCTTGGCCACACCCAAACGGTCGTCGAGCTCACCGACGACCTTGCTCACGTGCCCGTACGGGCCCATGGCCGCCTTGGTGTTGCGCTTGGTCTTGGCGGTGGTGGCGCTCACGAGTTCCGCTCCCAGAAGCCAGGCCCGATCGCCTGATCGTAGGGTGCCATGGCGATGAGGTATCCCTCGTCGTTATAGCCGAGGTGCATCTGGGGCAGGGGGCGGGGAGCCGGACCGAACTGTGGCACCGCGCCGTTGCGCACGTTGAACATCGACTGGTGACACGGGCAGACCAGGAGCTCGAGCTCCTGCTCGTAGAGGCCGACAGGACAGCCCAGATGGGTGCAGACCTTGGAGTAGGCGACATAGCCGTCCGGCGTCCAGGTCTCGCGGCCGGGCTCGGTGGTGAAGGGCTCGTCCGACACCCGGATCAGGACGGTCTGGTCGACTGCCTGGCCTTCGTCGGTGATGTAGCCGGTCCGGGCGCTGACCGTGTCCGCCGGGTAGACGGTCATGATGCCGCCGACGACCAGCGTGTTCTTGCGTACAGGCCGCCCGCTCGAGTCCACCAGGACCGATCCCTTGCGCCAACTGGTGGTTTCGAGGGAGGTCCCGGGCACGGGGCCCAGGGAACGGATCAGGGGGAACGCGGCCACAATGCCAAAGATGCCGGCGCCCAGGGCGAAAAGGCCACCCAGCATCTTGCGCCGCTTGACCACGACGGCCGAGCGCTCGACGAGGGCGGCCGACATGACGTCGCGCTCCTCGGTGGTCGAGGCCAGCGTATGGCGCTCCTCGACGAAGGGGCCCTGGGGCATGAGGTACTTGCCCCAGGCGGTGAGGCCGAAACCGAGGGCGAACAAACCGGCCCCGAGCGCGCCGCCGAAGACCCAGTCGTCCCAGTTCTGCCAGTAGGCGGCCCCGGCGACGCCGAAGAGGATGATGCCGACGACGAGGATCAGCGCGATGAGCTTCTCAATCTTGTCCGGGTTCCTCGCCGCGTCGCCCATGTGCGGGTCGCTCAATGCGGCGACCGGCATGGGCACCCGCGTCCGCGAGGGCTGGTGGTCCGCGTCGCTCACGAACGCTCCCCGATCCAGAAGCAGATGAGGGCAAGACCACCCACGCCGATGAGGAGGGCGACGAAGCCTTCTGCCACCGGGCCCACGCCACCGAGCGAGAACCCGCCGGGGTTGACCGGGTGCTGGAGCCGGCCGCTGACATACGAGGTGATGTCGGCGACCTGGGCGTCGGTCAAGTTGCCCGAGAAGCGCGGCATGTTGGCCGGCCCGGTGCGGATGGCCTCGGCAATCTGCTGCGCGGTCACCTGGCGGTTCTGCAGCGACGGGGCGTTCGTGCCCTCGGCCAGGGCGTCTCCGGATCCCTCAATGGTGTGGCAGGCGGCGCAATTGAGGGAGAACAGGTCCTGCCCGACCGACTGGTTGGCCCTCCCGAGGTGCGGAGTGGGCACGGCGGGGACGGAGGGGTCGAGGGAGTTGACCCAGGCGGCCAGTTCGAGCGCCTGCACGGGCGTCAGCCGGGACGGCTTCCGCTCGGCCTCCACCGCCTTGACGTCGGTAGCCGGCATGCGGCCGGTGCTGACCCAGAAGTCGACCGTGGCGGCGCCGACACCCTGCAGGTTCGGTCCGATGGTGGCCTGGCCGTCGGGGCCCACGCCGTTGGCCTGGTTGCCGTGGCAGCTCGAGCAGGTCTGGGCGAACAGGAGGCGGCCCGCGTCAATGAAGGACTGCGGCGGGTTGGAGTAGGTGATCGCCGCGTTCCCGTAGGTGATCAGGTGACCATTGAGGCAGGTCCTCGAGTTGCTGAGGAAGGGGTTGCCCGCATTGGGCACCGCGTTGGTCACGCCCTTGACGTTGATCGTGCCGCACGAGTGGGTGGTCACGTGCGTCGGATTGACCGAGACCTGCGTGGCGTCGGCGTGCCCACTGGCGGCCGCGTTGGTGCCGGGGAAGAACATCGCCAGCGAGGCCAGGCCGGCCACAGAAAGCAGGCCCGCCGGAACAAGGAAGCGGCTCGTGATTGTCCTCTTGAGTGGTGCGCGCACGCCTCGCATGCCTACTTGAGAAGGAACAGGCAACTGTAGAGCCCGACCCAGACGATGTCGACGAAGTGCCAGTAGTAGGAGACCCCCTGTACCGCCGAGAGCTCACCAGGGTCACCACCGATGTCGCCACGCAAGCGACCGAGGAGGAAGACCATGGCGAGCAGGCCGATGAAGACGTGCAGGCCGTGCAGGCCCGACATGATGTAGAAGAGCGAACCGTACGAGTTGGTGTACCAGCGTGTCGGACTGAAGAGCCACTCGTAGGCCTGGTTGCCCAGGAACGCCACGCCGAGGAGGATCGTGGCGACGATCCAGATCCGGGCCGATCGGCGTTTGCGCCATTCCAACTGGAACACGGCCCGCTGCATGGTGAAGCTCGACGACACCAGGACCAAGGTGAAGAAGCCGGCCCGCAGGGTGTCGAGGTCCGTCCCCGCCGGCGGCCAGGGGCCGATGGTGTTGGCCCGGATGGTGAAGAAGGCGGCGAACAGGCCGCTGAAGAACATCAGCTCGGATCCGAGCCAGATCATCACGCCGATGGCCAGCATCGGAGGCCGGTCGTGGATGATCTTTCCCTGGGGAGCGGGGACCTCCGCCGAGACAGCCTGGGTCACAGGTGAATTTCTAGTCGACGTGACCGCGACCACGCCAACTAAGAGGTGGAGCCGACGGAGCCCTGCCGGGGCTTCCGAAGGCCCAGGTCAGCGCAGCTCGACCGGCAGCGGCTCGGCGTGCAGGACGGTGAGCCGCCGGGTTGGTCTCGTAAAGGCGACGTAGAGGGTCCGTAGGCCCCGCGTGGTGGCCACCGGCGGCCCCTCCCCGGCCAGGTCGTCGCCCACTGCTGCGATCAGCGAGGGCTCCACGACGACGACGGAGTCGAACTCGAGTCCGTTGGTCTCGTCGGCCGGCAGCACCACCAGCCCCGCGGCGAGCCCGTCCCCCGAGGGATCGCGCGGATCGATCGGGTCCAGTCCGGCCTCGTCGAGCGCCCGTGTCAGCTCGGGCAGCATGACCGCCGGGCCCAGGACGGCCACCCGACCCGGTGCGACAGCCGCCACCTCCTCGCGGGCCAGGCCGGCCAGCGTTGCGCCGAGCCCGAACCTGCTGGTGGCGACGACTCGGGGCGGGTACCCCGACTGGCGCACCGGTCGTGGAGGACGGATCTCGGGCGCGGCCACGGCCAGGACCTGTGCCGCAAGGGCCACCACCTCGGCCGGGGTGCGGTAGCTCACCGTCAGCTCCACCAGGCGCGTCGGCCGTCGCGGGCTCAGGTGGCGCGTGATGTCTTCCCACCCGGCCGGGGCCCAGGGACCGGTGGCCTGTGCGATGTCGCCGACGACGGTCATGGAGCCCGATAGGGACCGGCGGGCCAGCATGCGCAGCTGCATGGGCGAGAGGTCCTGCACCTCGTCGACCACAATGTGGCCGAAGGCCCGGATCTCGTCCTCGGATGCGCTCACGGTGCTGGTCACCGGCTCGGGCGACGCAGCCAGCCCTTGCGGCCAGAACCCCATTTCAGAGGCCATCCCTTCTTCGGCCCGCTTGGTGCGCGACCGGGCGGGACGACCTCGGCGCGGGCCGAGCAGCGTGCGCGCCTCGTCGATCAGGGCGGCGTCGCCGACCGTCCACTGCACCGTGTCGAGCGACGTGCCGCGCAGTCGGTAGAGCCGCTGTATCTCCGCCGCTTGCAAGATCCCCTTCCCGGCGGCGGTGAGCAGCGCCCGGGCTCCGAGGAGATCGTGCAGGAACTCGTGCGCCGACAGGCGCGGCCACATGCGGTCCAGGGCATCGCTGACCTCGGGAACCCTGCGCAGCCGCTGGGCCAGGTCCTTCTGCTCCTCGGGCGTCGGCGCCTCGTCCGCCCCGTCCACTCCGCTTCGATCGAGCCGGGCGCGGTATTCGTCGGACAGGGCGCGCAGGACCTGCGATTCCACGAAGCGACGGCGGGCGTTATGCGTGCCGGGGCGGCGCCGGGCCGTGCCGACGATGTCCTCGGTCAACTGGGCGCGCAGCCGTAACACCCCGGCCCCGAAGGGCACTTCCACGTCGCGACGGAGAGGGCGCTGGCGGGTGCGTACGGCCCGCGCCAGCACCTTGACCATGCGCACGTCGCCCTTCAGCCTGGCGACGGCCGGGTCGTCGACCCCGCGCACCCGTACTTCTGGCACCAGGCCCGAGACCGTCGACAGGCTGACCCCGGTCTCACCCAGCGAGGGGAGGACCTGCTCGATGTAGCGCAGGAACAAGGGGTTCGGCCCCACGACGAGCACGCCCTGGCGCTCCAGCGGGAAGCGGTGTGTGTAGAGCAGGTAGGCGGCCCGGTGGAGCGCCACCGCCGTCTTCCCCGTACCCGGGCCACCCTGGACGACGAGCACCCCGGGGAGTGGCGAGCGGATGATCTCGTCCTGCTCGCGCTGGATTGTCCCGATGATGTCGCCCATCTGGCCCGTCCGCGCCTGGCCGAGGGCGGACAGGAGCGCACCGGGGCCGCCCAGAACCAGCCCGTCAGCCAACAGGCGTTCCCCGCCGTCGCGGAACTGAGCCCCACCTGCTCCGGCCGGCGCAGGAACGCCGGCGCGGCCGTCCGGGTCGACGAAGTACTCGTCCTCGAGCCCGAGCACGGCCCGGCCCCGTACAGCGAGGTGGCGGCGGCGGGCAAGGCCCTGCGGATCGAGCCCCGTCGCCCGATAGAAGGGCTCCGCCACGGGGGCGCGCCAGTCGACGACCAGCGGCTCGTGATCCGGGCCCGAAACGGCGAGGCGTCCGATGTGGAACGACTCACCGAGCAGCGGGTTCGCCGATGTTGACTCGACCCCGGGCTCTGGGAGGCGGTCGATGCGTCCGAAGTAGAGGGCCTGGTCCCCGATGTCGAGCTGTTCCAGGCGGGCCAGGCTCGTGCGCACGACGATGTCGCGTTCGGTGCGGGACTGGAACGTGCCGCCCCGGCCGAGGTCGAGTACGCCCTGCAGCATCTGCCGCGCCTCGCCCCGCATGAACTCCAACCCGTCGTAGGCACGGTTGAGGAACTCCTGCTCATCCTGCAGATCGGGATGTTCGGGCACCTCTCCCCTTCCTCCCCCGGCCCACGGGGAAACGGTTCAGTTTAGACGGCTCTCCACGCCCGGGAGGCCGTGGTGCTGACGCGTACGATGAGCGAACCGAAAGGAAGGCCATGCTCATCTCGACCATGAACGACGCCCCCGGGCGGGCGGTCACCTTTGCCGGAGGCGGCAACGCGACGGCGACCTGTGCCGAACGGACCTCGGTCGTCAGAGAGCCGGTCGGGTGAGCGACGGGACAGGGGCGCGCCCGGATCTGGTGCGTGCCTGCCTGCGGGAACCCGTGTCCCGCACGCCCGTGTGGTTCATGCGCCAGGCGGGCCGTGCACTGCCCGAATACCGAGCGGCCCGAGGCTCAGGGTCCATCCTCGCCGCCATCGGCGACGCCACACTCTCGGCCGAGCTCACGCTGCAGCCGGTACGACGCTATGGCGTGGACGCCGCCATTGTGTTCTCCGACATCGTGGTCCCCCTGCACGCCATCGGATTCGGCGTCGACGTGGAACAGGGCCGGGGTCCGGTGGTGGCCGAACCGTTCCGCGGCGAGGACGATCTGGCTCGTCTGCGGCCGTTCGAACCGATGACCGACGCTCCGTACGTCGCCGAGACCGTGGGCCTCGTCCGCCGGGAGCTCGAGGGCACGGGGGTGGCGCTGATCGGCTTCGCCGGCGCACCCTTCACCGTGGCCAGCTACGCCGTGGAAGGCGGACCCTCCCGCACCTTCTCCAAGGTGAAGGCCCTGATGCACGGGAACCCCCACCTGTGGGAACGGTTGACCGAGCGGCTGGCCGCCATGGCAGTGGCCTCGCTCCGGGCCCAGATCGAGGCCGGTGCCCAGGCCGTCCAGATCTTCGACAGCTGGGCCGGCTCGCTTGCACCCGACGAGTACGCCCGGTTCGCCCTTCCTGCCACCTGCTCCGTCCTGGCGGGCATCGCCGATCTCGGCGTGCCGACGATCCTCTTCGGCGTCGGCACAGGTGAGCTGCTGGGCCTGATGGGTTCCGCCGGGTCGGACGTCGTCGGCATCGACTGGCGGGTGCCGCTCGACATGGGGCGTCGCCGTGTGGGCGAAGGGCACGCGGTGCAGGGCAATCTCGACCCTGCGCTCTGCCTGGCGCCGTGGCCCATTGTGGCGGAGGCCACCCGGTCCGTTCTGGCGGCCGCTGACGACGGGACCGGGACAGGTCATGTGTTCAACCTGGGTCACGGCGTCCTTCCGGAGTCGGACCCGGGCATCCTCGCTGCCGTCGTCGAACTGGTCCACGCAGAGACCGCGCGGACATGACGACGGGCGTCCTGCTGATGGCGCACGGCACGCCGGCAAGCACGACGGAGATCGCGCCGTTCTACACGCGGATCCGCCGCGGGCGTCCGCCGACGCCCGAGCAGCTGGCCGAGCTCGAAGGGCGGTACGCCGCGATCGGTGGCGTCTCACCGCTGAACATCCGCACCACGGCCCAGGTGGACGCGGTGCGGGCAGCGCTGGAGGCACGAGCGCCCGACCACTACCTGGTGTCGTTCGGTGCCAAGCACACCGCGCCGCTCATCGAAGAAGCCGCCGCGGCGTTGGGCGCGGCGGGCGTCGAACGGGTCATCGGCCTCGTCCTCACACCCCACGGGTCCTCCATGGGCTCTCTGGAATACATCGAGCGTGCTGCCGCCGCGCTCGGGACCACGACGCCCTTCGTACCCGTCGCACCGTGGTATGCGCACCCTTCGCTCGTTTCGCTGCTCGCCGCTCGCGTGGCCGACGCACGACGAGCCGTCACGGGCCGCACCAGCGTGATCTTCACGGCGCACTCGTTGCCCGAGCGCATCCGGGAGAGCGGCGACACCTACCCCGAACAGCTGGTCGAGTCGGCCCGCCTGGTCGCCACCGCGGCCGGGCTCGAGGATTGGCAGGTGGCATGGCAGAGTGCCGGACGAACCCCCGAGCCCTGGCTCGGCCCGGATGTCCGCGACATCGTGCGCCGCCTGGCGGCCGACGATGCGGCCGATGCCGTCGTCATCTGCCCCATTGGGTTCGTCTCCGACCACCTCGAGGTGCTCTACGACCTCGATATCGAGGTGGCCGCCATCACGGCGGAGCGTGGCCTCGCCTACGCACGCACGGCATCGCTCAACGACGACCCGGCATTCATCGAAACGCTGACCGATCTGATCGTCGCCGCCGACGGAGCGTCCTGAGGTGACGGCGCGGCGGGTGGTCGTCGTCGGCGGCGGCATCAGTGGCCTGACCGCGGCCTGGGAGCTCACGGGGGGGTCGGTGCACCGGCCTGGCGCCCCGGAGGTGACCGTGCTCGAGGCCTCGCCTCGACTCGGTGGGCCACTGCGGAGCGAGGTCGTCGGCGGACGCATCGTCGACCTCGGCCCTGACGGATTCCTCGGTCGCCGGCCAGAGGCCCTTGAGCTGTGTCGCGAGATCGGACTGGCCGACGCACTCGTGCCGATCGCCGCCCGCGGTGCGTCGGTCTGGGCCCGGGGCCGGCTCCGCTCGCTCCCCGAGGGCCACGCACTCGGAGTCCCGACCCGGTTCTGGCCCACGGCCCGATCCGGCATCGTGGGTGCCCGTGGCACGCTGGGCCTGGCCCGGGACGCTGTCCTGCCCAGACCCGACGTCCGCGGGCCGATCGGCGACCGGGCCATTGGGCCGCTCGTGACGCGCAAGCTCGGACGGCGGGTCGTGGACATGCTGACGGACCCGCTCATGGGCGGGATCCACGCCGGATCGGTGGACGATATGTCCGCCGCCGCAACGTTCCCGCCGCTCCTGGCGGCCGCGCAACGACGGGGCGGCCTGATGCGGGCCCTGCGCGCCGAGGTGCCCGCGCCCGACCCCGAAGGGCCGCCGCTGTTCTGGGCTCTCGAGGGGGGCATGGTGTCGTTGATCGGCACAATGGCGGCGGTCCTGCAGGCGCGCGGCGTGGACGTGCGGCTCTCCTCTCCCGTTGACGCTCTCGAACGTTTTTCGCCGGGCCGCTGGACCGCGGCCACCGCGGACGGCGCCTTCGAGGCCGACGCCGTGGTCCTCGCCACGCCGGCGCCGGCCGCAGCGACGTTGCTCCGGCCACATGATGACGAGGCTGCGGGCCTGCTGGACGCCATCGACTACGCGTCCGTCGTCCTCGCGACGTTCCGGGTCGGGATGGATGAGCTGCCCTCGACGCTCGTCGGGACAGGGTTCCTCGTACCACGGCGCGTTCCCCACAAGGGGCGCGAGCCGTGGGCCGTCACGGCGTGCACCTATTTGGATCGCAAGTGGCCGCACCTCCACCACGACGGCGACGGCCTTCTGCGGGCCTCGCTTGGACGCGTCGACGACAGCCGGGCCAGCGCCTGGACCGACGACGAAGTCACCCAGCGAGCCTGGGAGGAGTTGGGGGTGCTGATGGGCGTGACCGGTCAGCCCCTTTCGGCGCGCGTGGTGCGCTTCGACGACGCCTTCCCGCAGTATCGGGTGCACCACCTCCTCCGCACGGCCGGCGTCGAGTCCGCCTTGGCCCGCCTCGGTGGCATCGCCGTCGCGGGCTCGGCATACCGGGGTGTCGGCATACCCGCCTGCATCGCCAGCGGCCGGGCAGCAGCGCACGCGCTCTTGTGAGCGCCCTGCCGCGCCGGGGCCGTGTCGCCGGCCCCTCCGTGGCGGCGGGTGTCCTGCTCGCGCTCTCCCTCCCTCCGTGGGGCTGGTGGCCCTTGGGGCTCATCGGTGCCGCGCTGCTCTACTGGCGTCTGGCCGGGTTGCGCCTGCGGACCCGGATCTGGTCCGGCTGGCTGGCCGGTCTGGGCTGCTACGCGATCGGGCTGGTGTGGGCCAGGGCCTTCAACTGGTACGGCGCCGTCGTGCTCATCCTCGCCGAGGCCCTTTTCTTCGCGGCCGCGGCGGGAGCGACACCGCCGCGACGCGGGCGCGCGCTCGCCTTCGTCGGTGCATGCACTCTGGCCGAGACCGTCCGAATGACGTGGCCCTTCGGCGGGCTGCCGCTCGGGGGGGTCTTCTTGGGCCAGGCCCGCGGTCCTCTGGTCGAGTTGGCTCGCCTCGGGGGGCCACTCCTGATCACCGCCGGGGTCTGGGCCGGCGGTGTGGCCCTTGCGACACTCTGCGCATCGCTGTGGGCACGCCATCGCCATCCCGGGGGACCTTCGCTCATCGGTGCCGTCGTCGTTGCCGCCGCAGTCGCCGCGCTCGCCGTTGTCGGCACGGTTGTGCCCGACGGCGGTGCGCCCACCCGGACGTTGCGCGTCGCCCTCGTGCAAGGTGGCGGACAACGGGGCGTGAGCAAGGAGGACGTGCCACCGAGTTCCGTACTCGCCGCCCAGGTGGCGGCGACCTTCGCCGTGGCCACCGCACATCCGCCTCCGGCCCTGGTGCTCTGGCCCGAGGACGTCGTCGCGCTCGACCGCCCTCTGTCGGGCTCACCGCAAGCAACACTGCTGAGCCGATTGGCCCGGCAGCTCCGCGCCACGTTGGTCGTCGGGGTGACCGAACCGGCGTCCCCCGCCTCGTTCCGCAACGAGGTCGTGGCGTGGGGGCCCGGCGGCCACATCGTCGGTGTGTTCGAGAAGGTCCACCGGGTGCCCTTCGGTGAGTACGTTCCGCTTCGCTCGCTCTTCTCGCATTTCGCCGACCTCTCGGGGGTGCCCGTCGACGCCGTTCCAGGCCACGGCACGGGGTTCATGCGCACCCCCGCAGCCCCGCTCGGTCTCTTGGTGTCGTTCGAGATCTTTTACGCCGGACGGAGCAGGCAGTCGGTGCGGAGCGGCGCGCAACTGCTGGCCGTGCCCACCAACACGTCCTCGTACAGCACCTCGCAGGTCCCGGCACAGGAGATGGCCGCGGCCATCGTCCAAAGCGTCGAGACAGGGCGTGACCTCGTCCAGGCCGCCCCGACCGGGTTCAGCGCCGTGGTGAACCAACGGGGCGTCGTCCTTCAACGAAGCGCCCTGGGCGAGCGTCAGGTGCTCTTCGCGACCGTTGCGCTACGCCGTGGCTTCACCCCCTACGACCATTGGGGAGATCTCCCCGTTCTCGTGCTCGCCGGATTGGCTCTCCTCGTCGGATGGGGCCGGCAGCTGCGCTACTCGTAATAGCCCGAGTGGATATAGACGCAGGGCACCCCCGCCGCCACGTACATGGCGTGGTTCGACGGGTCGTCCTCGAACGCGAGGCGCAGGTCGAACCCGTGCGCGCGCAGCTCCTCGACCACCGATTGCTTGAACTCGGTGACCTGGGCGTAGTCCCCGCGTGAGCGCATCACCAGAAGGTCCCAACGCAGCCCGTACCGCTGCAACCAGGCCAGCGTCTGGGGTTGGACCCGTGAGGGGCGCCCCGTCAGAAGCACGACGGCGAGTGAAGGGTCGAGCAGCTCCAGCAACCGGGCGATCTCCTCAATCACTGGATCATCACCGCAGGCCTCGAAGAACGATGTCCAGTCTCGCTTGCCTCGCTCGAGAAAGTGCTGACGGCCGGCCGCATCGGACAAGACGCCGTCGATGTCGAAGATGACGGCCGGCCCCTGCGGGTGGCGCGCGCCCTCATCGGCACGCCACGTCCAGTTGGTCCGGTCGCCGTCTGTCCTGGTCTGGGGCACGAGAGACGAGCCTAACGGTGTCCCCTGCACCCCCCGGAAGGACAATTCCGCCGAATTGGGGAGGGGCCGAGACTCCCGGAGGTGACACGATGGACGGCGAATGGAAGCTGACGCTGACACGGGGGTGGGACGCGACGTGGCCACGACGGCCACCGTTGACACGACGATCCCCGTGGCCCTCGGCCGGCGGGTAGAGGTCGTCGGCGATCTGCTCTTGCCGGCGGAGCCCACCGACAGCTCGCGAGCCGCCTGTCGCGACGTTGCCCGACGGCTCGAGGAATGGCAGGGGCCGGGAATCGTGATCCTCTGCGGTCGGCTCGTCGCCCCGGGACCTCTCCACGACCCGTCGGTGGCCGTGGAGAGTCATCCCGATCTCACGGACGCCTTGGGTCGGTTCGCTTCCCGCGCCGACTCCCAGGTGATTGTGGTGATGGCATCCTCCGAGCGGGACCCCACGCTGGTCGAGGCACTCCAACGTCGGGGCGTGTCCGTGCGCGACGCAGTGGACCTCGCGTGCGAGACCGGCGCCGGCACCCGGACCGTCCTCGTGCGCGCCGGCATGCTCCGACCCGACGGGAACCCCCCTCTTGATGTCGCGCCCACCGACGACCGGCCCTGGCTGACAGGGATGGACCGTCTGGACGATCCGCGGTTGGCGCGCCGCTTCGTCACCTCGCGCGTCTTGTACCGGCGGTTGCGCCGCTACCTCTGGGCGCCGCCGCTGGCGTTGGCCGTGATCGCGCTCTTGTTGCGCGTCGAGTTCGTGGTCGACGGGCTGGGCCGGGTCTTCCGTACGCCCCGGCAACAGAACGCGCTGCAACGCGCCTACAACGCCACGTGGCCTTCGCGCTTCATCGTCACCGTCGTGATCGCGCTCGTCCTGCTGGCGGTGCTGGCCCTGGTCGTCGCCATCACGTCCCGAGGCATCTGGCGCGCGCTCGGGGGAGAGGGGCTCCCGGCACCCTGGGCCGGCGGGACGTCGGGCACGCGGCCGATCGCACACGAGCTGCTCGAGCTCGACGGGGAGGACGCGCTCGACGCCACGCGGGCCGCCGTCGAGTCGGGCGCCTCCGGCGTCATTGTGGGAGGGGCCCTGGTGCCCGAGCTGACCCATCTCGACACCGGCTTCTTCGCCTCCCCGGGCGCGACCTCCGAGGTCGTGCACGAGCACCGGGGCCGCCTCGGGCTCCCCCCCACCTTCTTGCACCATCGCCAGGAATCGACTCTCGAAATCGAGACCGGAGCGGAATTGCACGTCCGCCTGCTCCTGGCCGAAGCGGACCTGCCGCTCGCCACCATGGGGGAGCGGCTCGTGACAGCCGACACCGTCGTCAAGGGACGCTCCAAGGCGGCGGACGTCCACGCGGAACTGGCGGCCAGCTGGCCCGGCGGCGCATCGTGGCCGCCTGCACCGGAGGTGGCGGCGGACCACATCCGCGTCCGGCGGATTCGCCGCCTGGCTGCGGTCTCACTCTTCGTGGCCGGGGCCATCGACCTGCTCTCGTCCGTGACGACGCCCCTGCGCGAGCACCTCCATCTCATCGCGCAGTACCTCCCCATCGCTGTGGTGCAGGCAGCCGGGGCGCTCACCGCGATCGCCGGGATCGGCATGATCATGCTCTCCCGCGGCGTGCTCAGAGGGCAGCGCCGCTCGTGGCTGGTCGCGGTGCTGTTGCTCGTCGCCTCGCTTGCCCTGCACCTCCTGCACGCGGCCGACATCGTGACCCTCGTCGTCTGTGCCGGCGTCCTCACGCTCCTGATCGTTGAGCGGGAGCGCTTCCGGGCCCAGTCCGAGCGCGGGACGGTCGTCACCGCCTTCGTCATCCTCGCCGTCGGCGGGGTGCTGGCCACCCTGGGCGGCTTCATTGCCGTGGAGGTGGCCGGCCGTGTCCACCACCACCCTCTCCCCGGGTGGCCCCATGTCCTCCTCGGTTCGGCCGAACGGCTCGTGGGCGTCGACTGGGTGACCTTCCCCCCCACCATCGACCGCTATGTCTCCGTCAGCCTGCTGGCCGTGGGCATCAGCCTCATTGTGGTGGCGCTCTTCTTGCTGACCCGGCCGGTCGTCGATCGCCGGCTGTCCTCGGGGCGCGCCGCCATGGGTCGGCGGGCCGCAGAGCTCCGGGCCCGTGACATCGTGCGCCGCCATGGGACCGGCACGCTCGACTACTTCGCGCTGCGCGACGACAAACAATGGTTCTTCCATCGTGACTCGCTGGTGGCGTACGGCATCTTCGGCGGCGTCTGCCTGGTCTCCCCCGACCCCATCGGACCGTTCTCCGAACGCGCCCACGTCTGGGACTCGTTCCGGCACTATGTCGACCGCAACGGCTGGGGCCTCGGCGTGATGGGCGCCGGAGAGGAATGGCTGCCGACCTACCAGGCATCAGGCATGCGCTTCCTCTACATCGGCGACGAGGCGGTCGTGGATCCCAGGGAGTTCTCGCTCCAGGGCGGGAAGATGAAAGGCTTGCGACAGGCGGTCAACCGGGTGGCCCGCTACGGCTACACGGTCCGTTTCCTCGACCCGGCCCGCCTCAATCCTGCCGACGCTGCCCGGATGGCCGAACTGATGGCCAAGAGCCGCCGCGGCGAGCAGGAGCGTGGCTTCTCCATGATGCTGGGTCGCCTCTTCGACCGTCGGGACACTGGCTTGCTGCTCACGCTGGTGGAAGGTCCCGACGGTGCGCCCGTGGCCATGTGCCAGTTCGTGCCCTCGCCGGCCATCGGCGGCTACTCACTGGACCTCATGCGACGCGATCCGGGCGAACATCCCAACGGGTTACTCGACTTTGCTCTCTGCTCGACGATCGAACACCTCAAAGGGATGGGCATGAAGGGACTGAGCCTGAACTTCGCCGCCCTGCGATCGGTGCTCGAAGGCGACAACGGGGACGGCGTCACCCAGCGCGTGGAACGCTGGGCCTTGCGCCGGCTCTCCGGCGTTCTGCAGATAGAGACGTTGTGGCGGTTCAACGCGAAGTACGAGCCGCGCTGGCTGCCGCGTTACATCGCGTTCGACTCAGCTGAGCAGTTCGTTCCCGTCGTCGTGCAGATCATGCGAGCCGAATCCCTGACCGAGGTCCCGGTGATCGGCCGCCTCCTCACGACGAGCGGAGCCAAGCGGTCGGGGCCGGCGTTGCCCGAGGAGGTGCTGGCCGCGCAAGAGCACGCCGACACCGGCGCGGCCAAACGGCACGAGGCCGGGACCGCGGCACCGCGGCGGTGACCGAGTCCCGCTGCCCCCGCTGCGGGCATCCGGGCGTGCACCACCGGCGCGGCGACAGCGGCCCGTGCGAGGACTGTGACCGCTGCTGGTCGGACGAGCAGCGACGCGACCGGCCTCCCCACCACGTCTGACCGCGTGTCGCTCCCGCTCGAAGCTCCGACGCAACAACCCCCGCTGAGAGTTGTCCTGCTGTTGCGTTGATTGGTGCGAACGGCTCTACACGTCGATTGAGGGCTCCGAGCACAATTGAGGCCGGGGGCGGGGTGACTGAGGTCGTCTGGGAGTCACCTCGCCCTTTTCATTCGAAGGATTCGGCGTGGAGGTGGTTGCGTCCGGTGTCGCACCTGTCGAGCGACCGTTCACACTGAGCCAGGAGGAGCGACACCGGCGACACGGGCGACACCGGCGACACGGGCGACACCGGCCCACCACGCCCATGCCGAGCCGAGGCTCGGCTCAACCCACCTCGCAATCATGTCGATCATGTGCTGGCGTCCGGCCGCTGCCCGGGCCCGGGCAGAGATCAAACGGGGCGGCTTACGCTGGCCCACGGGGAGTCGAGCGACCACAACCCGCCGACCTGGGCAAAGATAGGCACGAAGCCGAGGACTGGGAGGGAGGAACGCCGTGAGCAACTCGCATTATGGGGCCACCACCGTGGACGCCAGGCACGACCTCGCGGCCACGGCCGACGAGCGCCGTGAGATTGGGCGCCAGGCCCGGATCCTCGCCCCGCGGGCGGACCTGGGCGACTGGGACGAGAAGGCCCGTGGGCACGATCCCGTCGACACGATCCTGGCGCAGAACGAGATCCGGCTGCCCGAGCTTGCCCCGCTGCGACACCAGCGCATGGCCCTCTCACCTTGGAACTTCTATCGCGGCGCCGCTGCCGTCATGGCCGCCGATCTGGCCTCCCGGGCGCACAGTCGCATTGAGGTGCAGCTCTGCGGTGATGCCCATGTCCTGAACTTCGGCCTGTGGGCCACGCCCGAGCGCAACCTCAACTTCGACCTGCGTGACTTCGACGAGACACTGCCCGGGCCCTTCGAGTGGGACGTGGCCCGCCTGGCCGCCAGCCTCGTGGTGGCGGCCCGCGAGAACGGGGTGAAGGCCAGCAAATCCGATGCGGCTGTGACGGCGGCGGTCGACGCCTACCGCAACCGCATGCGGTTCTACTCCACCCTGCCGCTGCTCGACATCTGGTACGAGGGCACACGCTTCGACCAGTTCATCGACTACTTCGAACCGGCTGACCGAGGCCAGGTGAAGGTGCAGTTCGAAAGGAAGAAGGAGACCCGGACCAGCCGCGGCGCCTTCGCCAAGCTGACCACGGAGCGGCGTGGGCGGGCCCGCATCACCCCCCAGCCTCCGCTGCGGGTCACGCTCGACGACGATGAGCAGGGCGACATCGTGGAGGGACTGCTCGAGGGCTACCGCCTGACCCTGCAGGAGGACCGTCGCCGGTTGTTCGACCGCTTCACCCCGGTGGACGTCGTCCGCCAGGTGGTGGGGGTCGGCAGCGTGGGCATGGTGGTGTACCTCGTGCTGCTGGAGGGAAGCGCGACGGGCGACCCGCTCTTCCTGCAGTGCAAGCAGGCCGGTCCGTCCGTCTACGAGTCGTACACCTACGCCAGCGGGCACGAGAACCACGGTGCCCGGGTCATCGCCGGCAAGCGCATGGTGCAGAGCGCCACCGACATCTTCGTGGGCTGGGGCTCACTGGGCGAGCGCGATTTCTACGTGCGCCAGTTCCGCGACATGAAGCTCATCCCCACCACCGACCTCATCGCACCTGTCCTGGTGGAGTTCGCCATCGCCTGCGGCAACACGCTGGCCCGGGCGCACGCCCGCTCCGGTGACCCGGAGTCCATCGACGCCTACATGGGCAAGGGCGACGTGTTCACCAAGGCCATGCGCCGGTTCGCCCGTCGCTACGCCGACCAGAACGAGCGGGATCACGCCGCGCTGGTCGCCGCCATCCGGAAGGGCAGGGCCGAGACCGTCCTGGACTGACGCGCTACTTGGGCAGGAACAGCAGAGTGGCGTGGTTGGCGAAGTCGATGAGCGGCTGTGGCCACACACCGAAGAGCACCGTCACCCCCGTGCAGAGCGCGATGGCCAGCGCGCTCAGCGCCGGCACCGGGACCCTCTCGGGCGTCGCGTCGTCGTCGGCGACGTCGCGTGCGGCCGCCTCGTCGTCCAGCAGGATCTGCTCGTTGAGGGTGGTCACCGTGCCCGCGGCCGACGCCGGCGTCGCCCAGGCCAGCCCGCCCCCCGTGTCGCTGCCCTCGGTCACCGCCGTGATGATGCCGCCCCCGGTCATGCCGCCCTCGGCACCCAGGGCCGCCGAGCCACCGCGCCCGCCCTCGACCTCGCCCTGCCCGCCGCCGGCGTACATCAGGACGGCGACCCGCAGGTAGAAGTAGGCCGCCACGACGGCCGTCACCATGGCGATGACGCCCAGGGGCACCTCGCCCGCAGCGATGGCGGCGAAGACCACCTGCAGCTTGGCCCACAGGCCGGTCGTGAAGGGTGCGCCTGCCTGGGCCAGCAGCAGGACCGCCAGGGCGAGCGCCATGGCGGGCTGGCGGCGGGCCAGCCCCCGATAGCGCGCCAGGTCGTGGTCGCCGTCGCCCTCTCGCCCGAGCACCGTGACGATGGCGAAGCTCCCGATGGTCATGAACATGTAGACGAAGAGGTAGTACAGCGAGGCGCTGGCGCCACGGGCCGTGCCGGCCGACACGCCGAGGAGGATGAACCCGGCGTGGTTGATGGACGAGTACGCCAGCATCCGCTTCACGTCGCGCTGACGCAGGGCCACGAACGCTCCGAGCACCAGCGAGAGCACCGCCAGCCCGTAAACGATGGGCCGCCAGTCGGTCTCAATGACGCCGAACGAGGAGAAGAGGACGCGCAGCATGGCGGCGAAGGCGCCGGCCTTGGCCACGGCCGCCATGAACCCCGTGACGGGCGAGGGGGCACCCTGGTAGACGTCGGGCGTCCACATGTGGAAGGGCACGGCCGCCACCTTGAACGCGAAGCCGACCAGCATGAGGGAGAGCCCGGCCAGCAGCAGGCCGTTGGTCAGGACGACGTTCTTGGACAAGAAGTCCGAAATCTGGGTCAGGTTGGTCGAGCCGGTGGCACCGTAGGTCAGCGCGATGCCGTAAATGAAGATGGCCGAGGAGAAGCCGCCCAGAATGAAGTACTTGAGCGCCGCCTCCCCCGAGGCGGCGCGTTTGTAGTTGAAGGCAGTCAGCACGTACAGGGCGATGGACAGGATCTCGAGGCCCAGGAAGACGATGATGAGGTCGTTGGCCAGCCCCATCAACATGGCGCCGGAGGCCGAGACCATGGCCAGCACGTGGAATTCGGCCCCCTGCATGCCCTCGCGGCGCAGGTACCCGTCCGCCACCAGCGCGCTCAGCAGCATGGCAATGGCGACCAGCATGGTGATGAGCACGCTGAAGCCGTCCATGACGACCGCCTGCTTCACGTAGGTGTGCGCCCCGTGCTGCTGCACGTCGACCCACTGCCACAGCGCGACGCCCAGCGCGCCGCCGGAGATGATCACCGTGGCGATGGTGGCCACTCGCACCCGCAGCGGTTTGCGGACCAGCGAGGCCAGGCCGAGGAGGACGACGGCACCGCCGATCATGATGATGGGCGGCAGGATGGCCAGCCAGCGGATGGACGGCACCGTGATGGTGTTCGACGCCGCGTGGCTGGCGGCGTGGGCGGCGGCGTGGGTGGCGGCGATCACTTGGTCCCCTCCACGCCACGCACCGTCACCGGGGGCTCGTAGGTGCCGGTCTTCGACTCGACGTGCGCAATGAGTTGGTTGACCGACGGGTTGATGCGGTCGAGCACCGGCTTGGGATACACGCCCAGGAACACGATCAGAATGATGAGGGGCGCCATCACGAGCCGCTCGATCAGCACCAGGTCACGAGTCTTCTCGTCGGCCTCCCGGGGCTCGCCATGGAAGACCTGCTGGTAGGCCCACAGCAGGTAGATGGCCGCCACAATCACGCCGAGCATGGCGACCACGGCCCACCAGCGGTGCGTGATGAAGGTGCCCGACAGCACGAGGAATTCGCTGACGAAGCCGTTGAGGCCGGGCACGCCGATGGAGGCCAACATGACCACGGTGAAGACGGCCGCCATGACCGGCGCCGCCTTCTGCAGCCCGCGCAGCTCGCTCGTCTGCCAGGTGCCGCGGCGCTGGTAGATGAAGCCGATGAGGATGAACAGCCCCGCCACGATGATCCCGTGGTTGAGCATCAGCAGGACGGCCCCGGACAGACCCTGGGTGCTCAGCGAGAAGGTACCGAGCGCGATGAAGCCGATTCCGGCGAGCGAGGAATAGGTGACCAGGCGCTTCATGTCGCGCTGGGCGCAGGCCACGATGGCGCCGTAGACGATGCCGATCACCGCCAACGTCAGGAAGAGCGGGCCCAGCGTCCGGGTGGCGTGGGGGAAGAGGTTGAGGTCGAAGCGGATGATGCCGTAGGTGCCCAGCTTGGCCAGAATGCCCGAGAGGAGGACCGAGCCCTCTTCCGGCGCTTCCGTGTAGGCGTCGGGCGACCAGGTGTGGAGCGGGAAGAGGGGCGCCTTCACCGCGAAGGCCGCCGTGAAGGCCAGGAAGAGCAGGATCTCGGTCGACGAGGACAGGTGCGTCTGCATCAGCGGCCCGAGTTCGAAGGTCAGGTAGTGGTACTGCGACTCGTGGATGAAGGCCAGCGCCAGGATCCCGACCAGGAGGAAGGCCGAGCCGAGGAAGGTGTAGAGGAAGAACTTGATGGCGGCGTAAGCGCGGCGCTGATGGCCCCAGCCGGCGATGATGAAGTAGGCCGGCACGAGCGTGAGCTCGAACATGAAGAAGAAGACGATGAGGTCGAGCGACAGGAAGCTCCCCATCACCGCCGCCTCCAGGAGGAGGATCCAGGCGAAGTAGGCCCGGGGGTTCTCGCGGTTGCGCCCGAGGATGATGGTCAGCGGGAACAGCAGCGCGGTTAGCAGCACCAGGAAGATGGAGATGCCGTCGACGCCGAGGTACCAGTGCACCCCCAGGCTGCTGCCGGTGTACTGGTGGTTCGAGACCAGCTGGAAGCCACCGTCGTGGACCTTCATGGCGATGAGCGCGGTCACGGCGATGACGGCCGTCACGAGCGACACGATCAGGGCCAGCGCGTACACGACCTCTCGGTGCAGGGACTTGTCCAAGGCAAGCAGGCCCATGGCGGCCGCCCCGATGGTCGGCAGCAGGACGAGCAGGGTGAGGAAAGGGATGGAGTGACTCATCCCCACCACGTCCGGCTCAACATGAAGGCGATGATGAGGGCCATCCCGATGGCGATCCCCAGCGCGTAGTTGCGGGCGTAGCCCGTCTGCAGCTTGCGGGCCGCGCTCCCCGTGGCCTTGGCCAGCTGGGCCGTGCCGTTGACCGCCCCGTCAATGATGCGGACGTCGACCACCCAGGCGAGGAACGTCGCCAGCCGCTGAGCCGGTCGCCCGATGACGGTGTCGTAGAAGTCGTCCCAGTACCAGACCCGTTGCAGGAAGGCCGGCTCCAACTTCGGCTGGTACACCTCGTCGCCCCGCCACAGCCACCAGGCCACGATCACACCGATGACCGCCGCGGCGATGTCGGCGATCGCCAGCTCCCATTCCGGCCCCGCGCCGAGGTTGTCGTTGTAGAGCGTGCCGGCGAACACCGGCGCCAGGAAGCTCGAGAGGTTGTCGGTGTGGACCCAGGGCAGGTCGAGCACGCCGGCGAAGAAGGCGAAGAAGGACAAGACGATGAGCGGGATCCGCATGATCCAGGGCGACTCGTGGGGCGCGTGCAGCACTGGCTCGCCGTGGGGGCCCTCCTTGTCGAAGCGCTCTTTGCCCCCGAAGGCGAGGATCTCCAGCCGGCTCATGTAGTAGGCGGTCAGGACCGCAGTGACGAGGCCGATGACCCACAACGGCTTGAAGTGGGCGAACGTGTTGTCGAGCACGTCGCCCTTGGCCCAGAAGCCCGACAGCGGCGGGATGCCGGCGATGGCCAGGAACCCGATGGTGAAGGTGACGGTGGTCCACTTCATGTAGCGGCGCAACGCGCCCATGCGTTTGAGGTCCTGTTCGTCCTCGAGCCCGTGGATGACCGAACCCGCCCCCAGGAAGAGCAGTCCCTTGAAGAAGGCGTGCGCCACCATGAGGAAGATGGCGGCGATGTAGGCACCGGTGCCCACGGCCAGAATCATGTAGCCGATCTGCGAGACGGTGGAGAACGCGAGCACCTTCTTGATGTCCTGCTGGGCGCAGGCGATGGTGGCCGCCACGAACGCGGTGACGGCCCCGATGACGGCGATGATCTCGGACCCCGTTGCCGTCACGTGCAACAGCGGGTTCATACGACACAACAGGTAGACCCCGGCCGTGACCATGGTGGCGGCATGAATGAGGGCCGAGACCGGCGTCGGGCCCTCCATGGCGTCGGGCAGCCAGTTGAACAGCGGGATCTGTGCCGACTTCCCCGCCGCGGCCAGGAACAGCAGCAGCACCGCGGCCAGGCCGACGCCGCCGTCGAGGTGCGACAGCTGCCCGAAGATTCCCCCACCCGGCCCGCTCTCGTACTGGATCGTCCCGGTCCGCTCGAAGATCAGGAAGATGGCGAGCAGGAAGCCGACGTCACCGATGCGGTTGTAGATGAAGGCCTTCTTGCCGGCCGAGGCGGCCGACTCGCGCTGGAACCAGAAGGCCACGAGCCAGTAGGAGCAGACGCCCACGCCCTCCCAGCCGACGAAGGTGAGCAGCAAGTTGTCCGCCAGCACCAGCAGCAGCATGGAGAAGACGAACAGGTTCAGGTAGATGAAGAACTTGGAGTAGTCCCGGTCGTCCTTCATGTACCCGATGGAATACAGGTGGATGAAGGCGCTGACGAAGGTGACGAACATGCACATCGTCATCGACAACGGGTCCACCAACGTGCCCACGGGAACCGACAGTCCGCCCGACTGGAACCAGGTGAAGTAGTTGTCCACCACCACCCGGCCGTTGTCGGGCAGGCCGAGCAGACCGGCCAGCACGATGCAGGCCACGACGAAGGCGCCGCCGATGGCCACCGTCCCGATCACGCCCGCCACCGGGTCACCGATGCGCCGGCCGAAGACCAGGAGGAACAAAAACCCCGCGAGGGGCAAGAGCAACATGAGGTACGCGAGATGGACCACGGTTCAGCCCTTCAGCGAATCCAGGTCGTCCGCCACCGTGGTCTCGCGTCGGCGGAAGTTGGTCACCACGATGCCCAGGCCCACCACGACCTCGGCCGCGGCCACCACGAGCACGAAGAACACGATGGCCTGCCCGCCGATGTCGTTGAGCATGCGGGCGAAGGTCACGAAGGTCAGGTTGGCCGCGTTGAGCATCAGCTCAATGCACATGAACATGATCAGGACGTTGCGCCGCACCAGCAGGCCAATGGCGCCGATGGTGAACACGATGGCGGCCAGGCCGATGTACCACGCTCCCGAGAGGCTCATGCCGGCAGCTCGCTCTCGGTGCCGTCTTGGTGCTCGGCGTGCACCGTCGGCGGGCGGCGGGCCAGCACGACGGCGCCCACCACGGCGATGACCAGCAGCGCCGCGGTGGCCTCGAAGGCGAAGAGGTAGGTCGTGAAAAGCTGCTTGCCCAGCTGGGCGGGCTCGCCCGCCGGCGACGTCGGGCCGGCGACGTGGCCCTGAATCGGCCCCACCACCTGCTTGGCGCCGGTGACCCAGTGCGCCGTGGCCGCCATGGCCAGGACGCCGCCGAGCGTGATGAGGGAGAAGACGACCGCGAGCGGACGCTGGCCGACCAGCGGCTCCACGGTGGTGTCCTCCGCCCGGTCGACCCCGAGGAACATGATCACGAAGAGGAACAGGACGACGATGGCACCGGCGTACACGATGATCTGCACCGCCGCCAGGAAGTCGGCCTCCTGCTCAATGAAGAGCACGGCGACACCGAAGAGCGTCATCACAAGGCTGAGCGCGGCGTGCACGGGATTGCGGGACGTCACGACGCCGACCGCGCCGACCAGGATCACCGCCGCCGCGGCGGCGAAGACCAAAATGTCGGGCCACGTGGCGCGCGTGGCAGCCAGCAGGGGTACGGCGTGGAGCATGGGTCAGTCGCTCCCTTCGGGGCCGCCCGTGCCGCCCGTGCCGCCCGTGCCGCCTGTGCCACCCGGGCCGGTCGTGCCACCTGTGCCGCCTGTGCCACCCGTGCCACCCGTGCCACCCGTGCCGGTGGCGACGGCACCGGTCACCGCCTCGTCGGCCTGATCGGCCCTGGCCGCCGCCTCGTCGGCCTTCGCTTCCGCCTTGTCGGCCTTCGCTTCCGCCTTGGCGGCCTTGCGCGAGGCCCGCAACTCCTTCATGCGGGCCCGGGTGGCGTCCATCTTCTTGCGGTTGGTCGCCGCCCCTTCCTTGGCCCTCCAGATCCGCCCCTGCATGCCGCGGTGGGCCAATGGGATGTCCTCGTCGAGCAGGTGGGCCTCGAGCACCTCACGCAATGGCTTGGTGCCGGTGGCCTCGTCGTCCCGGTGCGGCGACTGCCCGCCCTCGGGCGCGCGCACGCCGTAGCCGAGCTCGCCCTCCCACTGGACCTGGCCCTCGTAGGCCGCGCTGCCCGACGGGGCCGTGGCGCGCATCCAGCCGGACGTCATCAGGTCGTCGCCTTCGCGCCAGTCCTCCCACGGCAGCTTCTTGGGCGTCCCGTCGTCGTTCACCACGAGCTCTTCCTTGGTGTAGATGGCGTCGGAGCGGTTGGTGAAGGAGAACTCGAACAGCTTGGACTCGGTGATGGCCTCGGTCGGACAGGCCTCGACGCACATGTCGCAGTGGATGCAGCGCAGGTAGTTGATCTCGTAGACGTAGCCGTAGCGCTCCCCCGGCGACACCGGGTGATCGGGCGGGTTGTCGAGCCCGCGCACGTAGATGCAGTCCGCCGGGCACACGCCGGCGCACAGCTCGCAGCCGATGCACTTCTCCATGCCGTCCTCGTAGCGGTTGAGGACGTGGCGGCCGTGCTGGCGGGGCTGCTTCGGCTTCTTCTCGTCGGGGTACTTCGTGGTCACCCGGGGGCGGGTGAGGTGCTGGAAGGTCAGCTTGAAGCCGCCCAGGAAGGACAGCTGGTCCTTGATCTCGTCGCCGGCGCCCATCAGGCCGTCCCCTCCGGCACAGGGTCGGGCACCGTCGACAGGCGCGGTGCCCGGGTCACCCGGCTCCCGATCACGGGGATGATGACGTCGTCGTCGCTGCGCCCGGAGCCCAGCTTGTTGGCCCGCATGAGGAGGAACGAGGCCAGAATCACGACGGGCAGCAGCCACAGGCCGGCCCAGCCCCAGGCGATGATGCCCGCCACCAGCAGCAGCCATCCCAGCGTGAGCGGGATGAGGCGTTTCCAGCCCAGGTCCATGAGCTGGTCGTAGCGCAGGCGCGGCAGGGCGGCACGGAACCACACGTAGATGAAGCAGAACGCCACCGTCTTCAACAAGAAGTAGATGATCGGCATGTAGATGGTCGCCCCGGGGATGTGGAAGATGTAGCCGTTGGGTCCGCCGAAGAAGAGCGTCACCACAATGGCCGACATGGTGATGGTGTTCATGAACTCGGCCAGGAAGAACAGCCCGAAGCGGATGGAGGAGTACTCGGTGTGGAAGCCGCCGACCAGCTCTTGCTCGGCTTCGGTCAGGTCGAAGGGCGGGCGGGTGAGCTCGGCCGTGATGGCGATCATGAAGAAGATGAAGGGGAGGAAGCCCAGGCGGATGAGGTTCCAGTTCCAGAACCCGTTCGACTGGGACGCCACGATGGCCCGCGTCGACAGCGAGCCCGTCACCAGCACCACCATCACCGTGGTCATGCCGAGCGCAGCCTCGTAGGAGATCACCTGGGCCGAGGCGCGCACCGAGCCGAGCAATGGGTACTTGGACCCGGAGGACCAGCCGGCCAGCATGACGCCGTAGACGGCGATGCCGGACATGGCCAGCACGAGCAGGATCCCCATGGGCGGGTCGGCCACCTGCAGCTCGAAGGTGTGGCTCCCGATGGTGATCACACCGCCGACGGGGACGACGGTGAAGATCAGCACGGCCGGGATCACCGACAGGTACGGCGCCAGCTTGAAGACGAAGGCGTCGGCCCGGTCGGGCAGGAGGTCCTCCTTGAACACGAGCTTGGTCCCGTCGGCCAGCGTCTGCAGCAGGCCCCACGGCCCGGCCCGGTTGGGCCCGACGCGGCTCTGCATGTCCGAGATCACCTTGCGCTCGAACCAGATCATGAGTGCGGTGGCGACGAGCAGCGCGACGAAGGCCACCAGGCACTTGATGATGAGGATGAGCCAGACCTCCCAGTTGAGGCCGAAGTAGAAGAGCGGGTCGCCGTTGCCACTGTCCGCGCTGTGCGTCAGCAGCTGGGACCCGAGGGACCCGGCCGAGCCGGCGGTGGAGAGGAGGGCGGCGGCGGCGATCACACCGACTCCATGCGCACGTCGGTCACCAGCTGGCGGCTGTCGATGAGGGTGGCCACCGCGTTGGGCGGTGCGCTCTCGCCGCCGGGAACGTTGAAGTCGATGGCGACGACGCCCCGGGCCACGCCCTCGTCGGACTCGGCGGCCAGGATCAGCTCGCCCCGGGCCGAACGCACCTTCACGCGGTCACCCGTCTTGGCCCCGAGCCGGTCGAGGTCGTAGGGATTGGCGCGGGCGACGAGCACGGGCACGAGGGGTGTGAGTGACGGCGAGCCCGTGACCGAGCTGCCGGCGTCGTAGAGGCGGCGGCCCGAAACCAGCCGCAGGCCGTAGCTGTCGGGCTTGGGGATCCGCAACGGCTCGGCGCCGCCGGTATCGGTCCCGGCCAACAGGGGCGGCGGGCTGCCCAGGTCGGGCGCGTGCGCGGAGGCGGGACCGCCGGTGCCGGTGCCGACGCGCGGCGGTGCGCCCTGGCGCTCCACCGACTCGACGCCGGGGAGCGCCATGGGGTCGATGGGCGTCACGTCGTCGCGGTGGCTCTCGTTGCCGCTGAGCGGCACGAGTATCCCGTCGTGGGCCACGTCGGAGTGCAGGACCTCTTGGGTCAGACCGGCGTAGGCGGGTGCCGTCCGGGTCAGCTCGTCGGAGAGGTCGTTGTCACTGGCCAGACCGAGGTCCGACCCGAGGGCGACGGCGAGCTCGGCGGCGATCATCCAGTCGGGCCAGGCGAAGCCGGGCGCCGAGAGCTTGGGACCCAGGCGGCTGACCCGCCCCTCAATGTTGGTGGTGGTGCCCGCCCGTTCGTGCGTCACCGCGCAGGGCAGCACGACGTCGGCGTGCGCGTCGACGGACTCGGACGGGTGGCCCGTGACGGCGACGACGAAGTGCCCGGCGCCGAGCGCCTGGGCCGCCACGGCCCGGTCGGGGAAGTCGTCGAGCGGGTCGGCGCCGAGCAGCACGAGCGCGCGCACGGCGCTGCCGTCCCCGGACCGGCCATGGGTCTCGCCGGCCATGGAGGCGAGGATGTCGGCGGTCGACAGGCCGGTGGCGGCGGGCACCGAACCCCAGGCCGCGGTGAAGCGCTCCCGGCCCGCCTGCAGGCTGACCCGGCCCGGGAGGAGGCCCGGCGCCAGCCCCATGTCGAGCGCACCGAACACGTTGCCCCGGCGTAGCGCCGGCAGGAAGCGGGCCTTCGGGAGTGCGGCGGCCAGCAGGCGCACCGCTTCGGCCGCCACCTCGCCCGCCTCGGCGTAGGAGGTCCGGCCGGCCACGATGACCACCCCCTCGCCGTCGGGGTGCGTGTCCACGATGGCGCGGGCGGCCTCGAGCTGCTGCGTCGTCACGGCCGCGCCCTCGGGGTGCGAACCCAGCGCGGTGACCGCATCGGCGTCACCGGTGAGCGCACGGGCCATGAGCGGCGCGTCGCCGGGGCGGATACGCAGGCTGGCCGCGGCCAGCGCAGTGAGCGCGGTGGGGGCGGGCGCGATCTCGAGCAGCTGGGTGCCGCCGCCGACCACGGCCTCGCGCAGGCGCAGGAAGAGCACCGGTAACTCCTCGCGCAGATCGCCGGCCAGCGTGAGGAGGACCGGGGCGGCGCAGGCCTCGTCGATGGTGGCCCGGGGCAGCCCCAGCACCAGTTCGGCCGGCAGCCCGTCGCCCAGCTGGGCGTCGACCGAGTCGGTCCCGATGACGCCCTTGGCCAGCTTGGCCCAGGCGTAGGCGGACTCGTTGGTCAGGCGTGCCCCGCCGATGACGGCGACCGCGCCGGCTCCGCCGGACTCCTTGGCGGCGGACAGCCCGGCCGCGGCCGCGGCCAGGGCCTCGCCCCAGCTGACGGGGACCAGCTCGCCCTCCTTGCGGATGCGCGGCTCCACCAGGCGGCCGTGCTCGAAGCGTCCCGTCTCGCGGGCCTCGCCGAGGAACTGGCCGCGGCTGGCCCCGAGGCTGACGACCTGCGACGCCGTGGCGGGCACCACGTCGACGGCCTCGTCGGCCACCTCGACGGGCCGGGGTCCGTTGTCGACCTCGTCGCCGTTGACCGACTCGAAGCTGAAGCGGCCCTTGTCGCAGAGCCAACCGTGGTTGACCGGCTCGGAGTCGATGCCGAGCAGCCGGGTCAGGCGGTTCTGCGATGACTGCACGGCGACCCGGCACCCGACGGAGCAGGCGGTGCAGGTCGACTCGACCTGATCGAGGTCCCAGGGCCGCGCCGTGAAGCGGTAGGGCGTGGCGGTCAGCGCGCCCACCGGGCAGATCTGCACGGTGTTGCCGCTGAAGTAGGAGGAGAAGGGCTCGGTCGGGAAGGTCGACACCTCGACGGCCTCGCCGCGCCCGGAGAAGTCGATCTGCGCCTCGCCGGCCACGTCGGCGGCGAAGCGGGTGCAGCGGGCGCACTGAATGCAGCGCTCCCGGTCGAGCAGCACGAGGTCGGAGATGGCGATCGGCTTCTCGAAATGGCGCTTCTCCTCAATGAAGCGGGTCTCGCCCGGGCCGTAGGCAAGGGTCTGGTCCTGCAGCGGGCACTCGCCGCCCTTGTCGCACACCGGGCAATCCAACGGGTGGTTGGCGAGGAGGAACTCGAGCACCCCGTCCTGGGCCTTCTTCACCTTCTCCGACGTGGTGTCGACCACCATGCCCTCGCCGGCCTCAATGAAGCAGGCCGGCTGCAGGGTGGCGCCGCGCGGGCCCTCCACCTCGACCAGGCACATGCGGCACATGCCGACGGGCTCCATGCGCGGGTGGTAGCAGAAGCGCGGAATGTAGGTCCCGGCCCGCTCGGCCGCGGCAATCAGCAGTTCGCCCTGGCGCGCGCTGACCTGGCGCCCGTCGAGGGTGAAGGTGTGCGTCCCGTCGTCCGTGGCGTCGTCGGCCAGCGCGTCGGTGGGTTTGCTGGTCTTGGCCGTGTCAGTCAAAGGGACATCCCCCTTCCTTCACGTGCACCAGGAACTCGTCGCGGAACATCCGGATGCCCGAGGCGATGGACGACGGGATGGACGGCCCGAGGACGCAGATCGTCGTCTGCTGCGGTGGCCAGGCCACGCCGGGGGAGATGTTGTCGCACAGGTCCATGAGGAGGTCCAGATCTTCCTCGCGCCCGGCGCCGTTCTCAATTCGGTACATGATCCGCTCCAGCCAGCCCGAGCCCTCGCGACACGGCGTGCACTGGCCGCACGACTCGCGGGAGAAGAACTTGGTGATGCGCCAGGCGGCGCGCACCATGCAGGTGGCCGAGTCCATGACGACCACAGAACCCGAGCCGAGCATGGAGCCGGCGTTGCCCACCTCGTCCTGGCCCAGCGGGAGGTCCACCTGGTCCGGGCCGAACCATGGGGCCGAGACGCCGCCCGGGATGAACGCCTTGAGCGTGTTGGAGCCGCGGATGCCGCCGCCGAGCACCGGCGCGTAGATGAGGTCGCGGAAGGTGGTCTTGACCATCTCGAGCTCGTAGTTGCCCGGGTTGCGCACCTGACCCGCCAGCGCGAACAGCCGCGTCCCGGTGGAGCGGCCGGCACCCAACGCGGCGAACGCGGCGCCGCCGTTGTTCACGATCCAGGGGATGTTGGCCATGGTCTCGACGTTGTTGACCACGGTGGGTTCCCCGTAGAGGCCGATGGCGGCGGGGAAGAACGGCGGCTTGATGCGCGGGAAGCCGCGCTTGCCCTCGAGCGACTCGAGCAACGCCGTTTCCTCGCCGCAGATGTAGGCGCCGGCGCCGGGATGCACCACGATGTCGAGCGAGAAGCCCGACTCGAAGATGTTGGCCCCCACCGCGCCGTGGGCGTAGGCCTCGTTCAGCGCCGTCTGCAGCCGCTCCAGGCCGAGGGCGAACTCCCCGCGCAGGTAGATGAAGGCCTGGCTGACCTGCAGCGCATAGGCGGAGATCAGGACGCCCTCGAGGATCTGGTGGGGGTCGCCCTCAATGAGCATGTGGTCCTTGAACGTGGCCGGCTCGGACTCGTCACCGTTGATCACCAGGTAGGTCAGCGGGTTCTTGCGCAGCATCGACCACTTGCGGCCGGCCGGGAAGCCGGCGCCACCGCGGCCGAGCAGGCTGGCCGTGTCGACCTCGGCCGCCACCGCCTCCGGCGTCATGGTCAGGGCCTTGCGCAGCCCGGTGTACCCGCCGGTGGCCAGGTAGCGCTCCAGCGTGAAGGAGTCCTCGTAGCCGAGGCGCGCCGTGATGATCTTGGGGGCGTCCGTGAGGGCCATCAGGCCTTCTTCTCCGCGGGGGCGTCGGCAGCAGCGGCGGCGGCGGCGCGGGCAGCCTGCTCCTGGGCGACGGCGGCCCGTTCGCCCTTGACGGCGGCGCGGTCGGCCTGCAGGCCCACGGTGCGCCGCACCCGCACCAACGTGCCGTGCCGGGGCACCGTGTCGGCGAGCCGGCCGGCGCGCAGATCGTCGACCAGTGCGTCGAAGCTCTCGGCCGTCTGCGCCCCCACGTAGCGGTGATTGACCTGCACGCACGGTGTCTTGTCGCAGTCGGCCAGGCACTCCGCCTCGTGCAGGGTGAAGACGCCGTCGGACGTGGTCCCGCCGGCGCGCACGCCGAGTGTCGCCTCGGCGTGGTCCAGCAGTTCGAGCGCGCCGCCGAGCAGGCAGGCGATGTTGGTGCAGACCGCCACCGCGTAGGTGCCCACGGGCTCGGTGTGGAGCATGTCGTAGAAGGTGGCAGTGCCCTGCACCTCGGCGGCGGTGACGCCGCACAGCTCGGCGATCTCGCTCACGGCCTCGGGACGCAACCAGCCGTCCTGCTCCTGGGCCAGGTGGCACAGGGGGATGAGCGCGGAGCGCGGCTCGGGGTACAGCGCGACCAGCTCCTCGGCCCGGGTCCGGATGTCGGCCTGCAGGTGGCTCACCGGTCCACCTCGCCCATGACCGGGTCGACGGACGAGATCACGGCGACGGCGTCGGCCATCAGGCCGCCCCGCAGCAGCAGGGGCAGGGCCTGCAGGTTGACGAAGCTCGGGCCGCGGATGTGCATGCGGTACGGCTTGGAGGTCCCGTCCGAGACCATGTAGCAGCCGAGCTCGCCGCGCGGCGACTCGATGGCGACGTAGACCTCGCCCTCGGGCACGCGGAAGCCCTCGGTGAAGATCTTGAAGTGGTGGATGAGCGCCTCCATGCTCTCGTCGATGCGGGCGCGCGGCGGAGGGGTCACCTTGCGGTCCTGCACGCGGTAGTCACCCGGCGGCATCATCTCGGTGATCTGGCGGATCATCTTGATCGACTCGCGGATCTCGTTGAGGCGCACCGAGTAGCGGTCGAAGTTGTCACCGTAGCTGCCGACGATGACGTCGAAGTCGAGCTTGTCGTAGGCCAGGTAGGGCATGGTGCGACGGAGGTCCCACGGCACGCCGGTCGAACGCAGGATCGGCCCCGTCACGGACAGCGCCAGCGCCTCCTCGGCCGAGATGTTGCCGACCGCCTCGGTGCGCTCCCGGAAGATGGGCTGGCCGGTGAGGAGCTCGTCGTACTCGTAGCTGCGGGCGAGGATGGTGTCGCAGAGGACCTCCATGTCGTCCTGCCACCCGTCGGGCAGGTCGGCCGCGACGCCACCGGGACGGATGTAGTTGGTGTTCATGCGCAGCCCGGTCGCCTTCTCGAAGAAGGCCAGGACCATCTCGCGCTCGCGGAAGCCGTAGATCATCATCGACGTGGACCCGAGGTCCATGCCATTGGTCGCCATCCACATCAGGTGTGACGACACACGGTTGAGCTCCGCCATCAGCATGCGGATCCAGGTCGCCCGGGGTGGGAGCTCCACGTCGAGCAGCGCCTCGGTGGCCAGCGAGAACACCAGCTCGTTGTGCAGCGGCGACAGATAGTCCATGCGGGTCACGTTGGTGGAGCCCTGCACGTAGGTGAGCTCCTCCCCCGTCTTCTCCATGCCCGTGTGCAGGTAGCCGATGATCGGCTTGGTCCGGAGCACCGTCTCGCCGTCGAGCTCGAGCATGAGCCGCAGCACGCCGTGGGTCGAGGGGTGCTGGGGACCCATGTTGATGATCATCGTCTGGTCGTCATGGCGTTCGATGTCGATGTCGCCCGGGTTGACGAAGCCGCCCTCGGGCAGTCGCAGGACGGCACCGACCTCCTGGCGCAATTCGCCGGCGGAGGTGGTGCCGCGGGGCATGAGCTCCTGGGCACCCTCCGAGGTCTCCGCCACCAGGGCGCGCTCTTCGGCGTCGTGCCGAAGCGCCAGCCCGGCTTCGTCGTGCTCGTCCTCGGGCTCGAGGTCGTGATCGGAATCGTGATCGGTCATCGCGGCCCGGGCGCTTCCTTGAATTGCACCGGCACCCGGCCGACGCCGTAGTCCTTGCGCAGCGGGTGGCCCTCCCAGTCCTCGGGCATGAGGATCCGGGTCATGTCGGGGTGGTCGGCGAAGACGATGCCGAACATGTCGTAGGCCTCGCGCTCCATGGCATCGGTCCCCGGGTAGGCATCGGTGATGCTGTCGACGATCGGGTCGGACTCGGGCACCTGGACGCGAATCCGGACGCGCTGGCGCATGGAGAGCGACAACAGGTTCACGACCACCTCGAAGCGCTCCGGCGCCACCCCGTCGGGCAGCGAGCGCCCGGGGTGGGTGAGATAGTCGACGGCGCACAGGTCGGCGCATGTCTCGAACCCGGCGTCCTTGAAGGCGACCACCATCTGTTTGTACGTGTCACGCTGCGGAAAGGCCAACTGGTCGACGAGGCGATCGGGCAGGCGCGGCACGTCGGGCAGGATGCTCGCCGCCGATGCCGCCGACACCGCCGCCGCCGATGCCGCCGCAGTGGTGCCGCTCACCGCGGCGTTGCCACGCGCACGGCATCAGGCACGCTGGGCACCCAGCCGCCGGTGGCCTGCTCGCCGGGCGGGATGGAACTCCCTGGACGGCGCGTGATCTCGCCGGTGCGGATCTTCTCGTGCAGCGTGAGGATGGCGTGCAACAAGGTCTCGGGGGACGGCGGGCAACCCGGTGCGTACACGTCGACCGGCACGATCTGGTCGACCCCCTGCACGATGGCGTAGTTGTTGAACATGCCCCCCGTGGAGGCGCAGACGCCCATGGAGATGACCCACTTGGGCTCCATCATCTGGTCGTAGACCTGGCGCAGGACCGGGGCCATCTTCTGGGACACCCGGCCGGCCACAATCATGAGGTCGGCCTGGCGCGGCGACGCCCGGAAGACCTCCATGCCGAGCCGGCTGATGTCGTAGTCAGCCGCCCCGACCGACATCATCTCAATGGCGCAGCAGGCCAGTCCGAAGGTGGCGGGCCACACGCTGTTGCGACGGGCCCACTTGACCAGGTCCTCAATCCGACCGGTCAGGAAATTGTGCTGGAGGTCCTCGAACCCCATCGGTCAGGCCGCCTCACTCGGGCTCTTGGCCGCGCTGATGCGGGTGATGGTCGACTCCGACGTGCGGCTGGGCATGCCCGACTGCAGCGTCTTCGGCGGCCCCCAGGTCAGCGCCCCGTTGGAGATCAGGTAGAGGAAGGACACGAAGACCACGGCGGCGAACACGATCACCTCGACGAGGCCGAACGTGGCGATCTGGTGGAACACCACCGCCCACGGGTAGAGGAACACGATCTCGATGTCGAAGATGATGAAGATCATGGAGACCAGGTAGAAGCGCACCGGAAAACGCTGCGGCGGCTCCTGGTTGGGAACGATCCCGCACTCGTACGGCGCCAGCTTGGCGGCGGTCGGCTTCTTGCGCGGCGCGAGCATCGCTGAGGACACCAGCGAGAACACGGTGAAAGCGAGGGCGAGCACGCCCAGGATCAGGATCGGGAGGTACTGGACCACTGAGTTCCGTTTCTACCATGTGACCCCTTTGCCAGGCACATCCGCGCCGCTGGTCAGAGGCCCCGGCGGGGGACCTACGATGCCTGCGTGACGGCTCCCGACGAGACCCCAGGGCCCGGCGCCCCCAAGAAGGCGGCGCGAACGGCGAAAACGCCTGCGAAGAAGCGGGCGGCGACCAAGAAGGCGACGCCCGCCGGGGCGGCCGCCAAGAAGAGCGCAACCCCCGCATCGGCCGGCGCGGCCAAGAAGGCGCGCCCGGCCCCGCACCGGGCGGCGGCGACCCCGGCCTCCGAGCACGTCCACGACGTGGTGATCGTGGGTGCCGGGCCCTCCGGTGCCTCGTGCGCCTACTGGCTGGCCGACGCCGGCTGGGACGCGGTGGTGGTGGAGAAGAAGGTGTTCCCCCGGGAGAAGACCTGCGGCGACGGCCTGACGCCCCGGGCCGTCCGGCAGTTGGCCGACATGGGCTTGGAGGGAGCCCTGGCCGATTCGCACCGCTACCAGGGACTGCGCGCCTTCGGCTTCGGCCGTTCCATCGACATGCGCTGGCCGGAGCACCCGAACTTCCCGGACTACGGGTACACGATCACGCGGCACGACCTCGACGGCCTGGTGGCCGGGCACGCGGCGGCAGCCGGCGCGACCCTGCTGCAGGGCACCGAGGTGACCGCGCCCGTCGTCGACGAGAAGGCCCCGTTGGCGGGCCCCCTCCCGACGCTGACCGGCGTGACCGTCAAGGAGAAGGGCGCCGCGGCCCCGCGGACCATCAAGGCCCGTTACGTCGTGGTGGCCGACGGGTCCAACTCACGGATCGGCCGCATGCTCGGCACGTCGCGCCGGCGGGACCTCCCCATGGGCATGGCCCTGCGCGGGTACTACCGCTCGGAGCGCCACGACGATCCCTTCATTGAGTCGCATCTCGACATCCGGGACGCGGAGGGCAACGTGGTCCCGGGCTACGGGTGGATCTTCCCCATGGGCGACGGTCGGGTAAACGTCGGCGTCGGGCTGCTCTCGACCGACCAGCGCTGGAAGGGGCTCAACACGAGCCACCTCATGGATGCCTTCGTGGACTTCGCCCCGGCGTCCTGGGGGATCCGGCCCGAGACGAGCCTCGGGCCGCCGACCGGCGGCAAGCTCCCGATGGGCCTCTCGGTGGGGCCGCGGGCCGGGGGCAACGTCGTGATCACGGGGGACGCCGGCGGGGCCATCAACCCCTTCAACGGCGAGGGAATCGCCTACGGCTACGAAACAGGCAGGCTGGCCGCCGCCGCGCTGGGCCACGCGTTGTCAGGCGAGGGCGAAGGCGCGCTGCGGGACTACGACCGCGAGCTGACGGCCGCCTACGGGCCCTATTACAAAGTGGCCAGGGCTTTCGTGCATCTCATCTCGAACCCCGAGGCCATGCGCCTGTGCGTGGGGCTCGGCATGCGGTCCGAGCTGCTCATGACCCAGCTCCTTCGCATTATGGCCAACCTGATGCGGCCGGACGCCGTCGGCCCGGCCGAGCTCGGGTTCCGGGCCATGGAGCTCGTCTCGCGCCTCCTGCCCGACACCGACGGGCTCGAGCTCCCCGCCGCCTGATTCCGCCGCCCGAGCGCGCTCGGTCAGAGGAACAACCGCTCCGAGCCGCTCGCCACCGCAAGGAGCCACGCTCGCTCCTCGCCCTCGAAGCCCTCGGCCACACGGGCCGCCGCAACGATGCGCACCCAGGCGTCGAGGCGATCGTCGGCCAGGCCGCGCCGGCGCTGGCCCTCCCGGCGGACGGTGCCCAGGAAGCGCCCGATCGACCCCGTCGACCGCCGGCCCCACAGGACCAGGGTGCGGGCCAGGTCGGCCGCCGACGGGCCCGCCGCCGCCGTGAGCCAGTCGATGACGACCCAGCCGCGTGGTCCGACGAGCACGTTGGACGGGTGGAAGTCGAAGTGGCAGATGCCGCGGCCCCGATCGTCGAGTGCGCCGAGCAGCGCCAGCAGTTCCGCCCGGAGGACGGCGTCGAGCACGCCGGTCTCGATCTCACCGTGGAGGCGGAGCGGCAGCTCGGGCAGACCGGCGACGACGGTGGCGTTGCACCGCAGCTGGAGCGCCACGAAGTCAGCGGCGAGGTCGTCGATCTGCTGCGGTCCTGCGGACTCCACCACCTGCAGCAGCGACGGGCCGTCGACCCGGTCCAGGATGACGCCGCCGCGACCGTCGACGGTGACGGTGCCGTGTGCACGGGCGACGGGGAGGCCGGTGTCCGCCAGAACCGCCAGCACCGTCGCCTCGAACGCCGACAGCCCGTTCCAGTCGGGTCGGTCGAGCTTGAGCACCCGGCCTGCGCCGTAGGCGAAGACCTCGGCGGTGCGACCCTGGGCCAGCAGTTCCACGTGGCCCGCTCAGTCCTGCAGCCGGGCCCGGAGCGCGGCGGCGGCCGCCGCCAATGCCGCGGCGTCGACGGCCGGAATGGCGGCGAAGTCGAACGCCTCGGATTCGACCGGCCGCCCCGGCCGTGCATCGTCGAAGGGACGAGGGACGAGGTGCACGTGCAGGTGCGGGACACCGTTGCCGAGGCTGAACCAGTTCATCTTCGCCGGCCGGTACTCCGCGTCGACGGCAGCGGCGAGCCGCGCCACCTCGGCCCAGAATCCCGCCGCCTCCTCGGCCGAGAGCTCCGTGGGCTCGGCCACGTGGCGCCCCTTCCAGATGACATAGGCATAGCCGGGTCGCACGGGATGGCGACCGAGATAGCCGTCCGCCCAACGGCCCTCGAAGACCCGGAGCCCGTGGGGGGTCTCGTCGGCACCGGGCCCGCACATGGTGCACCCGTCACCCCGACGCAACGCGGGAAAGTCAGGGGACCAACCGTTCTCGGGCATCGCCCTCAGTCTGCCCATCGCAACGTCGGTTGGCGGCGACCGCCGGATCTCCGCTCCTAGCCTGGGGGTTCTTGCGACTGCGCCTCCCCGCCGTGACGTTCCTCGCGTTGGGCGTTGCGCTCCTCGCCTCGCTCGTCGGGTGTGTCACCTCGCACGCCGGGACGAGCGCCGCGGCGACCGCGTCCGCTCCGGCGCGTGCGGTGGCCATGGCGGCCACGCCCGACGGCGGCGGCTACTGGGTCGCCTCGTCGACCGGGGGCGTCTATGCCTTCGGTGACGCACACGCCTACGGCAGTATGAGCGGCGTCGCGCTCGATCAACCTGTCGTCGGCATGGCTGCCACGCCGTCGGGCGACGGCTACTGGCTGGTGGCGTCCGACGGCGGCATCTTCAGTTTCGGCGACGCGTCGTTCTTCGGATCCACTGGCGGCATCCGCCTCAACGCGCCCATCGTCGGCATGGCGGCCACGCCCTCGGGGCAGGGCTACTGGCTGGTGGCGTCCGACGGCGGTGTCTTCAGCTTCGGCGACGCCTCGTTCTGGGGTTCGACCGGCGGCATGCGCCTCAACGCGCCCATCGTCGGCATGGCGGCCACGCCCTCGGGGCAGGGCTACTGGCTCGTGGCATCCGACGGCGGCGTCTTCAGCTACGGCGACGCCTCGTTCCGGGGCTCGACCGGCTCCATCCGCCTCAACCAGCCGATGGTCGGCATGGCGGCCACGCCGTCGGGGGGCGGCTATTGGCTGGTGGCCGCCGACGGAGGCATCTTCAACTACGGCGACGCCTCCTTCCAGGGCTCGACCGGATCCGTCCGCCTCAACCAGCCCATCGACGGCATGGCGCCGGGTCCGGGAGGCGGCGGCTACTGGCTCGTGGCGGCCGACGGCGGCATCTTCACCTTCGGCTCGGCCCCGTTCGACGGATCGGCCACCGCCGACATCGACCCGCTCCTCGTCACCCAGCTGGCCTCGACCGGCGGCGCGCAGCAGGTCCTGGTCGTCGACGCGTCGAGCGCCTCCAGCACGGCGGCGACCCTGACCGCGTACGAGAACGACGGCGCCGGCTGGTACCAGGTCTTCGGCCCCATGCCGGCCGTTGACGGGGCCAACGGCTGGCTGCCCGGGCAGAGCAGGGTGGAAGGTGACGACACCACGCCCGAGGGCATGTACGCCATCGGCTCGACCATGTACGGCACGAGCGCGGACCCGGGCACGCGGTTCCCCTACCACCAGCTGGTGTGCGGCGACTGGTGGGACGAGGACTCGGCCAGCCCCACCTACAACACGTTCCAGCACGTGGCCTGCGGGACGACCCCGCCCTTCGCGGCCACATCGGAGGCGCTGTGGACCGAAGGCAACGCCTACCCGTCCATGGCGGTCATCGACTACAACACCCCGCCGACCGGGCCTCTCGGGTCGGGCATCTTCCTCCATGCCGACACGGGCGCCCCGACCGCGGGGTGCGTCTCCCTCCCGCTGGGTGATCTCGACGCGGTGCTCGAGTGGCTGAACCCGGCGCTGCATCCCGTGGTCGTCATGGGACCCGACTCGGTCATCCGTTCGTTCTGAGCGGACGGGCGTCGCGGGTCACGCGCTGATTTCGGCCGCCGCCTCCCCCGCCGCGTCGACGACGCGCGCCAGGGCGGCCTCGTCGTGGGCGAGACCGGGGAACATCACCTCATAGGCGCCCGGCGCCAGCGCCACGCCGCGGCGGAGCATGGCGTGGAAGAACCGGGCGTACGTGTCGCCCGTGGCGATCGCCCGCGCGCCGTCGTAGTCCGTCGGCGCCGCGATGGGTCCGGCGTCGGCCGGGGCCACGAAGAGGCCGACCAGCGGCCCCACCGTCGGCACGGCGACCGCCAGGCCACCGCCGGCCACCGCCGCTTCGAGGTCCTTGGCGAACACCGCCACACGCGCGGACAGCGCCTCGTAGTCGGCCGGTCCCACCGCGTCGAGCACCGCGCGGCCCGCCGCCGTGGCGAGCGGGTTTCCCGACAAGGTTCCGGCCTGGTAGACGGGACCGCCGGGCGCCAGCTCGGCCAACAGGTCGCGCCGCCCGCCGAACGCTCCCACGGGCAGTCCGCCACCGATGACCTTGCCGAAGCACCACAGGTCGGGCGTGACGCCCGACCATCCCGTCGCCCCCGCCGTCCCGAGCCGGAACCCCGTGATGACCTCGTCGAAGATCAGGAGCGCACCGCTGGCGCTGCACGCGGCCCGCAATCCCTCCAGGAAACCGGGGGCCGGCGCCACCAGATTCATGTTGGCGGCCACTGGCTCCACGATCACGCAGGCGACCCGCTGGTCGAGGACGGGAACCAGGTTGTACGGGACGACCTCGGTGTCGGCGACCGCGCCGGCGGACACGCCGGCCGAGCCGGGGAGGCCGAGCATGGCCACACCACTGCCCCCGCCCGCCAGCAGGTCGTCGGAGTGGCCGTGATAGCAGCCGTCGAACTTGATGACCCGGTCACGTCCGGTGGCGCCGCGGGCCAGACGCACGGCGCTCATGGCGGCCTCGGTACCCGACGAGACGAGGCGCACCTGCTCGCAACCGGGGACGCGCGCGCAGATGGCCTCGGCCAGCAGGACCTCACCGGGCGTCGGCGCGCCGAACGTCGTGCCCTTCGCCGCCGCGGCCGTGACGGCCCCGGTGACCACCGGGTGCGCATGCCCCAGCAACACGGCTCCGTAGGACTGGACCATGTCGAGGTAGCGGTTGCCCTCGACGTCGCGGACGAACGCGCCCTCCCCCGAGACGACCGTGTAGGGCGTTCCGCCGACGGAGGCGAAGGAGCGGACGGGCGAGTCCACCCCGCCGGGAATGACGCGCCGGGCCCGCTCGAACCAGGCGGTGTTCGACGACGCCGCCGGCTCAGGCGCCGCCGGCTCAGCCACCGAGCGCCTCGGCCACCTCTGCGGCGAAGTAGGTCAGGATGAAGTCGGCTCCGGCACGCTTGAGGACGGTGAGCTGCTCGAGCGCGACCGCCGGTCCGTCGATCCAGCCCGCGGCGGCGGCGGCTTGCACCATGGAGAACTCGCCGCTCACGTGATAGGCCGCCAGGGGCACCGAGACGGCGGGGCGCACGGCGGCCAGGACGTCGAGCGACGTCATCGCCGGCTTGACCATGATCATGTCGGCCCCCTCGGCCAGGTCCTGTTCGATCTCGGCCAGCGCCTCGCGCCCGTTGCGCGGGTCCTGCTGGTACGCCCGGCGGTCACCGCCGCCGGCGATCGTCACGTCGACGGCCTCCCGGAAGGGGCCGTAGAGGGCGGACGCGTACTTGGACGCATAGGCCAGGATGGCCACCCCGGCGTGATGCCCGCTGTCGAGGGCGGCACGGATGGCCGCCACCTGGCCGTCCATCATGCCGCTGGGCGCCACGACGTCCGCGCCGGCGTCGGCCTGCGCCAGGGCGATGCGCTGGTAGAGCGCGAGCGTCGGGTCGTTGAGGACCTGCCCGTCCGGCCCGAGGATGCCGCAGTGCCCGTGATCGGTGTACTCGTCGAGGCAGAGGTCGGCCATGAGGACGAGCTCGTCACCCACGGCGTCGCGCACGGCGCGCAGCGCGACCTGCACGACGCCGCTCGGATCCCAGGCGCCACTCCCCTGGGCGTCCTTGTGGGCCGGCACGCCGAACAGGATCAGGCCGGGCACGCCGAGTGAGACCAGGCGCTTGGCCTCGACCACGACCGAATCGAGCGAATGCTGTACCGCGCCCGGCATGGACGCGATCGGGACCGGCTCCGCGACCCCTTCCCGGACGAAGAGCGGTGCGACCAGGTCGTCCGGCCCGAGACGGGCCTCGGCCACCAGCCGCCGCAGCGCCGGCGTGCGCCGCAAACGGCGCAACCGCCGCACGGGGAACCCGCCCGGAGTGGGCGCAGACGTCGCCTCGGCCATCGGATCAGCCTAATGGGGTGCAATTGGCTCCCTACAGGCCGTCGTCCCCCCTGGGGCCCAACTCCCCGATCAGCTCGTCGACGATGCCCTGGGCCGACGCGCCCCACGCCTCGTGCACGCCGACGAGCCCGGCCGCCCGCGCCGCCGCCGCTGTCGTCGGTCCGATGCACACGATGTGGGCCGGCGGCACCACCGGAGCGCCCGCCTCGGTCCGCAGGGCCAGGAACGCCTGGACGGCCGAGGTGGCGGTCAGCGTCAGCGCGTCGGCGACGGCCACCCGTTCCAGCAGGGCCGCCTCCGGGGCGGGGCGCGCCACGGTGCGGTAGGCCTCGACCCGGTGCACGTCCCATCCCTTCGCGGCGAGCCCGTCGGGAATGGTGTCGGGAGCCAGGTCGGCACACGGGAACAGGACCCGTCGCGTCCCCGCGCTCCCCGCGTCGGGAAACTCCTCGACCAGCCCGCGCGCACTGTGCTCGGCCGGCACCAGGTCGGGCTCCACGCCGTTGCGTCGCAGCGCGTCCGCCGTGGCCGGCCCCACCGCCGCGACCAGCACGCCGCCGAGGGCACGTGCGTCGCGCAACGCGCCCATGAAGCGGTCCACCGCGTTGACCGAGGTCAGCACGACCCAGCGATCTTCCAGCACGGCCCTCGCCGCCGCCGCCAGCGCGGCACCCCCGTCCGCCGGCTCGACCTGCCGGGTCAGGGGCAACTCGAGCGCCGTGGCACCCGCTCGTTCCAAGGCGTCCACCAGACCGTGGGCGCGTCCGCCCGCCCTCGTCACCACAACCGTGCGCCCGGCCAAGGGGCCGCCCACCGCCGGGAGCGGGTCGTGGAGACCCAGAGCCGCGACGGGCCCGACGACGATGACGGCCGGGGGGCCCAGATCGACGTCGGCCAACCCCCCCAACGTCGTGCGCGTCACCCGCTGGGACGCGGTCGTCCCACTGGCGATGACGGCCACCGCCGTGTCCGGCGCCCGGCCGCCCTGCACCAGCGCGGCGGCGATGGCGGCACGGTTCGCCATGCCCATGAGGATCACGAGCGTCCCGCCGATCCGGGCCAACGCTTCCCAGTCGTGCTCGCTGGTGCCCTCCGACTCGCCGACCCGGCCCGTGACGACGGTGACCGAGGCGGCCACGCCGCGCTGCGTGACGGGGATGCCGGCGGCGGCGGGGACACCGAAGGCGGACGTCACTCCCGGCACCACCTCCCAGGCCACGCCCGCCTCCGCCAGCACCTCCACCTCTTCTCCGCCCCGGCCGAAGAGGAAGGGGTCGCCCCCCTTGAGCCGGACCACGACGGCCGACGCCCGCCCGTACTCCACGAGCAGGCGGGCGATCTCCTCCTGGCGCCCCGCCCCTCCCGTGGGGGTGTCGGGATCCTTGCCCACATCGATGACGAGCGCCGACGACGGCACCAGGTCGAGGACGGCGGGGCTCACGAGCCGATCGTGCAGGACGACATCGGCCCGGGCCAGCAACGCGGCGCCCCGTCTGGTCAGGAGCCCGGGATCGCCCGGGCCGGCGCCGACCAGGTAGACGGTCACGGTGCGGCGTCCTGCAGGGCGTCGAAGCCCTCGATGGCGGCGCCGCCCCCGGTGAGGAGGGCGCGCGCCACGGCGGCTCCCACCGCCTCGGCGTCGTCACCGTGCCTGGTCACGCGGATGACGGTGTGTCCGTCCCCGCCGGCCAGCAACCCCGACACGCGGAGTGGCGCGTCATTCCCGTCTGCCTCGGCGAAGGCACCGACCGGCAGCGTGCAGTTTCCACCGAGCGCCGCCAGCACGGCGCGCTCCGCCCGCAGGGCGCGATGGCTCGGCCCGTGATCGATGGCGGCCAGCAGCTCCCGGGTGCCACCGTCGTCCGCCCGGCACTGCACGGCGATGGCCCCCTGACCCGCCTGCGGCAGCACATCGACCGGGTCGAGCACGTCGCTCACCTTGCCCTCCCAGCCCAGTCGGACCATGGCGGCCACGGCGACGACGACGGCCGAGACCCGTCCCTCCTCGACCACGGACAGGCGGCGTGCCATGTTCCCGCGCAAGTCGGTGAAGACGAGGTCCGGGCGCAGCGCGGCCAATTGCGCCCGCCGTCGCGCCGAGCCCGTGGCCACCAGGCCACCTGCCGGCAGGCCGGCCAGCGTGGCGCCGACGAGCCCGTCGCGGGGGTCGGCGCGCTGCGGCACCGCAGCCAGCACGAACGCCGCCGGCATCACCGAGGGCATGTCCTTGGCCGAATGCACGGCGGCCTCGGCCCGCCCCTCCGCCACGGCAACCTCGACCTCGGTGACGAAGACCCCTTGGCCCCCGATCTGGTCGAGCGGCGATGTCGCGTCACGATCACCTTGCGTGCGCACGACCAGCGGCTCAACGACGAGGCCCGGATGGGCCTGGCGCAGGAGCTCGGTGACCAGCTCGGTCTGGCGCAGCGCGAGCGGCGAGCCGCGGGTGGCCAGGCGGAGGGTTCCCATGGCCCGACTATCCCATGGCGGCGACTACAGGTCGAAGAGGATGCGCAGTGCCTCGACGAGCCGCTCGCCGCGCGGCGTTCCCGCCGTCTCCTTCAAGAGCATCGTCGGTTCGTGCAGCATTTTGGCCAGGGCGGCCCGCGTGGCGGCGTCCACGTGGTCCCACTCCTCCTCGCTGAGGTCGGCCAGCTGCGCCCGATGCCGCTCCAGCTCTGCGACCCGCAGCGTCTCGAGGCGGGACCGCAGGGACGCGATGATCGGCGCCGCACCGCGCTGGCGGCTGGCGCTGCGGTAGCGGTCCACTTCGGCGGCCACGATGCCCCGGGCGGCCACCGACTCCTCGGCGCGGTCGCCCAGCGCCCGGGCCACCGAGGCGCTGAGGGTGTCCATGTCGTGCAGCGCGACGCCGCCGAGCGCGGCCACGGCGGGGTCCACGTTGCGCGGGACTCCGAGGTCGATCACCAGCAGTGGGCCCCGCACCCCGGCGAAGTCCGCTGCGCGCAGCACGTGGGACTCGGCCGCCACGGCGCTCAGGACCACATCGGCGTCGGCCAGCTCACCGGCGACGTGCTCAAGCGACGCCGCCCGCATGTCGAACGGCCCTGTCGCCGCCTGACGCACCAGGTCCCGCGCCCGTTCCGCCGAACGGTTCACGACCACGACCCGTTGCGGCGCGTCCTCCGGCGCAATGTCCGACAGTGCCCGGCAGACGCCGAGGCCCATTTCGCCGGCGCCGACGACCACCACGCGGGCGCCGCGCAAGCCGGCCTGGTCCTCCCCGCGGGCCACGGTCACCGCGGCATAGGCGAACGAGGTGGTGCCCTTGGAGATGCCGGTCTCGGTCCGCACCCGCTTGCCGGTCTGCAACGCATGGCGGAAGAGCGCGGAGAGGACGGGGCCACAGGTGCCCTCTTCCTGCGCCCGCTCGAAGGCACGCCGCACCTGGCCGACCACTTCGGTCTCCCCGGTGACCACGGACTCGAGGCCCGAGGTGACCGAGAAGAGGTGTGCGGTCACGTCGTCGTCGAAGCGGACGACGGCATGGGCCGAAAGGTCCTCGACGGAGAGGTGGGACTGCTCGGAGAGGACGTCGTACATTTCCGCCACGGCATCGTGGAAGCGGTCGACCACCGCGTAGATCTCGGTCCGCAGGCAGGTCGACAGCACGACCGCCTCCTGGACGTTGCGGCAGTGGTTGAGCGCGGTCAGTGTCTTGTAGAGGTCGGCGTCGGGTACGGCCGCCGCCTCGAGCAGCGGCAGTGGGGCCTGGGTGTGCTGGAGGCCTACGACGACGACGGACACTCGGTTCCTTCCTGGGTCGGATCACAATTGTGCCGGTCCCGCCCTCCAGACTGCCAGTCGGCGCCGGCGCGCCGGGCCGTCAGGCCGATTCCGAGCGCTGGGAGAGCCCGACTGATCCCACCATGGGCGCCGGTGCCTCGTCCCGACCCGGCTCCTCGCTGCGGGCCCGGTAGAACCCGAGGACCTGCAGCTCAATGGACAGGTCCACGTAGCGGAGATGGACCGTGGGTGGCACGGTGAGCACCCGCGGGGCGAAGTTGAGCAGCGACGTCACCCCGGCGCGGACCAGCAGGTCGGCCACCCCCTGGGCGGCCCAGCCCGGTGTCGTGATCACGCCGATGTCCGGGCGGTCGGCGGGGCGCAGGTCCGCGATCTCGTCCATGTGGCGGACACGCATACCACGGATCTCCTCGCCCACCACCGCCGGGTCGACGTCGAAGAGCGAGGTGACCTGGCAGCCCCGCGAGGCGAACCCGGCCGAGTTCGTGAGGGCGCGACCCAGATTGCCGATGCCCACCACGGCCACCGACCAGTTCTCGTCCACCCCGAGCGCACGGTCGATCTGCGCGATGAGGAACTCCGGGTCGTAGCCCGAGCCCCTGGTGCCGAACGAGCCCAGGAGCGAGAGGTCCTTGCGCACCTTGGCCGCGTTGACGCGGGCCTGCTCCGCCAGCTGCTCCGAGGACACCGTCCTGATCCCGCCGCGCACCAGTTCGAGCAGGATCCGCTGGTAGATGGGCAGCCGCAGCACGGTGGCCTCGGGAATCCGCCTCGGTGGGACGGACAGGTCGGCACTCCGCCGCTCGTCGTTCACTGGGTCGGATGGTACCGAGGCCACTCCCGGTGGCACCAAACCACCTGCCGGTGGCGTCAGAAGTCGACCGTCACCAGGCCAGAACGAGCAACTCCCCTGCGACGACGTTGAGCCAGGCGGCCGCAGACGCCTCACCGGCCACCACGGCGAGATGCCCGTTGGCGTCGACCAGCAGGCCGAACTCCCCGAGCTCGAGCTGGCCGAACGCGTCGACACAGCGCAGCTGGACACCGTCGGGAACGAGCGAATGCGGCAACCCGTCGCGCGCCTCGCGGCCGGATTCGATCCGGGCCGCCAACTCGAGAGGCCCGGTCAAGGGGATGCCGGCGACGCGGGCATCGGCCACGGTCGCCGCCAGTTGCAGGTTGCCGAACCGGTCGACCCAGGTCACCTCCGTGCGCAGGCAGACGCGCCCGTCGTGCAGGCGGCCCTCCTCGACGACGCCGCCGATCAGGCGGACCAACGACGCCGGGTCGATCGGCTCTCCCAACTCCTCGAGCTCGACACCGGCGCAGAGCGCGGCGACGGCCGGCGCGAACAGATCACGCCCGTCGAAGGTCGAACCTCGGTCGGGTGGTGCCGGTTGGCGCGCCAACGTCACGACACGGGCGACCGGCGCCTCGGCCGCGGCCTCCGCCGCCGCGACGAGCAGCCCGTTGTCGGGCCCGACGAAGGCCAGGGATGCGCCGGTGGGCAGCGCGACCTGCAGGGCGATGCCGCGACGCTCCGTCCCGACTCCGGGGTCGACGACACCGAGCACCACGCCCGGTCCCAGGTGCGGCACCGCTCGCACCAAGGTGTGGCTTCCAGCGCGGACGTCGAAGGGTGGGATGTGATGCGTCAGGTCGATGACCGTCGTCCCCGGGGCCCGGGCGGCAATGACCGCGTGCACGACGCCGGCGAACTCGTCAGCGGTGCCGAAGTCGGAGAGGAAGAAGACGGTGCGCGGCGGCTCACTCGTCATGGCTCGATGCTCAACGCTGCAGGTTGCGCGATCGCTCGGTGGCGGCCGCCACCGCCTCCATGAAGGCCGAGCGCACGGCACGGGCCTCCAGGGTCCGGATGCCGGCGGCGGTCGTCCCTGCCGGCGAGGTCACCATGGCGCGCAGCGCCTCGGGGTCCTGGCCCGTCTCCTGCAACAGCGCGGCGGAGCCGCGCATCGTCTCGACGACGAGGGTCCGGCTCACCTCGCGCGTCAGTCCCATCTGCACGCCCGCCTCCATAAGGGCCTCGGCGACCAGGAAGAAGTAGGCCGGGCCCGAGCCCGACAGCCCCGTCACCGCGTCCAGCAGGCGCTCGGGCAGGCGCACCACCGTCCCGACCGCCGAGAGCACGTCCTCGGCCCAGGCCAGGTCCTGCGACGTGGCGAAAGACCCCCCGGAGATGGCCGTCACGCCGGCACCGACGAGGGCGGGCGTGTTGGGCATCGCCCGCACAACCGCCGGCTCGCCGCCCAGCGCGGCCTCCAGCCTTGCCGCGGGTACGCCGGCCACAATGGAGAGCAGGCGCGCCACCCCGGTGACGCCGAGGGCCCGGCAGGCTCCTTCGGCCACGTCGGGCTTCACCGCCAGGACGGCACCCGCGATCCGCTCGCCATCATGCTGCAGGAGCCCCGGGTCGGGCGCCGGCACGACACGGACCCCCGGGAACGCCTCGACCAGCTCGCGGCAGCGCTCGGCCACCGGCTCCACCACGGCCACGTCCGCGGGCTCGGCCCAGCCGGAGCGCAACAGGCCACCGAGGAGCGCACTCCCCATCTTCCCGCCACCGACGATGAGCAGGTTGGGCACGGCCGCGACGTTACCGAGCGCGCGGGCGCCGCGTCAGCGGCGGGGCCGGCGGCGGTACGTCGAGGGGTGGGCCAGGGTCATGGCGGTCGGGAAGTGGTCGTCGGTGTAGACGACCGACGCCCCGGCAATGCGGTCCAGCTCGTCGTCGTCGACGAGACGGGCGGGCACCCGGCCCACCAGGTAGACGGCGTCCTCCGGTCCGAGGGCGAACGACATGCCGAAGAGCTGGCTGTTGCGCCGCAGGAGGTAGGCGAAGACCTCCTCCTTGTGCTCCTCCGGCGCGGGCATGAACTGCGCCTCGTGCCACAGCGTGCGCTGCTTGAGCGTGAACCACACCGTGATGAAGTCCTTCTCGTCCCCCTTGAAGCGGAGATACCACTGGAACGACGCGGTGCGATCGGTCACCTCCTGGCGCTCGGCTGCCACCAGGGGCCCGTCCGCCGCCAGCTCCCGCTCGGCCCAGGCGTCGATGCGGGCGACCGCGGCCGCCATCTCCTCGTCGGCGGGAAGATCGACGGTCGGCACAGCTCTGAGGTGACCGGGCGCGGTCTGCTCAGCCGCACTCGACGAGACGGCCCGCGGCCAGCTCGTCGTGCAGCTCGACCAACGTGCGCGCCGCGGCCCGCCAGGTATAGCGGCGAGCCCGCAGCACCGATGCGGTGGAGAGCCGCTCGGCCGCCAGCGGCTCGTCGAAGACCGTGCGCACCGCGGCGGCGTAGGCCACCGGGTCGGGGTCGTCCACCAGGAAGCCGGTGTGGCCGTGATCGACCAGCGTGGTCAGTCCGCCGACGGCCGAGGCGACGACCGGTGTCCCGCAAGCGGCGGCCTCCAGCGCCACCAAGCCGAAGGACTCGGAGCGACTGGGCACGATGCAGACGTCGGCCGCCCGGTAATAGGACGAGAGGAGCTCGTGCGGCTGGGGCGCCACGAAGTGCACCTGCTCGCGCACGCCGCGGGCGTCGGCCACGTCGTAGAGGCTCTGCAACGACTTCTCTCCGTGGGGGCCGCTCGGTCCACCGACCACCACGAGTCGGTAGGGCTCGCCGCCGCTCTCGCGCAGCTCGGCCAGCGTCTCGATGGCCACGTCGGCCCGCTTGAGCGGCTGGATCCTCCCGACGAAGAGGAGGAGCCGCCCACCGAGCGGCAGACCGAGGGCGCGGCGGGCTTGCGGCCTGTGACCGGGGCCGAAGAAGGCATGGTCCACGCCGGGCGGCACGATGCGGATGCGTCCGGGCTCGCCGCCGTAGAGCGACGCGATCTGGTCGGCCTCCACGGTGCACGAGGCCAGCACGGCGTCGGAGCAGTCGATGATGGACGCCTCGGCCTCGGCCCGACGGTGGGGCATGTCGGCCTCCACCTCCTCGGGCATGGATTCGGCCTTGACGCGGTCGAGGGTGTGGAACGTGCACACCAGCGGCAGGTTGCGCTCGTGCTTGATCACGTGCCCCGACAGCCCCGACAGCCAGTAGTTGGCGTGGACCGAGGTGTACGGCAACTCGCCCGCCGCTGTCGCGACCGCCATGCGGTCGAGCACACCCGCCGTGAACTCGTCGACGACGGCGGGGAGGGACTCCTTGGGCACGACATCGAGCGGTCCGGCCGGGACGTGGTGGACCCGCAGCCCGGGCTCGACATGGACGACGGGCGGCAGATTGCGCGACCAGGCCCGGGTGAACACGTCGCAGGTGACGCCGGAGCGGGCCAGGGCCGAGGTGAGCTCCCTGACATAGACGTTCATGCCGCCACCGTCCCCCGTCCCGGGCTGGGCCAGGGGAGACGTGTGCAGAGAGAGGACCGCGAGCCGGCGCATGGCGCTCAGAGCCTACCGGGGGTCGGGAAAGTCGCTCCGGCCAGGCCTGGGAGGGGTGCGGCGGTACTCAAGCAGAGGCGCGCACAGCCGGACCGGGGGGCTCCGCCGGGCCTGGTGGTCCCGCCGGGACCGGCGGCGGGGCGGAGGACACCGCGGCTCCGGCGGCGGCCGGGGCCGGCTCGCCCCGCTCGTCCTCGTACTCACGGCGGAAGGAGAGATAGATCCGCACGAGGGCCTGCTTCTGCTCCTCGCTGATGGACTGGTCGGCCATGATGGCCCGCGTCAGATCGGGCGAGCCCGACGGGGGCTCGAGGATCCCGGCCTGCACGTAGAGCGTCTCGGCGGAAATGCGCAGCGCCTTGGCGATCTGCTGGAGGATCTCCGCAGAGGGCCGGCGCAGCCCGCGCTCAATCTGGCTCAGGTACGGATTGGAGATACCCGCCAGCTCGGACAGCCTCCGCAACGAGAGCCGGGCCGAACCACGTTGCTCACGGATGAAGGACCCCAGATCGAGCCAGCGGTCTTTGGGGTCCGTGCTCACTCTTGCAAGCGTACTGCCGGAGCGGGATGCTGCGGGTTCTTCCCTGCCGCCGTCGGCGGCTCCGGACCCAGCTCGTCCGGCGGTCGGATCCTCGGTTGGGATCTCGCTCCCTTCGGGTATGGTCACGACGCAGCTGCACACGACCACCACCCAGGAGATTCGCCATGGCCGAGTACACCCTCCCAGACCTGCCCTACGACTACGCCGCGCTGGAGCCGCACGTGTCGGCCCAAATCATGGAGCTCCATCACGACAAGCACCATGCCGCGTACGTGACCGGTGCCAACCAGACGCTCGAGAAGCTGGCCGCCGCGCGCGACAAGGACGACTTCGGCGCCATCGTGGGGCTCGAAAAGACACTCGCCTTCCACATCTCGGGCCACGTGCTGCACTCGATCTTCTGGAAGAACCAGAGCCCCGACGGTGGCGACAAGCCCGACGGCGCGCTCGGGTCGGCCCTCGACGAGAACTTCGGATCGTTCGACAAGTTCAAGGCGCACTTCACCCAGGCGACCTCCACCATTCAGGGCTCGGGCTGGGGCGTGCTGGCCTACGAGCCGTTGGCCGGTCGCCTCACGGTCGAGCAGGTCTACGACCACCAGGGCAACGTCGGGAACGGCTCGGTCCCGCTCCTCGTCTTCGACGCCTGGGAGCACGCCTTCTACCTGCAGTACAAGAACGTGAAGGCCGACTTCTTCGCCGCGCTGTGGAACGTCGTCAACTGGCCCGACGTGGCCGGTCGCCTCGACGCCGCCAAGAAGCTCACGATCCCAGGCTGAACGCGGGACGACCCCGTCCCGATCAGGCCGGGGTCAGGTGCTCCTGGCAGTGGCTCCTGGTGGGGTCACGCTCCAGATCGGCATCGAGCACCGGCGCGCCACAGGTCTCGCACTGCCCGTAGGCGCCTTCGCTGAGGCGCACGAGGGCGCGGTCCACGCCGTCGAGGACGGCGGCGGCCCGGGTGAGCTCTGCTTCGTAGCGCTCCTCCACGAACGTGCACGGTAGCCTCCGGATCGTCCCCGCTGGGGACCATGGCCGGGCAGGCCGGAGGGCCAGCTTTGTTTCGGGGTTGCGGCGCCGGGGCACACCTACTGCAACCGGCATGAACGGCCTCGACGACCGGGGGGAGGGGTGACGGCGGACACGCACACTGTCGACAGGCCGAGGGCGGCCGCCACACGCCGGTTTGCGGCCAGCGCGACGTCCGTCGGCCAGGCCCGCCGGTTCCTCCTCGGCCAGCTGCCGGCCTCCACCTCCGACGAAGAGGCCGACGCGCTCGTGCTCATGGTGTCCGAGCTGGCCACCAACGCGGTGCAGCATGCGGCGACCGAATTCGAGGTGGCCGTGCACGTGGCCCCCGATGGCGGTCACGTCCGGGTCGAGGTGACAGACGGCGCCCCCGGGTTCTTGGCGCCTCCGGAGGAGGCCCCCGACGCGCCCCACGGGCGCGGTCTGCGCATCGTCCGCAACCTGGCCGATGCCTGGGGCGTCGAGATGTGGCGCGACCGGCCCGGCAAGACGGTGTGGTTCTCGTTGCCGTTGGCCGCGGGGGCCATGGGACCGGTTGCACCCGACGGGCCGCCGGTCGTCGAGAGTCCACGTACGGCCTCGACCTCGGAGCGCCCGTCGGCGCTGACGGCGCCGTACGGCGTCGACCAACCCGGGTGGCCCGTCCCGGGGGTGCGGGTCGTCCTCGACGGACTGCGCGATGCCGTCGTCGCGACAGACGAGCTAGGGACGATCCGCTACGTCAACAACGCAGCCGAAGACCTTTTGGGTTGGTCCCGCGGCGGTCTGGTGGGCCGACCCGTCTTCGACCTCGTACCCGATGCACTGGCCGCGGCGGTGGGAGACGACTACGGAGCCTTCGTGCGCTCACAGGCGTCGAACTTCGTCGGACGCCCGCTCGATGTCGACATCAAGCGGGCGGACGGCACCGACGTGCGCACCGAGTTGGTGATCAGCATCTTCGACCACCCGCTCGCCGGCCCGGTTGTCGTCGGCATCATCCGGCCCCGCGACGAGAAGAAGCTGCAGCGCTGGTCCGAACTGACGAGCGAGCTGCTCGAGATCCTGGCCGACGCCCCCATCGACGAGCCGCCCGCCGAACGGATCCTGTCGACGCTCGGACGACGACTCGATTGGGACGTCACGACGCTGTGGGCGGTCTCGGCCGGCCACGAGCTCGTCTGTCGACACGTGTGGACGCGCACGCCGAGCATTGCGCCCGCCTTCACCCTGGAGAAGGCGGGCGATCCGACCAGTGGCAGCGAGGGCCTCCCCCGGTGGGTCCTCGATCACGGTGAACCCCTCTGGGTCCCCGACCTCATGGCGGACCCACGCTTCGTCACGGGCGCGCTGATGCAGGACGGCCTGCAGAGCGCCTTTGCCTTCCCCGTCCGCTACCACGGCGTGTGTGTCGGGATCGTCAAAATGCTCAGCCGACATGCGCGAGAGCGCGATCCCTCGGTGGTCGAGCTCATGGATGCGGTGGGCGACCATCTCGGCGAGCTCCTGCACGCGTCGGCGCAGGCGATCGAACGCCAGCATCTGCTCGAGGAATTGCTGGAGGCCCGGCGGCGCAACGAGTTCCTGCTGCTGGCGACCCAGGTGCTCTCCGAGGTGGTCGACTACCGCGAGATGGTCGAGCGGCTGGCCCAGGTCTCGGTCCCCGTCATGGCCGATCTGTGCCTGATCGACATCGTCGACGAGGACGGCCAGATGCGACGCATGGCCGCCTGGCACGCCGACCCGGACAAGCGGGCGCTCACCGAGGAGCTGCGCGCGTCGTACCCGCCCGATGCCGACGGCGTCCACCCTGCCATGGAGGTCATGCGCGGCGGCCGGTCGATGTGGAGTGCCGAGGTGGACGACGACTTCCTGCGGAGGACCAGCCGAGACGAGCGGCACTACGCCATTCTCAAGACGCTCGGCTTCACCTCCTACGTCACCGTGCCGCTCCGCCTGCGCGACGAACAGGTCCTCGGCACCGTCAGCCTGGTTTCCGCCGGCTCGGGACGGCGTTTCTCCGAGCGCGACCTGGGCCTGGCCGAGCAGCTGGCCGAGCAGGTCAGCTCCGTCGTCATCCGGGCCCGGGCCTACGACCGCGAGCGGCGGATCTCACACGAGCTGCAACGGCACCTGCTCCCCGACGCCATCCCCGCCATCAGCGGGTGGGACGTGGCGGCTCGCTACCTGCCGGCGGCCGTCGGGGTCGAGGTGGGCGGGGACTGGTACGACGTCGTCCCCATCAGCGAGCACCTCGTGGGGCTGGTCGTCGGGGACGTGGAGGGCCACGACCTCGGCGCGGCGCGCATCATGAGCCGGTTGCGCCACACCCTCGGTCTGCTCCTCCTCGAGGAACGGGCCCCGGGGCGGGCCTTGCAGCGACTCAACCGGGTCTCCTTGGCCGGAGTCGGGGGGCGCCTGGCGACCGCCCTCGTCGGCGTCCTCAACACCAGGACCGGGTCGATCGCGTTCTCCTCGGCGGGCCATCCCTCTCCGGTGCGGGTGGAGTCGGGCCAGGCCGTCGAGCTCCCGGTGCCTCCGGGACCACCGCTGGGCGTGCAGCATTGTCACTACAAGGACCACGAGTTCCAGCTTGATCGGAGCTGCGTGGTGCTGTTCACCGACGGCCTGGTGGAGCGGCGCGGCAGCCACCTCGACGAGCGTCTCGCATTGCTCGAGTCGTCGCTGCGCTCGTCCCCGAGCAGCGAGCCCGGCCGGGTGGCGGACTTCGTGATTGACGCCATGACCGCCGACGCACGGAGCTCCGACGACGTGGTCGTCCTCACGGCCCGACGGCAGGCGTCCGACTCCAGCCAGATCTGAGGGCCGGATACCGCTGCCCGGCGGCACTTCGTAGTGTGACGGCGTGCAAAAGGAAGAGGCCGTGGTGTCCCTGGTCGGCGCCCACATCCCCGTTCCCTGTCTGGACGGAGCCGAACGTCCCTACCGCGACCTCGATTGCGCGGCCTCGACACCCGCCATGGCGTCCGTTGCCGACCGGGTCGCCACGTTCCTGCCGTGGTACTCCAGCGTCCATCGCGGCGCCGGCTACAAGTCACGGCGCGCCACGGCCGCCTACGAGCAGGCCCGCGACAGCGCGCACCGCTTTGCCCGGCGGACGGCGGGTGGTGACGACGTCGTGATCCTGGTGCGGAACACTACGGAGGCCATCAACCACCTGGCCTACCGACTGCGTCTGGGGCCAGAGGACGTCGTGGCCACGACCGTGGTCGAGCACCACGCCAACCTGCTCCCCTGGGCGCGGGTGGCCACACGCCGCTGGGTGGAGTGCGGGACCAGCGGCACCTTCGAAACGGCCGACGTGGTGAGGGTCCTCGAGGACGGACGACCACCGGCGCTGCTGGCGCTCACGGGAGCGTCCAACGTCACGGGCTGGCTGCCTCCGGTGGAGGAGATCTGCGCCGAGGCACACGCGCGCGGCGTCCCCGTCCTGCTCGACGCGGCCCAGCTGGCCCCCCATCGACCCCTACCGGCTGGGCCGGACTTCGTGGCCTTCAGCGGTCACAAGCTCTACGCACCGTTCGGCGCCGGTGCACTCATTGGGCCACGACGGGTGTTCGAGGACGGCGACCCTTTCCTGGCCGGCGGCGGTGCCGTCGATCTGGTCGACCTCGACGAGGTGATCTGGACCGATCCGCCCGAGCGGGAGGAAGCCGGCTCACCCAATGTCATCGGTGCCGTCGCCTTCGGCGCGGCCATGGACGAGCTGGAGCGGATCGGCTGGGAGACGGTCACGGCCCACGAGGCCGCCCTGGCCACCCGGCTCTACGAGGGCCTGCGATCCATTGAGGGAGTGCGGGTGCTCGGGCCATGGTCCGAGTCCGGCGGGCCGGACGGGCTGGCCGTGGCCGCGTTCACGCTGGACGGGATGCACCATGCCCTGGTGGCGGCCCGGCTCAGCGCGGAGTTCGGGATCGGCGTCCGTCACGGCTGCTTCTGCGCCCACCCCTATTTGATCCGGCTGCTCGGTGTCGGCCGCGACGGGGTGGACCAGGCGCGGGCCGCCGTGCAGCGCGGCGATCGCAGCCGGATTCCGGGCGCGGTCCGGGCGAGCTGCGGGCTCGGCACGACCGGTGACGACGTCGATGCACTGCTCGCCGCACTGCGGCTGCTCGCGGCCGGCGAGCCGGCGCCCGTGCCGTACCTGCAGGACGACGTCACCGGCGACTTCTGGCCTGCCGGCGATGCCGCCGGATGGAGCGAGGCAGAACGTCCGGCGGGCGCCGCCTGCGCTCGGGGGTGAGCACCGCCGTGCGCCGCGGCTGGGTCCTCCCTGTCGCGCTCGTCGTCGGACTGCCCCTGTTGGCGGCCTGCGCCGCGCCGGTCGGCGGGACGTCGGTGCGCAACGTGGCCTGGGTGGCCACCGACGCGTCCGTGACCCTGCCGGGCACGGGTGTGACACCGATCAACCTGGCCCACCGGCACATCGGGGCCAAGGTCACGGTCGGCAGCCTGCCCTCCGCGTTGGCCTACGCGCCGGGGGGCAAGGACCTGCTCGTGGTGACCCAGGGCGACGATCAGCTGCACGAGATCGACGCGGCGACGCACCAGGTGCTGCGCCAGATCGGGGTCGGCGTCGAGCCGGACGCGGTCGCGGTCGCCCCCGGCGGTGGGAACGGCAAGGGTGTGGCGCTGGTGGCGAACCTCGATTCGAACACCGTGACCCCGGTCGATCTCGGGACCTGGCGGGCCGGCAAGCCCATCGCGGTGGGATCGGAGCCGGTCGCTCTCACCGTCTCCATGGCGGCCTCGGGGGCGGCGACGGCCTTCGTGGCCGACTTCGGCAGCAACACGGTGACGCCGATCGACGTCGCCACCCTGCAGCCCGGCGCGGCCATTCCGGTCGGTCCTCATCCGCAAACCGTCGCTGCCCTCTCGGGGGAGGTCCTGGTGGGCAACTTCGGCAACCGCACCCTCACCGCGATCAACCCGACGTCGCTGCGGGCGGGTGGGACCGTCTCGCTCCCGCTCAACCCGACCGGCATCGCCGTCGCGCCGTCGGGTGCCACCGCCTATGTCTGCGGGAGTGCGGCCGTCGTGGCGGTGAGCGCCATCGGCCTGACGGTGGGCGCGCCCGTGGCGCTCCCCGACGTGGCACAGGGCATCGCGTTGAACCAGGACGGCTCGACGGCGTGGGTGACGCAACAGGCAGGCACGGTGGTCCCGGTCACGGTGGCGACCAACACGGTTGGCGTCCCGCTACGCGTCGGCGGCCACCCCTCCGCCATCGTGATCGGTGCCGGCTGACCCGCTGGCCTGTCTCTCACACGCTGTAGACCGCCCGCGCCCGGAAGCGCAGGGGCCGCTCCGTCAGCTCTTCGAGGTAGTGGGCCGCCCATCCCGCGATGCGCGCCACGGCGAAGATCGTGCGGCCGGTGTCGGGGGGCATGCCCGTCCCCCAGCTGAGCGCGGCCAGGGCGAGGTCACAGTTGGCCAGCGGCACATCGTGGGCGGCGGCCAGCGCAATGACCTCGCGGAGAATGGCACGGCGATCTTCGCTGAGGAGAGGCTCGGCCAAGGTCAACAGCGCGTCGAAGCGGGCGTCACCGCTCTTGTACACGGCATGCCCGAACCCGGGCAGCCTGCCGTGCTCGCGGAGCACATCGTTCAGCGCACGCGCCACGCCGTCCCGCTCGGCCACCACGAGGAGCTCATAGGCCTGCTGGCTGGCGCCACCGTGCAACGGGCCGGCCAGGGTGGCCAGACCGGCCAGGAAGGCGTCGTAGGGATCCGACCGGACCGACGCGGCCACGCGCACGGCCATGGTCGAGGTGGCGAGCTCGTGGTCCGCCATGAGGATGAGCGCGGCGTTCACGGCGGCCGTCGGCACCGGAGCGGACGACCTGACCGCGGTCGCCACGGCCGACGTCGAGGAAGCGGTCAGTCTGGGGCTGAGCCGCGCCGCGATGGAGGCCCCTGGTGCCTCCCCTGCGGGCCCGGGCCCCACGACGTCGGTCAGCGCCGCGGTGGCGCGGCGGGCGGCCCGGGCCACCGCGGCCGGACGCAGGTCGGAACGCAGCGGATCGGTGGCCCCGCACATGACCACGGCCCAGCGCATGCGCTCGAGGGTGGGCGTCAGTGGACACGGACCGAGATCGGGCGCAGACCAATCCCCCACCGCCTCGGCCTGCCACAGCAGTTCGGCCACGTCCTCGAAGGTGGACGTCAGCGCCAACTCGGTGGCCGGCCTGCCGCGGTAGATCGGACCGAGCTCCTGGTCGAGCTGGGTCACCGCGGTGGTGATGGTGGCCAGTCGGGTCGCCGTCTGGCGACCACCCCGGCTGCGCGCCGCCAGAGCCTCGATCTCCCCCAGGTCGAACAGGCTCCCGCGCCGACCCGGGTCCGGGTGGGACTCGAGGAGCCCCCGACTGACGTAGGCGTACAACGTCGGCACCTTCACCCCGAGTCGGCGGGCCGCCTCCTCGGTCGTCAGCATCCGTTCCACTCGAGGAACTTACATTGACTTGATCAACGTTTACAAACGCAGGGAAGGAGCGTCATAGTGGGATCCATGGAAACCATTGTGCGCGATCTGATGACCTCCCCCGCAGTGACGTGCGCCGCCGCTGAGACCCTGGCCGGAGCGGCCCGAGCCATGCACGAGGCCGACACGGGCTCGGTCGTGGTGACCGACGACGGCAAAGTCGTCGGCATCTTGACCGAGCGTGATCTCCTGCGGGCTGCGGCCGGCCGGGGTGACCCGGATCGCGAACAGGTCCGTCTGTGGATGACCTCCCGACCCGACGTCCTCGGCCCCGACGAGCGGGCCGACGCGGCCTGGGCCAGCTTGACCTCGCATCACTACCGCCATCTGCCGGTCGTCGAAGGTGACCACTGTGTCGGGGTCGTCTCGTTGCGCGACCTCATGGCGGTGGCCCGCATCCGCCCGGCGGGCGAGGAGAGCGGCGACGTCCCGGCTGGTCTGGAAGGCGTGGTGGTGGCCGAGACGACCATCGGCGACGTGCGGGGCAAGGAGGGCTTCTTCCACTACCGGCAGTACTCCGCCGTCGAACTGGCCGAGAGGCGCTCGCTCGAGGATGTCTGGCATCTCCTGTTCCGTGGTTCGCTCCCCGACGCGGCGGGCGCTGCCGCCTTCACCGACGCCGTCCGACGCCGCCGGACCCTCCCGCCCGGGTTGCACACGGTGCTGCCCGCCATCGCGCAGCGCGGCGCGCCACTCGACGTCTTGCGTACGGCCGTCTCGCTCCTGGCGGCCGAGCTCGGTTGGCGGCCGACGCATGACATCGGGGCCGAGGAGCTGTACGGCCAGGCGCTCGGCCTCTGCGCCGTCGTGCCCACGATTCTGGCGGCGGCGTACCGGTTGCGGCAGGGTCAGGAACCCGTGGAGCCGCGGGACGACCTCGGCTTCGCCGCCAACTACCTCTTCATGCTCACGGGGAGCGAGCCCAGCCCGGAGCATGCCCGGGCCATCGAGCAGTACATGATCCTGACCATCGACCATGGCTTCAACGCGTCGACCTTCACGGCCCGCGTCGTGACCTCGACCGGCGCCGACCTGGGGGCCGCCATCGTCGCCGCCATCGGCGCCCTCTCCGGTCCGCTGCACGGCGGGGCCCCGAGCCGGGCTCTCGACATGCTCGACGCCATCGGGACACCGGAACGAGCCGACGCCTACATCCGGGCGGCCGTTGAAGGCGGCGATCGCATCATGGGCTTCGGCCACCGCGTCTACAAGACCGACGACCCGCGCTCGCTCCTGCTGCGTGCGGTCACCGAACGACTGGGGGGACCGCTGGTCGAGTTCTCCCAGTCGGTCGAGCGCACCACCGTGGACGTCCTGGCCGAACTGAAGCCCGGACGCCAGCTCTACACCAATGTGGAGTTCTACGCCGGAGTGGTCATGCACACCTGCGGCATCCCCCGCGAAATGTTCACCCCGACGTTCGCCGCAGGACGCACCATCGGGTGGAGCACCCACGTGATGGAGCAGGCCGCGCACAACCGCCTGATCCGCCCGGCAGCCCGCTACGTCGGGACGCCCCCGCCGCAGCCGGTGCCCCTGCCCGAGGGCTGAACCGGGCCTCGGCCCACGACGCCGCAGCGCTCCTTCCCTCCGGAAACCCGACTAAACTGGTCGGGCTTCAACACTTCAGGAAGGGGCAGGTCATGGCCATTGAGAAGACGTCTTCGGGCACGTCCCCCAGGGCCCGTCCCCTCTTCTCGTTCCCGAACCCTGTCAACGAGGTCTCGGCCCGCCTGGTGGCCGCCGGCGTCGTCGTGATGTGCGTGCTCACTCTTGCCCTCGACCTGCGCTGGGCGACCATTGTGATCGCCTATGGCTTCGTGGCCCGGGTGCTGACCGGCCCGACGCTCAGCCCGCTCGGACAGTTCGTGACCAGAGTCGCCACGCCGCGCCTCTCGATCGCCGAGCGCCCCGTGGCCGGTCCGCCCAAGCGCTTCGCCCAGGGCATGGGTGTCGCCTTCTCGGTCACCGCGCTGATCCTGACCGCACTCGGCTACTGGACGACCGCCGAGGTGTTTCTCGGCCTGCTCGCCACAGCGGCGTTCCTCGAGTCAGCCTTCGGCCTGTGCCTCGGCTGCAAGGCCTTCGCCGTCCTCATGCGCGTCGGTGTGGTCCCCGAGGACGTCTGCGAGCGCTGCAACGACATCTGGGGCACGCAGGGCGCAGCCGCCTGACACCCTCGGCGCAGAACCGGCGTAGGGGCGGTCAGCCGTCGTAGATGAGAACGCCCCGGATGTTCTTGCCGTCCCGCATGTCCTGGTAGCCCTGGTTGATATCGCCGAGCTTGTAGGTGTTGGTGATCATGGAGTCCAGGTCGAGCTGGCCATTGCGATAGAGCTTCAGCAGCTTGGGGATGTCGGAGTGGATGTTGGCCGAACCGAAGATGCTGCCGACAACCTGCTTCTCGTAGATCGTCAGCAGCATCAGGTTCATCGTGACGGCCGTTTCGTTGTACGGATGGATGTTCGTCACCACCACCCGACCGCGCTTGGAAGCCAGGTTGAGAATGGAGTCCATCAACCCGCCTGAACCGACGCCCATGGCGCAGATCACCTTGTCACACATGTGACCCCACGTCTCCTGGTTGATGAGGCCGACGGCCTCATCAATGGAGGACGCCGTGTGGGTGGCACCGAAGGAGGGGGCGAGGTCACGCTTGAGCTGCACCGGGTCGATGGCGAAGATCATCTCGGCACCGGCGAGGCGCGCGCCCTGCACGGCGGAGGCGCCGATGCCGCCGATGCCGATGACCGCCACGTTGTCCCCGGGCCTCACGTCTGCCGCGTAGACCGCCGATCCCCAGCCGGTTGTGACACCGCAGCCCACCAGACAGGCCTTGTCGAGGGGGATGTCTTTGAGGATCTTCACGCAGGAGGCCTGGTTGACCACGGTGTAGGGGGCGAACGTGCCGAGACAGACCATCGTCGAGACGTCCTGGCCCCGGGCGTGATGGCGCACGGTGCCGTCCAGCTGCTTGCCCGTCATGAGGATGCCGCCGACATCACACAGGTTCGAGTGCCCCGTGGCGCAGGGTGGGCACTTCCCGCAGGCCGGGACGAACCCAAGGACAACGTGGTCTCCCGGAACGAGACCGTTCACACCAGGACCGACCTCCTCAATCACCCCGGCTCCTTCATGGCCACCGATAACGGGCAGCGGGACTGGCATGTCACCGGTGAGCAGGTGCTCGTCCGAGTGACACATGCCCGACGCCGCCAACTTGATGAGGACCTCGCCCTCCTTGGGGGGATCGAGCTCGATGGGCTCGACGCTCCATGCCTCACGGTCCCACAACACGGCTGCTTCGGTTTGCACAGTGCCTCCCACGATCCAACCTGACGACCACTGACGCTAATGGGCGGCGGGCGGGGAATGCCGGACGAAACAACGCCGCACGGAGAAGTTCGCCGGGGCAAGATACGGCGGTGATCCGATTGGTCGTGACCGACCTGGACGGGACCCTGTGGTGCGGGAATGCTGCCGTGCCTCGGACTACGAGAGAGGCCATACGCGAGTTGGAGCGCAGGGAGATCCCCCTCCTCGCGGCAACAGCCCGCCGATCGTGGTCGGCCGCGCACCACTTCCGGCAGGCCGAACTGGACCTCCCCGCCGTGATGCTCAATGGTGCGCTCGGCCGGGACACGGGTGGTGAGCCCATCTTTCATCAGTGCTCCTTCGACCCGGCGGACGCGGCGGCCGCGCTCGACGTCTTCATGCGGCACGGGGTGACGCCGTGCGCCGCCTTCGAATCCCCGCGGTGGGATGTGGTCTCAGGACCAGTTCCGAGTTCGGGTGAGCCATACCTCGACTGGGCACGATCCCAGCTCACGTTGGTCACGGATCTGCCCTTGCTGGTCGCCTCCCTACCCGTCTTCGCCTTCTCCGTCGTGGCCTGCCCGGAACCAGCGGCACTCCACCAGGTACGAGACGGGCTCGCGGCGCTCGGCTGCACCGGAATGGTCAACGTCTTTCAGGACAAGGTCTTCGGGGGCTGGACGCTCGACTCGGCCCCCAAAGGGGTCAGCAAATGGAGCGGCGTTGAGGCCTATTGCCGCTACCGGGATCTTGACCCCACCGAAGTCCTCGCCATCGGCGACGGGGACAACGACGTCGAGCTGCTCGAGCGTGCCGCCCATTCATGCGCCATGAGTCACGCGTCGGACAGTGCGAAGGCGGCGGCCCGCGTCACGCTGTCCGACGGCATGGACGGATGGTGCCAGCTCCTCAATTTCCTGTGATCGCTCCCAGCGCCGCTCTTCCGCCCCGGAGTCCTCAGGCTGCACCGTGCAGCATTTCGATCCGGCGGGCGAGATTCACGGCATGGTCCCCGATGCGCTCGTAGAACCGCGCCAGGAGTGTGACCTGCGCGCCGGTCGGAGGCGGCATGGTCCCGCCGGCAACCTCGCCCGTCAACCGGTCGTGCAGGATGTCGATCTCCTCGTCGTCCTCGGACAGTGAGGCAGCATCCGCGGCACGGTCGCCGTAGGCGTCAGCAGCGACCCGCCACATCTCGAGAGCGACCTCGGCCATACGCTGCACGATGCCTCGACTGAGCGGGCTCATCTCAGCCCCAAGGTTGTTGGCGGCTCGCTGGGCGATGTGCTCAGCCAGGTCGCCACTACGTTCGAGCTCGGGGACGATCAGGAGGACGCCGACCAGGTGGCGCAAGGTGGCTGAAGGCAGCGGCTCGTTGCCCAGTCGTTCCCACACCAAGAGCTCGACCTCCGCCGCGAGATCGTCGATCACCTGGTCGCCGTCGACGACCTTCAACGCGGTTGCGATGTCGTTGCTCAGCAGCGCCTCGGTCGCCCCGGCCAAGGACTCGGAGACAAGCGCGAAGAGTTGGGCCATCCGGAAGTCAATGGGATCGCTCACGTCCTCGGCGGGCTCCATGGGCCATGTACGTTAGCTGCGCAGATAACCAACTCATCGCGTGAAATTCGCGCAACGTTCACCTTTTGGGACCTGGGGTTGCAGTGAAGTCGGAGCGGCTGGCCCGATAGGCCTTCGGGTCTCACGAGCCGTAGAGCGAAGCCCGCTCTGCGCCGCCCGTGTCATGGCCGGGATGCCCGGGCGATGTGAAAAGAGAGAGTCAGCTCCGCTTCGTTGCTGCCTTTTTTGCGACGGGAGCCCTCTTCTTGGCTGTCTTCTTGGCTGTCTTCTTGGCCGTCGTGGCCTTGCGCTTGGCGACCGGAGCGCGTTTCTTTGCGGCCTTTTTGGCCACGGTGACCCGCTTCTTGGCTGTCTTCTTGGCTGTCGTGGCCTTGCGCTTGGCGACGCCGACCTGCTTCTTGGCCGCCTTCTTGGCGACCACAGCGCGCTTCTTGGCGGTCTTCTTGGCCGTCGTGGCCTTGCGCTTGGCGACGCCGACCTGCTTCTTGGCCGTTTTCTTGGCCGTGGTGGCCTTGCGCTTGGCGACAGTCGCCTTCTTCTGGGGCGCCTTCTCGCCGCCCGCGACCCGTCGTTTGGCAACGGCCACTTGCTTCTTGCCCACCTTCTTGGCGGTGGTGGCCTTGCGCTTGGCGATGGTCGCTTGCTTCTTGATCGTCTTCTTGATGCTCTTGGCCTTCTTTGCGGCGGCCTTCTTGAGAGGACGCGCTTGCTTTTCGACGCTTCCGGCAACCTGCGAAGACCCGATCGCGGTCGCGGCTTCATTCAAACCCTGTCGGACTCTCGATCCCGCCACCGCAGCCGCCCCTTCGACGGTACCGACAGCATCTCCAACGACTTCGGCCGCTTTATCAATCGTGCCTGGCATGGACGGTAAGGCTAACGCGTGCAAACAGCATGTCAACGGCCAAATTTCTGCTGAACGTCGTCAGTCGTTCACGTTGCGTGCAGCGACTGCGCTCGAGGAGACGAGAGTCGCCTTACGTGAATTCCACAAGAAATCTCGGACTCAGTCGGTCGGCAGATGTTCTCGCAACTTCGATAGAGCCTCCGTCGTCCGATCGGCACCAGACGCGAGGTAGGGGACGATCGCATCGACGGTCGAATGCGAACCATTACGGGTCAGTGGCTCAAGTTGACGAGCCGCGTCCGAGACGAAGGAGGCGGCCTGCTGGACCGCCTGCGTCGCAGAGACACTCGAACCCTTGACCGTGTCGGCGACCGCCTCATGCACGCGACTGAGCGCCTCGGGGCTGGGAGCCACCTTCTCCGCAAGGTCGTGACCGGCCGCACCGAGTCGCTGTCCGGTACGCCGACCCGCGGCACGCCCTCGCCGGATCGTCTGCTGGCCCGACTTCGATACCTGGGCCACGGTCGGGGCCAGGCCGACTCGAGCGCGACGTGCCTTCCGTTGGCCCCTCGCTCTGCTCACTGCAACGGCGGATTCAAGCTGTCGTGCTTGCCGTTTGGCTCGCCAGGCCAGGGACGGTTCGCCTTCGGTGTCGAAGGCGGCCAAGAGCAGCCCTCCCAAGAGACCCACGTTCTTGAGGAAGTGGATCTTCTGCTGGCTCCGGGTGGTCGGGTCCGACTCCTCCCAGAATCGATGGCCGGCATAGGTGGTGGGAACGATTGAACCGATCAGAGCAAGCGCAGCGAGTCTTCGGAACTTCCCGATGGCCAGGAGCACCCCAGCACCGATCTGGACCGCACCATTGACGCGCACAAAGGTCTCGGTATCGAGGCCGTTGACACCAGCCTTCTCGGCGAGGGGCTCTGTGACTGCTTCGGCCTTCTTGGCTTTCCCCGCCGGATTCCAGAAGGCATCCCATCCCCCCACAACAAAGATTGACGCGAGCAACGGACGGGCGAGTCGACGAGAGAGTGCCATTGCAGGTATCTCTACCCGGACTTCACATCGTTATCCATCGGATACGACACCGCTCGCCGCTTCGGTCGCGGCCGACCGACGTGCGCCCTGGTCCAGGCGGTCCTCGGAATCCTCCAGGATGGCCTCAGCCTGCTCTGCGGGGTTCTCGCTCGCCGCCTCCTCGGGCGGTCGCCCTTCCGCCCGTGTGGCGACATTCTTCCGTGTTGTTGGCATCTTCGTTCGTATCCTCTTCTCGCGGTCCATTGCTGCGGATCTACCCTCGGACACCCCGCCACACACGCTGCCCGTCAGGGTGACGTCTTCCGCGCAGCCGAGGACCATGCTCTGACGGGTCGATGTCGAAGTGCCCGACCACGCGTGGAGGGGAGAAGGATCGGCTCGCTCTCGCGACGCGTCGCTCGTCGGCGCCCCCGGGGATACTGTCGTCACCGATCCATTCGGATCAGATGGACGAAACCGAGGCAGCGTGGACGGGTCCGAGCTCAGCGCAAGCGAGACAGGCGAATCGGAATCGGAACGCAACAATCGCAACCTGAGCGATCTGTTGCAGGAACTCCGCGTCGCGGGGCTCGGTGTGCAGGTGCTGTTCGGATTCCTGCTCTCCCTGCCGTTCACCATGCGCTTCAAGCAGCTCGACGCGCTCGAACGAGGCCTCTACCGGGTGAGCCTCCTCAGCGCAGCCTTGGCTGTCGCGCTGCTCGTGAGTCCGGTTGCCTACCACCGCTGGGTATTCCGTCGACACGAGAAGGGGCGGCTGCTGCGATACGCCAATACGCAGGCGATCGTCGGGCTGGGGATGGTTGCGCTCGCGGTGTGCGTCGCCGTCTGGATGGTCCTCCTCTTCGTCGGCATGAACTGGCCGACGGCACTCCTCGCCGCGTTGGTGACCGGGTGCTTCGTGGCCCTGTGGTTCGTGCTCCCGATCGCAGACAGGATCGGAGCAGATCGGAGACGGGAGGAAGTCCGATGAAGGCCTGGGTGGCTGCACCCACGCCGGCCGGCAACCGGGCAATTCATAACCGCTCGACACACCGTCAGCACCCGAATCCGAGCGTCCCATGAAGAGGCCGTTGGCTCGTTTCGGTTGAGGGACTCCGGGTATCCCACCCACCGGTAGGCGACGGGAGTGATCGCCAGAGGGACCCGGGAGGACCCTACGATGCCACAGCAGGCGTGGAGCGCGAAAAGGGAGCGGCAGTACCAGCACATCAAAGGCGGCCTGAAGCGACGGGGCGAATCGGAAGATCTGGCCGAAGAGATCGCAGCGCGGACGGTCAACAAGGAACGGGCGCGCCACGGAGAGTCCAAAGCGCAGAGCGAGGATTCGACGAAAGACATCTCATCGGGTCGTCGGGGTGGCCTCCGCTCTCACCGCGGAGCGGGCGGTCGGACCCGTGACCAGCTCTATCAAGAAGCGAAGCGCAAGGGCGTCACCGGCAGGTCCAAAATGACGAAGGCTCAGCTCGAGCACGCAGTGAATCGGTAGCTCCGGCTCCGGCATGGCTCCTACCCGGCTGGGTACAGGACTCCTATGGGACAGAACGGCACGCTCGAGCAAGAAGTCAAGTTTGAGGCGCCCCTTGCTCTTGTTCTACCTGATCTGCGTCCGCTGGTTGGCGGGAGCGTCCGGCTCCCCGAAGAACATCAGGTGTCGCGCTATTTCGACACGGTCGACCATCGGCTGTGGCGACAGGGGATGACCCTACGGCATCGGAGCACCGGTGATCGGGACGATGGCACCTGGACGCTGAAGTTGCCTCTGCCGTCGCGCGGACCGGCCCTGCGACGCACGGAGGTCACGTGGACCGGCTCGAGCCACGAGGTGCCAACAGAGGCGCTGGCGGTCTTGCGCGGCGTGGTCCGGCACGCGCCGCTGCGTCCCTTGACGATCCTCGAAACAACCCGTCACCGGCTGCTCCTGCGCGACGACCGCAAGCGCGACCTCGCCGAACTCGACGACGACGTGGTGCTCGTCGTGGGCGGTCCCCGCAGCGGAACGCGGTTCCGCCAAGTCGAGGTGGAGTTTCGAGACACTCATTGGAAAGGTCGGAAGGTCCTCCGCCGACTCGAGAAGGCCGGAGCTCGACTCCAGAACGACCCGAAACTGGCCAAGGCACTCGACCTCCCGAGTCAGTCCCCATCGCTCCACGCCCTGGACGCGAGGTCGACAGTGGGCGATGTGGTCCTGGCTTCTCTCCGCGCCGGCTTCGAGCGCCTCGTCGCCCACGACTGGCAGCTGCGGCTCGATCCCGCCCGGCCGCCGGTAGAGGACGTCCATCAGGCGCGGGTGGCGACCAGGAGACTCCGCTCAGACTTGAAGACCTTTGGCGCCGTTCTCGACCCGCTCTGGCTCCGGCACGTCCGGGACGACCTGCAATGGCTGGGCACCGCCCTGGGCGAGTTGCGAGATCGGGACGTCCTCGACGAAGCCCTCTCCAACGCTCCTCCCGCGATGCGTCAGCGGCTCGCGGTGCAACGCCTCGAGGCGGCGCGACGGCTGGCGGACGTGCTCGCCAGTGCGCGCTACGTCAACCTCGTCGACCGTCTTCATGCCGGCTCGGAGCTGCTGCCGCTGGCGTCGGGAGCCGAGAGGGAGGCACGGCGGTCAGCCGCTGACGTCCTGCCACCGTTGGTCGCCGATCGTTGGCGGGCCGTGCGTCGACAGGTGCGGCGAGCCGGTTCCGATCCGACGCCGGCCCAGCTCCACCGCATCCGGATTAGGTCCAAGCAGCTCCGCTACGCAGCGGAGGCGGCGACCCCGATCATCGGCGCGCCCGCGCGGCGAACGGGATCTGCCGCTGAGCGCGTCCAGACCGTCCTGGGGGAACACCATGACGCGGTGGCCGCCGAGGAGTGGCTCCGCGAGCAGTGGGCTGATGACTCGTCTTTCACGGTGGCGCCCGCCGTCGTATTCGAGGCCGGGCGTCTCGTCGCCGAGGCACGTCAGCGTCAGCGGGAATCGGAGGGGTCCTGGAAGGACGCTTGGGCCTCGCTGCGCGACCCGAAGCATCGGCGCTGGCTCCGACGGCGCTGAAATCGGCAGGCACTTCACGGCACACAGAACCGGCCTCTGGATGTTGGTCTTTTCTCTCCGTCAGACCGCCGCGCCGAACCAGGACCCACCATGATTAGGCTCGAGTTCATGAGCGATCCGGTTCTCCAAACCGTTCCCCTGGGTCGGCAATGGGGGACGGCGGATCCCTTCCTCTTTTGTGTACATCATCTCGATCGTTACCCGGCGGCGAACGAGCACATGGGACCTGACGCGTCGCTCGAAGCGCGCGACATCGGCATGGACTTCTCGGGAGCGGACGGATGGAGCATGTACCACGGCAGCATCGTGCCGGGCTTTCCCCAGCACCCCCACCGCGGCTTCGAGACGGTCACATTCGTCCGGCAAGGTCTCATCGACCACTCGGATTCACTCGGTGCCACGGCCCGGTTCGGCCGCGGCGACGTCCAGTGGTTGACGGCGGGGTCGGGCATCGTCCACTGTGAGATGTTCCCGCTGCTCGACCGCACGGGTCCCAACACCACCGAGCTCTTCCAGATCTGGCTCAACCTGCCGTCGGAGGACAAGATGGTCGACCCCTACTTCACGATGCAGTGGAACGAGGAGATCCCCCGCCTGGCGCTGGCCGACGACGATGGCCGTCGCGGTGAGCTGACGGTGATCGCCGGGACCATCGAGGGGATTCGCCCCTTGGCGGCGCCACCTGACTCCTACGCGTCGCGCGCCGATTCCGATCTGGCCATCTGGCATCTGGTCCTCGAGCCGTTCGCCCGGTGGCGTGTCCCGCCCGCGGCGTCGACTGACACCACTCGCACGCTCTACGTCTTCGAGGGTGCCGTCTCGGTGGCGCAGCACCCCGTCGCGGCGTCAACGGGGGTCGTCGTCCGTCCCGACGAGCCGGTGACCGTGACCGCCGGGGCCGCTGGCGCCGAGGTGCTCATCCTCCAAGGTCGGCCCATCGGTGAGCCCGTCGCCCAGTACGGGCCCTTCGTGATGAACGATCGCGCCGGCATAGAGAGGGCGGTCCTCGACTACCAGACGACTGGCTTCGGGGGATGGCCCTGGCCCACCGACGACCCGGTGCAGCCGCGCCAGGCCGGTCGGTTCGCTCGGCATGCCGACGGCAGCCTGGAGCAGCGCGACGAGCTGGAACGGCGGCAGCCGGCGTAGCGCTACCCCTTCGGCACGAAGGTGCCCGTGAGGTGCCACAGACCGGTGAAGCCCTTGAACGGGCCGCCCACCACCTGGCTGGTCCGGGTCAGGACGAAGGCATGCGTCTTGGCGTTGCAGATGCCCGTGACGGCAGCGGTGAGGCCGGGCTTGGCGCCGCCCGGCTTGGGTGAGCCCTGGTTGAAGGAGAGCTTGTTCCACGAGGCCGACCAGGCCTCCAGCTGTCCCGATGCGGATGGTCAGTATTTGCGTAAAGATGATCGGAAACATCGTTATTGTGGCCTGGGAGTTCGGGCTCCCAGGCTCATGGATGGTTCCTGCCACTCATGCATGAGGCCAACGGGAGACGGCGCCGTGACACCAGGCAGCTCGATTGGACCACACGAATTGCAGCCCTCAGGTGGGGTTTCGCCGTTCGCGACGGACGGTCCCAGTCCCTCCAAGGGCGATATTGATGAGTCAGCGCCAGGTGTCGAGGACATCAGCCCTCGTGTCCGGATCCGCGAAGCCGCTCTCAAGCACTTCGGCGAGGAGGGGTACGAGCGGACGACAATTCGCACCATCGCGCACACCGCCGGTGTCTCACACGGGATGCTCCGGCATCACTTTGGATCGAAGGTCGAGCTGCGCGCGGCATGTGACAACCACGCCTTCCAGGTTCTGCACCGTCTCAATACCTCGATGCACGAGACCCCGAGCGCCGGTGCCCTCTCGTTCCAGAGCTCAAAACAACTCTGGCGCTATGCAGCACGGTCGCTGGCCGACGGATCTCCGACGGCCGCGCCGATCTTCGATGAGATGGTCACCATGACTGCACGCCGACTGGTCCGGGTCGATGGCCTCCATCCCGAACAGGCGGCCGCACTGAGCAACGTCCGGGCCGCCTTACTCGCCGCCATGGCGACCACCATCCCGTTGTTCCATGAACATCTCTCGCGTGCCCTCGGTGTCGATATCTTCACTCCCGAGGGAGACCGGCTGGTGAGTCAGGCTGTGATCGACATTTTCGCCCGACAGCTGAACGATGACGAGCCGGTTTCCGCGAGCGGCGGTGTGCGCCGAGAGAACCACTAGCTCGTTCGCCATCGGCCCGGTGGAGCGGCATCAGTCGCTCCACTCGTGGGCCAGCAGCGCAAAGGATCGCAGGCGGTCATGGTGGCTATGCGTAATGGTGGTCACGATGATTTCGTCCGCCTGAGCGGCCTCCTGCAGACGCTCGAGCCCGTGGACCACCGAGATTCAGCAGACGGTTCAGGCTTCGAGGTAGTAGCGGCCGGCGTCGCCCTGCAGTGCCTGGCTCGTCCGGCCGTCGAGGCCCACCACGGGGATCCCGGCTGTGGTGACCCGCTGCATCCGGCGGCGTTCGGTGCCGTAGTCGGCGATGGCGTAGTGCTGGGTGGCGCGGTTGTCCCATATGGCGACATCACCCTCTTCCCAGTGCCAGCGCACGATGTTCTCCGGCCTGGTGACGTACGCCTGCAGGATGCGGATGAGGTCGAGGGACTCGCCGAGGCTGTGGCCCACCAGCCGCTGAGCGAAGCCTCCGAGAAGCAGCGCGGGCTCCCCCGTCTCGGGATGGAGGCGCACGACGGGGTGTTCGGTCTCGTAGACCTCCGAGACGAACGCCTGCAGGTGGGCCAGTTGTTCGGGGCGTAGCTTGCCCCGCATTTTGGCCACGTCAACCCGACCGTAGTCGTGCCCGTTGGAGTGCACCGCCACCAGGCGGCCGGCCAATTGGCGCAAGTCGTCGGGCAGGTCACCGTAGGCCGCCACCGTGTTGGCCCACAGGGTGTCGCCACCGACCTCGGGGATGATCAGCGCCCGCAGCACCGAAAAGATCGGCGGCCGGTCGACAAAGGTGACATCGGTGTGCCAATGATTGGCGCTGGCACCGGCGATCGAATCGAGATCGAAGACCTCGCGATCGTCGGTCAGCTGAGGCAGCGTGGGATGCCCCAGGGTCAACGGGCCGAGCCGAGAGGCGAGAGCCACGTGCTCCGACGAATCTATGGTCTGGCCGCGGAAGAAGACGACGCGGTGCGCCAGCAACTCATGGCGAAGAGCGACGACCTGATCGTCGTCGAGATCGGCAAGGTCCAGCCCGGAGATCTCGGCCCCGATGCGGCCCGTCAGACGCCGAGAACGAAGCTGCACTGACTGGTCGATGGTCACGGCCGTCCTCCTCGAAGAGCGGAAATCCGATCGGGGTTATCGATCATAAGCCGGATCCGGTGCGTCGATCACCTCGGGAAGGGGCCGTCGCGGCACGACGAGGCCCGCCCGAATTCTCACGCGGCGACGCCCTCCATCGCATCGGCCAACAGGATGACCGAGCGCAGCCGTCCTTCACTCCTCGGGACCTGGTGCACGGTGATGAGCTCGTCGGCTCCAGTGACCCGGACGAAATCGTCCAGGTAGTCACGCACCTCGCCCGGTGTACCCACCGCGGTGTACGTCAGCATGTGGTCCACCTGTGCCGACACACCGGCCGCAAGTAATTCGTCGGCCTGCTCGTCGGTGACATCGTGGTCCTGGACACCGAATCGTCGTCCATGCAGGCTGACGGCCCGGATCCGCCGAATGTCCTGCAGTTGCTCGCGGGCGACGGCCACCGTGTCGGCGGCGATGACGTTCACCCCGACCATCACGTAGGGCTGCTCGAGCTGTGCGGACGGCCGGAAGTGCTCCCGGTACGCGGCGATCGCCTCCATCAGGGCGGCCGGAGCAAAATGGGACGCGAACGCATACGGGAGCCCGAGGGCCGCGGCCAGTTTCGCTCCGAAGAGTGACGATCCAAGTATGTAAAGCGGAACTTGAGAGCCCTTGCCGGGCACGGCGTCCACGCCCCTCACCCTTGTCTCTGCGCCGAGGTAGCCCTGCAGTTCGAGGACGTCTTGGGGAAAGGTGTCCGCCGAGCGCGGGTCGCGGCGGAGCGCGTACATCGTGTTCTGATCTGAACCCGGAGCCCGGCCCAGGCCGAGGTCGATCCGCCCCGGGTACATTGCTTCAAGCGTGCCGAACTGTTCGGCAATGGTCAGGGGCGCGTGGTTGGGCAACATCACGCCGCCTGCGCCCAGACGGATCGTCCTCGTGTGCGCACCGACGTGAGCGATCAGGACGCTCGTCGCCGACGACGCGATGCCCGCGATGTTGTGGTGCTCGGCATACCAGACCCGTTCGTAGCCCAGCTCCTCCGCCTGCTGCGCGAGAACCACGCTGGCGGCGAAACTGTCACCTGCAGTTTCGCCCCGCCTGATGGGGGCCAGGTCGAGGATCGACAGCGGCGTCCGGGTCATGGCAGCGGTGCCAGGACACGAGGGCGTGTCGGCCTAGAGATAATGCTCAAGGTCCGCCTCGATGTCGGCCGGCGCCACGGGGGGCTCGTACCGCTTGATGACAGTTCCGTCCCGGCCCACGAGGAATTTGGTGAAGTTCCACTTCACCTCGTCGGTCCCGTCCCCTTCGGGTCGGATGTTCGAAATGGCGTTGTAGAAATCGCCGTACTGCGGGCCGAAGTCACCGGGCGCCTGCGCACGCAGAAATTGATAGAGGGGGACAGCGTCCGGCCCGTTCACGTCGACCTTGGCGAAGACCGGAAAGGTGACGTCGTAGGTCGTCTTGCAGAAGGCTTGAATCTCGTCGTTCGTACCCGGTTCCTGCTCCTTGAACTGGTTGCTCGGGAACCCGAGGATCTCGAAACCGCGGTCCTTGTCGTCCCGGTAGAGCGACTCCAACCCCTCGTACTGCGGCGTCAGCCCGCACTTGCTCGCGACGTTCACAATGAGCAGGACCTTGCCCTCGTAGTCAGCCAAGGACACCTCGCTTCCGTCGGCCGCCGTGGCCGCGAAGTCGTACGTTGTTGTCATCGAATGCCCTCTTCCTTACTTGGTCTGGCTCCGTCGCCGACCACATCCTCAAACATGACAACACCCCACCAGGCCCGGGGATTCCCCACGGATCAGGTGGGCTCCCCCGCCTTGGTCGCATCGGGAACCTCAACGAGACGACCGGTGGTGACATCGTAGATGTACCCATAGATCGCGATCCGCCCCGGCACCAGCGGGTGGGACCTGATGCGGGAGACGTCCTCGGTCACGCTCGCCGCGTTGTCGCTGATGGTGAGCCAGTCGATGTACTTGGCCTCTGCGGAACCGGGACCGGCACCCACATCGTGGAAGCCGTCGGGACCCAATTCCGCCGTTTCCAGGCTGGTGGCCAGCAACCCGCGGATCACGTCATCGGTGAAGAACTCCATCCCGCAATTCGTGTGGTGGATGACGAACCACTCCTGGGTCCCCAGCAGCTTGTACGAGATCACGAGTGATCGAATGGCGTCGTCACTGGCGCGACCACCCGCATTGCGGATGACATGGGCGTCGCCTTCGCTCAACCCGGCATACTTCGCCGGATCGAGACGGGCGTCCATGCAGGTGAGAATGGCGAAGCGACGCGCCGGAGGCAGGGCCAAGGCCGATCGTTCGCCGAAGGAGCCGGCATATTCCTCGTTGGCCTGAAGTACTTCGTCGCGTACTGACATGTGCTCTCCTCCGCTGGCGGGAATGCTTTATTTCCGATCATATTAGTAGGCTTTCTGACGGACGTCCTCCTTGCGGTGGTCTCGGGTGGCCCGTCGACTGCCTCCCGTCGCTGCGGGCGGGGCGGCGGCCTGGGGCCCACGTCTCCGAGTGCTACTCGGGGACTGCTGGAGGTTCGTGTGTCTTCCGGGCGCCCGCCAGCAGCCCCAGGCCGATGCCCAGCATCCACACGTCCTTGCTCACCGCGATCCCGGCCGGGGACGGCCAGGGGCTGCCCGGCTTGTGCAGGGCAGGAGTGCGGGCGTACATGGCGAGCAGTGAGCCCGAAAACCCGGTGAGGACCGCGCCCGCCACGGCATCGGGGACGAAGGGCGAGAGGAGGAGCGCTCCCGTGAGAACCTCGCCGGCAGCCAACACCCGGAGGAACCGCTCGGGCGGAATGGACTTGAGGAACGGGAAGGCCCCTGCCGCCATGCCATGCACGCCTGCAGCCTGCTCGGGCGGACCGCCCCACTTGTCCAATCCGGAATGGAGGATGAATGCCCCCGTCGAAGCCCTTTCGGCAAAGCTACGACGTGAAAAGTGAAATCCCATCACTTCGACCTTTCTTGCTCCGATGGCTGCCCATGGGAGAACGCAGGTTCCGCCACGAGGCGGCACCTTCCACTGTGGTGACCGTAGGCCCAGACGGCATCACTATCGGCGTTCGCCCTTCAGCGTCACTCGCTGAATAAGGCGGTGCTGGTCGCCGTAGCGATCGCTGCGTCCAGATGCTCGTGCGCAGGTCCACTCCGCTGATTTCGGCACCCGTGCAGCCGGTCAACGGAGTGATCTGCAGCCTCACGCTCGATGCAACGGCGGTCATAGCGGTTCTCCTCGATGGACGGCCCCAAAAAAAGCCGGTTCGACGATCGAAGCGATCATCATAAAGTTGATTGACTTTGTCAAGTAATCCTGCCGGCGGGGTCCCGAGAACTCTGTACAGCTTCACTGTGCAGCTGCAGACGGTCCGCGCGACGACCCGGTGAGCCAACGACCTCGGTCGACCCATTGGAGGAGGTTCGGTTGATGCTTGACAGATTCCATTCTGTTGAGGCTTGACACCTCGATTGGATGTGTCGTGCACTTCAGACTTGTTCTCCAGGCGCCGAACCCGCATCGGCCAACCTGCAACGGCGATGCAACGTGCGGGTAATCCTTGTTTGCTATTGCTTTGGTGCTGGTCCTCAGATGCGGCCCACTGAAGGCCAGCGAAGAATCCCGAAGATTGGGGTCGATCAGGAGGGGGCTTTCATGAACGACACATCTTCCGCTGCTCCGGCTGCAGTGGCCTTGGCGACAGTACCTCTGGCGACTGTGCCGCTCGATATTCCTCAGCCTCCACAACCTCCGGCAACGACGTTGACCTTTTCCAATCTGCCCGGATGGATCACCTACCTCGGCTCTGTAGCGTTGTTCCTCGTCGGCCTACTCACCTCGGCCGGCGTCCTACTGCCCTCGGGGGTCTCGGGGATGATTCAAGCTGTCACCGGCGGAGCGGTTACCGTTGCCTCAGTGGCCGTGACACTGGTGGGACTCGTGAGCCACCACAGCGTCCAGAAGGCAGCGATCGCTGCTCCTCATACGATCGTCCAACAGCCTCAGACTCGGCTCCTTCAGAACCTGCTGTAAGGGGCCCCGAATCGGTAACGGGTTTCAGCCCGAGCCGAAGAGCTTGGACAGGTTCAACATGACGCTGAGCGTCCTCAAGGTTCGGCCTTCAAGCAAGGCGGAGAGTCCCTGACGCACCTCACGATTTCCGGCGGAGGTGGCGTCTGCCACTTCGGACCAGGCCGCCGCGCTGGCGACGGCCCGTCACCGTCTTCGAATGGGACGCAGTCGCTCCTAAGCTCGAGCCGGAAGCCGCGATGGGCTGAACGTTGACGTCCGAACGGTGATGAGACTTCGCTCGATTGATCTCCCACTTCGTGAGACAGTGCAGTGCCGGCTTAGTGAGACAGCGCAGTGCCAGCCAGTCTGAGCGAACGCTGCGCCGCGCTCTTCCGGGACCATCGGGTTGAAGCTTTCGGCGGGGCATTTCATGTGCCGGACACTGCTCGCTACCCCGCGCTCTTCGCCTGGGACAGCGGGTATCACGCCTTGGCGCTTCTCCATCTTGACCCCGACGCTGCCATTGAGGAGTTGACGACCCTCTACCGGGCGAACCGGCTGCGGGACGGGCTGTTGTCCCATCAACGCTATGTCCCTGGGGCCGAGGAACACCGGCACTTCATCGAGAAGCTCTTCGGACCCATGTTCGACGGGGATCGAACCCCGTTCATCGATCCGCCCACCGCCGCCTACGCCGCGGCACGACTCTCGCTGGCCCTCGGCGCGCCAGCCGACCCCCTCCTTGACGAGGCCATATCCAATTTCGCGCGCGCTGGCGCAGTCTCGGTCGGTTGGCAGCCGGTCGTTGCCAGCGGTGCTGCACCCATTCGAGACGGGGACCGAGGGGAGTGCGCTCATGGAGCGTTTGCTCCCGAACAGCCTGAGCGCCTCGATCGCCTCGCTGAAGGAACTCACCATTTCGTGCCGAGCGTCCGGCATGGCGCCGGAGGCGGCCCTCGCCATGGGGCACGGGTTCGTGGTGTACGACCCGACGATGTGCGGCTGGTACCTGCTGGCCCTCGAAGAGGTCGCCAGCGCCTGCCGGGCCCGAGGTCGCGGACTCGAGGCGAGGGAGGCCGAAGCGATGGCCGAGGCCGTGGCGCTGGACGTCGCCGAACTGCTGTGGTGGGAACAAGGGCAGATCTTCGTTGCCTATGACCTCACCGGGTCGCGCCAGCTGCATGGCATCGGGGCTATGGGGTTGATCCCAGCTGCGAGCCGCGCCCTCGCCGAGTCGGGGCTCTCCAGCAGAGTGGCCGAGCGCCACCTCCGTCGAAATGGGGCGATGTGGGGGCAACACGGCTTTGCAGCCGGATCCCTCTCGCCAGGTAGCGGTGTCGGTGCGTTCGTCCAATGGAATGGCAACGCGGTCTGGGGCGCGACCGTCTACTGGGCCTACCTGCTGGCGGCCCGTCTCGGGCGGTGGGCCGAGGCCCGACGGGCACGCGACCAGTTGGCCGGCCTGATCGACGCCCACGGATTCCGGGAGTTCTACGACGCCGAAACCGGCGACCCCGGCGGTGCGGGAGCTGAGTCCGGGTTCAGCTGGCCCACCCTGATTTTGGACATGAGCATGTTGTCGGATTAGCTGATGGAGACGTACTCGACAGGATTTTCGCTACTCGAAGCCAAACGACGCTCACGATCTCGTACTGGTTCGTTCCCGTAGGGAGAGGCTCGGGGCCGGCACGTCGCGCGGAAGGGGGTTCGGGCGACCCGGCCCGGAGAGGGTCACTCGGGATCCGGTGATGCCTCGGGCGTGCTGCACGTTCAGGCTGCGAGCGCGCACAGTTCGAAAAAGGTATTTCGGTCTCACTTGCCAGAGGTTCCCCGGCCGTCATCTGCGAGCGAACGGGGATAGTCGTCGCCCACCGTGAGGCTCCACTCCGGCGCACGGTGCTCAATGTACGAAGTGACGCCCTCAACGGCGTCCGATCGGCCCATGAGGTGATGGTGTAGTGCGGTCTCAAGCCGCCCTACCTCCTTTCGGTCCAGTTCCATCGCGTCCCATAAAAGCCGCTTGGAAACAGCAACTGAGACCGGGGCTGTGTTCTCAGTGATGTCTTGGGCAATTTTGAGGGCGGCCGGGAGAACTTCGTCGGCCCGAAGGCACCGAGACGCCAGACCCAGTCTGACCGCTTCAGTGCCGTCGAAGGTTCTCCCGGTCAACAAGAGGTCAGCGGCATTCGCAAGGCCTGCGATCCGGGACAACGTCCAGTGCGAGAAAGCGTCGGGCATGACGCCACGACGCACCTGGACGATCCCGAGCTTCGCGTCGGCCGCTACCACCCTCAGGTCGCATTGCAAGGCCAGAGTCAAGCCAATTCCTATGGCATGACCGTTCATGGCCGCCAAGACTGGCTTGCGAACCTTCCACGCCGGCGGGTCCACGCCAGCCGCGCTGAACGTACCCGGCTCCTCGGGGCGAGCGAAGGTGTCGCTGCCGCTTGACATGTCCGCACCCGCGCAAAAGGCGGGCGGTGTCCCGGTCAGCACCACGACTCGAACCGAGTCGTCAGCGTCACAGCTTCGGTAGGCCTCACCCAAGGCGAGACCCATGGCACCGTTGAAAGCGTTGCGCCGCTCAGGACGATCGAGGGTGATGACGGCGATGCCTTTTTCGATCTCCAGCCGTAGTGGTCTCCGTTCCGTCATGTCTGAACTCTGATCTGCTTGATAGCCGACGTCAGGTCGCCGAGCATGTCATCGCTGAGGTCGTGCCTGGGAATGAGCAGCGCAAACGGGTCGCCACCGAACCGAACCGCCCATTGATCGCCTCTCGCACGTCCCAGGGTGCCGACGGCCGGTTCCTCCGCCGAATACGTGGTCCTCCATCTCACGCCAACGAATGGCTCATAGGTCAATATCCGCAGTTGCCAGCGGCCAGTTGAATGGATGTCTTGCTTGAGTTGGGTTTGGCCCCGGCGAGGCGCCCCACCTCGCCGTCGTGGACCGCTCGAACGTGATCCACGGCGCTCATCAGTAACCGGCCTCAGAGTCAACAAGGCCAACCAGGGGCTCACCGGCGGCGAAGTGGGCCACGTTGGTGCGGATCCGCTCGGCGAGGAGGGGCAGCACCATCTCGATGGTGTCGGCCGTGTGCGGCGTGATGATGCAGTTGGACAGATCCCAGAGCGCGTGGCCGTCGGGCAGGGGCTCTGGGTCGGTCACATCGAGCGCGGCCCCGGCAATGGTCCCCTTCCGCAGAGCCTCGACCAGTGCTTCGGTGTCGACGTGTCCCCCACGGGCGACATTGACGAGCCAGGCCGTCTGCTCCATGAGGCCGAGTTGCTCCGCCCCGATAATCCCCCGAGTCTCGGGGGTGAGCGACAAGGCCAACACGACGACCAGTGCGTTGCTCAGCGTGCTGTCGAGCTCGGACACTGCGACGGTACGGGCAGCGCCGGGCACCGCGTTCCCCGAACGATTGACCACGGTGGCTTCGACCTCGAACGGGGCGAGCAGCTCGAGGAATGACCGGGTAATCCCGCCGCCACCGAGAATGGTCACCCGCTCACCGAACAGGCTCGTCCCGCCCTGCGCCCCCCAGCTGCGAGCGCCAAGCCGGGTCGGCAGGAGGCGGAGCCCGGCCAACGTCAGGGTCAGGGCGTGCTCGGCCACCGGTCGGGCGTAGGCACCTTTGGCGCAGGTCCAGACTCGGGTCTGGTCAATCACCTCGGTCATCGACTCCACGCCGGCCGAAGGCAACTGGACCCAGCGCACACCCGGAGCGGCTGCGAGGGCCTGTGCGAGACCCCCGACGTCGTGAGAATCGAGCCAGACCAAGGCCTCTGGGTCATCGGCCAGGTCCACCACCGCCCCGCCGCCGCCCTCGACCGCCTCGACGGCAAAGGGGGCGGGATTCGGCGCAACGGTCACCCGGGGTGGAGGCATATCGGGACACTACCGAGCGCTGGCAGCGGGACGGCGAACTCAGCGTGACCACCGGCCCTCCAAGCCACGATAAGGCGTCGCCCACCCGGGCGCCAACGTCACTCCCGTCCGGCAGCGAACTGAGACGCTTGGTGTACTCCGTTGAACCTTCAGGAAAGTGCTTCGATGACCGCGGTGAAATCTGGCCACTCTCCGCCAGCATCTATAACGGTGCTCAAGAGGGCGTCGGTTGCGGGTCCGATGCGCACACCAACTCCGGCATCTTCAGCCAGGTCGATGGCGAGGCGGAGGTCCTTACGGGCCAACACCGGCGAGAACCAACCTGGATGCGTGGGATCGAGCAGACTGTCCAACCGAAGATTGCTGGCAAGACTGAGAACCGGACTGTCGGCAAGAAGCGTTCTGAGGAACTCGTCGGGGATTGCATGCCGTCTGGCTGTGGCAATGGCCTCCGCAAGCGAAGCGACCCCTGTAATCAACAACGAGTTGGCCAAGATCTTCATGGTGGCCCCCGTTCCACCAGGGCCACAGTGCGTATAGCCGGACCCAAGGTCACTCCACAGCGGTTCAATGGCGGCAATTGCTGTGACAGGGCCCCCGATGAGAAACCTCCCCATACCCCCGGCAATCATTGCCGGCGATCCCATCACCGGAGCGTCAAGGACCCGATTCTCAGGGCCCAGCTCGGCAAGACGTCGAGCAGTCTCCGGGGAGACGGTGCTGACGTTGGCGAGCACGGCATCGGGCTCGAGCCACGCCAACACACCATCGTCGCCCAGGCATACCTCGAGGACAGCTGCGTCGTCGGCGAGCACGACGAGAACGGCGTCAGCACCCGCTACCGCATCTGTCACCGTGTTGGACTCGATCGCACCGCTGGCCACGAGGTCGGCGACCCGACCCGGCGTGCGATTCCAAACGGTCGTCTGGTGACCAGTCTCAATCGCCCTGCCGGCGAAAGCCCGACCCATGTTGCCCATTCCCAAAACGGTGACTCGCATCCGGCCACCCTACGTTCGCCGGGGAGCACCACGAGCGGGATTCACAGGTGCATCGATTACCAAGCGGTTGGGCCAAAGAACGACGCGATGGAATCCCACCATCTCGGCCCGAAAGCTGTTCATGATGGCCCCCTACTGGTCCTCAATCAGGAGCGGAGTGATTGCCAAGTCTGGCGCTTGCGGATCACCGAACCAGACGATCACGCATCTAGCTTCTATGCGCGCATCTGGGGTGGGCGGCGTTGTCATGCCCGGCCAGGGCTCGGTGGTTTCCTCATCGACAAAGTCCTGAAGATCACTAAAGGCGAGGCGTGCTGCCTCCCGCACTCGCTCCGACAGGCTGCCCGTTCCTCGATGGAGCCATTGACAGGCGTATGAACCCGCTCTGCCGGCGCTGTAGGAAGAACGAAAGACCAAGCGGTCGCCTTCGGTTGATACGGCGATACCGGCAGGGGTCACCTCCTTCATGCGGTGACAGATTTCCTGTGCGAGTACTTCGGAGTCCACCCGACAAAGTTAGCTGGGGCCACACTTTTGGTGGGGTGTCGCATTCCCGGCGATTTGGGGCAGGATGGCGTCTGTGGACGCGAGCGAAAGCGACCGTTTGGTCGCGCGCCCTCTGGCCCAGGAGCGTTCGAGGTTGTTCGACGTGCAAGCCGAGGCATATGACCGGTTCCGGCCGACCTATCCCGATGCGGTGATAGACGAGTTGCTCGGTCCGGTGCCTGCGGGCCTCGACGTTCTCGACGTGGGTTGTGGCACCGGAATCGCTTCACGACAGATTGCCCAGCGTGGCGCCAAGGTGCTGGGCGTGGAACTCGGTCCACGGATGGCGGAGATCGCCCGCGGTCACGGTGTCGAAGTTGAGATTGCGGCCTTCGAAGGCTGGGACGCTGCTGGTCGCACGTTCGACCGGGTGACTTCGGCGCAGGCCTGGCACTGGCTCGACCTGCCCATCGCCACCGCGAAGGCGGCCTCTGTGCTGCGACCGGGGGGCAGGCTTTGTTTGATCTGGAACGCGGGGTGTCAGCCCGATGATCTGGCCGATGCTCTCGAGAGTGTGTACGCGACTGTCGTGCCTGCCGGTAGTCACCGCCTGTTCCGAGGGTACGCGGCCGATCGGCTATCCGACTTTAAGACCGGCCTCGGCTCGGAGATCGACGCCGTCTCAGCGGTGCCCGACTTCGGTGCGCCAACACAGGAGTGGTTCCCATGGACGCGGGTCTACCAGCGGGATGAGTGGCTGGATCAGCTTGTCTCACGGAGCGACCACGCCGCCCTCGAACCAGCGGTCCGAGGGCGCCTGTTCGAAGCCATCGGCTCGGCGATCGACGATCATGGCGGCTCGTTCGTCATGACCTTCGAGACCGTCCTCCTCACCGCGACTCGAGTGGGGTAGACCCCGAGCCGGTATTCGGGGGGACTTCGGTGTGACGATCAGCCATGTCAGTTTAGGTTGACAGGCCAACGGATGTCAGTTTAGACTGACATCCGTGGACATCGAAGAGTTCAGCGCGCATCTCTCGTCGGATGACCCGGCAATCGGGCTTCGCGCCTCGTTGGCGCTCCATCGCCTCGCTGAGAGGATCGAAGCGAACCAGGTCTCGTTGGCCCGGGAAAAGGGCTGGTCGTGGCAACAGATTGGAGACGCTTTGGGCATCACCCGCCAATCCGTGCACACGAAATACAAGGAGACCTCATGACCACCGAATCCGTCGTGCCAGAGGTGCACCATGCCTGGGCCATCTATCTGCGGGCCACTGAGGAAGCTCGTCGTCGAGGTGATCGCCGAACTGGCACCGATCACGTTTTGCTCGCCTTGTTGGAGGATTCCTCGATCGAAGTCGTGTTAGGCGTGAGCCTGCAGCAAGCTCGTCAGTCCCTCGAGTCGCTCGATGACGAAGCCCTGGGAGCATTGGGCCTGGGGTCGAACACCGACGCTCCCCCACTGCCGATGCGCACCGTGCCGAAGAAGCCGAGGATCAGAGATGTCATGAGGAGCGATCGCCTCCGCATGACGCCAGCGGCAAAGAAGGTGCTTGAGAACGCGGCCAAAGCCAATCGCCGGAAGCTCCAACTCACGGCCGAGCAAGTCCTGGCCCAGATCCTCACTCTCCAACCACCAGATCCTGCGGCGGTGCTGCTGGGCGCTCTTGGTGTGAACACGTTGGAGATTCGGCGCCGATTGGATGCGGTCACGCCCGACAGCTGAGTCCCCAGCGACATGCGCGACAGGCTCGTCCCGCCCTGCGCCCCCCAGCTGCGAGCGCCAAGCCGGGTCGGCAGGAGGCGGAGCCCGGCCAACGTCAGGGTCAGGGCGTGCTCGGCCACCGGTCGGGCGTAGGCACCTTTGGCGCAGGTCCAGACTCGGGTCTGGTCAATCACCTCGGTCATCGACTCCACGCCGGCCGAAGGCAACTGGACCCAGCGCACACCCGGAGCGGCTGCGAGGGCCTGTGCGAGACCCCCGACGTCGTGAGAATCGAGCCAGACCAAGGCCTCTGGGTCATCGGCCAGGTTCACCACCGCCCCGCCGCCGCCCTCGACCGCCTCGACGGCAAAGGGGGCGGGATTCGGCGCAACGGTCACCCGGGTGGAGGCATATCGGGCGTTGTCCCGATAAACGATCGTTCCGGGTAAACCGAAGTGCATGCCTGAAGAAGAATCTGTCCTACTCGGTGGCCGCTCGGTCCGCCGCATGGGTTTTGGTGCAATGCAACTCCCCGGTCCCGGTGTCTTTGGACCACCCAAGGACCGAGATATTGCGCTGAGAGTGCTTCGTCGCGTGGTCGACGCCGGGGTGAACCACATCGACACAGCGCAGTTCTACGGACCCGACGTGGCCAACGAGTTGCTGCGAGAAGCGCTCTATCCCTATCCGGACGAGTCACCACAATCATCGGCCGTGCCAGACCGACAAGGGACGTTCAGGCAAGTCCACGAGAATGCGCCGAAGTCAGTTCCCTGGACTACAAGATTGGCAGCAGTTCCGCCGAAGACTCTCCGCTTGCTATAGCTCCATCGTCAGCAGCTGAAGTCGATACGTCAAGCCACGGACCCATTATCCCGGCAGCCCGCACCGCACTTTCGGGTACCCTCCGGGCTGGTCCGCCACCGTCATTACACGTGGTCGTACCGTTAGACATGGCCGAACCTGCGGCTCATTTCCCGTACGCACGACCCCTGCGCCTCGATTGGGCAGAGGCGGAAGACGGCAGCTGGCACCATTCTTTGGAGGATCGCCACAAGTGGGAGGTCGTCTGTGCCCAATGTGGCGACACGGACGGCCCGGCGAACCGCCAGCCCGATCCCGCGAACCATCTCCGCGGTCCCTATGACAGCAAACATGCCGCCCACCGGGAGGTGAAACATCACTCAAGGCAGCACCCGCCTGAGAACCTTGAGCTAGGGCCTATGAGCGACTGGCCGGTGATCTGAAGCCATGCAAAGTTCGATTCTGTCCGGTTGCACTGCCCCAGTGCGTCGTGTCTATGCGTGCACCAAGACCGCGAACCGGTCCCGGGGTCTTTGCCTAGCGAGCGATGTGATGGAGGCCTCGTGCCGCAGCAACCTTGCCCATGGCTGGCACAAGCGCCGACTGGACAAACAACTGATAGGCCTCGACCGAGTCCCACACGTCGACGCCGTGAGAACGTCCGTCCTTTTCGAAGTGCACGTGCACGACCACCGGGTGGGAGTTCGGCGTCGACGCCCATTTCGTCGGTAACAGCATCGAGTAACTCGTTGGTGACACCGACCGGAAACACAGTCTCAATCAAAACCGTCATGGCAAATGCTCCCTTGTCGTAGTTGCGCACAAGCATGACAGAAGGTCGACTTCGACGCTCGTGTGGGATGTGGCGTTTCAGCCCGCCTCAGACCCATTACTCTCCTGCCCCCTATCACTCGAGCCGGGGGTCTGGGCCTCTCAATACGAGCCTCACCCTCACCATCTATTCTCGAACCCGTGCCGCCCATCACGTGGATGGTCATGAGCCGCGATGTTTCGCACTCCATTCGAGTGGTTGATCAAGCGGTCACAATTGCCGTAATGATCCTTGACGTCGATACCGGCCTTATTCGAGGCCTTTCGGTGGCGGAAGACGTCCCTGACGCACTTTCACAGGCCGTTGAACGCGGACTGAGCAAGCCAGCAGGTTCGCTCTCGCCCGGGTACCCTCAGCGAGTTCTGGCAGCTGTCGGCTTGGGTGAGTTCGTAGCCGCCGAACTCGGTCGTCAACCGGGTCTGAACCTCATTCCGCCAATCGATGAAATCGTGCCAGGCGACGACGCCGAGGAGATTTTCGACCTCTTCGTTGAATCCTTCTCGTAGCTTCGCCTCCCGCCAGTCCCGCTGGGATGACCTGGACGATTAGACGTCACCGTCCGGGCGATAGGGATATTAAGCGAGGTCAACGACAAGAGAGATCGATGAGGAAACCATGAGCCTCGGGATAGTGACCGTAGGCCTCGATTCGAGAGTATCCGCTACCTGCATAGAGAGCCTCGGCCTCCGGTTGACGGGGGCCGGTTTCCAAGATCAGGTAGGCATAACCGATTTCCCAAGCAGCGTCTTCGAGGCTTTGCAGCACCCGGGTGGCCAATCCGCGCGGCCGGTAGAGCGGACTTGTCCACATCCTCTTCACCTCACATGTGCTCTCGTTGAATCGGCGGAAGCCGCCACCCGCAGCAGTAGTCGGCCCGTCCATGAGAACGATGAAGAGCCCGGCAGGAGCGTCGAACTCGGCCTCGCTGGCTCTGGTCATCTCGATGTTCTCGCCGTATCGAGCGTCGTACTCGTCGCTCAAACCGACCAGCAGCGACTCCACCTCTGGATCGCCGGATCGGACCCGTCGAATCTCCATTGCAAGATTCTCGCTCCACGGTCCACTGGGACGCATCCCTGGGTCCGATCAATGGGGCTCTTCGGATTTCAGCGGGGAGTCCCTGGTGAAATCCGAAGAGCCCACAAACCTCGCCGAGGAAGGTGCAAGGGCGTGAACTGGGATTGTGGTGGGCCGCCCGGGTCTCGATCTCGGCACCTTGGGATTAAAAGTCGGAGTCAGATCGTCCTGATAGACGCACTATGTCCATCGGGCCTGGTGGAACTGGGTCGACATTCCAGTGGCTCCGCTTGAGTTCCACCTCTTCTGTGGAATTCAGTAGCAACCCAATAGCAGAATCCGCGTCACCCGGACGTGGGAAACGCCTCCAGTGTCGCCCCGCCCTGTGAGCTAGAGGGTTCCCTCGAGCCAACTGCTCCAGCTGTGATCTCCATCAAATGCTTAGCGCTCCGATCGAACGCTGAGATTCATCCCAGTGACGTCTTGAACCATGCGGCCGCCGCACTCCGGGCGGTCATGGCTCGGCCGATATGTGTCACCGCGTTCGCCACCGAACGATGCCTGTTTGGCGGTGCACCATCGAGGAGCTCGTTCCAGAAAACAGCCCAACCACCAGAGAGCGCGTCTACGTGGCCTGCCGCTGTGAGAAGGCGAGCGGCCGCTGCAGTTGCCCGTGGGCGTCCGACAAGTCCGGCGTGCACCGCGGCGGTGATCTGATGATACGGGAGGTGCTCTGCGGCAAGTCTGGCCCGATATTCCTCGGCGGCGCGGCTCGGCCTGCGGAGAACGGTCTCCGCTGCGGTACGTCCGCTGGTCATGGCCTGGGCGATCCCCTCCCCCTGCATCGGGTTCACCAGACCGGCAGCATCGCCCACCAGAAGGACCCTTCCCCTCGCCGGCGTGGTACCGACGATCCCCATCTTGAGCCAACCGCCGAGGCGGCGTGTGGGCGATGGCGAAGCCGGTTCGTCGAGGAGACCAAGGGCATGCAGGTGCACAAGGAAATCGGGCAGCGCACGGACCGCACGGGCGCCGGCCTTGCGGTCTGCTCGAGTCCCAATGCCGAGACCGATGTTGGCGACGTCCTGCTCCCCGGGGAAGATCCAGCCGTAGCCGGGGAACGCGCGCCAAGGCGCCGGCTCCCACAAGACGATGGCTGGGAGATCGACCATCTGTGGCAGGTACGTGCGCACGGCAAAACCCCAGAGAACCGAGTCAGGATCAACGAGACTCGCAGCCGCCGCAACCTCACTCGTGGCCCCGTCCGCGCCGATCACGAAGTCGGCGTACAACGACTCACCCGAGCTCAGCTCGTAACCGACGACACGTCCCTCCTGTTCCAGAGGTTCTTGTGCCCGCCCGACGAATGGGGTGGCGCCGGCCTCGCAAGCGGCTGCGTGGAGCTTGGCGTCGAACTCCGTCCGCGCGAGCGCAGTGCCGTGTCCCGGATACGTCAGGCCATCGGCACTCGGGAGTCGTACCCGGCGACCCGTGGGGCCAACGACCAGCATGTCGCTGACATCGCGCCCGACCGGCGGAGCCAGATTGAGTTCGCTCAACAGCTGCAGCGCCCGGGGGCCGACCACGTCGCCACACGCCTTGTCCCGCGGAAAGGTCGACTTGTCGACCAAGGCGACATCCGCCCCACCCTGGGCGAGCACGAGAGCTGCGATGCTGCCCGCCGGTCCACCCCCGACGACGAGCACGTCAAAGCGGGACATGCTCACCCTGCTTCCTCCACCTACTCGGATCTACAGTGACATCTTCTCACCTCTGGAGGAACGCATGCTGACGGAACCCGCCGGTGACCGGAACCGCTTCGCGCAGCAGTTGTTCTCGTCCCTCCCGAAGCGTTACGACAAATTGGCTGAAGTCCTCTCCATGGGCCAGAACCGGCGATGGCGACGGGCCATGGTCGACCATATCGTTCCCACCTCGCCCGCTCTGATACTGGACGTGGCATCGGGGACTGCTGGGGTGGCACTGCAACTCGCGACGCGCACCTCATCGGACGTCATCGGCGTGGATCTGACAAGGAACATGCTCGCTCGGGGAAAGGAGAATGTGGCCGAAGCCGGTTTCAGCGAAAGGATCAGCCTTGTTGCGGGTCGAGCCGAGCAATTGCCATTTACCGATGGAACCTTCGACGCTCTCACCTTCACCTACCTGCTTCGCTACGTCGACGACCCCCAGGGCACTCTGAGCGAGCTGGCCCGAGTCATGAAGCCCGGCGGAGCGGTCGCCAGCCTGGAGTTCTTCCTACCACCGAACCCTGTCTGGAGATTCTGGTGGTGGCTCTACACCCGCATCGTCCTCCCGCTGGGCGGCTTGATCACCGGTGGCCGCGAATGGTTCCGAGTAGGACGGTTCCTCGGCCCCAATATCTCCGAGCATTACCTGACGTATCCGCTGTCGTGGACGGAGGAGGCGTGGCGGAAGGCAGGGTTCGAGAACGTCGGCGTCCGCGTGATGAGTCTCGGCGGGGGTCTGGTCATGTGGGGAACACGTAAACGTGACTGAAAAAATTTCTCAAGACGCCGGTGATGCCGAGCCACGGGAGCCTCCGCTCGGAAAATCACACGCTGCGGACCGAAAGGAGGGACGACCGGCCTTCTACGCGGCACGGGGCGGCGGCTGGCGCGATTGGTGGACCCTGCTCCATCCCCCTTACACCGCATGGCATTTGGCTTACGTCGTCATAGGCGCCTGCCTTGCGCCGACAGTCGACGTAACGCGGTTGGTGGCCACCTTGCTGGCGTTCTTCTTCGCGGTGGGTCTGGCGGCACACTCGCTCGACGAACTGAACGGCCGTCCGCTTGGAACCCACATCCCGGCTTGGGCACTTGTCGCCGTCACCGTGGTGGGTCTGGCCGCAGCGGTTGCTCTCGGTATCGCCGGCGTGACCCGTGTCGGTTGGGCCCTGATTCCATTCTTGGTGCTGGGGCCACTGCTGGTCGTCGGCTACAACTTTGAACTGTTTGGCGGAGTGATCCACAACGATGCGGGCTTCGCCTTGGCGTGGGGGTCTTTCCCTGTGCTTGTCGCCTACGTGGCCCAGACCGATCGTCTGGCGATCAGTCCTTTGATCGCGGCAGTTGCGGCGTTCGCGCTTTCAGTCGCGCAGCGCCAACTGAGTACGCGGGCAAGACTCATCCGTCGGCGCAGCACGGCGGTGAGAGGTCAGATCACGCTGGCAAGCGGCGAGGTTATGCCGATCAACGAGCGGATGCTGTTGGCGCCGCTGGAACGAGCGCTGCTTGCCATGTCGTGGGCTGTGGTCCTTTTTGCCGCGGCCCTCGCGATAGCGCGCCTCGGCTAGTCGGAAAACCTAACTTGACAGGTCGGCCCCCACGTTCTCCACCAATCTCACCTGGTGTTGTCCGTTTTTAGTATTTGAACTGGGCTTTCTGGTGGGCCGCCCGGGTCTCGATCCCGGCACCTTGGGATTAAAAGTCCCCTGCTCTTCCGGATGAGCTAGCGGCCCGCGCCTGCAAGATAACTGAGGAATCGCGACACCATGGCGGACGACGCCTCAGCCGATGGCCGCCAGCCTCGGCAGGACCGGTCCCCACTGCTCTTCGAGCCACTGCGACGGTTCGGGGACCGCGGCGCGGATCACGATCGCGTGGACGCCGGCTCCATGGAGCGCCTCGGCCTCACGCACGATGTCGTCGGGCCCGGCGTCGTCGGCCACCCCGATCAATGCCGTGACCTCGATCTGGGCGAAATCGCGGCCGACCTCTTCACAATGCCGTCGCAGGACGCCCACCTTGTGCGACACGGTCTCGACATCGCCGATGATGTTGCAGGCGTCGGCGTAGGTGGCCACGAGCCGGAGCGTCTTGCGCTCGCCCCCTCCCCCGATGAGCACCCGTGGTCGCGGTGCACTGACCGGCGGCGGCGAACAGAGCGTTTCGGCCAGCTGGTAGTGGACGCCCTCATACGGGCCATTGTCGTCGCTCCACATCTGGAAGCAGATCTGCAGCGTCTCCTCGAGCCGCTCGTAGCGCTCTCGCAGCGGTGGGAACGGAACTCCGAGTCCGAGATGCTCCCGCTCGTACCACGCCGCCCCCAACCCGAGCTCGGCCCGGCCACCGGAGAGGACGTCGAGGGTGGTGATCGTCTTGGCCAGAAGCCCGGGGTGGCGGTACGTCACGCCTCCCACTAGGAGCCGGAACCGCAGCCGCTCCGTCTTGGCCGCTGCAAAGGACAGTGCGGTGTAGCCCTCGAGCATGGGCTCCTCGGCGGGCCACAGCCACTCCATCTGGAACCAATGGTCCATCACGGACAGCGTGCGTACCCCGATTGCCTCCGCGGTCCGGGCCAGCTCGGCAAAGGTCGGCCCGATCGCCTCGACACCGCCCGGCCAGGTGAAGCGGGGCACGTGAATATCCAGTTCCATCTCGTCCTCCGGTCGTTCTCCTGGAGGGTACCCGTACTTCTCTCCCCGGGAGCAGCCGCTTCCCGGACGCCATCCGCGCCGCGCCGGCAGCGGTCATGATCCCCGCCTGACGAGCGCCCCCCACCGTAGGCTGCGTCCCATGCATTCGAAGTTCGCTCGCCGCACCGCTGCCCTCGCCATCGCCGTGAGCGCAATGCCGATCATGCTCGGCGTCTGGTCGGGAACGGCCGCCGCGCAGGACACCACCACGACGACGGCACCCGTGACGACGACCACGGCGGCACCGACCACCACGACGGTCCCTCCGACGACCGCACCGACCACGACGACGACGCTTCCGGCAACCACCACGACGCGGGCCCGCCCGACGACCACCACCTCGTCGAGCACGACGACCACGACCGTCGCCACGTCGAAGTCGAGCTCCAAGACGTGGGGCTGGGTCCTCCTGGCCGTGGTCATCGCTCTGGCCGTGCTCCTCGTCGGCCTCCTCATCGCCCGGACCAGGCGGCAGGGGCGTGAGGTCGACTGGGAGCGTTCGGTCGTCCCCGCGGTGACCGCGGCCGAACTGGCCCGGGAGCTCGTGCTGTCGCAATCGGACGCCGACGATGCCCAGCGGCGGGCCAACGTCGGCGCGCAGGTCGACGATGCCGTGGACGGCCTGGAACGTGCTGCGGCGGCGGCTCCGGAGGAGGCGCACCGGGCACTGTGCATGCGTTGTGCGAACAGCTTGCGTGGTCTCGCCTTCGCCGTGGAGGCGGACCGCCTGCTGCGATCGGGAGGTGCGACCCCGACCGGGGAGCAGCTGGCTTCCGCCGATTCGGCTCGGCGGAAACGCTCGGCCGAGCTGAATGCCGCGCTGGACGATCTGAAGATCGCCATCGCGCCCAGGAAGTAGACCGGCCGTCGCGGGACAACCCCTGTCTGCGGGGTGCTGCGCCAGCCGACGGTCACTCCGCCCGCAACATGAGGGCGGTCGGCGTGCGTGCCGCACTTCTGGCCGGGAGCGCCGCCACGACGTTGGCCAACACCACCGTGCCCACAGCGACCAGGACGACCGCCGGAATGGAGACGGTGGGGTACGGCACCGCGTTGATCTGCTGCGGCGAAGAGATCCCAGAGCCAACGTCCGACGACGACCCCGAGCGGGATCCCGACCACGATCCCGACGACGGCGGCAGTCGTCGCCTGCCAGGCCACTGCCGTTGCCAGTTGGCGTCGCACGAAGCCGATCGTCTTCAAGAGCGCGAGGTCGCGGCGTCGCTGGCGGACCGAGGCAACGAGGGTCAGCGTCAATGCGGCGATGGCACCGAGCACCAGTCCCGCGACCAAGAGTGCGGGGGTGAGCCCGATCGTCTTGTAGTTGGCGATCTCGGCTGGTCTCTGGACTCCCTGCACGACCATGGCATTGCCATCAGATCCTCCCGGTGCCGCCGCAAAGGCCCGGTCCGCTGCCGCGACGATGTGCTGGAGGTTGGCGAGCGCGGCGGCGGTCGGAACGCCCGCTCGGGTCCGGACGAGGACCAGGTTCGGACCGACGAGCGCCGGGTCAGGTCCGCTGTCCATCGCCGCGACGAACGCCTTCGGCAGCACCTGGAACGGAATGAGCACTCCCGTGCCCATGGAGGTGTGATCGGAGACGGTGCTGGCGAACCCGATGGCGGGAAACGTCGCCGTGCCGACGATCCGAAGGCGCGTCGGTGGGATGTCGACCGGCGCGTCGGCCGGAGTGCCGAAGGAGATGGTGACGCTCTCCCCGAGGTGTTTGTGCAGCTGCGCCATGGTTGCCGCGCCCAGCACGACCTCGTTGCCCCCCTGGAACCCGTGTCCGGTGAGGATGGGCGGCGTGACGGGCGCCCCCTCGTTCTCGAGGAGGAACGGGACCTCCTGCCCGTCCACCTGCAGGTCGTTGTAGGAGGCTCCGGAATAGGCGGCGACGTCCTTGTCGTGCTTGAGCATGGCCAGCGCGACCTGGGGGACCTCCCCGCCACCGGAGCCGACGGGATTGAGGATGTAGGACCAGTTCCATCCGTAGAGCGGCGGGTTCGAGACCAGCGTGTGGAGACTGTCGCCGAACGTCAACGTCGTCACGACGAGGGCCACCGCCAGCACCGACCCGAGCAACGCAGAGCGCACCGGCACGGCGGCACGGCCCTCACCGGGCTCGAGCGCCATGCGGACCCCGACCACGCCGGATGCGGGTAGCCCGGCGCGGGCGGCGGACGCCACCACCCGTGCCCCCGAGGTCGGGCGGAGTCGGGGGCGGAGCGCCACCCGGTGCGGCGCAGCCGCGTAGGCCAGCAGGCCGGCCATCCCGCCGAGGAGCGTGATCAGTGCGAGGAGCCCAAAACCGAGAACGGTCCAGTCCCAGGACAGGCCGGGGTCCGGATAGACGGACGCGACAGGGCCGAGTGGCGACAGTGGGGACAACGCGACCGCCACGACCACGGCCAGCATCGACCCGAGCACCAGGGCCGCCTCGAGTCCGATGAGGCCGTCCAGGAGGGTGTCGGCCGGATCAGCGCCCAAGGCCCGGAGGATCCGCAGGTCGTCGCGGTCGGCGCGCAGCCGGCGCGCTACGAGTTGGGTGGCGACGAGAAGGGTGGCGAGAAGCGCGACCGCTCCGAACACCCCGAGGGCGATGGAGATCGGCTTCAACGCCCGGTCCGCCTTGGCGACGACCGGCGTCAGGGCGTGATCGGTGACCTGGTCACCGCTGGGGGCGACACGGGCGATCTCGCGCTCGACGAGGGGCACCGTTGCTGCTCCTCCCGACGTCGTGATGCCGAAGCTCACGGCACTCGATAACCCCCCGTGTGCCAGCGCCTCGCGGGCGAAGGCCGGCGTCAGCGGGATGAACGTGGGGAGGATGTCGACGTCGTCCTCGACGATCTCCGAGTTCAAGGATGCCAGACCGACGATCTTCATGTTCATCTCGCAGAGCCGGTCGCACGGCCTTCGTGCCGAAACCCGGCAGGCTCTGCTGCGCGCATCGAGTAGAACCCGAAGGGGACCACCTGGCCGACGTGCCACCCGAGCAGCCTGGCAATGATGGGGGCAATGACGATCTCGTCGGCACGTTGCGGGGACGCCAGGCGACCCTCGTTGACCACCATGCGGTCCTGCGAGAAGAACAGCCCGTTCACGCTGGCCACCGGATAGGCGAGCCCGGTGACACGGATGCGCGGCGACGCCGTCGCGGTGAGGGGCGCGCCGGTCAGCACGAAGCCCGCGGCCACGTGGCGGACGCCGGGCAGCCGTGCGATCTTCCGGGTGAGCGAGGCCGAATAGCCGACGTTCGGGCCGCCGGTCCCACCCGAGTAGATCGACACCTCGAAGTCCGACGGGTTGGTGGCGGCGAGGAGAACGGAGAAGGAGGACTGCGTACGCCGGGCCGCAGCCAGGCTGCCCAGGCCGATGCCCCCGATAAGCGCCACCATCACGACGATGGTCAGATACGCGGACCAGCGGTGGCGGAAGGTGGCCCGGAACCGGTAGCGGGGGACGGCGAAACCCCTTGTGCTCGCTCGTTCCTCTCCGTCGTCCCGCATCACCAGAGTCCAGTCTCCCCAGCGTGGGCGGGCCCGCCAAGGGTGCCACCCCGACCCAGCCCGAGGGGTGGCACCACTACGGACGCCCAGGTCATCGGCCTCCGCCGCGCTACCGTACGGTTGGCATGGCGAGCATCCGGGTGGTTCTGGCGGAGGACAACGCACTTCTCAGGGAGGGCATCGCGCGCATCATCGACGGCGAGGCCGACTTCGATCTCGTCGGTCGGGCGGCCGATCTTCCGGAACTGCTCGAGCTCATTGAGGCCCAGTCGCCGGCAGTCGTCGTCACCGATATCCGGATGCCCCCCACCGGAACGGACGAGGGCATCCAAGCCGCCTCATGGTTGCGGGAACACAAGCCTGAAGTGGGTGTCGTCGTGCTGAGCCAGTACAAGACACCCTCGTACGCGCTGGCGCTCCTCGAGACCGGCTCGGCCGGTCGCGCCTACTTATTGAAAGAGCAGGTTGCGGGAGCGGACGAGTTGGCCCAGGCCATCCGTACAGTGGCCCAGTCGGGCTCCATGATCGACCCGCAGATCGTCGACGAGCTCATTGAGGCCAAGACCTCCCACCGGAAGTCGGACCTGTCCTGGCTCACGCCACGCGAGTCCGAGATCCTCGGGGAGATGGCAAAGGGCAAGAACAACGCCGCTATCGCCGCATGCCTGCAGGTTTCGGAACGAGCGGTGGAGAAGCACACGAACTCCATCTTCTCCAAGCTCGGACTGACCGAGGAGCGCGATGTCAACCGACGGGTCAAGGCCGTTCTCGTCTATCTCAGCGACCCCGGCGGTGGGTGACACCACCCTCCGCAATGGGTGGCACCACCACGGTCGGGACATCCGAGGTCGTGCGACAATGAGCACATGAGCGATCGGTTCCCCGTCCTGATCGTCGACGACCAGGTACCTTTTCGAACCGCCATGAAGGCCGTGCTGAAGCGAACGGCTGAGTTCGAGTTGGTGGGCGAGGCCGCCGACGGGAACGAGGCGGTGGCGCTCGAGGAGGAGCTCCGTCCGGCGCTCGTGCTCATGGACATCAACATGCCCGAAATGAACGGGATCGAGGCGGCCCGCGCCATGGTGGCCCATCATCCCGACGTCGTCGTCATCCTGTGCTCCACCTACGATGCCGGCGACCTCCCCCCCGAGGTGGCAACCAGTGGCGCACGCGCCTACCTGAACAAGGAGCACCTGGGCGCCGACACCCTCCGGCAGCTGTGGGAGGGCCGGAACGGCCAGGAGTTCGTCACGACCTGAGACGGGCCCTTACACCAGCGGCACGGAGCCCCGCACCTGGGAACCCTGGCCGATCTCCGAGTCCCACCGCACTGTCCCGCCGATGGCGCCGAGGCGGTCCGCCATGTTGATGTACCCGTGCCCGTGCCGGGCCGTCTCCGGGTCGAATCCCGGCCCGTCGTCCGCGACGGTGAACAATAACCCCCCGGACTCCTCCCAGATATGGACGTCCACCCGCGCGTCCGGCGCGTGCTTGGCCGCGTTCTGCAGCGCCTCGAGGCAGCAGAAATAGACGGCCGCCTCGGTCTCGGAAGGATATCGACCGATGCCGTCGGCCACGATGTCAACAGGCAGAGGGTTCCGGTTGGCCGCGGCGCGCAACGCCTCGACCAGCCCGCTGTCGACGAGGAGCGGCGGGTAGATGCCGTGGGCCAGCTCCCGGAGCTCTTGGATGGTCTCCTGGACCTCACCGGCGAGCTGGTCCAGCATCTCCATGCCGGCTTCCTGGTCGTCGACGATGATGTCCTTGGCCAGCCGGAGGTTGACGGCCAACGCGACGAGATGTTGCTGCGCGCCGTCGTGCAGGTTGCGTTCGACCCGACGGCGTTCGGCGTCACCGCTGGCCACGACCCTGGCGCGGGACTGACGCAGCTCGTCTGCCTGCTTGCGGACCTCGTCCAACGTCGTCTGGAGGGCGGTGTCGAGCTGGGAGTTGTGCAGGGCCAGCCCGACCTGGCGTGCAAGGTCCGTCAACACCCGGTCATCGTCCTCTGAGAAGGCGCCGGCCGCCGACGGCCTCTCCACCACAATGAGACCCAGCAGCTCACCCGCGTGACTGACGGGGGCGACCCTGATCTGCTCCGCCTCGCGGCCCTTGACGAGGGCGGGCAGCCAGACGGACGCCCATGCCGTTCCCGACACGCCGGCGCGCGTCACGACGGGACGCTCCCGTGGCGAGACGACGAGCGACCCCGGACCCAGATCCGGCACCGATGCCGCGCGCTCCAGCACCTCACCCGATCCGGCGTACACCTCGGCCGTGGCGAGACCCATGGTCTTGCGCAACGACTCGGCCAGTTGGAGCAACAGCTCGTCCATGGGGATGGCGCGGGTGAGCCTGCTGCCGAAGGTGCGCAGCACCTCGTCGGGAGCTTCGCGTGAGCCGTAGACGAACCGTGTGGCGGAATCGAGGAACCGGGCCCGCACCGGCACGAAGATCAAGGCCGCCACCCCGGAGGCAACCATGGAGAGGGCCAGGACCTCCTTGTCTCCCGTGGTCTTGGGGGCGTGGCCAAGCCCGAGCACGACCACCAGGTAAATGGCCGAGACGACGACCACGAATCCGAACACCGCCAGCACCTGCACCAGCCCCCGGCTGGCGTGTGGGCCCATCCTCTTGTTCTCGCCGGCCAGCAAGCCCAAGGGGACGAACACGGTCGCTGCCGCGGCGACGGCGCCGAGCTGCCCAGGCCAGCCGACCAGCAGGTGCAGCACCGTCACCACCAGAGCCAGCGTGGCCGCCAAGGCCACGCCGATCCCGAACCATTCCATCCGCTCCCGGTGGTACCCGATCGACCCGATGTAGCGGCCCCGCAAGGGAGCAATGGCCAGGAGCCCGGCGATGGACCAGCTGATGGCGCCGTCGGCCAGGCTGAAGGGCCGGTGTTCGAGCACGAACACCAGCCCGACTGCCAGCGCGACCACGTAGCCGCAAACTGCCATCCCCCGCCGGACGGAATCGTGCAGCCGACCGTCGGGCAAGGCCAGGAGGAAGTGGAACGAGATCGCGGTCACGACGAGAGCGGCAAGGGTGGCGACGTCGCGCGCACCGCTCGACGCGTGCAGCGTCTCCGCCTTGCGACCGGCGGTCAGCGCGACGGCGGCGATCAGGGCGTCGGTCGCGGCGAGAAGGTGGAAGGGTGAGGCCCCGGGTCCACGGTCTCGGGCCCGGGTGTCGACGATCCCGACCAGGGCCCACGCCAGGGTGAGACCGAAGGCCACGGCACAGGCCGGTGCAGTCCCTCGGGTCACGGCGACGCGCCATCCGACCGCCACGACGGCCACCGTCAACCCAAAGAGGACGAGCTGCAGGAATCTGAACGGCCCCCACCGGCTCGACACCGGAGCAGAAGCCGCAGGGGGGAGCCCGGTGTCGGCCACCACCTGGACCTCGTCGCGGACGGTCATCCGAGGCCGCCTACGACGGGACGGTCGCGGGGATCTCTGACTGCTCGTCGACCGCGATCCTTCCATCGCGCATGCGCACAATCCGCTCGGCAGCGGACGCGACCCCGGCGTCGTGGGTGACGAGGATGATCGTCTGTCCTCCGGCGTGCAGACGGCTCAGCAGTTCGATGACCTCTTGGCCGCCCTCGGAGTCCAAGGCCCCGGTTGGCTCATCGGCGAGCAACAGGGTGGGCTCGTTCGCCAGGGCACGCGCGATCGCCAGTCGCTGCCGCTGTCCACCCGACAGCATGCCGGGCACAGTGCCGGCCTTGTCGCCGATCCCCAGCAGATCGAGAAGATCGCGGGCACGGGTCTCCGCCATCTTGCGCTTCCGTCCGGCGATCACCGCCGGGAGCGCGACGTTCTCCAGGACCGTCATGCCCTCCAAGAGGTTGAAGAACTGGAAGACGATCCCGATGTGACGTCGACGGAGCTGCGACAGCTCGTCCTCGGTGCGGCCGGTGACCAACTCCCCGGCGACCGTGATGGTCCCCTCGTCGGCGACATCGAGGCCCGCGACGAGGTTGAGAAGCGTCGATTTTCCGCAACCGGAAGGTCCCATGAGCGCCACGAAGTCCCCGGCCGGAACCACCAGGTTGGCGCCCCGTAACGCACGGACGGGAGCATTCTCCGCCTCGAACGTCTTCCGGACTCTGTCTACGACCAAGGCGTCCATGTCAGGTTCCCTCTTTCGCCAGGACGTCGCCGGACCGGCTGCCGTCCTCCACCAGTTTGTATGCGATCACGGGTGTCTCGCGTCCCTTCACCAATTGGGGTGGCAGAGCCACGGTCGCCCGGGCCACCTCCCAGGCGTCCAGAGTGCCCTGGGAGACCACGATCTCACCGGCATCTGCCAGCTGCTGGAGCCGCTGGGACATGTTGACCGTGTCTCCGACGAGCGTGTACTCCAACCGCTCCTCGGAGCCCAGGAGGGCCGCAGCGGCCTCCCCGGTCGAGAGGCCCAGCCCGAGACCGAACGGCGGCAATCCTTCGTCCTCCCACCGTCGGTTGATGGCGGACTGCTTCTGGTGCATGGCCAGCGCTGCCGCCACGGCCCGGTCGGCATGGTCAACCTGCTCGAACGGTGCGCCGAACACCGCCATCACCGCATCCCCGACGAACTGCATGACGGTCCCGTTCTCGCCGAGGATGGCGTCGTTCATGGCGGCGCGGTGGATGTTGAGCTGCCCCGCCAGCTGGCTCGGGTCAGCATGTTCGGCGATGGTGGAGTACGAGCGGATGTCGCTCATCAGAACGGTGACGATCACCCGCTCGGTCTCACCGATCTCCCGGCCATCGCGACGGAGCTTCTCGGCCAGACCGCCGGGAAGGAGCCGCGACAACGTCTCCCCTTGTTCCTCGCGATCCACGATCGCCTTGTGCAACAAGCGGAGGCGCTGTAACGCGCCCTCTGTGCCGGCAGACACACCCTCCGCCAGCTTGACGAAGACTGCCTCGACCTCGGCATCGACCGCTTCTGGCGGCAGCCGCTTGGCGGCGGCGATGGCCTTGATCGGCTTGCCCTCGGCCACCATGCTCAGGAGCTCCTCCTCGGGGGGTGACAGCCCACCGTGCACGGTCATCGGCCGCAAGAGCGCGTCGACGATCGCGGGATCGAGTGCGTTCCCCCCGCTGGCGACCGACCGGATCGCGTCAACCAACTGGTCTCCCTGCGCGATGTGATCCTTCAGGAGGTACCCGTAGCCGGCTGAGCCCTCCGCCAACAGGGACACTGCATATTCGGGGTCGTCGTACTGGGAAAGGATCACGACGCCCGTGCCCGGATGCCGCTTGCGTACCTCCTTGGCGGCGTCAATACCCTCACGGTTGAACAGGGGGGGCATCCGGATGTCGGTGACCAGCACCTGTGGCTGGAGCTCCGTCGCTCCGTCGACGACCTCGTCGTAGTCCGCGGCCACGCCCACGATCCTGAGATCCTTGTGCCGTTCAATGAGGGCCCTCACCCCTTCGCGGACGATGAGGTTGTCGTCGGCCAGGAACACCGAGATCGTGCCGGGAGCACCCGCTGCGTCATCCACGGTCCAGTTCTCGCACACAGCGGGCCTCCCGAACAGGTGGGGACCATCCCGCATCGGGTGGTGCTAGGCACACCCTCCGATACCTGTCAGCACACTCGTCAAGCTGGGCTCGCCGGTAGAGGCTTTTTCGTATGAGCACAGAAGGGCTGACCCGCCATACCGGTCTCGTCACCTCACTCTCGTGGATCCCTACGGAGGCGATCGAGGGTGCCCAGCGATTGGCGTTCGACTCGGGTATCACGCACTACGACCCGCCACCCCCGACAGAGGGCATGGACGTCCGGCGCCTCCGCGACGAGGACCGGTTCCGCTTTGCCAACGAGCTCCGGGCCTTTGTCGCCGTGGACCGCGGAAAGATCGTCGACTGCGGGTACGACGGTGGGGGCCTCATGGGCACCACCATGGTCAACCTCGGTGCAGTTCGGCACCGCTTCCAGGCCGTGCAGCTGCCGGATATCCAGCGCCCACCCGAACGCGGGGAGAGCTGGGTCCGCTTCGTCCAGACCTGTGGGGGTCGCACCGGGGTCCCGGCGCCGCGTCGGGTACGGCGACGCCCCTTTGTGCAGTGGCAGGCCCCGCTGGTCTGGACGACGCTGTCATTGACGCTGCATGCGGACGGGCGGTCGGAGCATGCGCTGGTCGGCGCCAGCCGGTTCCCTCGCCATTGGGTCTACGGAGCCGACCAGACGCTCTCGCACAAATCGGGCCTGACCGACTTCAAGGACTGGTACCGCAAGTCGTTCGGCAAGCACAGCCCCTGGGGAGACGAGGACTCCGAGGCTTTGGTCTCCGCAGTCGAATCGGCGCTCGAGACCTCCTTGTCGGCGCAACTCATGCAGGGGGGCGGCAAGCGCCGGATTGAGCGCTTTCCCGCCGGTACGGTGCTCTTCAAAGAAGGAGATCCCGGAACCGAGGTCCTTCTGATTCTGGACGGCATCGTCCGCGTCGAGCGGGGAGAGGAACGGCTGGCCGAGTACGGACCCGGTGCTCTGCTCGGCGAACGGGCGCACCTTGAGGGTGGCGTCCGCACGTCCAGCAACATCGCAGTGACGCCGTGCCGCGTCGCGCTTTTCGACGCCGATCTGATTGAGCGTTCGCATCTCGAAGAGTTGTCCGCGGGGCATCGCCGCGAGGACCGGGCGCGAGACTGAACGGGTGCGTGTCACCTTCTGCGGGACCCGGGGATCGACACCCGCACCTGGCCTCGACTTCATCCGCTTCGGTGGGCACACGTCGTGTGTCGCATTGGCACACGACAAGGACGGCTCGGTCAGCCAACCGACCCTGCTCCTCGACGCAGGCACCGGCCTCCGCCGCCTCCCGGGGCTGCTGGGCGATAGCCCCTTCCGGGGCACCATTCTGTTGACCCATCTGCACTGGGACCACGTCCAGGGCCTGCCCTTCTTCCGGTCCGGCGATCGCGAGGACGCCCGGGTGCGCATGCTGTTGCCCGATCAGGGCGAAGGCGCCGACGCGGAGGCGGTGCTGGCGCGCATGATGTCACCACCCTTCTTCCCCATCGACCCGTCTGCGCTGCGCGGTGACTGGCAGTTCGGCTTCCTCCCGGGCGAGACCTTCACGGCCGAGGGCTTCAGCGTCCTCGCTCTCGACGTGCCCCACAAGGGTGGGCACACGGTGGGCTTCCGGATAAGTGACGGCCGTTCGTCCGTCACTTACATCCCCGACCACTGCCCGACGGCACTCGGGCCCGGGCCCGGCGGGATCGGCGAGTATCACGCATCCGCGGTCGAGCTCGCCCGTGGTGCCGATCTCCTGATTCATGATGCCCACCTCCGCGCCGAGGAAGTGGAGTCCGAAGGGTCGTTCGGCCACGCCGCCGCCGAATACGCCGTGCGTCTGGGCACCCTGGCCGGGGCACGCCAGGTGGCGCTGTTCCACCATCGCCCGGAGCGCACCGACAGCGAGGTCGAACGGACCGTCTGTCGTTTCGCCGAGAGCCCGGTGCGGGTCATGGGAGCCGAGGAAACGTTGAGTCTGCGGCTGTGACCCACCCATGAGGACAGCGGAAGCCATTGTGGTGGGCGCGGGGCCCAACGGACTGGTCGCCGCGCTCACGCTGGCCCGCGCCGGTCTGTCCGTCGATGTCTACGAGGCCGCCGACGAACCCGGCGGGGGCTGCCGCACCGCCGCGCTGACGTTGCCCGGCTTCCGTCACGACGTCTGCTCGGCGGTGCACCCGCTGCTGTTGGCCTCGCCCGCCTTTCGTGACATCGACCTGTCCGCCCACGGGGTACGGCTGCTCACGCCATCCCTTGCCTTCGCCCACCCGCTCAGCGGGACGCGCGCCGTCGCCGTCGGGGCCGACGTGGCGGACGTCGCCCGTGCGCTGGGTGCCGACGGGCAGGCCTACCGTCGGCTCTTCGCTCCCCTTGTGCGCGACCTCGACGAGATCCTGCCCGCCTTTCTGGGCTCCATGCGTGAAGTGCCTCGGCATCCCGTGAAGGCGGTTGCGTTCGCGCTGCGGGGCCTTCCCTCCGCGCGCCATCTGGCCCGGCGCTTTCGCACCGACGAGGGCCGGGCCCTTGTAGCCGGCACGGCCGCCCACTCCATGCTGCCGCTCACCGCGCCGCTCTCCGGCATCTTCCCCCTGCTCTTCACCACCCTGGCGCACCGCTACGGCTGGCCCGTGGTGGCCGGGGGTAGTGCCGCCATCGTCGATGCCCTCGTCGCAGAGCTCGGCGCGACGGGTGGGCGGATTGAGACGGGCCATCTGGTGAAGCGCTTGGACGAGCTGCCGCCGGCCCGTGCCGTCGTCCTCGACGTGACGCCTCGGCAACTCCTCGAGATGGCCGGCGACGCCCTGCCGTCGGGCTCCCGCCGCGCCCTGGGCCGCTACCGCTACGGGCCCGGGGTGTGCAAGGTCGATTGGGCCCTGAGCGGACCGGTCCCGTGGCGCGCCGAGGCGTGCCGCCGGGCCGCCACGGTGCACGTGGGCGGAACCTTCGAGGAGGTCGCCCGCAGCGAGGCGGACGTCAATGCCGGCCGGCACCCTGACCACCCGTACTGCCTCGTCACCCAGCCCTGCGTCGTCGATCCGGGCCGGGCCCCGCCGGGCCGGCACACGTTGTGGGCCTACTGCCACGTGCCCAACGGATCGCCGGTGGATATGTCCGACCGGATGGAGGCGCAGATCGAGCGTTTCGCCCCCGGCTTCCGCGACCTGGTCCTCGGGCGGTCGACCATGACCGCCGTGCAGGAGGAGATACACAACCCGAGCTACGTGGGCGGCGACATCAATGCGGGCGCCGCCACGCTTCACCAAATGGCGTTCCGCCCCACGGTGCAGTGGAATCCGTACCGCACCGCCATGAAGGGTGTCTACCTGTGCTCGGCCGCCACCCCTCCCGGGGGCGGCGTGCACGGCATGTGCGGACTGGGGGCGGCCCGTGCGGCGCTCCACGATCTCGACCACGACGGATCGAACGTGGCGTGAGCTGATGCGAGGAGCCATGTCTTTCGCCTGGTACCGGCTCCGATCGACGATGAAATCGGATCTGTCCTACTTCCTTACCGTCATCCTTCTCGTGGGCGCGGTTGGAGGTCTGGCCCTGGGTGCCATCGAGGCGGCTCGCAGCACGGAGTCCTCCTTCTCCGACCTCGTGACGGCCTCGCACGTCCCTCAGCTCTACGTCTTCGACGGCGTCATCAACCCGGGCATCGGTCTGGACTCGGCCTACAACCCCACGCTCCTCCGGACGCTGTCCCACCTGCCTCACGTGGAGCGGGTCGAGAGCACCGTGGAGATCAACTTGGGTCCGTTGACCCGCAGGGGAACGGAATTGCCCGAGTCAGCCTCGTCCCCGAACGCCGAGGCGAGCGTGGGCGGGCTCGACTACAACGAGGACCCCGTCGCCATCACGCAAGGACGGATGGCGGATCCACGCAACCCCGACGAGGTCGTCCTCGATGCGGCCAGCGCCAAGGCACTGGGCTACCACCTGGGGGAGGAGATCAATGTCGGATGGGTGACGAACACGCAAGTCTCGTCGGGCGACTTCAACCCGAACCAGGTGGTCCCGGTTCGGCAACGAGCCCGGGTGAAGCTGGTCGGGATGTCCGACGGGCAGGCAAGCACGCTCTTCCAGGACCAGGACAACGCCAACGGCGCGTCGATCATGCTGTTCACGCCGGCCCTGACGAACAAGCTGATCGCCTGCTGCAGCGACGACATGATCAGCGCGTTGACCCTGCAGGGCGGCGACCGCCACATTTCGGCCGTGGAAGCAGCAGTGAAGCGCGCGCTGCCCAAGGGTCTCCCGTTCGTCTACGAGGAGTCACAGAGCATCATCGCCACGGCCAACGCCACGCTTCGCCCGGAGACGATCGCACTCACCGTCTTCGGCGGCATCACCGGGATCGCCGCCCTTCTCATCGCCGGGCAGGTGATCAGTCGCCGGGTGCGCCTGCGGGCACCCGACCTCGACATCGCCCGCGCCCTCGGCGCGGATCCCCCGATGTGCCTGTGGGACGGCCTGCTGGGCTCGCTCGGTGCCGTCGTTCTCGGGGCACTTCTCGCTGGGGTGGTGGCCGCGGCCCTCTCACCACTCGGGCCACTGGGACCAGTGCGGCCGTTCCTCGACGTCGCGGTCCGCCCGGACTGGGTGGTCATTGGGATTGGCGCGCTGGCCTTCGTGCTCGTACTCGGCGCCGTGGCCGTGCTGGTGTCCTTCCGCTCGCTGCCCGACAGGTCCCGAAACCGGGCGGGCCGCTTCACGTCCTCACGGGTCACGACGGCGGCCACCCGGGCCGGCCTCCCGCCTGCGGCGGTCACCGGCGTGCGCTTCGCGCTCGAGCCGGGCGTGGGACGGAGCGCGGTGCCCGTCCGGTCCGCCATCATGGGTGCCATCCTGGCGGTCACGGTGGTCGTCGCCACTGTGACCTTCGGATCGAGCCTCAACACGCTCGTCTCGCACCCCGCGCTCTACGGCTGGAACTGGAACTATGACATCGACGGGGGCGGCGGCCTCGGCGACATCCCCGGCCAGGCGGCTGCCAAGCTGCTCAATGCGGATCCACTGGTGCAGGCCTGGACCGGCATCTACTACTCCACCCTCTCACTCGACGGCGTGAACGTGCCCGTCATGGGCACCACGCCCGGGGCCACCGTCGACCCTCCCCTCCTGAGCGGTCACGGTCTGGAAGCTTCCGACCAGGTCGTCCTCGGCGCTGCGACGCTGCGCTCCCTGCACAAGCAACTCGGGGACACCGTGCAGGTGCGCATCCACGGCAACAAGCCGGTGACGCTCACGATCGTCGGGACCGCCACGCTCCCCCCGATCGGGGTCGTGGGCTCTTCGCACCTCGAGATGGGCACCGGCGCAGTGCTCTCCTACAGGATCATCCCGCCCGCTGCACGGGATCTCTTCGAGGTCACGCCCGGGCCCAACGCCATTTTGGTGCGCACGAAAGGGGGCAACAACCCCGCCGCCCTGGCGTCGCTGCAGGCCATCGGGCGCCGGGTGGACATCGCCAACAACGGCGGCTCCGTGTTCGGGGTCCTCCGGCCGGCGGAGATCCTCAACTACGGGTCCCTCGGGACGACACCCCTACTGCTCGGCGCCGCCCTGGCGGTCGGCGCCGCCACGGCACTCGGCATCACGCTCGTGACGTCGGTCCGGCGCCGCCGGCACGACCTCGCGATCCTCAAGACGCTGGGCTTCACCAGGGGCCAGCTCGCCATCGCGGTGGCCGTGCAGGCGAGCGTGGCCGCCCTGCTCGGGTGCGCCATCGGGATCCCCGCCGGCATCGCCCTGGGCCGCGTGCTCTGGGATCTTTTCGCCTCCGAAATCAGCGCGGTGCCCCTGCCGACGGTCCCTGGCTGGACAGTCCTCGTCATAGGGGTCCTCGCCCTCGCGCTGGCGATCCTGGTGGCGACGATCCCCGGCCGCCTCGCGGCTCGCACGCCGACGTCGCAGCTGTTGCGCGCCGAGTAGCGCGCTGTGATCAGCCGGCGAACCGGCTCACCAGCAGCTGGCCCACCTGGCGCACGGTGTCCGGCGTCCCCGTCGGCATGTTGAAGATGAAGTACTCGACGCCGGCCGCCGCCAGCTCCTCGACGCGGGCCACCAGCTCGTCGGGCGTGCCGATGTCCGCGGTGGTGGGCTCCTCGCCTGTCACCTGACGCAGGAAGTCCCGGGTCGCCGCGGTCTCCTCTGCGCTCGCGGTCAACACGAGCGTGCTCAGCCGGCTGACGGTGACCTCGGCCGGATCACGCCCGACGGCCTCGCAGTGGCCGTGCAACACGTCCACCTTGTGGGCCACCGTGGCGGCGTCGCCGACGATGTTCGTCATGTCGGCGTAGCGCGCCACCAGTTGCAAGGTCCGCTTCTCGCCACCACCGCCGATGAGAATGGGAGGGCCGCCCGGCTGCACCGGTGCCGGCACGTTGCGCGCCTCGTGGATCCGGTAGTAGCGACCGTGGAACGACGGGGCCTCCTCGGTGAACATGGCGCGGCAAATCTGCAGTGCCTCCTCAAGGCGGTCCAGCCGCTCGCCGGCCGGCGGGAAATCGAAGCCCAGGCCCTCGTGCTCCACGTCGTACCACGCCGCGCCGATGCCGAGGATGGCCCGGCCGGCGCTGAGGACGTCGAGCGTCGTCACGATTTTGGCCAGGTGCGCCGGGTTGCGATAGGTGACGCCGGTCACCATGGTGCCGAGCCGGACGCGCGACGTCTGCGTGGCCAGCGCGCCGAGCAAGGTGTAGGCGTCGAGCATCGGCTGGCTCGGGCCGCCCATCGGTGGCAGCTGGTAGAAGTGGTCCATCACCCAGACCGAGTCGTAGCCCGTCTCCTCCGCCGCGGTGGCCCTGTCGACCACGCCGGCGAAGAGGGCACCAGGCGTCTCATCGGTGGTGAAGTTGGGAATCTGCAGACCGAAGCGCATACAGGCGAACCTACCGGGGTAAGGGCGACCTGCGCCGAGCGTCACCAGCGGGTGAGGCGCCGGAGCCAGTCCACTGCCACCGCTCCCTGCGCGGCCTGGAAGGCACGCAGCGTCGGGAGGCCGGGTGGAGACGGCTGCAGGGAGTGGCGCACCAGGAAGCCGCTGAAGGCGGCGACCAGGACGGCCAGGATGTCGCGGTCGACGCCCGCACGAACAGACATGGCGAGGAGCTCTTCGGGCCCGGGCCCGCCCTCCAGCAGCACCGATGGCGCCCAGGCCACCAGGTCGAAGACCGCCGCGCCGACACACGCATGCGGCCAGTCGACGAACACGACGCCGTTGCTCGCCACCAGCAGGTTGTCGGACCGCACGTCGCAATGGAGCAGGGTCGGACCCGCGAGCGCGTCCGGCCAGCCCGCCTCGAGCCCGGCCAGCCGGTCGAGGTGGCGGCCGCTCCACTCGTCGAGGCCCTCGGGAGGGCCGGGCATCGCCGCCAACTCCGCCCAGCCACCCAGGAGATGGGCCAGCCTGTCGGCCGCCGGCTCCGCTCCAGCCACCGGATTGGGCGTGAGGGCGTGGTGCAGCGCATCGAGCGCTCGCACCGCGTCCCGGAGCTCGTGCTCCTCCCAGGGGTGCCGCGGGGGACGGCCGTCCACCGCCACGAAGGCCAGGGCGACCCAGTCGCCGTCGTCATAGACGTCGAGTAGCTGCGGGAGCTCCGGGACCACCGGCAGCGACGCCGACACCGCCGCCTCGCGCCGGTGCAGTTCGGGCGATTCTGGGTTCAACCCGGCCCCGACCGCCTTGACGAAGATGGTTCCACCTGGGCAGTCGAGCACCGTGGTGGCGCCCGGGGAGAACCCACCGGCCAAGTCGCGCGCCGACCGCGGCGCACCCCCACCGACCCCGGCCGCCCACGTCCGCACCGCGTCGGGCACCTCGGCCCAGGGCAGGTGGACGCCGGCCGCCGGGCCGGTGGGTGGCGTCACGTCGCGGCGTCGCCCGCCGCGGCCAGTGCCTCGTTGATGCTCTCGACCAACCGGCGCGCCGATGCCGCACTGAGCTCCACGGCGACCCGGCCGCCGGGCCCGCGGGCCGGGTCGGCGAAGTCGATGTTGAGGGTGTGGTCGAACGGCGCGTGGAACGGGTGGTCGAAGTACACGCTGGCCGACGTGACCGGCATCCAGCCCTGCGGCCCTTTGGCGCTGCCGGCGATCTCGGTGGCGACGGTGAGATAGGAGCACATGGTCAGCCCCCCGCCAGGTAGCGGCCGAACCACTCGAAGATCCTTTGCCAGCCGTCCACCGCGGCCTCGGGGCGGTAGGCCGGCCGGTCGACGGAGAAGAAGGCGTGGCCGGCACCGTCGTAGCGGTGGAACTCGTACGTCTTCCCGGCCGCCTTGAGCGCCGCTTCCAGCTCGTCGACCTGCTCGGGGCCCGGGAATTGATCGTCGTTGCCGAAGAGGCCGAGGAGGGGGCACTGCAATTGTGGTGTCCTGTCGACCAGCGGCGTCACCTTGAGCGGGAAGCCGTCCGGAACGGTTCCGGTGACAAAGGCCCCGTAGCAGTCGACCGCCGCATCGACCGGCACGCTCACTGCGGTGAGGAACGAGTGCCGCCCTCCCGAGCAGTATCCGATGACGCCGACCTTGCCGTTGGACGTGGCCAGCGCGCGCAGGACGCCCACGGCGGCCGCCGCGTCGCCGACGAACTGGTCGTCGGGGATGCCGCCGGCCTCACGGGTGGCCGCGGCGGCATCGTCGGGATCGACTTGGAGGCCTTGACGGGCGTAGAGGTTGGGGCACAGCGCGTTGTAACCGGCTGCCGCGAAGCGCCGTGTGATCTCCTTGGTCCCCGAGTCCCAGCCGGGCAGGTGGTGGATGACCAGCACCCCGGGAAAGGGCCCGTCGCCGGCGGGGAGGGCTTGATAGGCGTTGATCTCGGCGCCCTCGTAGCCGGCGTAGGTGATGTTCCCGGCAGTGAGGGCCTCTTCGGGTGCGGCCATGGCGGACTCCTCTTCTCGTGTGTCGGTGACGGTGCGACGCATGCTGCAGTCGGCTCGTCGCACACTACGGCGTCGTCGCCCGGCTCGGCGCGGCCGCAACCGGCATGATGTGGCTCGTGCGCCGACAGTTCGTCGCCCTCGCCGGGCTCGTCTCGCTGGCGACCGCGCTCCCGCTGCTCGGGGGTGCCGGGGGTGCGGGCGCGGCGGGCGGGCCGGCACGTGCCGTGCGCACCGTGGCGGGGCCGGGCGCCGTGGACGGGCCCGGTGGGATCGCGCTCGACGCGGCCGGGGACCTCTTCGTGGCCGACACGGGTCACTGCCGCGTGCTCGTGCTCCCGGCCCGCGCCGGGGTGCTCGACGGACTGCACGTCCGACCGGGGCACCCCGCCACGTTGGCCGGAGGAAGCTGCATCGGGCCCGGGACGATCGGACACCCGAGTGCCGTGGCCGTCGACAGCCGCGGCGACCTCTTCATCGCCGAGGCGACGGCGCAGCGCGTGCAGGAGGTGCGCGCCGGCTCGCGTGCCGTGGTGACGGTGGCCGGCACCGGCTCGGGCGGCTACAACGGGAACGGCCTCGCCGCTGCGTCGAGTGAGCTGGACCAGCCGACGGGGGTGGCGGTGGACGGCGCGGGCGATCTGTTCATCGCCGACACGGCCAACTGCCGGGTGCGCGTGCTGCCGGCCCCGTCCAGCACGACCGTCTTCGGACAGGCCGTGACGGCCGGGCACCTCTTCACCGTCGCCGGGACCGGGGTGTGCGGGAGCGCCGGGCAGGGCGGTCCCCTCCGGTCGGCGCAGCTGTGGGACCCGGTCGCCGTCACGCTCGACGCGGCCGGCGACCTCCTGGTCGCCGACAGCGGCGACCAGTCCGTGCTGCTGGCCCCGGCGCGGGCCGGCGGCACGTTCTACGGAACGGCGGTCGGCGCGGGCGATCTCGGCGTCGTCATGGGAGGCACCGGGAGCTACGGGCCGTATCTCGCCGACGGGCTACCCGCCATCGGGCCCACGGCCGAGCTGAACGACCCCCGCGGCCTGGCCGTCGGCCCAACGGGCGCGCTGTTCGTGACCGACGGCTTCATGCACGCCATCCGGGTCGTCCCCGCCGTGAGCGAGACACTGTTCGGCCGCGCGATGAAGGCCGGTGATCTGTACACCGCGGCCGGTGCCCTGCCCGTCGCGACCGCGGCGGGCGACGACGACGGCACCCGCTGGGTCGTCACGCCGATAGGGACGCCGGTGGGAATCGCCCTCTCGGCGAGCGGATCGCTGGTCTATGCGGACGCCGGCCTGAGCACGGTGCGCGTGATCGCTGCCGGGGCGTCGACGCCGTGAGCCGCTTCGGCCGCCGCACCTTCCTGGGCTCCTCGGCGGGCGTCGCCGCAGGGGCGGTCACGGCGGGAGCCATGGGTCCGACCGTCTCGGTGCCGGAGGCCGGGGCGGCGGAGCACGTCGTGGGCATGTTCGACGCGCCGGCGCCGCAGCCGGCCGTTCTCCGCGCCCGCGGGCTCACCGTCAACGGTCTGTCGGACCCCGTGGGGATCGACCCCGATGACTGCGCTTTCGCCTGGACGCTGCACGCCAAGGGCCGCGGCGCCACGCAGACGTCGTATCGCCTGCGGGTGCGGCGCACCGACCCGGGCCACAGCGGCGCCGTCTGGGACAGCGGCACCGTGGCGTCGGCCCGGCAGGCCTTCGTCCCCTACGCCGGGCCGACGCTGGCCGGCGACGCCGCATACCGCTGGACGGTGCAGGCCCGGGCGCCGGGCGCGACGTGGGGGCCGGTCTCCGCTTCCGCGCCCTTCACCACCGGGCTGCGCACCGCCGACTGGGGGGCCGCCACGTGGCTGACCCCCGGGGCCGGACCGGGCGAGCCCGACCGTGTCACCTACCTGCGCAGCGAGTTCACCCCGCCCGCCGGCACCCTGGTGCGGGCCACCGCCTACGTGTCGGCGGCCCAGACGTACCGGCTCTACCTGGACGGGGCACCGGTCGACGCCTGGCCGAGCTTCTCCTACCCCGACGAGCAGTACGTGCGCGCCGTCGACCTGACGTCGGCCCTCCGGCCGTCGCGTCCGAGCGCGATCGGCGTCCTCCACCGCTGGTACGGGGCGGGTCAGGGCCGGCCGACGTCGTCGCCCGGCCTGCTCTTCCTGCTGTCGCTTCATTACGCGGACGGGTCTCGCGTCGTCCACGTGTCCGACGGATCGTGGGTCGAGCACCCGGCCGAGTGGCTTCCGTCGCCCCAGCGCAACAGCGACTGCGGCGACTTCGTCGAGTGGGTGGACGGCCGGGCGCATCCCACGGGCTGGTCCAGCGTCGGCTTCGACGACAGCTCGTGGTCTCCGCCATCCATCGCCGGGTTTGCCGGGACGACTCCGTTCAGCGCGACCTTTGCGCAGCGCACCACCATCCGCGAGGTCCCGGTGTCGCCGGTCCGTGTCCACACACTGGCCAACGGAGCCGTCGTGGCCGACTTCGGGGCGGTGTACGCGGCGCGGCCACGCGTGACCTTCGCGTCGGGCGCGACCGGGCAGACCGTGGCCATGCGAGTCGGCTATCTGCTCGATCCCGACGGGCAGGTCTCGACGCTGCACGGCACCCAAGAGACCAACCTCTCCATGTCGTACATCACACGGTCGGGGCCCCAGACCTTCGAGGGATTCACATATCTGGGTTTCCGCTATCTGCAGGTCGACGCGCCCCCGGTGCCGCTCCGGGCCGAGGACATGGTTGCGATCGCCCGGCACGCCGCCATGCCCGACGTGCCGGCGGCGACGTTCGTCACGGATGACCGGATGCTCAATGCGGTCTGGAAGCTGTGCGCCCGGTCGTGCCTCTTCTGCAGCCAGGAACAGTTCGTCGACACACCCACACGCGAGAAGGGGCCGTTCCTCTGGGACGGGGCCAACGAGTCCGAGGCCGTCATGGGGGCCTACGGCGACCGGAACATGACCTGGCAGGCCCTGCGCGACGTCGCCCGCGGCCAGGCCCGTTACTGGCCACAGGGACAGGTCAACGCGGTCTACCCGAACGGGGACGGCGCCAGGACCTTCGGGACGAGCACGGCCCGATACCCCGAATGGTTGTGGCGCTACGCCGTCTCGACGGGCGACCTCACCACGGTGCGGGCGCTGTACCCCTCCGTCACCCGGGCCGTCACCTGGCTCTGGAGCACCCGTCAGGGCACGACCGGGCTGCTCTACGGGTTGGCCGACACTGACAACGGCGACCCCGTGTACGGCTACGACCTCTCGGTGGCGGCCGACACCGTGAGCAACGTCCTCGCCGTGAACGCCATGCGTCGCCTGGCGCAACTGGCGTCCGTGTCCGGCGATGCCGCCGCGAAGCAGACCTGGCAGACCAGGGCGGCGGACCTGGCCGCCTCTCTCAACGCGGTGCTGCGGCGCCCCGACGGCACCTACGTCGACGGCGTCGACCAGAACGGCGCGCCGAGCGGCCACGCCTCCCAGGAGGCCAACGCACTGGCGCTCGCCTACGACGTCGTGCCCGCCTCCGACCGTGCCGCGGTCGGGGCGTACGTCGCCGGCCTCGGCATCGCCGTCGGGCCCAATCACGGGCTCGAGCTCTTGCGCGGGTTGGCGGTGGCGGGCATGCCCGAGGCGATGGTGCACACGCTCACCGACACGTCCGTCCCGGGCTGGGCCCACATTGTGGCGGCCGGTGGCACCTTCACCTGGGAGGTCTGGCAGCCGAGCGACCTGATCGGGGACTCCATGTCACACGGCTGGGGCTCCTCCGCGCTGGTGGCCATGCAGGAGACCCTCCTGGGGGTCCAACTCCAAGGACCCGAAGCGGACGGCACCATCCGGGTCGATGTCGCGCCACCGTCGGCCGGCCTGGCCTGGGCCCGGGGATCGGTACCCACCGTCGCCGGGCCCGTGCTCGTCTCGTGGCAACGGCGGGGCACGGGCATGGCCATGGCCCTGACGGTTCCGGTGAACGCGTCGGCGACGGTGCGCCTGCCCGCCGCCACACCGTCGAGCGTCCGTGAGGGCGGGGTGGCGGCCACGACGGCACCCGGCGTGACCGTGCTCGGGGCCACCGCCGGCGCGGCGGAGCTGGCGGTGGGAGGCGGGACCTACCACTTCACCAGCAGCTGAGGATCGCCCCGCCCAGCCCGCGCCGAGTGACGGAACCACGGCTAGGACGAGCAGACCGTGCCCGGGGGAGGTGTCTGGCCGCTCGTCAGATACGTCCCGACGTCGGCGCGCACGCACGCGCTGGCGAAGTACGCCACGTGGTCGTCGCCGTCGTGGGTCAACAGCACCCCGTGGTCGAGCTCCTTGGCCACGCTGACCGCCCAGGCGTAGGGCGTGGCCGGGTCGTTCGTGGTGCCCACGACCAAAATGGGCGGTGCGCCCGGCGCGGCCACCGGTCCGACCTTCCGGGTCGGCGGAACGGGCCAGACCGCGCAACCCGCCTCGCCCCAGGCCAGCAACGGGCCGAAGACGGGAGCAGTGGTCGAAAGGGCATAGGCCAGAGCGGGATACGTGTTCAGATCGTGCGACACGGGATGGTCGAGGCAGTCGATGGCCGTGGCGGCCTCGTCGGCGTTGGAGCCGCCGCCAGTGTTGTAGTGGTTCGACTGGGCCACGGCCGGCGCGCCGTTGCCGGCGGCGTCGGCGGCCAGGGTGGCGCCGAGCTGGGGCCAGTCCGCCTCCGAGTAGAGCGAGTCGAGCAACGCGTCGTAGAGCTGTCCCGGCCCGGCCAGTGCTGCCCCCGCCGGCCGGTGCCGGTGCCGTCCCCGCGTCGGCGAGCAGCGCCAGCACGGCCGTGGTCGGGTCGCCGGCCGGCCGCCACCGGCACGCCGCGCTGGCGGCGCACCACGAGAAGAACGCGTCCAGCACGCCCTCGAAGCCGGCGGCCTGTCCCTCGGTGATCTGGTCGAAGGAGAGTGCGGGATCGATCACGCTGTCGAGCACCATCGCCCGTATGTGGGTGGGGAAGAGCGAGGCGTAGGTGAGCCCGAGGAGGGTGCCGTAGGACTGGCCCATGTAGGTCAACCCGCTGTCGCCGAGGGCCTGGCGTAGCCGGTCCATGTCGCGGGCGACGTCCACCGTCCCGACGTAGGGCAGCACGTTGGCGCTGTTCTTCTCGCAGGCGGCGGCGAACGCGCGCAGCCCCTCTATGGTGGCGGTCCGCTCGCTCGCCGTCGTTGGCGCCGGGTCCGAGGGCGCGCTGCCCGCCGAGGCCCCGCAGCTGACCGGATCGCTGCGCTCGACGCCGCGGGGGTCGAAGAGCACGATGTCGAAGTCGTCGAGGAGCTGCGGCGTCAGCGCGTCGAGCTCGTTCGCCATGTCGTCGATGCCCGAGACGCCAGGGCCGCCGGGGTCGATGACGAGCGACCCGATGCGGGCCGCCGGGTCCTCCGCCGGGTGGCGCGCCACGGCGATGGGGATGGTGGGACCGTTCGGGCGGGCGTAGTCGAGCGGGACGACGAGGGTGCCGCACTGCAGGCCGGCGTCGTCGGCGCAGGGCGACCATGCCATCGGCGTGACGGGCGGCTCGGTGGTGGGGGTGGTGGTGGATGCGGTGGTCGTGGTGGTGCGCGGGTGCTGCCCGGGAGCCGGTGAAGACGGCGGGGCCGTCGTCGCCGTCCCTCCTCCGGCACAGCCCGACACCGCGACGGCGACGGCCAGCACGACGAGGAGGGGCACCGCCCGCTTCGGCCTCACCGGGCCCAGCGTTGCACGTGCCTTTCCGGTCGCACCGTCACCGTTGCCCCCTGCGGGGCTCCCGGGGACGCGTGCCGCTCTCGGAGGATTTCCCGGCGGGCCGGCGCCTCGGCGCGCCTTACGAGCCCGGCGGGACCTCCCACAGGCCGACGGGGGCGTCACCCAGGGCGTAGTGACCGGGCAGGCGCTCCCCCGACATGGCACGCTCCATCCGCTGCTGCATGCCCGGGAGCAGCGTGCCGTCCTTGATCATCGCCATGAACACGGCGCCGGCATTGCCCACGTCGAAGAAGTCGCGCTGCCATGACCACTGGAAGTTCCCGGCGTAGCGGAACCAGGAACCGCCGAGGCCGGCGATCTCGTAGTTGGTGCCGTCCGCCTTGGTGGCGTCGGCCACCTGCTTCCACAGGCCGAGGATCTCGCCCTGCTGCTCGTCGATGAGCACCTTCTGGTAGGGGTAGGTCCACCCCTCCAGCCCGGCCATCTCGAGGCCCAGCGCGATCGCACGGATCTCCTCGCGCCCGACGGCCATGAACTCGTCGGACGGCCCGACGTTCCAGCCGTAGGTGGCGTCCTCGGTGTAGAGGTCGGCCATGTGCGTCCAGTCCTTCTTCTCCTCGCCGGCTCTGTTGGCGGCGAGCCAACGCTCGACCATCTCTTCCATTTCGGCGCGCGGGTAGGCGGGCATGGCGGTCAGTCCTCCTCTATGGACAGGGCATGGGTGGGGCAGTACTTGACGGCAAGCTCGACCGCGGCGCGCTGGCTCTCGGGTGGTTGGGGCTGGAGGATGGTGAGCTCCCCCTTCTTGGAGACCGCGAAGACCTCTGGGGCCTCGCCCTCGCAGGCGGCGTGGCCCTGGCACAGGTCGCGGTCGACGACGACCCTCACCCGACCGGCCCCGCCGTCGATGCCGTCGTGCGCCGCCGGTAGCGCACCCGGCACGGCTGTTGGAGCTGCACCACCATCTTCGAGTGGTCGTTGCGGTAGGAGTCCAGAGGCTGTGCCGCCTCGAACTCCCAGCCCTGCAGCAACACCGAGAAGATGGCCTTCAGCTGCATCATGGCGAAGGCGGCACCGACGCAGCGGTGTCGGCCGGCCCCGAAGGGGATCCAGGTCCACGGGTTGGCCCTGTCCTCCTCCCGCGGCTCGAGGTAGCGGCCCGGCACGAACGCGTCGGGGTCCGGGAAGTCCTCGGGGATGCGGTTGCAGATGGCGGGGCTGGCGGCCACGAACTTGCCGGCCGCAATCCGGTAGTCGCCGTAGGACAGCTCCTCCATGGCGACGCGCAGCAGCAGGATCAGCGGCGGGTGCAGCCGCAGCGCCTCCTTCAACGCAGACTCCAGATGAGGGATCTCCCGCAGGGCCTGGAAGCTGACCTCCGAGCCGTCGGCGTACAGCCGGTCCAGTTCGTCGTTCACCGCCGCCAGCTCCGCCGGGTGACGCAACAGCTCAATGAGCGTCCACGCCGCCGTGCCCGAGGTCGTGTGGTGGCCCGCGAACATCATGGAGATGAACATCCCCGTCACGGTGTCGGCGCTGAAACGCGGTGACCCGTCCTCCTCCATGATCGACATCAGTATGTCGAGCAGGTCGGCCTCGCCGTCGGGCGCCGGCGGCCCCGACGCCCGCCGCTCCATGATGTCGCCCACCAGCTCGACGAGCGCCACCCGGGCCGCGTCGCGCCGGCGGAAGCTCTCGATGTCGGCGTAGGGGTCCACATAGGCGATCGGATCGGTGCCCTGTTCGAGGTCGTGGTAGAGCCGCGCGAAGCTCCCGTCGAGCTCGCTGCGGAAGCGCGGCCCGATCAGACAGGCGGAGGACGTGTAGATCGTCAGCTCGGCGAACCACTCCAGCAGGTCGATCTCGCCCTCGTCGTCCCAGCCGGCCACCATCTGCTCCACCTCGCGCGAAATGGTGGCGGCGTGGCCCCGCATGAACTTGTCGCGCAGGGCCTGGTTGTGCAGCATCTCGCGCCGGCGCTCCGGTGGCGCGTCGAACACGACGCCCTTGCCGAAGATCGGCGTCATGAACGGGTAGGCCTCGGCCTGGTCCAGCTGCTCCTCGGGCGCCCGGAAGTAGAACTCGTTGGCGTCGGCCCCGGTCAGCAGCACGACGTCCCGGGCGGCCAGCGTGAATTCCCCCACGTCACCACACTCCGCACGCACCCGCGCCATCAGCCCGATGGGGTCGCGGCTCAGCTCGTCGAGGTGACCGTTCTCGCCCTCGCCGCCCGAGACGCGCGGCGGCTCCCTCAATGTCTCCGTTGTCACGGTGCTCCTTCCGGGCTCGGCGATGCGATCGGTGCCTCGGGCTGGACCTCGACCACACTGAGGTGCGTGCCCCGCGGCGCGGCCACGGCGTGGGCGATGGCCGACGCCACGCCCTCGGGCCGCAAGAAGGCCGAATGCCGGGCCAGGCCCCAGCGCGTCCACTCGGCCAGCACCTCGCCGGTGACGTCGGGGTCCCAGTCCATGCCCATGCCCGTCAGTGTCGGGCCGGGCCGCACAATGACGGCGCGCACCCCCGTGCCCTCCAGCTCCATCTGCAGCGCCGTGACGAAACCCTCCAGCCCCCATTTGGAGGCCACGTAGGCCGCCATGCGCGGCCGGGGATGCGCGACCACGTCGGACGTCACGAAGACGAGGTCGCCCCGCCGGCGCGCCACCATGCCTGCGGCGAAGGCGCGCACGAGTCGCTGCGCCCCGCCGATGTTGACGCGCAGGACCTCCTCGAAGTCCTCGGGGCTGGTCTCGAGCGCCGTCCCGGGCTGGATCTTGGCTGCGTTGGAGACCAGGATCTCGACCGGCCCGAACGCCGCCTCGGCCTCCTTGGCGAAGCGGTCCACCGAGGCCGGGTCGGCCAGGTCGAGGTGGGCGGACGCCGCCTCGCCCCCTGCGGCCCGGATGGACGCGGCGACCTCCTCGCAGACGTCGACGCGGCGCGCCCCGAGCACAACCGGGTGGCCGGCCCGGCCCAGCGCCCGCGCCGCCTCGGCCCCGATGCCCGAGGAGGCCCCGGTCACCGCCGTCGGCCGGCGTTGGGGGTGCGGTTCGAACCGCGCCATCAGCGCGGCACCACCGTCGTCGGCAGCGCGGCAAAGCCCCGCACGTTGATGGAGTGCACCCGTTCGATTCCCGCCGGGTCGATGTCGTAGGACCGCACCAATCCCGCCAGCTCGGTCAACGCGACACGCGCCTCCATGCGGGCCAGCGCCGCCCCCATGCAGAAGTGACGCCCGCTGCCGAAGCTCACCAGGTCCTGGGTGCGGCGGTCGAGGTCGTAGGTCTCGGGGTCGGGGAAGACGTCCTCGTCGCGGTTGGCCGACCCGAGGAGCAGCAGCACGCGGCGGCCCGACTCGATGTCGACGTCCTGCACGCGCACCGGCTGGCTCGTCACCCGCACCAGCATCTGCGTCGAGGTGTCGTAGCGCAGCGTCTCCTCCACCCAGTCCGGCACGCGGGCCGGGTCGGCCAGGGGCTTGGCCAGCTGGTCCGGGTTGCGCCAGCCCCAGTACCAGGCGTTGCCCAACAGCTTGGTCGTCGTCTCGTTCCCGGCCACGACGAGCAGGAACAAGAAGCCGATCACCTCGTCGTCACTCAGGCGGTCGCCGTCGACTTCGGCCTGCAGCAGCGACCAGGTCAGGTCGTCGCGCTCGTGGCGGCGGCGGTCGGCCACCATGTCGGCGTAGTAGCCGGCGAGGGTCAGGGCGGCCTCCAACCCCTCCGGAGGAATGTCGTTCATTCCCTCCTCGCGGTGCACCAAGAGGTCGGCCAGGCGCCGTATCTCGGCCCGGTCCGACACCGGGACGCCCACCAGCTCGGAGATCACGTCCATGGGCAGCCGTCCGGCGAAATCCGCGATGAAGTCGAACGAGCCCGCCTCGAGCGCCGGCTCCACATGCGCCACCGCCAGGGCGCGGATGCCGTCCTCCATGGCGGCCACCCGGCGCGGCGTGAAGCTCTTGCCCACAATGGAGCGCATGCGCGTGTGCCGGGGCGGGTCCATGGCGAGGAACGACATGGCGCGGTGTGCGTCGGGCCCGAACGCCGCCGGGTCGAGGCTGACGCCGTACGCGTTCGAGTAGTGATCCACGTCGCGGAAGGCGGACAGGACGTCGGTGTGCCGCGCATAGGCGAAGAAGTCGAGCTCTTCGTTGTAGAAGACCGGAGCCTCGGCGCGGAGGCGGGCGTAGGTCGGGTACGGGTTCTCGTGGATGCCGTAGTCGTACGGGCTGTAGGCCAGCGGTGCGACGGTGGTCACGACGCGCTCGAGGCCGACCGTGACCCCGTCCCGGTCATCAGCCCGGTCGCCTCGGCCATCAGGGACGGCACGGCGTCGAAGGCGAGGTGTCCCATGCCGGCGCTGAGCAACGCGCCGGTGTAGGTGATCTGGAGCACATCGCGCACCGCGGGGTCGGCGCCGGCACCGAGCGCGGCCTGCAGCCGGCGCCCGATCTCGGCACCCAGCCGTGAGCGCACGCGCTTCACGTCGGGGCCGTCACCCAGCAGCGCCGTCGTGCACACCGCCACGGCCGGGGACCCCATGGTGCCGAAGCCCATGGTGCGGACTGTGTCGGCCACGCGGTCGGGCAGCGGCAGGTTCAGGTCGACCAGGCTCGGGGACGCGTGCATGCGCCGCCACAGCACTTCGGCCAGCAGGTGGTCCTTCCCGGAGAAGTACGTGTAGGCGGTCGCCGGCGCCACTCCCGCCCGCTTGGCGATCGTCCGCACCGAGACATCCGCGTAGGGCCGCTCCTCGGCCTCCAGCGCCGCCGCCGCCACCAGCCGCTCCATCACCTCGGCCTGGCGCTCGGAGAGGTGGCGGCGCCCGGGCTGGTCCGGCGGCCCGTCGTCCGGGTCCGCCTCGACGGCATCGAACATGCTCATGCGCCCGCGCCCGCGCCCGCGCCCGCCGGCCCGTCCGGGATGTGGGGCGTGCCGTCCTTCATGGCGGGGAAACTGAACGTGGCCGCCGTCGTCAGACGCGTGATCTTGGTGATGTCCTTCTCCGGCAGCGTCTCGGTCTCGTCCTCAATGACGATCTCCCAGCGGCAGTGCGGCACCCGGTCACCGGGGACCCGCGGCGGTCGGTGCACGTGACGGATGTGCGCCTTGGGGTTGACCGCCTGCGCCGTCACGTCGAACGTCCCGTCCTCAATGTGATGGCACATGTTCGTCACCATCGCATCCCCGAAGGGCTCGGCGTCCATGAGCGCGCCGCAGTAGGCCAGTTCGAAGAAGCCGTGCCGCTCGTCGACCAGCTCGTAGTGCACGTCCATGTAGTGGTGCGGAAAGCCGGGGTCGAGCTGGAGCACCTTGAAGATGGCCGAAACGCCGTCGCCCTCGACCCGCATGATCCGGCGCAGCCGGTCACCGTAGACCGGGCTGGCGCCGGCCCACTCCTCGATGGCCAGCTCCTTCACCGCCTCGGCCCCGTACTTCATGCCGATGGCGGCGCACATGGACCGGTCCAACAGGTGGACGATGAGCCCGTACTCGCGGACCAGCCTGACCAGGGCCTCCTTCGACAGGTCCTCGTAGTCGAACGCCGGGTCGAACGGCCCCGAGTAGTCGTTGTGCTCGACAGGTCCCGGCTCATTGTCCTCGGTCATCAGTCCAAACTATAGTCCAGACACTTGTCCAGATCTAGAGTTCGTCCGCCACGGTCGGGGGAGCGGGCGGCGTCAATCGGGAGGTTGGTCCAGGTGCCGGAGAACGGGAACGAAGCGGTGCCGACCGCGCCACGGGTGGGGATCATCGGACTCGGGGACATGGGGGGCGGCCTCGCCACTTCGCTGATCCGCGCCGGCATGACCGTCACCGTGTCCGACGTCCGCGAGGAAGCCACCGCGCCGTTCCGGGAGGGGGCCCATGTGGCGGCCACGCCCTCGGAGCTGGCGGCCCGCAGCGACGTGATCCTGGTGGTGGTCTTCGACGACGCCCAGGTGCGGGCGGTCCTGCAGGGGCCCGACGGCGTGTTCGCCGGCGCGTCGGCGGGGAGCACCGCCGTCATCGTCAGCACCATCCCCACCGACACGGTGCTCGAGATGCGGGCCGAGGGATCCGCCCAGGGCGTGACGGTGCTCGACTGTGGCGTGAGCGGCGGCCCGGACGCCTCCGCCGCGGGCGAGCTCGTGTGCATGATCGGTGGCTCCGAAGAGGAGGTCGAACGGGTGCGCCCGGTGCTCGACGCCGTCAGCTGCCTCGTACTCCACATGGGCCCGCCCGGGGCCGGCCTCGCCGCCAAGCTGGCCCGCAACCTCATCACCTACGGCTCGTGGCTGGCCGCCTTCGAAGCCCAGGAGCTGGCCGAGGCCGCGGGCATCGACCTGCTCAAGCTCGGCGAGGCGGCCCGGGAGAGCGACAAGCGGATCGGCGGGGCGACGCGGCTGATGTTCCGCACCACCGCCGCGCCCTGGCCGGCCGACTCCGACGAGGGACTGCTCAAGCTCATGCGGTCCGGCGCGGAGGTCACCCACAAGGACCTGACCACCATTCTGGAGCTCGGTGCCGAGCTCGGCGTCGACCTCCCCCTCGCCACGCTGGCCGAGCGCCGCTGTGGCCGGATCTACGGCTTCGAAGGCGACATCTGATGACCCGAGGCGGCGACAGCAGCGTCGCCATCCACCCGACCTGGGTAGGGTCGGTCCCCCCGGGCGCGACCCGACCATCTCGACCGAAGAAGGAGCGCCAGTGAGCGAACACGAGGACAGGCGCGCGGCCGGCATGGCGAAGATGCAGGAGGTCTACGGGTTCACCGTCGACCCGGCCGATCTCCCGGGGCGCTACACCGATGTGACCGTCGATCACCTCTTCGGGACGATCTGGACCGACGACACGATTGAGCTGCGAGACCGGCGCCTCCTGACCATCGGCGTCCTCGCCGCGCAGGACAAGCCGGAACTGCTGGAGATTCAGTTCGAGAACGCACTCGAGCGCGGTGAGCTGACCGTCGAACAGGTCCGCGAGGTCGTGGTCCACCTGACCCATTACGTGGGCTGGCCCCTCTCCACGGGCCTCAGCGGTGCGGCCGAGACCGTCATCCGCCGCGCCACGGCAACCGAGGCCGAGGCCTGAGCCGCCGCCATGCCGCGAAGCCGGATTGAGGTCGAAGAGGGTGCGCCTGGCGTCCGCGTCATCGCCTTCAACCGACCCGAGGTGCGCAACGCCTTCGACACCGCCATGTACCAGGAGGTGACCGCCGCCCTCCGGGCTGCCGACGCCGACGAGACGGTGGGCGCCGCCGTGCTCACCGGCCGCGGCACTGCCTTCACCTCGGGCCAGGATCTGGCCGAAATGGCCGCCATCGCCACCGGCACCGCAGTCGAAGGCGCCGGCCAGGGCTTCATGGGGTTGCTCGAGTGCCTGATCGATCTCTCGGTGCCGTTGCTGGCCGCCGTCAACGGCGTCGCGGTCGGCCTCGGCTTCACGCTCCTCCCCCACTGCAACCTCGTCCTGGTCGACGCCGATGCCCGCCTGCGCGTCCCGTTCGCCGAGCTCGGCGTGCCCCCCGAGGCAGCCAGCAGCGTTCTGTTCCCCGCCCTCATGGGGTGGCAACAGGCGGCGCGCATCCTCCTCACGTCGGACTGGGTCGGCCCAGGCGAGCTGGTCGAGCTCGGGGTGGCGCTCAAGGTGTGCGACGCCGGCACCGTCCTCGACGAGACGGTCGCCCTGGCGGCGCGCATCGCGGCCCATCCCCGGGGCGCGACCCGGGCCAGCTCCTCTTTGGTGCGGGCGGCGCGCCGCGCCGCCGTGGTGGAGGCCAATCGGCGCGAGCAGGCCGCCTTCGGCGCGCTGCTGAGCACTGCGGTCGGGAGCGGCACGCTGGCCGAGTTCGCCGGCCGCCCCCCCGCCGGGTCCTGACCATGCGGCTCGGCATCACGGCCGCTCTGACCGACGGCGACCTGGCCCCGTCCGTCCTCGCCACGGCGGTCGAGGAGCTCGGCTTCGACTCCCTCTACCTGCCCGAGCACACCCACCTGCCCGTGCTGGAGGACACCCCACCGGCCCTCGTCGGTGGAGTGCGCCTCGACGACTACAAGCGCTGCCTCGATCCGTTGGTCGCGCTCAGCACCGCCGCCGCCGTCACGACGCGCATCGGGCTCGGCACCGGCATCCTGCTGGCCGCCCAGCACGAGCCGATCCTCCTGGCCAAGCAGGTGGCCACGCTCGACCATCTCTCCGGCGGGCGGGTGACCCTCGGGGTCGGTTTCGGCTGGAACCGCACCGAAGCCGAGGACCACGGCGTCGATTGGCCCCGCCGACACCAGGTGGTGCGCGAGCACCTGGCGGCCGCCGAAGCCATCTGGTCCAGCGACCAGGCCGAGTACCACGGCGAGTTCGTCGACTTCGGGCCGACGTGGTCCTGGCCCAAGCCCGTGCAGCAGCCGCGCGTGCGCACCCTCGTCGGCGGCGGCGCCAACGACGGTGTGCTGCGCGCCGTCGTCGAGAGCGCCGACGGCTGGATCCCCATCGGCGGCAGCGGCCTGGCTGCGGCCATCCCGCGCCTCCACGCGCTGGCCGGGCAAGCCGGTCGCGACCCCGCCGCCCTGTCCGTCGTGCCGTTCGGCACCATCGCCGATGCAGGCAAACTGGAGCACTACGCCGGGCTCGGAATCACCGAGGTGGTGCTCCGGGTCCGGGCCGGCGACGAGGCATCGGTGCGGGCGGAGCTGGAAACACTGGCACCCCTCGTCCCCTTCGCGGCCACACTGGAGCAACCATGACCGACCTGCTTGACGAGACCGTTCCCCGACTCGGGAGTACGACGCCGCTCCCGAAGATCATCAGCGTCGACGACCACATCGTCGAACCGCCGCACCTGTGGGACACCTGGCTTCCGGCGCGCTTCCGCGACCGCGGGCCAAAGGCGGAGCGCCGGGGCATCGGCGAGATGGAGCACCTCGGCGGCGGGACGTACCGTCAGACCTTCGACCCCGACGGGCCGCAGGCGGACTGCTGGGTCTACGAGGACCTCGTGTACATCAACAAGCGCCACGTGGCCGCCGTCGGGTTCGACCGCGATGACATGACGATGTCTCCCATCACCTACGACGAAATGCGACCGGGCTGCTACGACCCCACGGCGCGCATCGCCGACAACGAGGCGAACTGGGTGGAGGCCAGCCTGTGCTTCCCCACCTTCCCCCGCTTCTGTGGCCAGACCTTCCTCGAAGCCAAGGACAAGGAGCTGGCCGAGGCGTGCATCGTCGCCTACAACGATTTCATGGTCGAGGAGTGGTGCGGCGACAGCGGTGGGCGCCTGCTGCCGCTGTGCCTCATCCCCTTGTGGAACGCCCAGAAGGCGGCGGCCGAAGTGCGACGCAACGCGGCGCGCGGCGTGCGCGCCGTCTGCTTCAGCGAGATCCCGCCACACCTCGGGCTGCCCAGCATTCACAGCGGAAGCTGGGACCCCTTCTTCGCCGCTTGCGCCGAGACGGGCACGGTGGTGTGCATGCACATCGGCTCCTCGTCGAAGATGCCGGCGACGTCGGCCGACGCGCCGGTGGCCGTGGCGGCCTCGCTCAGCTTCGGCAACGCCATGTCCTCGCTGTGCGACTTCCTCTTCTCCGGCGTCCTCATCCGCTACCCCGACCTCGTGCTCGCCTACTCGGAGGGGCAGATCGGTTGGCTGCCCTACATCCTCGAGCGGGTCGACGACGTCTGGCACGAGCACCGCGCCTGGGGCGGCGTGAAGGACACCATCCTTGAACCGCCGTCCACGTACTTCCACCGCCAGGTCTACGGCTGCTTCTTCCGCGACCAGCACGGCCTCGACTCGCTCGACGTCATCGGCGCCGACCGCGTCACCTTCGAGACCGACTACCCCCACACCGACTCCACCTGGCCCGATACCCGGGCCGTGGCCGAGGAGCTGGTGCGCCATCTCAGCGACGAGGAGGTGTACCGGATCATGCGGGGCAACGCCATTGCGATGCTCGGCCTGGAAGGCCCGTGAGGCTCGGTGACGTCGTCAACCCCGACGCCGCGCCGTGGGGCAAGCCGCTCAACGGCGTGCGCGTCCTCGCACTCGAACAGATGCAGGCGCTCCCTTATGCGACCCAGCTACTGGGTCGCCTGGGCGCCGAGGTGGTCAAGATCGAGTCGCCCGGCACCGGCGACCTCGGGCGCAGCGCGTCGCCGTCGCTCACCGATCCCCACGGGCGGGCCGTCGGCGCCACCTTCCTCCGCAACAACCTGTCCAAGCGCTCCGTCGTCATCGACCTCAAGCAGCCGGCCGGACGCGACCTCGTGCTGCGCCTGGCGCCGCGCTTCGACGTCGTGGCCGAGAACTTCCGCGCCGGCGCCGTCGAGCGCCTCGGCCTCGGCTACGACGACGTCGCGGCCGCACATCCGGCGGTGATCTATCTGTCCATCTCCGGCTTCGGGCATCAGGTGCCGGCCGGGACGCCGGAATCCCCGTACGCCGGCTGGCCCGCACTGGCCTCCATCGTCGAGGCCATGAGCGGCGCCTACGAGTTCAAGCGTCCCGAAGGACAACCACCGATCGGCTCGCCCATGGGCGGGCTGGGCGACATCGTCAGCGGGCTCTTCGCCGTCATCGGTACCCAGGCCGCGCTGCGCCAGCGTGACCGCACCGGACGAGGGCAGCGCGTCGACGTCGCCATGCTGGACGCGCTGGTGGCGGTCCTCGACGTGGTCCCCAATTTCTGGTCCATGGGCATGCCGATGGGAACACCGTGGCCCGGGATCCTCCACGGCTTTCGGGCCGCCGACGGCTGGTTCATGCTGCAGGTGTTGCGGGCACACCAGTGGCCCGACCTGGCCCGCGCCATCGGTAGGCCGGAGTGGGCGGACGACGAGCGCTTCGCCACCCCGCAGGGCTGGCTCGACCACCTCGAGTCGGACATCAGGCCCGCTCTGGAGTCGTGGGCCGGCGCGCTGACCAAGCGGGAGGCGTGCGACGCCCTCAACGCGGCCGGACTGGTCGCCGGGCCGGTGGCCAACGACGAGGATGTGGTGGCCGATCCGCACCTGACCGGACGCAACATGCTCGTGGAACACCCCCGCCCGGACGGCGTCGCCCAACCCGTCTTGATTCCGGGGCTCCCGGTGAAGTTCGCCGACATCGCCGAAGGGCCCGAGACGCGTGTGCCCTGGCTCGGCGAACACACCGACGAGGTCCTAGCCGACGAGCTGCGTCTCGGTCCCGGTGAACTGGCGGACCTGCGCCAAGCCGGCGTCATCGCCTAGGCGGGGCGCAGCGGACTCGGGCGCGGTCGGTGCCCCTGTCACCGCTGCCACCGCGGCCCGTGCGGTCCCCGGTGCCCGGCTGTGACGAAACAGCACGCGATCCAAGAGCACGAACTGCACCACCCAGAGCGCGCCGTAGGCGGCGACGTTGGCCGCCTCAACTGCCAGCGTGTGCCAGCCGCGGCCGAGGTCGATGGTGCGGGCGGAGACGGCGCGCACGGTCAGGGTGGAGATCACGAGGCCCGCGAACGACAACGTGCAGAACGGCGTGACTTGTCGCAGCACCGATCGCTGTGACCGGTCGAACCAGACCCAACGACGGTTCAACTCGAACGACGGCACCGTCCCGACGGCCGTGGCCAGCACGTTGGCCAGCACGGCGTCCACGCCGCACAGGCCGACGAGGACACCGAGCACCGTCAGGCTGGTGATGGTGGAGACGCCGGACACGGCGGAATAGCGCAGCAACTGCGCCATCCGCCCGGGCCGGTGCAGCGCCCTCCCTATTCGTGTGGTCATGACGGCACCCTGGCGTCCCGCCCTGCGGGCGCGCTGAGTGCGGGGTAGCCGTGACCTACGAATCGTCCGGCTACGGGGGCGCCCTGCGAGGACTCCGACGGCGCTCACAGGAGACGTGCACCGGACGTCCAGACGCGACCCTCACCATCATCGCCATGACCATCGTCGTCGACCCCATTCCGGCCCTCTCCGAGCCGCACCGAGACACACCCGCCGACCCCAGCGCCGGCAGCTCTCCCAATGACGCTGGTGAGGGAGCCGGGCCTGCCCGAGCACGCCCGCGGTGGTGGCGCCCGGCCGACCGCCCGGCGTGGTCGGTGGCGGCCCGGGCTGCCATCTTCGGGATGACGGCGCTGCTGTACAGCTGGAACCTGGCCCGCACCGGGATGGGCAACACCTTCTATGCCGCCGCAGTGAAGAGTGGAACCGAGAGCTGGAAAGCGTTCTTCTTCGGTTCGCTCGACCCGGGTTCGTTCATCACCGTCGACAAGCCGCCGGCGGCCCTGTGGGTGATGGAGCTCTCGGGGCGGATCTTCGGTTTCTCCAGCTGGAGCATGCTGGCCCCCGAGGCTCTCGCCGGCGTGGCCACCGTGATGGTGCTGTACCACCTCGTCCGACGCTGGTTCGGCGAACCCGCCGCCGTTCTGGCCTCGCTGGCACTCGCGCTCACTCCGGTCGCAGTCGTCATCTTCCGTTACAACGACCCCGACGCGTTCTTGACGCTTCTGCTCGTGCTGGCGGGCTGGGCCTGTTGGCGCGCCATCGAAACCGGCAAGACGAGTGGACTCGTGCTCTCCGGGGCGCTGGTGGGGCTGGCCTTCCTGACCAAGACGCTCGACGCCTTCATTGTGGTTCCCGCCCTCGGTCTGGCGTACCTGTTGTGTGGGCCAACGCGCCTGGCCCGGCGCGTCGGACAGCTGGGATGGGCGGCCGTCGCCCTGCTCGTCTCGAGCGGATGGTGGGTGGCGATTGTCGAATTGTGGCCGAAGAGCGCGCGCCCCTACATCGGCGGGAGCACGGACAACAGCGAATTCAACCTCATTTTCGGCTACAACGGCTTCGCGCGGATCTTCGGCTCTGGCGGTGCCGGCACGGCCGGCGGCACGAGCGGCTCCTCGGCCTTCGGTGGCGGTGAAGGACTGCTGCGGATGTTCGACAGCGAGTTGGGCGGCCAGATCTCGTGGCTCCTCCCGGTGGCCATCGTCGGCCTGGTGGCCGGTCTGTGGCTCACCCGCCGCCACGCCCGCGCCGACAGCCAACGGGCCGGGTTCGTCCTGTGGGGCGGGACGCTCCTGATGTTTCTGGTCGTGTACGACTACGCCAAGGGGATCTTCCACCCTTACTACACCGTCGTGATGGCACCGGCGGTCGCCGCGCTCGCCGGCGCCGGCGCCGTGGCCCTGTGGCGCCTCGGACGACAGTCACTCCGCTGGGCCTGGGTGCTCCCCTCCACCATCGTCGGCACCGCGCTCTGGGCCGACGTCCTGCTCGCCCGCACCAGCGGCTACGACTCCTGGCTCGGGCCCACCGTCGTGGTGACGGGTGTGATCTCTGCGCTGCTGCTCTTCCTCTGCATGGCGCGCCCGCAAGGCACGCGCTGGTTCGCGCTGGGGGCGGGCGCACTCGCCGCAGCCTCGGTGCTGGCCGGGCCCGCGGCCTACTCCCTGACGACCCTCGGCACGACGACGAACGGCATCGCCACGGCCGGACCGACCTCGGGTGCCGGCGCTCTGGGCAATGGCGGCGCGCCGGGTGGCGGAACCCGGCCGGGTGGCGCGTCCGGGCCGGGCCGAGCCGCAACGACCGGCGCACGGACCGGCCCGCCGACCGCAGCGCGCCCCAGTGCGGTCACGGGCGCGCCGAGCGGCGCGCACTCGGGCGGCGGGGCCGGCGGAGGTGGAGGCGCCGGAGGTGGAGGCGGCGGGGCATCGTCGGTCAACGAGTCGCTGGTGCGCTACCTCGAGCACCATCAAGGATCCGCCACCTACCTGGTCGCGGTCAACGGGTCCCAGTCGGCAGCACCTTTCATCCTCGAGAGTGGCAAAGCGGTCATCGCCATGGGTGGCTTCGGAGGCACCGACCCCGCGCCCACGCTGACCGAGTTCAAGCACCTCGTCGCGACGGGCAAGGTGCACTACGTGTACGTGTCCGGAGGGACGGGCTCGACCAGCGGCGGGAGCGCGTCCGGCTTCGGCCCCGGCGCCGGCGCCGGCCGGCAGAGCAGTACCGCCAGCGCCATCGACGCCTGGGTCGAGAAGCACGGGACGAAGGTGTCGTCCAGTGCCTATGGCGGAAGCTCCGGTGGCGGCACCCTCTACGTCATCGGCAGCTCGGCCGCCTCGACGTGACCCGCCGTTCAGTACCGCGGCAGCGCAATGAAGGCCACGAGGTAGGCGAACAACCCGGCTCCCACCAGTGTGCAGGCGTGGAACACCTCGTGAAACCCGAAGACACGCGGCCACGGGTTCGGCCACTTGCGGGCGTAGACCAGTGCTCCGACCGTGTACGCCGCACCCGCCACCAGCATCAGGACGAACCCGACCCAACCCAGGCTCCGCACGAGCTGCGGGGCCACAATGATGGGGCACCACCCCACCACCACGTAGGGGATCGCGACGATCCATTGCGGCGCGTCGAGGAAGACCTGGCGTAATGCAATACCCGCACACGCACCGGCCCAGACCATGGTCAGGATGAGGATCTCGGCCCATCCGCTCAACGACAGGCCCACCACCGCGGTGCAGGTCCCGGCGATGCCGATGAAGATCGCGCTGTGATCGGCCCGTCGCATGCGCCGCCACGCCGCGGCGGACCAGCGCAACCGGTGAAAGGCCGCGCTGGTGCCGAACATGATCAACATCCCGGCGACGTAGATCGCCAGCTCCGCCGTCGCAGCGGTGTCGGGGCCGGCGGCGATCAGGAACGGTCCACCGAACAGCCAGGCAACAAACGCGCCGGCGTGGAGCCAGCCCCGCAGCAGCGGTCGTGAACCGCGGTTGTCAGCCGACCGGCCCTGCTCGCCCTGGGCCAGGACCGTCACTGGACCCCCTCGTCGAGCCGGTCCGCCGCCTCCACCTCGCGCCGTGAGATACCGAGCAGGAAGAGGATGGCGTCGAGATAGGGCACGCTGACCGCGGCGTCGGCCGCCTCGCGCACGACCGGCTTGGCGTTGAACGCGATGCCGAGTCCGGCCGCCGCCAGCATGTCGATGTCGTTGGCGCCGTCTCCTACCGCGATGGTGCGCGCCAGCGGCACACCCGCCGCCGCGGCGAACCGCGCCAGCGCCGTGGCCTTGCCGGCCCGGTCGACGACGGGCCCGTCCAGCTCGCCGGTCACGACGCCCGCCTCCACGACGAGCTCGTTGGCCGCCACGTGGTCGATGCCGAGGGCGTCCACCAGCGGGCCGATCAGCTGGGTGAAGCCCCCGCTCACCACCGCCAGCTCGTACCCCAGCCGCTTCAGCGTGCGCACGAGGGTGCGGGCGCCCGGGGTCAACACGATCGCGTCACGCACGGCCTCGAGCTCGGCGTAGGGCAAACCGGCCAGCAGCCGCACCCGTTGGCGCAGCGCCTCGGCGAAGTCGATCTCCCCCGCCATGGCCGCCGCCGTCACGGCGGCCACCTGCTCACCGCAGCCGCACCGCTCCGCCAAGAGGTCGATCATCTCCCCCTGCAGCAACGTGGAATCGGCGTCGAGCACGATCAGGTGCTTGGCCCGCCGGTGCAGCCCCGCCGCCTGCACCGCGACGTCGATCTCGCACCGGGCTGCCACCTCGGCCAAGGCGCGACGCAGGCTGTCGATTGCGGCACCCTCTACCGAGAACTCATAGCTGTGCACCGGGTACGCGGCCAGGCGGACGATGCGCACGATGTTGCCGTCGCAGCGCGCGATGGCGCCGGTCACCGTCTCGAGCGTCGGCGCGTCGAGCTCGGGCGCGAGCAGCGTGACCAGATGGACGTCGGCGGCCTCGTCCGTCGCCGCCTCGACGAGCGGATCGACCGCCACCTCCACGCCGGACCCGGCGAAGCGCTCGTCCAAGAGCGCGCGCACCGGCTGCAGCTGCGCCGGCGCCAAGGCGGCCTCCACACACAGCAGCAGCCGCCCGTGGACCCGCACCTGCTCCACGTCGTCCACCGCGATGCCCCGCTCGGCCAGCGCGCCAAAGAGCCGCTCCGAGAGACCCGGGCCGTCCTGCCCGCTCACCGTCACCAGGAACGGCGAGGGCGCGACAGTCATGGTCCGACGACGTTCTTCTCGGTGACCCAGCCGGTGCCTTCCACCCAACGCCTGACGATGCGCGCCGGCACGCCGGCGACGACGCAGCGGTCCGGCACCTCGCCGCGCACGACCGCACCGGCGGCCACCACGACGTGCTCGCCGATCTGTGCGCCCGGGAGGATGACGGCGTTGGCGCCCAGCCAGCTACCCGAGCCGATGCGCACCGGGGCCTCCGTCGGCCACTGCCGGCCGATGGGTTCGACTGGATCCTCGTACGAGTGGTTCTGGTCCGTGATGTAGACGTAGGGACCGGTCTGAATGTCGTCACCGATGACGATCTCCCAGTGACCCACGATGTGCGAGCCCCGCCCGATGAGGCAACGACTGCCGATGGCGACGACCGGATCGGTGGGCATCACCTGTCCCGGGGCCATGCCGGCCGACATGGAGGCGCCCGGTCCCACGATGGTCCCGGCGCCGATGTGGATCAGGTGCTCGTTGAAGATGGCTCCTTGAGGGAACAGCAGGCAGGCGCCTGTGCCCATGCGTCCGAAGCGCCGCCCCCGGGGATCGTCGGGGCCGATGGCCCCCAGGTCGGCGGCGCCCTCCCACGCTGCGTGCACCAACCGGGACAAGGGCCGACGCAGCGGTGCCGGGAGGGAGCGGGCCCAACTCACGCAGGAATGGTAGGTGGTGCCACTGACTCCCTCGTCACCGGCCCACCCGCAGGGCCGCCATCGGGGGGCATGGGTACACTTTCCCCGTGCCGCCATTCCCGCCGGACGGTGGCCCCGACCCCGGGCCGCTCCCATCGGAGCGCCCCATCGACCGCCGCCAGTTCCTGCAGCTCTCCGCGCTCGGCGCCGTCGGATTCGCCGGTGCGACGCGCCTCGACACCAAGCACCCGAAGCAACGCGTGGCCGCGAAGGCCAAGCGGCACCACGCCACCGGGCAGGCCGCGGTGGTGGACACGAAGCTGGCGAGCGGCGTCACCGTGCCGACGGCGCCCTGGCTGATTGCCGAGAACGCCAGGGCGGGCACGCTGAACTGGATCTGCAACCACAACCAGCCCGATCACGCCCTCGAGGGTTTTGCCAGCCAGGTCAGCGCAGTGCCGGGCGACGACGTGGCGGTGTTCGTCAGCAGCACCGCCCAGGCCGTCCAGGTCCAGGTGTACCGGATGGGCTTCTATCAGGGGCTCGGTGGGCGCCTGATCGTCCAGACCGACTTCGTCCCGGCCAAGGTCCAGGCCGCACCGGTCGTCACGCCCGGCATCGGCACGGTCACCTGCCCGTGGTCGCCCACCCTCACGCTCAACGTCACGAAGGACTGGCTGCCCGGTTCCTACCTCCTGAAGCTGGTGGGGGACGGCGGCGAGGAGCAATTCGTGCCGCTCACCATCCGCGACGACACCTCCACCGCGGCGTACGTCATGCAGAACAGCGTCACGACCTGGCAGGCCTACAACCTGTGGGGCAGCTACAGCCTCTACTACGGCCCCGACAGCAAGGGTCGGGGGACGTTCGCCGACCGGGCCCGCGCCGTCTCCTTCGACCGCCCCTACCCGCAGACCTGGGCCTCGGGGGCCGCCGACTTCGTGGGCAACGAACTGCCGCTCCTGTTCCACCTCGAAAGCCTCGGGTTGGACATGACGTACTGGACAGACGTCGATCTGCACGCCCGGCCACAACTCCTCATGAACCATCGCTGCCTCTTCAGCCTGGGCCACGACGAGTACTGGTCCACACCCATGCGCCAGGGGGCCGCCGCGGCCAACGCTGCCGGCGTCAACCTCGCCTTCCTGGGCGCCAACGCCTGTTACCGCCAGATCCGCATGCAGCCGACTTCGGTCGGCCCCAATCGTCTGCAGGTCTGTTACAAGGACGCCACGGAGGACCCGATCGCCCAGGAGCAGCCGGCACTCACGACGGTCAACTGGAACCAGGCGCCGGTCAACGACCCTGAGTCGAACCTCATCGGGTCCATGTACCAGTCGGTCGGAGCCAAGGCCGACATGGTCGTCACCGATGCGTCGTCGTGGTTCTACGACGGGTGCAACCTCACGGACGGCCACACCTTCAGCACCGTCATCCTCGGCGAGTACGACCGCTACGTCCCGGCCCTCCCCGGCCCGAAGAACGCCGACGTGCTGGCCCACTCGCCCGTTCCGGGCCAAGGCAACTGGTCCGACGTCACCTACTACACGGCACCGGGCAACGGCGGGGGCGTGCTGGCCAGCGGCTCGGCCAGCTACGTGTCGCTGCTCGGCAACACGGGGGCCATCCCGCCCAACGTGATCGTCCCGGCCATTCCCGGGGTGACCGACGTGATCCGCCGAGCCATGGAGAACGTCTACGGCCGCTTCGGCCTGGGTCCGGCCACGTCGTACGGCGCTTCCAGTGGCAACTGGTCGGAGGTGTACACCGGCGCCGCTGCCAGCGCCGGGACCGCGGCCGGCACCCCCTCGGCCTGAGGGTTTCCCGCCCGCGGCGCCGGCGCTGCGGGCGGCATGACACCACTTTTGGCCCCCGTCCCCGTACGATCACGCCCAGCGATGGCGAAAATCGAACGTTTCGGGGTGCGGTATCGGCGCGCCTGGGGCGCGCTGGCAGTGGTCGGGCTCACGGGATTGCTGTTGAGCGCCTGCTCCTCTTCCCCGGCCCACAAGGCGGCGGCCAAGGTGACACCGCGCGCCACGACATCCACCGCGCCGGCCCCCGCCTGTCCCCTGACCGGGGAACCGGCGCCCGGTGGCGCCGTCCCGAACCGGCCCGCCATGGCGGTCAAGATCGACAACTACCCCGCCGGCCGCCCCCAGTCGGGCCTGGACAAGGCCGACATCATCTTCGAAGAGCCGGTTGAAGGCGGCATCACCCGCTTCGCCGCCGTGTTCCAGTGCCAGGACGCGGCACTGATCGGCCCCGTCCGCTCGGCCCGCAACATCGACATCGGCATCCTCGGGCAGCTGGGCAACCCCTTGCTGGCCCACGTCGGCGGCATCAACCCGGTGATCGCCAACATCGACGCCTCGCCGATCGTGAACGTCGACATCGGGAACAGCAACTCGCTCATGATCCATCCGGCCGGCCACGTCCCGCCGGACGCGGACTACACCTCGACCGCCATCGTCTACGGCACGCATCCGACCATGAACACGCCGCCCACGCCCCTCTTCAGCTATTCGGACAACACGCCGGCCGGCGGGACGGCCGTCTCCAGCGTGAACATCGACTTCTCGGGGACGTCCAACGTCACGTGGAAGTGGAACAAGGCAACCGACACGTTCCTGCGCTTCTACAACGGGACCACCCCCGACATGCTGGCCGACAACGTGCAGAACCAGGCCGCCAACGTCGTCGTGCAGTACGTGCAGATCAGCTACGGACCCTGGCTCGAGAACAGCGAGGGGGGCCTGGAGGTCCAGGCCGACCTGTATCCCGACGCCAGCGGCACGGCCGTCGTGTACCGCAACGGGTATGCCATTCCCGGCACCTGGCATCGCTCGACTCTCGGTTCACCGACCCAGTTCGTCAACGCGTTCGGCGTGCCGATCCCGCTGCAGCCCGGTCAGACCTGGGTCGAGCTGGTGCCCAACACCATTATGGCGACCACGACGCCGTAAGACGCCGGACTGGTCATGCCGGTGGCTTACGCGCCACCACGGCCAGCAGAAGGCAGTCCTCGGCGGCGGCGAACACACCGGGGTACGCGCTGGCTTCGGCCTCGTCGAAGACGCCGGCGGCCACACCGTGCTGCATCAGGTTGAGGCCCTTGCACTCGGTCACCTCGAAACCGGTCCGCTCCAGCTTGTCCACGAGCTCAGCCGCCGCGTACTCGATCTGGTGGTCGTGGTTCATGAGCTCGTCCGACCGCAAACGCCACAGTGGCCCGTTGGGCGTGTCGAGGCAGAACCATCCGCCGGGCGCCAGCACCCGGAACGCCTCTTGCGCCACGGCATCGCCCTCCGCCTCGCCGACGTGCTCAATCGACTGGCCGCTGTAGACCAGGTCGAACGACGCGTCGTCGTAGCGCCCGAGGTCGACCATGGAGTGGAACGCGAACTCAACCGGTCCGAGCTCCGAGAGCACCGGCTCGCCCGACGAGCCCCCCTGGTAGATGGCGTCACGCTCGTCGATGGGGAGATCGACAACGACGAGACGTTCGAAGGGATAGGGGTAGCCCAGGTGCACCAGAGCACCGTCGGGGAAGCCCTGGTGCGTCCCACCCAGATCGAGGATGCGTGCCGCCCGCGGCAGTCCCGCCACGAACGCACTGCGACTGACGTGCATGGAGAGCAAGACGTTGCCGATGGGCACGCGCCGGCGGAACTCCTCGGAATGTGCCAGCGCCTCGGCCACACCGTGACGGGAGAGCTCGCCGTCGGTGAGCTTCTGGACGTAGTCGGCCCCGCCGGTGGCATCGGGCTCCCGGTCCAGCACGACATTGAAGGCCAGCCGTACCGACTGCTTGGGCGGGAGGTAGCGAAAGGGGACGGTCGGGACGAAACGATCCAACATCCGATACGTCCGTTGCTTCCATTCGCGGGCCGGCATCGCACCATTGTGGTCCGGACGCGAAGCGCTCCGGGCCGTTGCCCTCGGGGGAGAGGGGTGGACCCGGAGCCTTCGGTGCGCTGAGAGGCGGAATGCAGTTAGGAATCGAGCGAGATCGGGGCGTCGTCAGGGTCGAGCGCATCCTCGGGCAAGAACTCCTCTTCCTTCGGCGCCAGGCACTCGCGCACGCGGTCGTCGATCTCGGCCATGAGCTGGGGGTTCTCGATGAGGAACGTCTTGACGTTCTCCCGGCCCTGGCCGAGCTGCTCACCCTCGTAGGTGAACCAGGCGCCCGACTTCTTGACGAACCCGAGGTCGACCGCGACATCGAGGAGCGACCCCTCACGACTGATGCCCTTGCCGTACATGATGTCGAACTCGGCCTGCTTGAACGGTGCCGAGCACTTGTTCTTGACGACCTTGACCCTGGTCCGGTTGCCGACCACGTCCGCGCCGTCCTTGATGGCCTCTATGCGGCGGATGTCCAGTCGGATGGAGGAGTAGAACTTGAGCGCACGACCACCCGGGGTGACCTCGGGGGAGTTGTGGACCACGACCCCGTCGACCAGGTAGTTGTGACTGTCCTCGACCTCGATGTCGAACCGCCGCATGGAGCGGGTCGGGGGCTTGACGTGGATATCGGTCACCGGAAGCGCGACCAGTTCGTAACGCATCGGCGTGACGTGCGGCTCGACCGCGAACCGACCCCGGTACGCCGGGAGCAGCTTGTCGTCCATGCTCGGGTGCACGAACGGAGCGATCAGGGCGTGAAGCTTGGCCGTCTCGGCGTTCGAGAAGACCAGGACGGCCTTCTTCGCCGCGCCCGACTCGACCAGCTTGGCCCGCATCCCCCAGGTGTCGGCCAGGAACGACACGAGCCGCTCACGGGTGGCCGGCTCCATCGCCTCGACGCAGATGGAGGATCGCCCGGTGGTGCCCGCCGTCCTCTTCTGCACGCCCTTGGACCGGATGGAGAGGTTGCCATCGTCCATGTACCAGAGGGCGAGGGAGAGCGGGGTGAGCTGCTTCATGTAGTCGTCGTCGAGGACCTTCTTCTTGTCGACGTAGACGGCCTGGCGGATCGGGGCCAGCTCGGGCAGCGGCTGGAAGTCGTAGCACACCACCCCGTCGGCTCGGACCTGGCGACTCTGCGTGATATTGGAGAACAGCGAGGCCTTCCAATCGGCATAGGCCGTCTGCTGCTCGCAGTGGCTGTAGCGGAATCGGGCACCATGGCCACTCCGCGTGGCTGACAGGGCGCCGTCACCCATGAGGGTTCCACGCAACACCTGCCATTGAAATTCCGAGAGGTAGTGCGGCAGTGCCTCCAGCACCCGGTCACCGACCTTCAGCTCTCCCGCCTCGCGCCACCCACTGGGCGTGCGGATCAGGTGGTTCGAGGTACAGGCCAGCTGGGCCCGGCCGTTCTTCGCGGGCTTGGCCACGGTGATCTGCAGGAACTTGTCGGTGGTCCCATTGTCGAACCAATTCACCACCCGCTTGGGCACGATGGCGCCGACCTCTGCGTCGTAGGAGAGGACCTCCACGGCAAGGCGCCGGTTGACGATCTTCCCGATCTTCTCCGTGCTGCCGTCGGCCAGCATGACGCGGGCCCCGTAGTGGAAGCATCCGTACATCACACCGATCTTCTCCCGCAGCTGGTTGATGAAGATGGCGATGGTGCTGGACTTCGACAGCGTGCCGGTCAGCTTGCGCAGCGCCTGGGACATGAGCCGCGCCTGCAGACCCACGTGGGTGTCCCCCATCTCCCCCTCGATCTCGGCGCGCGGCGTCAGGGCCGCCACCGAGTCGATCACGAGGACGTCGAGCGCACCGGAGCGGATCAGCATGTCGGCGATCTCGAGCGCCTGCTCACCGGTGTCCGGCTGCGAAATCAAGAGGTCGTCGACATTCACCCCGATGGCCCGGGCGTAGACCGGGTCCATGGCGTGCTCGGCGTCGACGTAGGCGCAGATACCGCCGTTGCGCTGCGCCTCGGCCACGGCGTGCATGGCCAGCGTCGACTTCCCCGACGACTCGGGGCCGTAGATCTCCACGATGCGACCGCGCGGCAGGCCGCCGATGCCCAGCGCCAGGTCCAAGGAGAGGGCACCGGTGGGGATCGACTCGATGTTCATGGAGAGGTTGTCGCCCATGCGCATGACCGAGCCCTTGCCGAACTGCTTCTCGATCTGCCCCAGCGCGGCATCCAGTGCCTTTTCCCGTTCTGCTTCGGCCATCCCTCGCTCCTCTGTGCGTGTGTTGCGACTGTCTGCTCAGACCGTGTGTGACCCGCTCGGCATCGTTGTACCGACCGTCGTCGTGCCGACCCTACGGTGGGGGTGTGACGACCATCCCGCCCCTGCCTGGTTGGCAGCATAACGAACATGTGTTCGTAGGGTGTGGATCCTCCCGCCGGCGGGACCGAACAGCCGGAGAACGGTCGCGCGGTCGCCGCCGGGACGCCGTCCGGCGGAAAGAATCGGCGACCGGAAGCAGGACCTGGTCCATGCGAAGCTGACAGGTCCCGGGCGGGAGAGGGAGAGGAGGAGGGCTGTTGGTGGAGGCGAGAAGGCTCGTGGTCGGCGTGCTGCTGGCGGGAGCCCTGGGCATGGGGGTCGCCGCAGGCCTCGCCGTGGGCGTGGCCACGCCGGCCGGTGCCACCACATCCGCCTCGGTCCTCTACCAGGACGCCCTCGCCACCACTCACGCGTGGTCGGTCCACTACAGCTCGGCCTCGACCGAGTCCAAGGTCACCCTCGTCGAGAGCGGCGATGCCGGACCGGCCTCGGCCACGCAGACCGTCACCATGGGCACCGGCTCCATCTCCATCCTCGTGATCGGGGGCATCTCCTACGTCAAGGGCAATGCCGACGGCCTGGAGAACCTGGCCGGACTCAGCTCTCCCCAAGCAACCGAGGCCGCCGGGCAGTGGATCGAGTTCTCGACCGACAACGCGGCCTTCGCCCCGGTGGTGCAAGGGGTGCGCTCCGCCGACCTGGCCAAGGAGCTGGCCCTGAAGGCCCCGCTCTCCCTCGGCCACGGGCGCACCCTCAACGGCGAGGGGGTCGACGCCATCGACGGGACCCAGGTGTTCGGCAAGAAGACCGAGCACGTCGTCCTGTACGTCCGCGCCAAGGGGACCCACGTTCCCGTGGAGGAGGACTCAGTGAATTCCAAGGGAAAGCCGACCGCCGCCGAACACATCACCTATTCGAAATGGGGAGAGCTGGTGCGCCCGGAGGCACCCACGGCCACCATCTCGGTCGGCTCGATAAGCGCCGTCTAAGAAAGAGGGCCGACGACCTCGTCGGGTCCCGGCGGCGTGAAAAGATATCGTCCATCATCCCCTGGCCAAGTCGGCGCTCGTCGCGTCACCGTGCCGGGCCTCCAGGAGAGTGAAGGTCATGCACCCCTTGCGCCAGAACCCCGCCCGCATCGCCGCGGTCGCCACCGGACTCACCGCCTCCACCGCACTCGCGCTGGCCCTGGCCTCTCCGGCCGGCGCCGCCGGCACGACGACCACGACCGTCGCACCGGGCAGCAGTGCGATCGCGCAGTACAACGCCGCCCTGAAGGCCGTCGGCACCCAGGGGGTGCACTTCTCCTCGGTCGCCAAGCAGAACGGGGCCGAGCTCGACGTGAACGGTGACGCCGGCACGACCTCGGGCGCGCAGTCGCTCGTCGTGAAGGCGAAGGGCGTGACGGAGCACATGACCGCCCGCGTCGTCGGCTCGACCGGGTACGTCCAGGGCAACGAGGCCGCGCTCCAACACGTGATCGGCCTCACCAAGGCCCAGTCGTCGAAGTACGCCAACACCTGGCTGTCGTTCCCCATCTCGAACCAGGCGCTCGGGGAGCTCGTCGGCGGGCTGCTCTCCTCGCAGGTCTCCAAGGAGCTCGAGATCAGTGGGCCCTACACCTACGGCAAGGCGGCCACCGTGGCGGGCCAGAAGGCCACCGCCATTAAGGGGTCGGTCGCCACCGAGAGCGGGGGCAAGGTGGCCGTCGTGCTGTACATCCCGGCCAGCGGCACGCCACTGCCGATCCAAGAGGTGACCAACGCGGGCAACTCCGGCGGCTCGTCGGCCATTCACGGCGTCGTGACCTTCTCGCACTGGGGCGAGAACAAGAGCCAGACCGCGCCGACGCACACCACGTCGCTGCTCAAGTTGGTCCCCGCCTCCTCGGGATCCACCACCGCGGGCTAACCCGAACGGTGGCGCCACTGCTGCAGGCCGTGCGGGGCGACATCACGGTCGAGCGCGTGGACGCCGTCGTCAACGCGGCCAACCGCCGGCTGTCGGGTGGCGCCGGCGTCGACGGCGCCATCCACCGCGCGGCAGGAGCCGAGCGCCTCCGGGCGGCCTGCCGGGCCATCGGCGAGTGCCCACCCGGCCACGCCGTGGTGACCGATGCCTTCGACCTGCCGGCCCGGTTCATCATCCACACCGTGGGCCCGGTCTGGCGGGGCGGGGAGGCGGGCGAGCCCGAGATACTCGCCGCCTGCTACCGCAGCACCCTCGCCCTGGCCGACGAGGTCGGTGCGCGCTCGGTCGCCTTCCCGGCCATCTCGACCGGTGTCTACGGCTATCCGCTCGGGGAGGCCGCCGAGATCGCCGTGACCACGGCCCGCGCGGCGGACACGGACGTGGCGCGCGTCCGCTTCATCGCCTTCGACGACGCCACGCTGGCGCGCTATCTCGAGCTGCTCGGCTGAGGGTGCGGCGGGTCCCCCGCCTGGGCGACGAGGCCTAGGACGAGGCGCCGGAGCTCAGGTTGTAGACGGTCACACCGCCCACGGTCTCGGCAGTGAAGTGCGACTCCACCCACGACGTGATCTGCGACGCGTCGTCCGAGCTCCCACCGCCGGCCCCGCCGCCGAAGCCGCCGCCGCCGCCGAAGCCGCCAGCGCCGGCGATGAAGTAGTGGATCTTGCCCTCCGAGACGTACTGCTCGAACTGGGCCAGCGTCGGCGCGGGGTCGGTGCCGTTGAAGCCGCCGATGGCCATGACGGGCTCGCCGCTGCCCAGCTGGTACCCGGCTGCGTTGTTCGAGTTCACCGTGGCCGCCGCCCAGGTGTACCTGCCGGCGTCGGCTTGGAGGGCCTTGTCGAGCGCGGCGTTGGATTGGCTGGCGTTCAGGAACCCTGCACCACCACCACCGGCGGTGCCGCCCCCGAAGCCGGCGCCCCGACGGAACCCACCGCCGGGGCCGAACGAGGGTGCTCCGCCGGCGAAACCACCGGCGCCGGTGCCCGTCCCCGCTCCGGATCGGAACCCACCGGCGCCGGGGAAGCCTCCGCCCGGCGCACCGCCCGGGAATCCGCCACCACCAAAGGCCCGGCGCGCGCCGGCACCGGGAAAGCCACCGGCGCCACCGGGGAATCCCCCGCCGGGACCACCGAAGCCGGCGGAGGCCGTCGGCGTCACAGAGGGAATCGCCCCCGTATGAGGCGTGGCCGCCGTGGCCACGGTCGAGAACAACGGCGCGGCGAGTGCGGCCCCGAGGCCGAGCGTCGCCACCAGCGCAACGGCGAGCTTGGGCACCTGACGCAGCAGCGGCAGAGCGAGTATGGCCACGACACCGAGTGCCCCGGCCACGGCCACGAAGGGACGCAGGGCGGGGAACCACTCGGAGGTGCGGCCGAGAAGGATGTAGCTCCAGACCACCGTCGCGGCCAGCCCTGCGGCCAGTCCGATGCGCCCGACCCAGGTGGTCCGACGCTCCCACAGACCCATGGTGCCGATGCCGACGAGTGCACCGAGCGGGGGCGCGAGCGCCACGGTGTAGTAGGGGTGGATGATCCCCTGGGCCAGGCTGATGACGAGGCCGATGCTCACCAGTGAGCCACCCCAGAGCAGGAGCCCGGCGCGCTCACGATCGGTGCGCCGGGCCCGCAGGGTGACGACGAGCAGGACGGCACCCATCACCAAGGCGCCCGGGAGCAGCCAGGACATCATGTTCCCGAACTCGGCGTTGAAGAGGCGCGTGAGGCCGGTCGGGCCCCACATGCTCCCGGCCACGCGTCCCCCGCCGACACTGCCCGACTCGCTGCCATCGAGCCGGCCGAACCCGTTGTAGCCGAAAATCAGGTTGAGGATGCTGTTGTTCTGCGAGCCGCCGACGTAGGGGCGGTCAGCCGCGGGTGTCAGAGCGACAATGGCCACCCACCACCCCGCCGCCACCACGACAGAGACACCCATGAGGAACGTCTGCCAGACCCGGCGCCACCACCCTGTCGGCGCCGCTAGCAGGTACACGACAGCCATGACGGGGAGGATCAAGAAGGCCTGCATCATTTTGGTGATGAAGCCGAAGCCGATCAGCGCACCGGCGAGCACGAGCCATTTGGTCTGCGCCTTCTCGATGGCGCGCATGGTGGCGTAGGTCGCTGCCGTGAGCAGCAGCGCCAGCAAGGCGTCCGGGTTGTTGTAGCGGAACATCATTGCCGCCACCGGAGTGAGCGCCACGACGGCGCCGGCGAGGATCGCTGCCTGCGCGCTGAACCACCGGCGCACCGAGAGGTAGACCAGTCCGACCGTCGCGACACCCTCGAGGGCCTGCGGTGCCAGCATGCTCCACGAGTTGAGACCGAAGATCCGCGCCGAGATCTCCATCGGCCACAAGAAGGCCGGTGGCTTGTCGACGGTGATGAAGTTCGACGAATCGGACGACCCGAAGAACATCGCCTTCCAGCTTTTGGTCCCTGCCTGGACGGCGGCCGAGTAGAACGAGTTGGCCCACCCGCTGGCGCCCAGGTCCCACAGATAGAGAACGGCCGTCGCCACGAGGAGCCCGAGCAAGGCGGGACGGACCCAGGCCGCGTCGCTCTCCTTGCCTCGTACGAAGCGGGCCACCCGGCCGCGGCGGGGGCCGGGCGGCCAGGACGTCGGAGCATCCTGCCCCGAGACGTCCGAGGGAGCGGCGAGCGTCTGCGGTGGCTCGAGGACGCCCACCGACGCCTCCGGTGTGGCTATGGGGTCGGTCATCGAGCTCCCTCCATGGAGCCGGCGCCGGGGTGGGCGCTCGGCCGGAAGATCCAGGCCCGCAGGACGGCGAACCGGACGACAGCGGCGAACAGGTTGGCCACGGTGAGGGCCACGATCTCGACGAACAGCGCGGACGGTGCGACCCAGTCGGCCACGACCAGTCCGAGCGTCGTCAGGCCAAGGCTCACCAGGTACAGGCCTCCGGCCACGGCGTAGAGCCGACCCCGGCGGGCCTGCCCGTCGGTGGTGCGGGAGAGCTCCCGGTGCACGGCGGTGTTGAACAGCGTGGCGATGGCCATGGCGACGGCGTTGGCCCCGAAGACACCGAGGAGCGGCCGCCAGGCGACGAAGAGGAAGAGGTACCCGAGGGTGGAGACGACGCCCACTCCGGCGAAGCGCAGGAGCTGGTCGGCCGCAACCTCGTTCGAACGGACGCGGCGCAGCCCCTTGGGCCGGCGAACCAGCATCCGCCAGACCCCGCGCAGGTCGTCGGCCGCCGTCGACACGATCTGTACCCGCGAATCGGGGTCGTCGACCCAGTCCACCGGTACCTCGCCGATGCGCAGGCCGAGGCGCTCGGCCGTGACCAGCAGCTCCGTGTCGAAGAACCACTCGTTGTCCTCAACGAGCGGCAACAGCTTCGCCGCCGCATCGCGGCGCAGGGCCTTGAAACCGCACTGGGCATCGCTGAAGCGTCCCTGCAGGGTGAGCTTGAGCAACAGGTTGTACGCCCGCGAGATCAGCTCGCGTTTGGGTCCGCGCACGACGTGGGCACCGGGCGCGAGACGAGAGCCGATGGTCACGTCACGATGACCCGACAGCAGCGGCGCGACCAGCGGGAGCAGGGCGGGCAGGGAGGTCGAAAGATCGACGTCCATGTAGGCGACGACCGGCGCCTCGCTGGTCGACCATGCCGCGCGCAGTGCATAGCCGCGGCCCTTGCGGGGCAGGTGCATGGCGGCCACGCCGCGCATGGTGGCGGCCAGCTGGTGCGCCACCTGATCGGTGTCGTCTGTGCTGGCGTTGTCGACCACGGTGACCAGCGCGCGGAATGGGAACGATTCGTCGAGGAACGTACGCAGGGCGGTGATGCGCTCGGCCAGCTGTTCGGCCTCGTTGTAGACCGGCACGACGATCTCGACATCGAGCGGGACGCGGCGGGGGTCGACGTCGGCTTCGAAGGGGGCCAGGGCTGTCATGCCAGGCATGTTGCCCGTGCCGTCTCCGGACTCCGTGAAGCCCGGCTGTGGATCCGATGTGAATCTCGCACGGCGCGACACCTGCAGGCCTGGTCAGGCGGTCGGCGGGGACGGCTGGCTCGCGGAGGCGGGTTCCTGGTCGGGCCGGATGGGGCTGACCGGGATCAGGACGGTGACGACCAACCCCTGGCCGGGTGACGACGCGGCCGAGACGGTCCCGCCGTGGGCCGTCACGATGGCGGCCACGATGGAGAGTCCCAGCCCGCTGCCGCCGCCGGTCCGGGCCCGGGCGGGGTCGGCGCGGTAGAAGCGCTCGAAGACGCGCCGAGCCTCCTCGTCGGCCATACCGGGGCCGGTGTCGCGTACCTCGATCTGCGCCTGGTCGCCCAAGAGGTCCACCTGCACCGTGGCGGTCGTTCCGGCTGGCGTGTGCGCCCTGACGTTGGCCAGCAGGTTGTCGAGGACCTGGCGCAGACGATCCTTGTCACCGGTGATCTCGACCGGCCGCGTGGCGGAGAACTGCACGGGCCACTCCGGTCCCACCGCGGCAGCGGTGCGCACCGCTTCGGAGGCCAGCGCGACCAGCTCGACGGGCGCCATCTCCATCGGCACCCCCTCATCGAGGCGGGCCAAGGTCAGCAGATCGTTGACCAAGCGGTCCATGCGCGCGGTCTCCGTCCGGATGCCCGAGACGATGCGGGGCACATCATCGGGGTGTTGGGAGCCTCCCCGCTCAAAGAGCTCGGCGTAGGCCGACACGGCGGCGATGGGCGTACGGAGCTCGTGCGAGGCGTCGGCCACGAACTGGCGCAGGTGCTGCTCGTTCTCGCGCAAACGCGACTCCGACGCCACACGCGCCGAGAAGGCCGCCTGAATCCGCTCGAGCATCACGTTGAGGGCGCGGGCCAATCGGCCGACCTCCGTCGCCTGATCGGCTCCCGGCACGCGCTGGTCGAGATCACCGGCTGCGATGGAGTCGGCGGTGCGTTCGACGTCTTCCAGCGGGCGCAGGCCGAGCCGGACCAACCACCAGCCGCCGGCCAGTGCGAGCACGAGCGCGCCCGCCGTCACCGCAAGCTCTGTCAGGAAGAGCGTGTGCAGGGTGCTGTTCTGGTCGACGAGCGGTTGTGCTTGGACCTGCACCAGATTGCCGGTGAGCTTTTCGGCGCGCACCCGGAAGCTCGGACCGCCGGGAGAGACGGAGCCGGTGGTGAAGTTCACAACCTGCGAGCCGTCGGGCTGGGTCGTGAACCCCGTGATGGGCACCGGAAGCTGGGGGCGGTACGGGTGGTCGTCGACATAGGCAGGGCACTCCACGCCGTTGACCACCGTGCTCTTGCCCGCGGTCACCACCGCGAAGTAGCTGACGGAGAAGATGTTGGGAAAGCCGCCGGTACCGGGGGCGGGGCTCGTGCCGCTGTTCCCACTGTTGCCGCTGGTGCCGGTGTTCCCGCTGTCAGCGTCGGCGTCGCCCCCGCCGCCTTGCGGAAGGCAGCCGTTGAAGACGAGACCGTTCGGCGTCCGCGTCAGGTGGTTCGGGTGCTGCGCCAGCTGCTGGTCGACCTGGTTGTAGAGCGAGGTGCGTAACGCCGAGTAGGTGGCGAAGTCCGCCACCACCAACGCCACGATGGCGATCAGCCCGACCGCGACCAGCAAGCGCAGCCGGAGTGACACTCAAGCCGCTCCGCTGGCCGACTCCGGCTCCCGCAGCGTGTAGCCGACGAGACGGATGGTATGGATGAGCGGTGGCCCGAACTTCTCGAGCTTCTTGCGCAGGTAGCTGACGTAGGTCTCGACGACGTTGCCGTCGCCGCCGAAGTCGTAGTGCCAGACGTGATCGAGGATCTGCGCCTTGGACAGCACGTGGCGTGGGTTCAGCATGAAGTAGCGCAGCAGGTTGAACTCGGTCGCGGTGAGGTTGATGGCGCTCCCACCTCGGCGCACCTCGTGCGCGCTCTCGTCCAGCTCGAGGTCCGAGAAACGCAGGATCCCGTCGTCCTCGGGTTCGTAGCCGGTGCGACGCAGGATGGCATGCACCCGGGCGATCACCTCGGCCAGTGCGAAGGGCTTGGTCACGTAGTCGTCGCCTCCGACGGTGAGCCCGGCCAACTTGTCCTGCAGCGTGTCGCGGGCCGTCAAGAAGAGGACGGGCACCCGCAGCCCGTCCGAGCGCAGCCGCCGGGTCACTTCGAGCCCGTCCAGATCGGGCAGCATGACGTCGAGGATGACCAGGTCGGGGGGGTCCTCCTGCGCCAGCGCCAGCGCCTTGCGCCCGGTCATCGCTTCGTCGACCGTGAACCCCTCGTAGCGCAGCGACGTCGCCACCGCATCCACGATCGAGGGCTCGTCGTCAACCACCAGTACCCGCGGTCCGTTGTCAGTCTTCACTTGGCCCTACCTCCCTGGCGCACACGGTCGCGCCCCGGCTTGCCCTTCCAGTGTGACCCCCCTGTGGGCCCCCTGTGAACGCGGCTGCTCAGGTGGTATGGGCGTCGAGGGCGCGTCGGAGCAGGTCAAGAGCCGAAATGGCCCCGTACTGCCGCACGCGTTCCCGGTCGCCCGGGACACGCAACGCACGGGTCTGGGCGGGCTGACCCGGGAGGTGCAGGCCCACGAAGACCGTGCCCGGGGCCACGCCCTCCTGGTCGTCCGGCCCGGCGACACCGGTGATGCCGAGCCCGACGTCGGCCCCGGTCACCCGGGCGGCACCTTCGGCCATGGCGGCGGCGGCGGCTTCGGTGACCACCGGGCCGACGGGCACGCCCAGGACGTCGAACTTGACCTGCGAGTCGTAGGCCACGACACCGCCGCGGAACCACGACGATGCGCCGGCCACGTTGACAAGCCGAGAAGCGATGAGGCCACCGGTCAGCGACTCGGCGACGCCGAACGTCAGGCCGTGGGCAAGGAGACGGGCGGCCACCGCGACCTCCATGGACTCGTCGTCGACCCCGAAGACGATGTCGCCGAGGCGCTCCTCTATGGCGCGCCGCACCTCGCCGTCCTCCTTGTCCAACAGCGCGGTGACGTCCTCGGGCGTGCGGGCCCGGGCGGTGATACGCACCTTGATCCCCTCGATGCCCGACGCCAGGAAGGCCAGCGTGACATCGCCGGCGGCATCGAGCGCGTCGATGCGGTCCTGCAGGGACTCGGCCAGTCCGGACTCGCTGGCGCCCCACGTGCGCAGGACGCGGCTGGCGATGACACCGCTTTCCTCGCCGCTCTCGGCCATGCGGGCCCGCAGGTCGGGGAGGATGCCGCGCTCGAACATCTCTGCCATTTCGTAGGGGACGCCGGGAACCGCGTACACCACCTTGTTCCCGACCGGGCAGACGAGGCCGGGGGCGGTGCCGGCAACCTGAGGGATGATGGCGGCTCCCCGAGGCACATCGGCCTGACGCGCGTTGTTCTCCGTCATGGTCCGTCCCCGGGCCTCGAAGAAGCCCGCGATGACGTCCACGATGGCCTGGTCGCGCACCAGCGGCTCCCCCATCACCTCGGCGATGGCCTCGCGGGTGATGTCGTCCTGAGTCGGTCCGAGCCCGCCGCACACGATGACGCCGTCGCTCCGGGCCAGGGCCGTGCGCAACGCAAGGGTGATGCGGTCGTGGTTGTCGCCGACGGCCTGATGGAAATGCGAGGCAACTCCGTTGGCGGCCAGGTGCTCACCCAGCCAGGCGGAATTGGTATCGGCGATCTGGCCCAGCAACAGCTCGGTCCCCACCGCCACGATCTCGATTCTCACGGCGGTGACCTTACGGGGCGGCCGGCCGATGGAGCGCACGCCGGCCGTCGAGCAGGTACTCCGCGCCGGTGTAGATCGTCAGGGCGCAGGCGAACCAGATGGCGGCGACCTGCAGCGTGTGCTGGTGGGCCAGCGGAGGGATGATGACCGTGCCGATCGCCAGGTCCTGCACCAGCGTCTTGACCTTGGCCGACCTGCGCGCAGGGATCGACACGCCACGGCGACCGACCCAGGAGCGGTAGCCCTGCATACCGACCTCGCGGACAGTGATGAGGATGACCGGCAGCCAGGGCAGATGGCCCTGCACGGACAGTGTGATCATGGCGGCGAGCACGCACGCCTTGTCGGCCAGCGGGTCGAGGAATGCGCCCGAACGGGTGGTGCCGTGGCGGCGGGCCATGTAGCCATCGAGCCCGTCGCTCGCGGCGAGGAGGAACCCGACGACGACGTTGATCCAGGACGCGCCCCAGGCGACGAGCATGAGCACGTAGACCGGAGCGGCCAGCAGCCGGGCCACCGTGACCGCGTTGGCCGGCGTCACGAGCGCACTCGGTCCGAAAGTGAACTGCGGCTGCGGGTGCGGCTGCGGTGCCGGCTCGTGCGTGGCTTCGCTCACGCGGTGCCGCCTCCTGCGGACGTGCCGGCCGGGACCCGACCCCGATGCCCATCGGCGGCGCGGACGGCGTACAGGTCGGGGCCCGCCGCACAGGTGATGGTGACGTCGACGAGGCTGCCCACCGTCAGGGCGGCGGACAGGTGCACGATGCCGTCGATCTCCGGCGCCTCGTGCACGGTGCGGCCCTGGCCCGGCGCGTCGACGAGGACCTGGCGGGTGGCACCGATGAGCGCGTCGCGCTTGACCGCTGTGATGTCGTCCTGCAGCTCGGCGCACTCGCGCAGCCGCTCGAGCGCGAGCTCGGGCGGCACCTGCTCCTGCAGGCCGGCGGCGTGGGTCCCGTCCTCACGTGAGTACGGGAAGAAGCCGGCCCAGTCGAGCTGCGCCGCCGAGAGGAACTCGAGGAGGAGGTCATGGTCGCGCTCCGTCTCGCCCGGGTATCCGAGGATGAACGAGGAGCGGAAGGTGGCCTCGGGATCGGCCGTCCTGATGTCGTCGATACGGCGCAGGAAGCGGTCGCCGTCACCCCAGCGGCGCATGCCGGCCAGCAGCGGACGCGACACGTGTTGCAGCGAGAGATCGAAGTACGGGACGCCCGTGGCCAGGACGGTGTCGATCAACTCGTCCGTGAGCCCCGAGGGGTACAGGTAGAGCAGCCGCGTGCGCTCGACACGGGTCGACACGGCGCGAGTGAGCGCTGCGATGGGCGATGGGCCGTTCGCAATGCGGGTGCGCCGGCCCGGTCCCGAACGATCCCTGCCGTAGGAGGCCAGGTCCTGCGCCACGAGAACGATCTCGCGCAGGGGCGGCGCACCCTCGGCTGGTGTGCGAAGGGCGTCGACCTCGGCCAGGATGTCACCGGTCGAGCGGGATCGCTGCTTGCCCCGGAACGACGGGATGGCACAGAAGCCGCAGATGCGATCGCACCCCTCGGCCACCTTCACATAGGCCCATGGGGCGCTGGCCGCAGGCCGGGGCAGTTCCAGGAGGTCGAAGCCGTTCGTCGCCGGCGCCGGCCCCTCGGCTGGAGGCCGCAGCGTGAGGGTCACGGGGACGGCTGCGACGGTCGCGGCGGTGAGGGGACCGGTCAACTCGGTCCCAAAGCCGGCCACGAGATCGACCTCGGGCAGGGCGTCGCGCAACTCGTCTCCGTACCGCTCCGCCATGCAACCGGTCACGACCAGGCGTGCGCCCGACCGGCGGCGGTCGGCCAGGGTGAGGACGGTGTCGATCGATTCCTGCCGGGCGGCGTCAATGAAGGCACACGTGTTGACCACGACGAGGTCGGCCGCCTCCGCCTCCGGGGCGCGGCCGTACCCCTGCGCAGCGAGATAGCCCTCCAGCTTGTCGGAGTCGACCTGGTTCTTCGGGCACCCAAGGGTCTGCAGCCAATAGAGGCCCACGCGTTCACACACTCCTCGCACCAGGCCGGGAGCCGTCGGGGCGACGAACCCGGCAGGCCCACCCGGGTAGGCCAACCATCCGGATCGTCGGGCACCAGGTGCCCGACTCCCGAGCGGAGAGGGAGGGATTTGAACCCTCGGACCCGGTTACCCAGGTCAACTCATTAGCAGTGAGTCCGATTCGGCCGCTCTCGCACCTCTCCAGCAGGAGTTTCGCCTCGCGAACTGGACCGTTGTCCATAATCCGGCCATGAACGCCGACTGGCTCCGTCCCGGAAGCCTACGTGAACGCCCGCCGGGCGTTTGCCAGGTCAGGCTGTCACTCGGGCATGGTCCCGAGGCGTGAACGAGGCGTCGCAGGGACCGGTCCAGTTGGCCCAGAAGACCCTCGGGACCTGTCGGATCGCCGGCCAACCCTCCTCAAGCCGGCGCGGCGGGCGAGGTCGTGAGTCCTGGGGACGCACCCGACCCATGTCCCGCACCTTCCGGGCAGTAGCCTCAAGTTGTGAGTGAAGATCACTTCCGGACTCTGGGTAGCCCGGTTGCGCGGGCGCTGGCGGCCATGGCGATGGTAACGGTCGCGCTACTCGGCGTCAGTTCCGTGGCAGGTGCAACGGGCACGCATTCAGATCCGAAAGCAACCACCATCGTCTTGCACGCGCCCAGTCCGTACAAGCCGAAGGCGCCTCCTGGAGGCGGCACGGACGACTACCACTGCACTCTGCTCAACCCCCATCTCACGCACAACGCGTTCATCACATCCATCGACTTCCAACCGAATAGTCCTGAGGTGCATCACGAGATCACTTACGCCGTACCTCCAGATTTGGCAGCTGCGGCCGAGGCACAGAACGACGGCGGCAAAGGCTGGACCTGCTTTGGTGAGTCCGGACTCACTGCCGGTGGAGCAGGGAGGTCGTTGAACGGAGGCACCCCCTGGCTCACGGCCTGGGGACCAGGTCACGACCTCTCCAAAGAACCGGTCGGGACGGGTGCACCGATGCCGGCCGGGACGCTCGTCATCATGCAGGAGCACTACAACATGTTGATCGGCGACAAGCCGGTCCGCTCCAAACTGACGCTGACCACGGTGCCCGCAAGCACGCCGCTCCGACCTCTGCGCCTCGACCTCGTTGCTGCCCCGCCCGACATCCCATGTGCCACAGGGGTGACCGGGCCGATGTGCAACCGATCGGCCGAATTGGCCAGCGTCGGTCAGCGCTTCGGGGCGGGCCAAGAGGCGATGGTCGACGGGCTCGAGGCACTGTGCGGGAGGAACTCGTCGGATCCGCCCGCCGGCGACACCACTACCTGCACCTGGCCGATGTACACGTCGGGGAACATTGTCGAACTTGCGCCGCACATGCATCTGCTCGGCGTGGGCATGAAGTTCGTCCTCAACCCTGGAACGCCTTCACAGAAGACGCTGCTCAACGTGACGAACTACGACTTCCACTACCAGCACGGCTATGTATTGCCGGCGCCTGTCCCGATCGCGCCCGGCGACAAGATGCAGATCACCTGCACCTACAACCCGCAGCTTCAGGAAGAGCTACCGATTCTGCGCGAGGTGCCGCCCCATTTCGTGACGTGGGGAGACGGCTCGACTGACGAGATGTGCCTCGGTCTGGTCTTTACGACGCCGCCGAATTCTCAACCCGAGTCGGTGTCGTTGGCCCACGCGTTCTCCCCCTCAGTCTGAGACGAAGCTCGCACGCTCAGTCTCCGTCCCAACATCCCAAGATGAGATCGGCCAAGGTGTAGGCAACGTCTGTCGCGCTCGTGGGTGGCACGCCGAACTGGGACGGCAAACCCGAGACGTCCACGAGCAACACCTTCCAGTCCTTTCGTACAACCACATCACCTCCCGACGTTCGGAAGGCACCCTGGCCCAGGTTGCCCAGCGTCTGGGGAGCGCCCAATTCTGCCCCCAGTCCGTGAAAATACGCGAGCGTCTGGGGCCAGCTCGAGAGCTCCTTGACCGACAACTCAAACGACCCGTCGGGGTAGCCGTAGCGGCAGGAGTATTTGTGGTCGATCCACGTCCGATCGCCCACCGTGGCCGTTACCCCGAGCACCTTGTTGATCTCGCGCTGGGCTTTCGGCCGACACACCATCAGCGCAATCGGAGAGGGCAGCCGGCCGGCCGGCAGCGGCCGCTCGGCCGCCTGACTGGTGGCCCTCGAAGTACCCGATCCGCACGCTGAAACCATGAAGATGAGGGCTACGAGCGCGACACCCAACATCAGCCGACGCACCGGGTCGAGGGTAGCAGCCGTCCCCGGGGATAAGGGGGTCGGGCCGAGGAACAACCGCTATCTTGTGTGCTCCCGAGCACGGGGAGGAAGCGCGATGGGAAGACACGGATCGGCTGGAACGGTCGGGTGGTTCGCCCTCTTGTCGTTACCCACGGTCGGCCTCCTGGCCGCGGGCTGCAGTTCCGGGGCGGGGAACAGCAACACTGCAGCATCCACCACCACCAGCCGCGTCGCAACGAGCACAACCAGCTCCGGCGGCCAGCAGGGCACGGCAGTTCCGTCCCCCTACTACGAGGTGCAGACGGCGTCCGTTTCCGGACTCGGCACCATCCTCGTCGACGGGCAAGGGTTGACCCTCTACATGTTCGTACCCGACGACCAGCGGGGGAAGTCGACCTGCTACAACGAATGCGCTTCAGGATGGCCGCCGCTTCGGCTGCCGGCGGGTGTGACAAAACCGGTGGCGGCCGGACAGGCCGAGGGCTCGCTCCTCGGAACCACGACCCGCACAGACGGGGGTTTGCAGGTCACCTACAACGGCTGGCCGCTGTACACGTGGGCGGGCGACTCCGGGCCCGGCCAAGCGACGGGTCAGGGCCTCGACAACCTCGGCGGTGTCTGGTACGTACTCTCGCCCAAGGGAGAGGTCATCAAAACCAAGCTGTAGCGCAAACCGCGCCGGCCCGGTGCTCCTCGCGATCAGCGTTGCAGGATGCGGCTCAATGGCACGACCGGTACCTTGACGGTCACAGAGCCGGCCCACTTGAAGCGCAGCGTCACCAGCACGGTCTGGCCGACCTTGAACGTGACGGTCGGTTGCTCCAGCATGACGTGGTCGTGACCCGGGACCAATGACGCCTGTCCGTGAGCGGGAACCCGGAGCTCCCTCAGCATTCCCATGCCGTGGGCGGACTCGGTCATGAGCATGACGTCGGGGGCCGCGGGCGAGGTGGCGGAAAGCAGCGCATCACCTTTTGACCCCACGTTCTTCACCGTGAGATAGATGGCCGCCACGCTCGGACTGGCGGGATCAGGAAGAAATGGATTGACGACTTCGAGAGGTCCGACGTGGCCGACCACCCTGGACGAAGTCGGCGGTTGACTCGCGCCCGCACATTGGTCATGCAGCACGGCCCCAAAGCCCAGAGACAAGACCCCTGCCGCGAGGAGCGATCCGACAACCACCCGCCATTTCACGTCCGGCCCAGCTCCACGAGCACGTTGCATCTCACCGGCGATGTCGTCGTCGAGGCGACAAGACGTCAGACGGGATGCCTGGTGGTACCGCAGGTTCAGACGTCATACGCAACGTTCCAGCGGCCGGTTTCACGCGTCGACTGCAACCGAAATCGGGTAGGCGGACGTGGCGTAGACAGTCGTCCCGAAGAGCACCGGGCACGGATCGTTGGCCCTTTCTTCGGCAGGGTCATAACGTGAAGATGCCGTGCCACCTTCTCGACCGGCACAAGCCGTCATTTGTCTTCGACTCGACGTGCCCGCTCGGGCTTACTCCCTCGGTTCAGGGGGAACATGACTACTACGCTTTGTAGTACAAATAGCACGTGGCCCGCCAGGTGACGACGCCGGACGACAACGAACGAGTCGAGCCGGGGAACCCGCGGGGGGTGCTCCATGAGCGCCACTGACCTGGCCGTCCCCGCATCGGATACCGAGGTATCCCTGGCCATCGGAGGGATGACCTGCGGCTCCTGTGTCGCTCGGATCGAGCGGAGGCTCAATTCGCTCGACGGCGTCCAAGCGGAGGTCAACTTGGCGTCCGAGCGGGCCAGAGTTCGAATGCCGCCTGGGACTTCCCCCGCAGCCCTCATCGAACGCATTGAGTCGGCGGGTTTCACCGCCGAGATCGTCAATGACCTCGCATCGACTTCCGACACCACCGCCGAGGCCGAGGCAGACCGGAAGGTCCGCTCTCTCGGATGGCGGCTCGTTGTGGCGGGTCTCCTCTTCATGCCTCTCGGCGATGCCTCGATCGCCTTCTGGATTGTGCCGTCACTGCGCTTTCCAGGTTGGCAGTTGATTCTGCTGGCCCTGGCGGCGCCGATTCTGACCTGGTGCGCCTGGCCGTTCTACAAGGCCGCGATCCGAAGTGCACGACATGGGATCGCCACCATGGACACCCTGGTCTCCATGGGCATCGTGGCCGCCTCGGCGTGGTCGATCTATGCGATGTTCCTTCGCGATACGAGCCATGTCGCTCGATCGTTTCGCTATGTGCTGGCTCATCAACAGAGTGGGGCGATCTATCTCGATGTGGCAGCTGGCGTGACCACCTTCCTCCTCGCCGGCAGGTATTTCGAGGCGCTCAGCAAACGCCGCAGCGGCAACGCGCTCCGTGCTCTCTCCGCGGTCGGCGCCAAGGATGTCGCGGTGCTCGACGCCGCGGGATCGGAACAACGCCGCCCGATCGCGGCCCTCAACACAGGAGATCGGTTCGTCGTTCGACCGGGAGAGATTGTCGCCACCGACGGGGAGGTCATCTTCGGGCAGTCGGCGATCGACCGCAGCGCGATGACCGGCGAGTCGATGCCGGCCGATGTGACTGTCGGTGACACGGTTCTGGGTGGCACCGTGTGTGTCGGCGGCCGGCTCGTTGTGAGGGCCACGAGGTTGGGGGCGGACACGCAGCTGGCTCAGATGCTCCGGCTGGTCGAAGACGCACAGAATCAAAAGGCCAACGTCCAGCGGCTAGCGGACAGGATCGCGGGCGTTTTCGTGCCGGCCGTGATCGGCCTCGCACTCATCACACTGGCTGGCTGGCTCCTCGCTGGGGGAACGAACGAACAGGCCTTCAGCGCGGCGCTTTCCGTGTTGATTATTGCGTGTCCATGCGCATTGGGCCTGGCCACCCCCACCGCCTTGATGGTGGCCTCCGGCGAGGGGGCACGACTGGGCATCTTCTTCAAGGGTTACCAGGCGCTCGAAGAGTCTCAAGAGATTGACACGGTGCTCCTCGACAAGACGGGAACGGTGACGGAGGGCGCGACGGTCGTGAAAGACCTCACCGGTGTGGAAGGTATCTCGGCCGAGGACCTGCTGGGATGGGCCGGATCGCTCGAACTGGCCTCTGAACACCTTGTGGCCAAGGCGATCGTCAAGCGCGCACAACTTGACGGGGTTGAGTTAGGGATGGTGACGGATTTCGAAGCGCTCGCCGGTCTGGGTGCTCGCGGGTCTCTCGGTGGCCACGAATTGCAGGTGGGACGACGCGAGCTCTTCTCGGATTCCGTGCTCTCGACCATGCCTGACTCGCTGACATCGCGTTGTGCGAAGTGGGAGACTCAAGGGCAGTCCCTTGTGCTCGTGAGCCGAGACGGGACGGTGGTCGGCGCACTTGCCGTGAGCGACAAGGTCCGGTCGACTGCGCCTTCCGCCGTGCGGGACCTCAAGGCCCTTGGTTTGCACTGTGTCCTTGTGACCGGAGACCACGAGGCGGCGGCGCGGACGATTGCCACATCCATCGGCGTCGATGACGTGATCTCCGCAGCATTGCCGGCCGACAAGGTTGCTGCGATCCAGCAGCTGCAACAAAAAGGTCATCGCGTTGCCATGGTGGGAGATGGCATCAACGATGGTCCCGCCCTGGCGTGCGCCAACCTTGGCCTTGCTGTGGGCTCGGGCACCCATGTCGCCATGGAGTCGGCCGACCTGATCATCATGCGCGACAACCTCACGGCAGTTCCGACAGCAATCACATTGGCTCGGCGCACCTATCTCACCATTCGGAGCAATCTGCTGTGGGCGTTCGGCTACAACGTGATCGCCATTCCCCTTGCCGCATTCGGGTTCCTCAATCCACTCATTGCGGGGGCCGCCATGGCTCTCTCATCCGGTTGTGTGGTGTGGAACAGTTCCCGACTGCGCCACTTCTCAACCGATGTCCAGCGCAAAGCCGAGCAGAGAGCCAGACCGGACGACGTTGTGCCCGCACCGGTACCTTCTGCCTCTGATGCCTCTGACACCCCTGTGTTCCTACCGGTCAGGACGGTGAACCCGGACCGAGTCCCTTGACTTGACGACCTGTCTGCCGAAACTGGATACTACCTGCTGTAGTAGTACGGGCAGCTCGAGCACAGAGGACGGCCAGTGCGGTTTGGTTTGGTGGCTATTGGAGCAATTCTCCTGCTCGCCACCGATGTCATCACAGCCGCAGCGACGAGTGGCGCTCCGTCTGCGACGATCGTCAGAGTCGTGCCGACCTCCTCGGGGCCGGTCCTCGCCGCCGCCTCGGGTCGCACACTCTACGTCTTCGTCGATGACCTGTTGACGCGGGCTCCCAGCGCCTGCACCGGCGACTGCACTCACGACTGGGTGCCGATGACGGCGAGTGGAGGGATCACCGTACGCGGTGACGTGAGTGGGCGAGTGGGCACCATCGTCCGGGGCGACGGTGAGCGCCAGCTGACGATGGACGGACGCCCTCTGTACCTGTTCTCCGGCGACAGGGCTCCGGGGGAGATCCGGGGCAACGGTGTCGGAAACCTCTGGTGGGCGATGACACCCAGCGGTCTCACGGCGACTTCGTACCCGCTCACGCCGTCGACATATGGGGCTGCTCAGTCAACAACGTTGACGGTGGTGAAGACGCGTTTCGGACCGGTCGTCGCCGACAATCGAGGCGAGGCGCTCTACACCTACGTTGACGACACTCCGACGACGACTGCGTGTACCGCCGACTGGTGCCTTGTCGACTGGCCGCCGCTCCAGTCTCCGGGCACGCCGACAAAGGCTCTGTCGATCACTGCCCCGGTCGGAACGATCGCAGGTGCCGGAGGGACGACGCAGGTGACACTCGGCGGCCATCCGCTGTACACGTTTGCCGGTGACCTCCATCCAGGGGACGTGCGAGGTCAGGGAATCGGGAGAGATTGGTTCCTCATTTCGCCGATCGGCCTCTCGGTCACATCCGGCGTTCGTGCTGCCTCTCCGACTCCCGCCCTGAGTCGGTCCACAACGTGATGAGCAATTCACCCGGGAGCAGCCACCGCCGCATCTCTCGCCTGGCGGTAACCGCCGGAGTGGTCGCGGCCGCCCTCGGGCTGTCGGCCTGTACGAGTTCCGGTGGCTCCGACGCCACCGTCTCCCAGGTCGGCGGCCCAGCGGAGACCAACACGAATTACCCTGGTGCGCTGGTTTTTCCCGAGGCATGGGTCAAGCCGGATGTGACTCTCACCGACACCGACAACCAACCCTTCAACATTGCGTCCGATACCGGCAGCAGAGTCACCTTGGTCTATTTCGGGTACACCCATTGTCCCGATCTCTGCCCCCTGAACATGGCTACCGCCGCCGCTGCCATCGGGGCGATGCCCGCAGCGGACCGCGCTCAGGTGAAGATGGTCTTCGTGACGACCGACCCGGCCCGCGACACACCGGGGGTCATTCAGACCTGGCTGAGTCACTTCAGCTCCTCCTTCACCGGGCTCACGGGCACCATCGCGCAGATCCAAGCCGCCGAGGCCACGATCGGCATGCCGCTCTCATTCGCCGAGAAATCAACTTCCCCCGGGGCGAGTTACGAGATCGTGCATGCGGGTTACGTTCTCGTCTATACGCAGAGCAGAGCGCACCTGGAGTTTCCCGCCGAAATCACTGTGTCCGAAGAGACCCATGACCTTGTTGCGCTTGTGCGCGCTGGATGGCAGTCGTGACATTTCAATCATATGCGGCCGGCGTTGGGCGATGTCGGGCGAGTGCGGTAACTACGCGAGTCCACGACAGCCGAGAAGAGGCCGGAGCGATTCCGAATTTCGGAGCAGTGGAGGGTGCATCGTGACCATTGTCCAAGAGAAAGAGAGTCCTCCGATGGATCCGCCCCATCGGTCCTTCTCGCTTGTCCGGACGCAACGCACCCTCCAGATCATCTTGGGTCTGTTCTGGCTTCTCGATGCCGGCCTGCAGTTCCAGCCGTTCATGTTCCGCAGTAGCTTCACCACCACCTACCTGCTGAACAATGCCCAGAATCAGCCCGACGTGATCCGATGGATCATCACCAATGTGGGCCACTTCGTGGGACCCCACGTCGCGGTGTGGAACACGCTCTTCGCTCTCATCCAGGTAGCCATCGGCGTCGGGTTGCTCTTTCGACGCACCGTCCGCCCGGCTCTTGCGGTGTCGTTCTTCTGGGCCTTCGGCGTCTGGTTCTTCGGGGAGGGCCTCGGCTTGATCTTCACCGGATCGGCCTCCGCCCTCACGGGGGCGCCCGGGTCGGTGTTCATCTACGGCCTGATCGGGATGATGGCCTGGCCCCGAGCACGGACACGTCACGTCACAGAACGACCGGTCGGAATGGCTTCTTCGGCGGCGGGACAGGGCCTCGGAGGAGCGACCACTCCGCTGCTGGTATGGAGCGGATATTGGTCACTCGCTGCGATTCTGTTCCTCCTTCCGAACAATCGGACCTCGACCTCGGTCTCCAGCGCCATCACCGGAATGTCGTCGGGTGAGCCGAGTGCCTACTCCCACTTCCTCAATAGCTTCGGCAACCAGTTCGGCAGTGGGGGCGTCTGGTCGACGTGGCTGCTTGCAATCGGTTCCCTGATCGTCGGACTCGGGCCCCTCGTGTTCCGCCGACCAACGCCCTTCCTTGCCTTGGGTGGCCTCCTGGCCGCCTTCTTCTGGGTCAGTGGCCAGGGTCTCGGCGGCATCTTCACCGGTTCGGGCACGGACCCCAACACCGGTCCTCTCATCATCGTCCTGGCTCTTGCCATGGTGCCCGCCGCGTTGGCGGACCCGTCGACGTGGCGCTCCCCCCTTGCGCTGGCGCTGTCTCGGTATCCGGTTTTGGTCGTCGGCGGCGGGGTGGGTCTCGTGGTCGCTCTGTTTCTCAGTGCCGTGTATCCGGCTGCCGCTCAGGAGTCGTCGAGCACGGCAATGTCGGGCATGGCAGGCATGTCAGGGGCTTCGATGTCAGGCACGGGCGGACAGACGGCGGCGACGGCCACTTGCACGAGAGGAAACAACGGCGCACCGAGAGCAGGGCTGGATGTCAATAACACCCCGAACATGGTCATGGCGGGGCCGGGTACAGGCATGAACATGAACGGCGCCGACGCCAGCGCGGCGGCGGGCCTCAACACCACCAAGGCCAACTGGCACTACACCGGACCGGCGCTGACGACAGCCGAGGCACAGGAACTCCTGACCCAAGGAGAGAACGGGCCTACCGACATCCACATGCTCAAGAGCGGCTGCACCCCTGAGCCCACCTTCTCGGAGCAGATCAACGCGGCACAGTATGTCCAGAGCACCAGTCAGGCGGTGGCGCGCTATTCGTCCCCGAGCGCGGCCGTCGCCGCTGGCTATGCCCCGGTGTCACCGACGAACTATCCCGTCGTCTACTACGTGAATCCAACCATCGTGGCGGCCAACGCAGCATCGGGAAGGACCCTCGACCCGCAGCATGTCGACGGCCTTGTCTTCGCGGAGACTCCTTCGGGTCAACAAGTGCTGGCGGCCGCGATGTACCTCTTGCCCTCAACCGTCACCCCATCCATGCCCTACGGCGCCTTGGTCCAATGGCACCAGCGCACGGACGTCTGTGGTCCTAGTAGCGAGTCCTCCTCGAACCCCTTGGAGATCACGGGCGTCTCACCCTGCCCGGCGGGAAGCGTTCAGCAGTCCACGCCTTTCATGACCATGGTGTGGCAGATACCGGTTGCGGGAGGGCCCCTGGCCATTCAACCGCCGGACATCCAGATCGTCGAGGCGGCGGTCATGTCCGCGGGAACGTGATGAGACCGTGTGGATCTCGACTCGCCGCATAGCGATGGGACGTCACGTCCAACGACCGCGGAAACGCAGCGGACCCGACCGCTTGGCCGAGGGTGGGAGCGGCACCCTCACGCGGTACCTGAGGGCCCACGACCTTCGCGACACCCGGGCATGGCGGCCCGGGAACGGCCGGTCGCGACGCTCCTTTGGAGCAATGATCACCTTGATCCGCCGAATCTCACTATCGGGCGCTCGGGGTCAAGCCCTGGCGGCGCTGCTCACCCTGACATTGGTCGTCGCCATCTGTGTTGCGGTGCCAACCTCCGAGGCGGCGGCTTTGGCGCCGCTCCCGGCCGGTCGGTCACCATCGACCATTGCCACGATGATCTGCAAACCGAAGGCAAGACAAGAGATCGCGTCGGTGCTCGGTGAGTTCGCCTCGGTCTCCCGTCCCAGCTGGGTAAATCACCTGTACTCCTGCCAGTACACCTATCCGACCGGTTCGATGGTGCTCTCGGTGAAGGAACTCTCGAGCTGGGCGCAGACAAAGAGCTACTTCCGGACGCTCGGGAGGCAGATGGGGGTTTCCCAAAGCATCAATGGGCTCGGACAGGCGGCGGTCAAGACAAGGGATGGCTCCATCGTTGTGCGCAAGGATTGGAAAATACTTCTGGTCAATTCGGCGGGCCTCCCGGCTCAATTTGGTCAGCCACCCACGAGCTCGGATGCCGCCGCGCAGGCGGTCGCAGATGTCATCCTCGGCTGTTGGGATGGTGACTGAACCCAGCCGGATGACTCAACCGTCTTGCAAATGTGTACTCAGGGCAGCGTGCGGCTGAAATCGAATGACACCGGCGTCCCTGCGAACGTAGTCACAACATGGAAGGTCGACCGGCCCGATTGCAACAGCACGAAGTCGGTGTAGTGGCCGACAGCAACACGTAGCTGCCGGAGGTTCTGAGGCGGTCCGCCGGCGACACGGACAACCACGAGGGGCTTCACGGCTGCCAGATCCGCCTCCGATCCACTGAAGATGATGTGGAACTGGTTTATCCCTGTCGTTCCAGGGTCGAGATACATCTCGGCTGAACCGCCGTGGGGCAGGGCAACCGTCGTGATCGATGGTAGCTCGGGAAGGAGGGACTGGCCCCGGGCGGGCGAGATCAACTCGCTGACCACAGTAAGGCTGGCGAAGAGGAGGATGGGGAGCAAGACCGAGACGATCACGCCGCGGCGACCCTGCATGAAACGGGGAGCTTGGATGTTCGAGAGCCCCGATCGGCCCAACCGCGTCAGCCGTAGGCTGTTCAGGACCACGAGCAGGCTGGAGAGCCCCATGGCGACCGCCGCGACCAGCGGGTCGAGCAGTCCGAACGCAGCGAGGGGCAGCGCTGAAACGTTGTAACCCATGGCCCACCCAAAGTTCTGCAGGATCACCGAGTAGGTCGATCCCGCGACGCCCACGGCCGCCGGCACTCCCCGGAGATCGTTACCGAGCAGGGCGATGTCACTGTTGGCGAGCGCCGCCTCCGACCCGCTACCGATGGCGCAGCCCACGTCAGCCGCGGCGAGTGCCGGTGCGTCGTTGATGCCGTCACCCACCATGAGAAGCTGTCGGTGACCCTCACGTAGGGAGGTGAGGGCATCGACCTTGTCAGCCGGACTCAGATTGCTCATGGCCGAGGCAATGCCGAGCTCCGCGGCCACCGTTTGCACCGCCGGATCGCTGTCGCCGCTGAGAATCGACGAGGAGAATCCGAGTTCTCGGAGGTGCTCCACGGCCGGAAGCGCTTCGGGTCGCAGGGGGGTCGTCACGGCGATCGCTCCGACGACCTGGCCATCCTGCTCGACCACCACCACGGTCTCGCCGCGCAAAAAGTGCTCGGTCACGTCGTCGACAATCGGCTCCGGCAGTCGCGACAGCACCACTCTGCTCACCCGGATCTCATGACCGTCCAATGTCCCGGTCACGCCGACCCCGGGCAAAGAGCGGACGTCGGTGGCTCGGATCACTGATCCCGTCGCGGCCATGATGGCAACGGCGATCGGGTGTTGGCTCTCCGCTTCGACGGCCGCCGCCAACAAGACCACCCGCTCGTTCGAGTACGGAGGCACTGTGGCGACAGCGGTAACTTCTGCGTGTCGTTCCGTGAGGGTGCCGGTCTTGTCGAACACCACCCCATCGATTTTGGCCAAACGCTCGAGAACGTCTCCGTTACGTATGAAGATGCCGAGGGCTGCGGCCCGCCCACAACCCACCATCATGGCGACTGGAGCGGCGAGGCCCATGGCGCACGGACAGGCCACGAGCAGAACGGCCAAGCTGCTGAGCACGGCCCGTCCGGCATCGCCGACGACCAGCCACCAGATGAAGAAGGTCAGGACTGCGCCCATGAGCACTGCGGGAACGAAGACGCTGCTGATCCGGTCGGCGATCCGCTGCAGCGGAGCCTTGTCTCGCTGCGCATCCTCCACCAGGCGTTGCAACTGGGCCAGCACGGATTCGTCGGCCACTGACGCGACGGTCACGACCAGGACGCCGTTCCCGTTCCGGGTCCCCCCGGTCACGAAGCTCCCGGGCCCCCGATCCACCGGGAGCGGCTCCCCGGTGAGCATCGACTCGTCGACGGGCGACCACCCGGAAAGGACCGTGCCGTCGAGGGGGATGGCCTCCCCCGGCCGCACCCGGATCAGGGAGCCCACGGGGAGACTCTCCGGCGGAACCAACACCCCTTCTTCGTCCTCAGTGTTCACGACGACTCGGGCCGTGGGTGGTCGGAGCGAGAGCAGGGAGTGCATCGCTTCCGCCGCACGCGCCCGGGCCCGCATTTCGATGGCTCGTCCGGTCGCCAGGACGGACACGATCAGCGGAGCCATTACTCCGTGCAACCGGGCAGCGAAAGCGCCGCCGCCGCCGAGATGCACGTGCCGACCGCCGAGCGCGATGGCCTCGACCGCGCTGACACCCAACGCGGCCAAGGTTCCTAAAGCGATGAGCGTGTCCATGCTGGTCGCCCCGTGCCGAAGCAACCGTGCGCTGTCCCTCAGGAATGGCCAGCCACCGATGATCTCGACGGCGATGGCGAGAACCAGGACGGTCCAGCCGGCGGTCGCTGACTCGGGACCGGCCAACGCGACCAGCAGGGCCAGTATGGACAGAGGCCAGGAGATGAGTACTCGGAGATCCCAACGGTCCGGATCCCGATTCGACTCAGCGGAGTGGCCGCGGACCACGGGCGCGGCGGTGTAGCCGGCGTCGCTGACGGCGCGGCACAGGGCTTCGGGATCGAGCCGGGCGGGGTCGTAGGCCACGTAGGCCCGGGTGGTGGCGAGATTGACCGAGGCGCTGGCGACGGCCGGGAGGCGACCGAGCGCTCGCTGGATGCGCGTTGCGCACGCGCTGCAGTGCATCCCGCTCAATTCGAGCTCGGCGGTCGCAACCGAGGGCCCATCCTGCTCGAGGAGTGACGTCTCCTCCGAGGCAGCAAGCACCGGACCTCTAGCTCACGGGAGCGGCTGAGTACCCGACCTCGGCGATGGCGGCACGGATCTCCTCCACGTCGAGCGTGGACGGGTCGTACTCGATCACGGCGCGTGCAGAGTCGAGGTCAACCAACGCTGCCGTCACGCCTTCGCGCTCGTTGAGCGTCTCCTCGATGAGCGCGACGCAGGAACCACAGTGCATGCCCTCCACCGTGAGCTGGGCGACGGCCATCTCAGCACCGGCCGTATCTGGGGTTCCTGACGAGGTCACTCCGCCATGATACGGCGCGTGTCCCGTCCCGTGGCAGGCGGCCCTGGTGGGCACATCCGCCGGGAGGGATTGCTGCGCCCCCAAAGAAAGCTCCGTCAAGCGCTCCGGGACTCCCCCCAGGACCACCCACGGAGGACCGGGCGATGCGGTTGCACCAATACTACGGCCTGTAGTAATACCTACAGGCCGTAGTAGTGAGCCCCGGCCTAAGGGCGGTGAGGGATGAGTGTGACCGAGGTGAGAGCCGGCGATGCGGCAGTGGCTTTGAGTCACTCCAAGGGGGTCCCGAGCAGCATCGCTGAGCAGTCGAGGGACCTCCAGCGGACCTTCCAGCTCTTCCTGGCAACGTTCTGGCTTCTCGACGCCGTCCTACAACTCCAACCGTTCATGTTCACACGAGGAACGAACGGTTTCAGCGGGATGCTCAACGGCCTCGCGGCGGGCAATCCCGGCTGGGTGGCGCACTCAATCACCTGGAACGCGTCGAACGTCGATCACAACCCGGTACTCACCAACAGCGTCTTCGCGCTCGTGCAGTTCCTCATCGGCTTCGGGATCGTCTGGCAGCGATCCCTCAAACCAGCCCTTGCGCTCTCCATCGTCTGGTCCCTTGGTGTCTGGTGGTTCGGGGAAGGCCTCGGGAACATCCTTCACGGCGGGGCCACCCCATTCGGCGGCGGCCCTGGCGCCGTGCTCATCTATGCCCTGCTGGCGGTGCTGCTCTGGCCGAGCGCAGGATCGGACACGCCGTTCGTCGCTGCCCGGAGTGTCGGGGTGGCCGCTGCAAAGGCGATCTGGGCGGTGCTCTGGGGTCTGCTGGCCGTTCTAGCGGTCGTCGGCTCGGGTCGGTCGCCCCAGGCGCTGCACGACCTGGTGGCCGCCTACACGGGGCAGCCCGGATGGCTGGCCCACATCGATCGGACCACTGCATCGATGTTCCTCCAGCACGGCACCACGGCTGCGATCCTCCTCGCCGTCGTCTGTGTCGTCGTGGCGATCGGGGTCTACCTGCCCCCGCAATTCACCAAGGTCACACTCGTCCTCGGGATTTTGACCTTCGTCTTCATCTGGGTGGCCACCGAGAACTTCGGCGGGATCCTCGGCGGCGCCGCCACCGACCCCAATTCCGGACCGCCGTTCATCATCTTGGCGTTGACCTACTGGCCCTTGACCTTGGTTCCAAAGGCCGCGACCGGCCGGCCGTCGAGCTCCACGGCTGGCCCGAAGGAGGCTCTCGTCTCATGACGCCCACCCCGGCGTGGCTCTACTACCTCTTCGCGTTCGCGATGCTGGCCGTGGCCGCCTACGGGCTCGCACTGCTGGCCGTGTCCGTCGCCATTCGCAGGAGCGCTGGTTGGGACGTCGACATCGCCCACCTCTTCATGGGCGTATCCATGGCCGGCATGTTTGTAACCGGCTGGGCCTTCGGCCCGAGCGCGATCTGGGAACTCATCTTCGCGCTGTTGCTCGTCTGGTTCCTCGCACAGAGCCTTCAATCGGTGATCACGTTCGGCATCCACCTCACTCACTATCTCATTCACGCCGCGATGAGCTTCGCCATGCTCCTCATGTACGTGTTCCCCGGCGGAGCCAGTTCAGGAGCGATGTCGATGTCGATGTCGTCATCGTCGAGTGCGAGGATCGACCCCGGGCTCAGCCTGCTTCTGGCCTTCGTGTTCTTCGCATCCGCCATTTTCACGCTGGCCTCACCGATCAAGGGTGTCTCCCATCACGGGAGGCACTCCAGGGCCTACGCCATGAGTGGACCGGCCGGCGGGAGGACTGATGATCCCAGCGGGGCCGCTCCAGCATCGGCCTCCGGTGGCGCCTTGGGGCTGATCGCCGCCCCGTGGCTCGAGGACGCCAGCCACGTTGTCATGTGCGTTGCCATGGGGTTCATGCTGATACTCATGATCTAACCGTCACAGGCTGACGATAAAGCACCTGCGGACGGCCGCAAGCTCCTCGGTCCTTGACGGCCACCGAGGCCTTCTGTGTGCTCTCAGTCGGCGGAGGTACGCTGCGCCAGAGCATCAAGCAGGACAGCCACCTCCGAGTGCGACAGCGTGTCCGCGAAGCACACAAGCGCCGCGCTCGGGTCACCGTCGGACGCCAGAGCCTGATGCATGACGACGGCCGTGTGAGCTCCCCGAACGCCAACTGGAGCGAACCGGATGGTTCGACCATCCGGGCGGCGACTCAGAAGTCCCTTGTTGACGAGGCGATCTAAAACCGTCGCAATAGTCGTATAAGCGTGTGCGGGAAGCGCATCGGCCACATCGCGACCTGTCGGCTCGGCATCGGGCAGATCCCACACGATGCCCAGCACCCGACGCTCGAGGTCGCCGAGGGTCACGACCCCACAGGCGCACTCGGCGCAGGTGCAGGGATCGCACGAGCACATCGGGTTGTTGCATTTTGTTGCCGCCCTCATCAGCCAGCTCCTTATCCCGCTCCCTGAAACCGATCGTACCGGGAATCGTGATTCTGCGGAACCGTGATCCGGCCTGACCTGAGACGGTAAACGTGCGAACGCAGAGCCCGGTGGTGCTTCGTGTCCACAGCACGGCGGGACTACATGTTGCCGGTCCCCGCGGTGGCAAAAAGCGATCCATGCCGGACCAAATTGATCGACGGCGGCCCGTTGGGCCTCCAGAGTCACACGCTCATTTGCGCGCGGCGGGACACATTTGGCTGTCATCGACAAAAGATCAATCGGTGTTCGACAACGGAGGCATCGCCGACCGGTTGCAGGCAAGGGAGCCCGAAATGTGGACCGTCGCCCGTCCGGGCTCAGCCCAGACGACAGATTATCGACGGATGGAGGCGGCTGTCTCCGAGTCCCTCCGAACTCGAGCGCCGCCATCGGGTCTTGGCGTCAGGCCTGCGAGCAGATGATGAACGGTGTTCTGAAACCGCGCGAGGTCGCCGAAGGGCCGGGCGACAAGCATCGCCCCTTCCAGTCCGCTGACGATCATCTGAGCCGTCTCTCTCGGCGAACCCGAGAAGGCAAGGGTCCTTTGTTTGCGGCCTTGCTCCAACACTCGCGCCAGCCACCGTTCGTTTTCGTCGAAGAATCGAACAACGGCCTCTTGCATAGGACGCGGAAGGGTTTCGTACTCTGCGGCCATCATTCCGCACAGACACATGCGATGCGCACGCAAGACATCGAGGTAGAGATCGGCATAGGCATCGAGTCGGGCGGGCGCTTCACCTGTGCGTTTCTCCACTTCCACCAGCGCCTCGTTGAAGCGGACCGTATACCGCGCGATCAGAGCTTCGCCAAGCTCTGCCTTGCCCGCAAAGTGGTAGTGGAGGGCCGCCTTCGTCATCTTCAGCTCGGCGGCAACGTCCGCGTAGCTGAACCCGTTGAAGCCGCGGACTTGAACGAGGTGCTCTGCCACATCGAGGATCTGGGTCGCCGTGCCGACCCTCTTCGTCTGGCCCTTCTGCATCTCCACCAGCCTCTGTGACAACTGCTTGACTTCTACCTATTAGTAAGTAAGCATACCCTCGTCGTCAGTATCGGCACGAGCGAGGAGGTCGAACTGTGCACACGACCGAGCACCGAAGCTTCGAGCAACCCGACGAGGTCCGCGACTTTCCGAACGGAAGGGCGGAGATCGTGAAGGCCGGGGGCGGGGAGATCGGCCGTCTGGTCCTCCAACCCGGATGGCGATGGTCCAACGACGTGAAGCCGATCGCCAAAACCGAGAGCTGTGAGGCGCCGCACTTCCAATACCACGTGAGCGGGCAGTTGGCCGTCCGTATGGACGACGGGTCTGAGTTCATCGCCGGCCCAGGAGACGTCACATCTCTGCCGAGCGGGCACGACGCCTGGGTAGTCGGGAACGTGCCAGTCGTCGTTGTCGATTGGTTCGGCGCCAGCAACTACGCCAAGTGACTCTTTCTGAGAGCAGGCGGGAGCCGGACGAGGTGGTGAAGGCGTTCGGAGAGGCGTGGGCCGGTCACGATCTCGAGGGAGCCTTGGGGTTGGTGACAGACGACTGCGTCTTTGACGCCACTGGTCCGGCTCCCGACGGGACGCGCCACACCGGTCGGGCCGCCGTCAGACGGGCCTGGGACGCAATTTTCGCCGATGCCTCCGCCCGGTTCGAACCGGAGGAGACCTTTGCGGCCGGCGACCGAGTGGTGCAGCTGTGGCGCTACTCCTGGGAGGGTGGACATGTGCGCGGGATCGACGTCTTCCGCGTCCGCGAGGGCAAGGTGGCCGAGAAGCTCTCATACGTAAAGGGTTGACCGAGGAACGGTGAGGTGATGAACACTTCAGACCCCGTCGGGTCCTTTCTGACCGGAATCGAAGGTGCATCTCTCCCGGAGGACATCTTCTGTGAGGACGTTCTCCTGGACGCGACCGTTCCGAACTGGCGGTTCCAAGTCGAGGGTGCAGACGCCGTGCGCGACGAGCTCGGGAGGTGGTACGCAGACCGCGGACGCTTCGGCGAGGTGCGGCGCCACCTCATCGACGAGGGTGAGCTGGTGGAGTTCACACTCAGCTGGGAAGTAGCGGGGGTGCCCCACACATGCCACCAGGCACACATAGTCAGGCTGCGTGATGATCGCATTGCCAACGACACGGTGTTCTGCGGCGGTCGGTGGCCGGAGCCGCTGCTCGTTCAAATGGCAGAGGGACGTTGACTCAGATCCACTGGGCTTCTCGTCCATAATCCCGAACGGAATCGGTCGAAGGCAACCGGACCGACTGCAGAAGATCGCCAGTCGGTGGGCTGCACGCTACCGATGAGCAGGTGGATCGATTCGGCCGCTCTCACTCCTCTCCGTCACTCCAGGGCCGGTGCGCCACCCGCCAGCAGTTTCAGAGCCGGCTTTCGCTCCCCTCGCGAAGGATCGGACATCCGAACCTCTGCGTCAGTGGTGACCTAGGGCTGTCGAGCTAAGGACGTTAGTCCCTAGCTGGGAGCGGCCTGGGGCTTCACAGTACGCATATGCCATTTGGTGCATTCGTTGCCGCACTGATCAACCTGAACGGCTCCGGTCACTACATCCACTGGGGCTTTGTCCAGATCTCCGTGGCCAACCTAGTGGTGATCGTCCTGATGATCGCCGTCTTTGTCCTGGCGATCCTGTTGCCATTCCCACGGCGGAAGGAGCCACCCCAGTGACACTCGATGCTGACACCCGCCGGGAAGGCACCACCAGAGCCGAATCGCGCCAATGGACTGCGAAGGTCAGGAACGCCGCTTCTTCGGCCTTCCCGCCAGAGCGCCTCCTCCCCGACCGCCAGCCCGCCTACATGGCTTCGTGGATTTACGTCTTCGGTGTGCTCACGGTCGTGAGCCTCGCCTGGGTCATCGTTACCGGTTGCGTGCTCGCGATCATGGGGCCCAGCTGGTGGCACGTCTCCGGACTCGGGCATTTCGTGAACTCCCTTCACCTCTGGAGCGTCGAGGCCTTCTTCTTCTTCATGGTCATCCACCTGTGGGGAAAATTCTTTATGGCCGCATGGCGAGGCAACCGCAGGTTGACCTGGGCGACGGGTGTGATCTCCTTCGTCGCCTCCATTGCTGCCGCGTTCACCGGGTACCTGTCCCAGCAGAATTTCGACTCGCAATGGATCTCCACTCAGGCCAAGGACGGCATCAATGCAACGGGGGCCGGAGCCGTGTGGAACGTCCTCAACTTCGGGCAGATGCTGATGTGGCACATCGTGCTGTTGCCCATTGCCGTTGTCATCATCGCCGGCTTGCATGTCCTCATGGTTCGTCGTCACGGAATCGTTCCACCGTTCGACGAAGACGATGCCAGCACAACGTCCACCGGCGAAGCACCCACCCCGGTTGAGGTCGTCGAATGAGTCCGAAGAGGGCCCGTCGCTTCAACCCCGATCGCGACGTCAGGGAATGGAAGGGCGCCTATCGTCCATACGACATTGTGAAGGAGGCCTTTGTCGCGCTGCTTGCGGTCGGCGTCCTGATCCTGCTGTTGACCGTCGTGTTCTCTTCACCCGATGAGCCGGCCGTTACGTTGAAAACCTGGTCGACCACCAACCCCGTCGACTTCGCCCAAACAGCCACGACCGAATTGGACGGGACGAGCGCGGTGGCCACGTACGGACCGCCCTACAACACGACGCCCGACGTCACCCAGCACATCGGCTTCTTCGAGCCCGCGCAGTGGCTCGGAGTGCACCAGCCGATCGATACGGCGCAGGACTTTGTCATCAAGCCGCTCCGCACGCTGCCGAATCAACCGCATGTCCAGCGAGCGATCAACTCGTATGAGAGCGCCCCGGCATCTCAGCAAGGTGCTTGGACGACGAGCTACGAGAAGGCGGTGGCCAACGCTACAGACGTCCACGGTCGGCTGCACGTCCCCGTCGGTCCGTACGGACCAGTCGGAGTGATGATCGGCTCACTGACCTCCATGGCCCAGACAGGTGGCCTCGATGGTGCTTTGTTGGGCCAGGGACAGTTCTATAACACCAACTACACGAAGCCGCTGCTGTTCATCGCCGACGGCAACTACCTTGCCAACATCGCCGGCTCGCAACAACTGCAGGGCACGCAATGGGGCATGATGAACGAGACCGGGAATTACCCCGGTCAAGCGTGGCTGTGGCTGTACACCGCCTTTTACCAGGTACCACCGATGAAAACGTCGGATAATGCGGACCTGGAGGTGTGGGCGATCATGATGGTGCTCACGATCGCACTGATCTTCCTTCCGTTCATTCCCGTCCTGCGTTCGATCCCGCGATGGTCTCGGGTCTACAAGTTGATTTGGCGAGAGCACTACCGCGCCTTGGCCTAGCACCCAACGTCACCTTCCCTGGACCTGACGTTTGTCGCAGGTCGCGACTGCAAAACAACTGCGAGGACACCGTCACGCGTGGGATGGGCGAACTCGAGCCGGAGCCAAGTGGACGAGTGCGTCAGAGGGCATTTGAGGATTGGTCGACCGCTCTGCCCCGTTGCGTGAGCTTCCCCTTGCGCTGTAGCTTCCGCCACGAGACTTCAAGACGAGCACCACCGAGATCCGAGGTTCCCGTCGCCCATTCGCCCTGAGTGGAACGAACGACAGCATCGGCGATGGCGAGCCCAAGACCAGTGCCGGCCACACTCACCGTCGCCCGGTGAAATCGGTCGAACACAGCTTCGCGCTGACTCTCGGGAATTCCGGGGCCGGAGTCCTCAACACGTAGGCCCACCCGAGACCCGGAGTCACTCACGCTCACCCTGACGCTGCCACCTCCACCCGCGAATTTGCACGCATTGTCGATCAGGACACCCGCCAAGCGGTCAATGAGATCCGGCTGTGCCTGCACCATGAGGGGACCGCTGCCTACCAGCTCGAAGGACAGCTCGACCGCCTGCGCCGTCGCCAGCGCGCCAAAGCGCACGACACAGCTCGCAACCACAGCGCCGACATCAGTCAGATCGACGGCCTCTGGCAATAGTTGTTCATTGTCGGCCCTGGCCAACCAGAGCAAATCCTCCACAATCCGTCGCAACCGGCTGTTCTCCCGGGCGACCCGTTTGAGGATCTCTCGATACTCGGCCGTGTCACGTGGCCGATCGAGTGCAAGACCTACCTCAGCCTCAATGACCGAAATGGGGGTGCGCAGCTCATGAGACGCATCAGCGGTGAATTCTGCCTGTCGTCGTCGGATGAGCTCGGACGGCGCGGACGCCCGCAGACCGACCACTGTCGCGCCTCCGAACACGATCACACCCAGAATCGCGCCGAAGACGAACTCAGCCACCAGAAGCGCTGACTGAACATTTGAGATCGAGGCTGTGCTCTGGCCGGCAACGAGCAACGTGTCTTGGAGTCGTAGTGTATTGAATCGGACATTCGAGGTTCCGACGGCAAGGGTGACCGGTTCGGCTCCCCAGTGACGCCGGGGAAGGGGCGGCGCCATCGACGTGAGGGCAGTCACCTTCCCGGACGAGGCTATCGACCAAAGAAACTGTGGCGCGTCGTCAAGATCCGTGTCGTCATCTCTTGTCGTTGAACCACTCGGCGCGCCCATCTGTTGGCGTGCATCATGGAGGCGGTCCATCAGGCGATCGTCCGTCGTGCTGATCAGATGGTCACTGACGATGGCGTTCAGCACAATGACAGCTATGACATAGAGCACCAAGACGATAATCGTGGCCATCCCGGCTACACGCACAGCGTGGCGGCGGTGCCCGCGCTGCGGTCTCACGTCTCGATCATCCGATACCCGGTTCCGCGGATTGTCTCGATGCGAGCACTGCTGCGGCCCAACTTCGCACGGAGTCGGCCGATATGGACGTCAATGGTATTCGACCCGACGGCATCCGCTTCGTCGTCCCACACCTGGACAGCGATGCTGTGGCGGGTAAGGACCTTTGGATGTCTACGGAGGAGGAGTTCCACCAATGACGACTCAATGGCCGTCAGAGCCACTGTCTCTCCGGAAACCGTCGCCTCTCGAGTGGTCGGATCGAAGCAGAGGTTGCCACACTGGAGCACCGGCCCGACGACGAGCGGTGGGCGGCGCTGCAAGGCCTGCACGCGGGCAACGAGCTCGGTAAAATCGAACGGCTTCACCAGATAGTCGTCCGCACCTTCGTTCAGACCGGCAACACGATCCGATGGGGCATCGCGAGCGGTAAGCATGAGGATGGGCGTGCGATCACCCCGAGACCTCGCCTCTGCGACGACTTCGATCCCGGTACGCTCCGGCATGCGCCAGTCAAGCACTGCCACGTCGTAGACGTAGGCACGCAGATATTTGAGCGCTGCCGCTCCGTCTGCGACCGCGTCGACGACATATCCGTTCTCACGGAGCCCACGCTCGAGGACAGACCGCAATGCGGCATCGTCCTCTGCGACCAGAACCCTCACCGAACTGGCGAACCGGCATGTGACATGGGCTTCAGGCTAGGGGTTCTTGTGCCCTCGTTCGTATTCGGCGCCTGTCATCGTACCTTCAGGTTCGGTCCGTACTCTGGGTCGTGCAGTGAGCGGCTCCGCTGATCAACAACACAGGGAGTTCACTCGTCTGACGGCCAGGACCCTCTTTATCGATGATCGAATTCCCACCTCGACAGAGAGGGCGGCAGAGCGAGACCCGAGGGAGCTTCACAGCACGTCCACAGAAGGACTCAAGGCGAGCCGTATCCGGCGCTGGTTCCATGTACTCGAGGTGATCCAAGGAAATGATCGATGAGTTCCACACGGCAGTCCCACTCACCTGAGACTCGTCGGCGGGCCAATGCTTCCCTACGCCTCCTGACTCGGATTGCCGCCTTGGCGGCCACCGGAGCCACCGTGGCCATCGGAATCGTGGTCGCCAAGGAGCATCCCGGAGGGACTGCGTCCAATGCCTCTCCTGTTCAGGCGCCGACGAGGCCGACAACGAGCGCCGCGACTCCGAGCACTACGACGACAGTCACGTCACCTCCGACCACGACGCCGACCTCATCGGGCCAGGGAGAGACTTCTGGCTCGGCGTCGCCGACAACGACTACTTCACCACCAACCACGACCACAATATTGCCACCGACCACCACGACGACTCGTCCGGTCGCCACGTCGGGGGGCACGAGTCGATGACTGCGCCCGTGCTGGCAACGGCAACGTCGCACGCCTCCTGGACGGAAAGATCCCTTTGCGCCCTGGACACGTTGGCCACCGCCGTCGGGACCGTTGCGCCGCACGCTGACGAGGCAGAGCGAGACGACAAACAGCTGTGAGTTCCACCTATCTGTGGTACATCACGCGGGCGAGCGGAATCGTCACCCTGGTGCTTCTCACCCTCACCATGGTCCTGGGGCTCGTGACCACAAGTCGCGCCCGCGCACGCAACTGGCCCGGCTTCGCACAGCAGGACCTCCACCGCCGCATCTCAATCATGGCCGTGGTGTTCCTGGGTATTCACGTGCTCACGAGCATCTTCGACACATACGTCCATATCGGTTGGTTCGCCGTGGCCGTGCCGTTTGCCTCTCCATACAGCCGCTTCTGGGTGGGTCTGGGCACTCTCGCTCTCGATCTCATGGTCGCCGTCTTCGCCTCGAGTCTGCTCCGGACGCACCTGCGACCCGGCACCTGGCGGGGCATTCACTGGTTGGCGTACGCGTCGTGGCCCATCGCTCTGGCCCACACATTTGGCCTCGGGACGGACTCGAGGGAGCGATGGGTCATCGTTCTCGGAATACTGTGCCTGCTGGCCGTCTGTGCCTCTCTGGCGTGGCGCGTGCACGCAGCAGCCCTGCGAGCGGCGATGATTCCCGTCCAGGCTCCCGACGCAATTCCACTCACCCGACGGGTGGCGGCGGCGAGCACAAGCGAGCGTCGCGATGGCTCCTAACGCCAGCCCAGCTCCACCACTGCAAAGGGTCCACCAGCTGTTGGATCATCCGAGTGACCTGCAAGGGCACCTCGACGCGCATGGTCCCCTCAACGTGGCGCGCGGCCGAAGCAGCTCCTGGCGCCACGGGCTCGTCACCAGCCTCGAAGACTCGGGTCTCACGGGTCGTGGTGGGGGGGCGTTTCCCACTTCTGTCAAACTGGCGCTTGCTCAATCTGCCGGCGCCGGTGGCATCGTCGTCGTCAACGCGATGGAGGGCGAACCGGCCAGCAGCAAGGACCAGCTGCTCTTGACTCGAGCAGCGCATCTGGTGCTCGACGGCGCCCAATACCTCGCCACGTTGTGCGATAGCGATCGGATTGTGGTCTGCGTCCCGGCCAGTCGCGTCGCCGTTGCTACCGCAGTGCGCCACGCCATGCACGAACGGAGACGACACCGATACGCCAGAGTTCGGGAAGAGGTCGTCCGGCCTCCCGATCGTTTCATTGCCGGGGAGGAATCGGCACTGGTCAACTGGATCGAGTCGGCGCGATCGGTTCCCGTGTTCCGCCCGGACAAGGGCATTCCGCTCCGCATCAAGAAACGCCCGGCCCTTGTGCACAACACTGAGACGTTGGCCCACATCGCACTCATCGCCCGCCACGGTCCAGACCCGTTTCGGGCCCGCGGAATGGCCGAGGAGCCTGGAACATGCCTCGTGACCCTCAGCGGCGCCGTGGCCCACCCCGGAGTGGTCGAGGTGGACAAGGGCACAGCCCTGTGGGACATCGCCCTGCGCAGCCAGCCTGTGGAGCCCATCAAGGCGCTCCTTATCGGGGGATACGGGGGAACCTGGGTCGGACCCGGGCATTTTGAAACCCCCTATGCCTCCATCCCACTGCGCACGATCGGCGCCACACTTGGAGTCGGGATAATCGTGGCACTCGGAGAGTCGTCCTGCGGCCTCGCCGAGTCCTCCCGCATCGTCCGGTATCTCGCCGATCAGAGCGCCGGTCAATGCGGTCCCTGTGTGTACGGACTGCCAGCCATCGCTGACGATATGGGGCTGCTGGCCAGTGGGCAGGGAGACGGCGATCTCTTGGCGAGACTCGATCGTCGGTTGCGTGAAGTCAACGGGCGCGGGGCGTGTCGCCATCCCGACGGCGCCGTCGGACTGGTCCGCAGCGCGCTGACCGTCTTTGCGGCCGACGTTGCCGCCCACAGCCGAGGAGCGCCGTGCCCCAACTGGCACAAACAAACCAGTCTCCGTTTTCCGCGGTCAACGGGTTGGTGAGATGAGCGAACTGCGCATCACGGTGGACCCCGTGGCCTGCGAGGCCTACGGCTACTGCGCCGAGCTGCTCCCTGAGGCCATCTCCCTCGATGAATGGGGTTACCCAATCGTTCATGACGGCGCCGTGCCAGCACACCTGATGGCACTGGCCAAGCGAGCGGTGCGGGACTGTCCAAGGCGTGCTCTCTCCGTCCGCAGCAGGAAGACCCGGTAGGTCGTTGAAGCGGCCATCCCCTTTGTGAGTGAAAGGTCCGCTTGCACGTACTGACCGTGTTCTGCGCGGGTCACTCTGCGCTCGACCCGCGTCGGTCAGCCGGGCTCGTCCGACAGCAACGCTTTTTTGAGCGTTTGTACTCGACGGTCAATCTCCTCGACGATTGGCCGGACCTTCTCGACCGGTAACCCCGCCGGGTCCTGCAGGTTCCAGTCAACGTAGCGCTTACCAGGGTAGACCGGGCAGGCTTCGTCGCAACCCATTGTGACTATGACGTCGGCTTCCAGAGCCGACTCACCGACAAGGAGTTTAGGAAACTCTTGGCTGGGGTCGAGACCTCGTTCACGGAGGATCGCCGCGACGGATGGGTTGATCTCGTGCGCCGGCTCCGAACCCGCTGATCTGACATCGATACGCCCACCCGCGTAGTGGTCGAGCATGACTCGAGCCGCCACGCTCCTGCCTGCGTTGTGAGTGCAGAGGAACAGTACGACGGGCACATCACTCATGGCGGCTTCTTACGACGACGGGCTCGAGGTCATCAGTCATAGGTCGGTGAGGGACGACCACGTCTGATGCCTGATCGCGTGTCACTCCGGGATAGAGGACCCGGATGACACCAAAGGCCACCAGACCACCGACGATCTGAGCGGAGATGAAATTCGGCACCGACGACGGAGCTATGCCGGCAAACGAGTTTGAGAACATGCGGCCGAGCGTGATGGCGGGGTTTGCGAAACTGGTCGAGCTCGTGAAGAAGTAGGCGGCACCGATATAGGCCCCGACTGCTGCCGGGGCGAGGTGGGACTTGCCCGAGCGGGCCAGCGCAAAAACGGTCAGGATCAGGCCGGTTGTCGCCACGACCTCCGAGATCCAGTGTGCCCCCGAAGCCCGGTGCGTGGTCGAGATCGAGACGGCAGCCCTCGAGAACATGACGTTGGCCACGATCGCCCCGACCATGCACCCGATGATCTGGATCGGCAGATACGCCGCTGCCTCACGCCATCGAAGGCCCCCGAAGGCGGCGTCGACGAAAGAGACGATCGGATTGAAGTGCCCCCCCGAGATCGGACCGAACATCAGGATGATGGCAAAGAGCCCAGTCGCCGTCGCTGCCGCGTTCTCGAAGAGCTGCAGCCCGTTCGCTCCCGGGGAAAGGTGCTGGGCCGCGATCCCCGACCCGATCACCACGGCGGCGAGGAAGGCGCTCCCGAGGAACTCGGCGATCAGCCGTCGCCACAGGACCATTGTGTTCCGTTGTCCCTCTGCCGACGAATGTCGGTAATCAGCAGCAGGAGCCATCTGAGGGTCCCGTGGCCATCGAGACGGGGGCACACTCCACCTGCTCGGTGACGCAACACGAGTGATCGCCGGCGATACCGGTCTCTGCCGGGGCGTCGGAAAGGACTGCATAGACCTCCCAGGGCACACCGTCCGGATCGCGCACCCAGACCTTGTCCTGGACGGCGTAGCAACACGTGGTGTTGTCCTCCATCTTCGTTGCAATACCAGCGTCGTCCAGAAGACCGGCGGCCGTGGCCACATCGTCCGAAGTCCGGACCTCGACGCCGAGGTGATTGAGGGCGCCTGCGAGACCTTTGGCTCGGCCGTGCTCATTTTCCATCAGCACGAGCTTGAGCGGTGGGTCGGGGATGGCGAAGTTGGCATACCCGGGCCGGCGTTTCGCCGGTCCGATCCCGAACAGCCTTGAATAGAAGGCAACTGCCTCTTCGATGTCGCTGACGTTCAAGGCAAGTTGGACCCGTGACATTGCTGCCTCCTCTATCATCGACATTGGTCGATACATGGAGTATCCTCGATACATCGATCACTGTCAATGGGAGGTGGTCTGATGGCGAGACGTGGGGCAACGCTCGAACTCGAAGGAACGACTGACTGTTGTCCATCCGTGCTGACTTCCCCGCTCAGTGCCCCCGAGGCCGCCGAGCTCGCCACAGCCTTCAGCGCGCTCGCCGACCCCGTGCGTCTGCAGGTGCTGAGTATCCTGGCCGCGTCTGACGCGGGCGAGGTCTGTGTGTGTGACTTTGTCGAGCCGTTGGGCAAGAGCCAACCGACCGTGTCGCACCACCTCAAGGTCCTGAGCGACGCGGGCCTCGTGCACGGGGAACGCCGGAGCAAGTGGGTGTACTACTCGCTCGACCGCTTGCGTCTCGCCGCTCTCCGGGGAGCCATCGACTCCTGAGCGGAGTCGACCTTCGCCACCGATAGTCATCGGCGACCAATGGCTGACACCACAGAGCACAGTGTCCCGCTCCTCACCATCGTGCGCGAGTGGAGTCGCATAGGAATCACCGGGTTCGGCGGACCGCCCGCCCACATCGCGCTGCTCCGCAAGCTCTGCGTCGAGGATCGGGGCTGGCTGAGTGCGCACGAATTCGAGGACGGCATCTCGGCGACCAACCTGCTTCCTGGTCCCGCATCGACTCAGCTGGCGATCCTGTGCGCCTGGCGACTACGCGGGCGACCGGGCGCCGTCATCGGCGGTCTGTGTTTCATCGTCCCCGGGCTCGTCATCATTTTGGCCCTCTCCGCGATCTTCTTGGCGGCGAATCCCCCGCTGTGGATCCAAGGAGCTGCCGCCGGCGCCGGGGCCGCAGTGCCGGCAGTCGCATTGAACGCGGCCATCGGTCTCATGCCTGCCAGCTGGCGTCGGACGGGGCAGCAACGGTCCGCCAAGGTCCGCTGGCTCTTCTATTTCGTCGTCGGTGCCGCCTCTGCGGCAACGATCGGTCCCTACCTCGTCCTCGTCCTCTTTGGGTGCGGCTTTCTTGAGATCGCCGTACGGGGCGGCTTCTCCAATGTCTCGGGTAGGACCGGCTTCTTCCTGCTCCCTGCGAGCGCTGTGCCGGTCGTGGCCGGAGGGACGGCGGCCTTGTGTTGGGTTGCCCTCAAGGTGGGAGCACTCTCCTACGGCGGTGGGTTCGTCATCATTCCACTGATGCAGCACGACGCGGTTGTGACCTATCACTGGATGACCGGCACTCAGTTCCTCAATGCCGTCGCACTCGGCCAGATCACACCGGGGCCTGTCGTCCAGACAGTTGCGGTCGTGGGCTACGCCGCCGGAGGGCTCGGCGGTGGACTGTTGGCCGCTCTCGTCGCGTTTGCACCCTCATTCTGCTTCGTCATCGTCGGCGCACCACACTTTGACCGGCTTCGAGCTGATCCGCGGATCCAGGCCTTCCTCACCGGGGCGGGTGCGGCGGTCATTGGAGCGATCGCCGGTTCCGCTATTCCGCTCGGGCGTGAACTGGCCCACCTGTGGCAGCTCGGCGTCCTGGGTCTCGCCGCCGCCTGGCTCCTATTGTTGAGGCGAAGCGTCGTTCCCGCCCTTCTCGCCGCGGGCGTGCTGGGGGTCATCGCAGTCACGGCGGGTGCGTCTCCCTGATCGCCATCGCATCGGTAGCGACGCACTGCCGTTCCGGTGCGCAACCTGACGTATCCAGGCGTGCCAAAGCCGTGTGATCCATCACCAAGCTCTGCCAACCCGGATGTCCGGGAGCTGGGATGGGCTAAAAGTCTTGGCCATAGGAATCTGCCAGACCGAGGTCCGCGTGGCGGCAACCGCTCGACCGGGCGGATCCACGAAAACGGCCTCGAACCGGGCAACTGCGGAGACGGGTTCGGAGGGCCTCGCTAGTCCGGCCGTGCATTTCCGTTCCGAGTCCGCAGCGAGTGTGCGGCGCTGCGGGTCGAAGACGGAATGGTGGGGTCGCTGGCCGAGACCTGGTCGACCGTATTGACGAACGTGCCCGCGGCCTGGGGTACAGGTCCCTTCATCAGCGGGTCCTCGGTCCGCACCATCCAGTCGTGTAACCGCTCACGGAGGTCGTCGGCGACCGATGACAATGCCGGATCGCCGATGCGGTTGTTCCCTTCTGCGGGATCGATCCACAGATCGAAGAGTGCCTCCCACGGGGGTGGCACGTCGGCCCAGCCCGCTGCCAATAGGGCGTCCTTGGTCAAGCTGTCGTCCAGGTTCGCCAGAACCCTCCCAGGGTGTTGCTCGTCGTAGCGGCGCATGTACTTGTACCGGCTTGTGCGAACGGCTCGTTGCGGCTCGTAGGCCGCGTGGTACGTCACCTCAGCGAAGATCTCATCGTGGACCTCGGCGACGTCACCGCGAACGAGAGGGAGCAGCGAACGACCCTCGAGCCACGGCGGGTGCTCCAGTCCGACCACGTCGCAGATCGTCGGATACAGGTCCAGCTGGCTCACCAGTGCGTCGCTCACGCGGCCGCGCTCGAAGCCGCCTGGGCCTCGCACCAGCAACATGACTCCGATCCCCCGGTCATACATGCTGCACTTGGCATCCGGGAAAGCGAGGCCGTGATCGGTCGTCAAGAACACCAACGTGTTGTCGGCGAGCCCGTTTTCTTCCAGCGCATTCAGCACGGTTCCGACGCCCTGGTCGAGCGCTCGCGCGCTGGCCCGGAAAGAGGCCATGTCCCGACGTGTCTGCGCGTTGTCCGGCACGTTCTCGGGAGGTCGGGAATACAGGACGTCGCGAATCGACGATGGCTCGAAGAACTCCCGATGCGTCTCGAAGAAACCGACCGAAAGGAAGAACGGAGCCGGGTCCTGAGCCCGCATGGCGATCAGCTTCGTAGCCGCCGGAGCGACTTCACTCACCCGCGTTGAATCGAGATCGACGACATGGTCGTAACCGAGGTCCCCCGGATCCTCAGAAACATGCTGCTCGCCTACCAAGCCGGTCCAATAGCCGGCCTCCCGCAAGACATTGACGATGTGCCTCTCTGGATGGTGCAGCCGGTACCCACGATGCGCGAGTCCAAGCATCCCCGTTGCATGGGTGCACTGGCCGGTGAGCAATGCGGCACGCGAGCCCGAGCAGACCGGCGCGGCGCAGAAGGCTTGACGGAAGAGCACTCCCTGGTCGGCCATGTGCTGAATGTTTGGAGTCGGAACGGGATACCCGTAGGGCTGCACGTAGCGGCCCGTGTCGTGGGAGTGCAGGTAGAGGACGTTCGGTCTCATTTCGCGCGATAGTAGCAATTCCCACTGTTTCGCTCGAATAGATAGGATATAAGATGTGGGAAGTGCGTTGCGCGTTGAGGGCATTTCCTACTTGATCTGTGCCACGCAGCGCAGTGGGAGCACCTTGTTGTGTGAACTCCTGCGCGCCACCGACGTGGCCGGTGTACCGGACGAGTATTTCGAGGGGCTGCGGGAGACCGGTCTGCCTCGTCAACCACGTCAGTACTTCGAGGATCCGTCTGTGCGGGATATCGCTGAGCGACTCAGCCCGATAGAACCGGGACGGCCGGAGCGGCCCGGTGAGTTCGAGCAATGGTTCCGCTACGTGCTGCAACGTGGCACCACTCTCAACGGTGTCTTCGGCTCCAAAATGATGTGGAACTACCTCGACGACTTCAAGGTGCGGATGGCCGAGCTCCCTGGTCTGAGCGATCTGTCCTTCAACGAGCAGCTCCACGCCGTCTTCCCCCGACTGAAGATCATCTTTATCAGAAGGCGAGACAAGGTGGCGCAGGCCGTCTCACTCTGGAAGGCGATTCAAACCCAACAGTGGCGGACCGAATCGGAATCGGATGCCGAGGAGGTCGAAACCGACGAAACGCCGGATGTCGCGTACGACTATCGGGCGATTGAGCACCTGCTCAACGAACTACATCGGTGGGATGCTCATTGGGAAGATTGGTTCCACGCCACGGGCCGGGACCCGATACGGGTCTTCTACGACGAGTTCACCGTCAGCCGGGCCGCAACCATCGGTCGCGTCCTGGACGCACTCGGCGTCGACCCGCCCGAACCCGAGGGCAAGAAGCCACTCAAACGCCAGGCCGACGACCTCTCGAAGGACTGGGTCGCTCGTTTCCGCTCTGAAAGCGAGACTCGCCAGCGCATCTGACGAGCGCTAATCCTCCGGACCCGAAGCGCTTGGCCCACCTTCGGGCGCGAGTCGCTACTCGCCAGAGCTCCCCGGAGGGACGACCACCACCGGAATGCTCGCATGTTCCACGAGTTCGAGGCTCGTACTGCCCAGCAGCGAGCCAGAGTGCGCTCCGGACCCGCGAGTTCCGACGACGATCAAATCCACTGAGTGCGGCGCAGTGATCATTCGAAGCAAGACGGAGCAGGGGTCGCCTTCCATGACGAGCCACTCCACTGCGGCCGGGTCCATTCCGACGCCGCCAGCCAACTCACGCACGACGTCTTCGTGTGGAGTAACACGGCCCAAAAGCCCCGCGTGCTCCAAGAGGCCCACTGCGTGGACGACCTTCAATCCTGCAGGCAGGGTTGCCGCGAGTCCGGCAGCCCAGACTAGCGCCCTCCTGGACTCACTCGAGCCGTCGTAACCCACCGCCACCGTGCCGATTGCGTTCACGGTTGGAAACTTTCATGGTGAAGGTCAGCGGCTGCCGAACTCCGGGCACGCACCGCAGATGTGACTGCCTCCCGCCCCGGCCCTCCGGACGTAGAGGGCTCGAGGTCCACTTCCACGTCGAGAAGCGTGCCCAAAACGGCCGCCGTCGAAGAACGCAGTGCTCGGGCGCTGTATCCGCCCTCCAAAAACACCGCGAGGCGACCCGGACGGGGGGCAAATGAACTCACCAGTCGAGCGAGCAGCGCGAAGTCTCCCGTTGAGAGGGCAAGCTCACCCAGAGGATCGTCTCGATGAGCGTCGAAGCCACACGACACCAGGACCCAATCTGGCGCAAAGCGATCGATCACCGGGTGAGCGACCTGCTCGAGAGCACATTGAACGATGTCTCCGGTTGCACCTCGGGGCAGTGGAATGTTGACGGTGAGCCCGACAGCGTTGGGACCTCCGACCTCCTGGGCTCTCCCGGTGCCAGGAAAGAGTGGCCATTGATGTGTTGAGACGTAGAGAATCCGGGGATCATCCCAAAAGATGGATTGGGTTCCGTTCCCGTGGTGGACATCCCAGTCGACGATGAGGACCCTGTGACCCTTCGCCGCAAGCGCTGCGGCGCTCACGGCAACATTGTTGAGCAGACAGAATCCCATTGCGTGGTCTGCTTCGGCGTGATGCCCCGGCGGCCTCACGGGAACGAAGGCGAGGCCTTCACCAGCCCGTTCCAAGGCTCCGATCGCCTCGAGACCGGCACCGACCGCTTGACGGGCCGCAGAGAAGGAGTCCGTTCGGGCGTACGTATCGGGATCGATGTCTCCGCCACCCTGCCGGCAAAAGCTGTCGAGTTCGTCGAGATACTTGGTCGTGTGCACGAGTGCCAAGGCTTCGAGTTCCACCTCTGGAGACCCCACGTAGCAGAGGCCGTCGCCGAGGTCGAGGTCCCGCACTCCGTCCATGACGGAGAAGATCCGGCCAGGCTGCTCAGGGTGGTCTGTGCCCCCGTCATGCGCACTGGCACCCGATGGACCGGCGACTATCAGCATTTGCGAGGTGCCTGGACTGGTCCAGTCAACGGGCGGCGACTGATTTGCCGTAATTCGTCGCGAGCGGCCAAGGCGACACCGTACGACTCTGTGAGCGCGATGTCGAAGCGCAGCCAGACGGTTCCGTACTCGATCCTCGTGGACACGTCGAAACCGGAATGATGAAACACGTCCAGCATGGCCTTGTTCTCGAAGAGAGTTTCGGCCAGGAACGTTCTGATCCCTCGGTCTCTTCCGGCCCGCGCAAGCTCGTCCAGCAACAGCGATCCGAGCCCGTGGTGCTGAAACTCATCGGCCACGACGAAGGCCACCTCGGCCTCTGGAGTGCCGACGAGTCGGTCGAACCTACCCACAGCGATCAATTTTCCGTTCGTCTCGACCACGAGGGCCAACCGATCCTGATAGTCGACGGTAGTGAACCGCTCGACTTCCTTCGCCGAAAGGGTCGGATGAACCGTGAAGAACCTCAGGTAGGTCGATCGCTGAGAGAGATGCTGATGAAATTCGATCAGCTGCTCGGCATCATCGGGCCGGATCGGACGCACACTGCAGCAAGTGCCATCCGACAAAACGACTTCAGCAGCAAGATCGCCTGGATAGTTCGACGGGGACGTCAGCACGGACATTCTGCTTTGGAGCCGCCTACCAATCGGAAGGGCAGCCTCTCCGCCCGACACATCTGTGCCAAGGCGTCACTCGGACCCGTCCCTCTCGGCATGCATCTATCGTCGGTGATGGGGCCTGCCGGGGGGTAGGGACGTTGGTCCCCTCGCGGCGAGTCGGGAGTCCTTTTGGCTTCGACACGGCACCAACTGCCGCCGCAGCGTCGATCGTCCCCGGTGACCGCGGGAGATTCCGGATCGCTCACTTGGCGCTCTTCGTCGAGGAAGGACCAAAGTCCCAGGCGCACAGGGCTTATCTCTCTAGCTTCGGCGTGATCATTCGGGGTCCAATGAACGCACTGGAACTTCTCTCCGAACTGAAAGGATCCCGAGATGCTTGGGGTCAACAGTTCCTTTGCCGACTGGACGAGCCCCCAGTTGGCAAGGAGATCTCCTAGTCAAAAGAACGCAAGCCTGCAGTAACAAAAGGAGGAAGAAGATGTCCAATACTGCCAACAGTCCGGGAAGCGCCACTGCAGATGACAAGGTGACGGACGAGCACGTCACTGAGGTGATGCGCGGACTCAATAGTTGGAAGACGCGCATCGACGAACTCAGAGTCCAGGTGGACCTCGCGAAGCTCGACCTCCGTGAGGAAGCGACAAAGCAACTCGATCTGGCGCGCAACGTCAATTACGTCGCTGCTTCGAAGCTTCAAGTGGCATACCAGGACGCCGTCGATACGGCCGAGATGCTCCGCCAGGGAGTGCACGAACTTCTTCACGATGTGGACGAGGCCCTTGACGCGGTGAATGCGGTCATCTCAAGAAGCTGACTTCGGCTCTCGACAGGCCGTCGAAACGAGCCCAGCCGAGGGAACATGTGAATCTGCCCGTCAGAACTCGACCTCTACGGCGATACGCCGGCCCTCGGAGAAAGGCCTTTTGATCGAACCCGCGAAAGGGAGCGCAATCTGTGAAAGACACTGCGAATCCGACGACACCAACGCCACAGCAACTACCTGGGGAGTTGCGCATAGTCGTCGGGGTAGAAGGCTCTCTTTGTTCGTTGAGAGCACTGGAGTATGCCGCCGACCAAGCCGCTCTCACTGGATCAATCCTGGAAGTCGTCACCGTGTATAACGGACTCCCGGGCTACGGAATCACGACGGGTCTGGACAAGGAGGATGCTGAGAACATCGTTCGCGAAGCCATCGACTCAATTCGAAAGACACACCCAACCGTATTGACGAAGGGCGAGATCGTCTATGGGGTAGCGGGGCCGGTTCTCTCCGACATCAGTGAGGGAGCGTCGACGCTCGTAGTTGGAACCAGAGGCCGCACCCAAGTCGTCGGGGCTCTCATCGGGTCAATCTCGGAATACGTGGTCCATTATGCGCACTGCACCACCACGATTGTCCGCTGATGTTTTACTGGCTGCTGCCCGACAGAATCACCAATGGCGAACGTGAGTGCGCAGGCGGTCGGCAAAGTCCGGGATTCCCGTCCCTGGAGCGAAGGACCTTTCTCCCCGGGGCGGCGAGGCCCTCTACGGAAACGATGGAGCGCAACCGGAGCCAGGGCGGTCCTTATGGGACCGAATGACTCAACCGTCCAGAACGGAATACATCGTCGTGCCTTGAAAAGTAGGACGCCACGCTCCGTATCGACCGCCCGATGCGCGTGGGGTGACGACGGGCAATCCTGGGGTCGAGGCGCCCAGGCATAAGGGAGGAATAGTGAAGCTGGACCAACGAGGCTCAGCCATACTCGGCGAGGACGCGTGCCGGCGTCACCTGGCACACGAAGCGGCAACGAGCGGTATCGGGCGAGTCGCCATCAATGGCGATCGGTCACCGCACGTGATCCCTGTGAATTTTTCGCTCGTCGCTGGCGGTATTGTCATTCGTCTCGGGCCGGGATGGGCCGCCTTCCACCTTGACGGCTCCGCGGTAACCTTTGAGGCTGATCAGGAAACGGAATCTCGGCACGGTGGTTGGAGCGTTGTCGTCGAAGGAGTCGCGCGCGTTGTCCCGTACGAAGACGTGGCACGACTCGGCGCCAATCTGCCAACCCCAATGGTCACCGTACCTGGCATACGAGTGTTCGAGATTGTCCCGTTCAAAGTGACCGGTCGGGCTGTCGAACCCGATCTTCGGGCTGAGCCACGTGGTCGTGGAGCGGAGATTTCCGAACCGAGGAATGAGCACCCGAGTACCTTGCGTCTCACACCGGATGCAGCTGATGAATTGGTCTCCGTATTGCGGTCGGCCTTATTGCGCGTCAATTCGGAGATAGACGCCACAGATGTTCAGGTCATTCGGAAGACGCTGCTGGAGCGGCGCCGTCTCCTCGAGGGCATCGCAGCGCAACTGGGCGACCCCGATACCAGATGATCGAACTCCAGATCCCTCACGGTTCGACACAGGCGCGAAATAAGTCAATGCCCCATGCGACGCCCGATGCTGCGACGAGGGCAATCGCCTCCGCGTAGAGCCACGGTGCTCGGCCCGACCACTTCATGACTCACTGTTCCATAGCTGAAGGAGTCCTCATGGGGCAGCACGTGTCCGACGCGCAATGTCACTCCATGATCGACTCGATCAGACGAGTTCGGCGAAGCCAACGATCCCTCGAGGAGCTCGCTCCAGTTGGAACTGATCACACGCGTGGGATCAGAGGCGGTTCCTTCTTTTATCGTCTCCAGATCCAGTCTGTGACCGACGGGTCATCCTCGCCGTGCAGGCGGGTGTACGACCGTGCCTCCAGCCTGGCGTCTTGCATCGTCTGTCGGACATGGGCGGCCTTTTCTGAGAGGCCGGGTACACGATCGATCACGTCCATCACCAGGTGAAAGCGGTCCATGTCGTTCATCATCGCCATGTCGAAGGGCGTGGTTGTGGTTCCCTCCTCCTTATAGCCACGCACATGGAAGTTGTGATGGTTCGTGTGCCGATACGCCAGACGATGGATCAGCCATGGGTAGCCGTGATAGGCGAAGACTACGGGCCGGTCCTTCGTGAACAGGCCGTCGAACTCGACCTCAGGCAACCCGTGAGGGTGCTCCGTCTCGTGAGACATTCGCATCAAATCCACGACATTGACGACACGGACCTTCAACTCAGGGATCGTCTCGCGCAGAATGGAGGCTGCGGCAAGGGTCTCAAGCGTCGGGACGTCACCGGCACACCCCAAAACCACATCCGGAAGCTCGCCGTGATCGTTGCTCGCCCACTCGAAGATTCCGAGTCCCCGAGTGCAATGATCGACCGCTTCATCCATGGTCAGATATGTCAGCGCCGGTTGTTTCCCGGCGACGATGAGATTGACGTAGTCGCGACTTCGTAGGCAATGGTCCGCGACCGAGAGAAGGGTGTTGGCATCCGGCGGCAGGTAGACACGGACGATCGACGGCTTCTTGTTCACGAGATGGTCGATGAAACCGGGATCTTGATGTGAAAAGCCGTTGTGGTCCTGACGCCAGACATGACTGGAGAGGAGATAGTTGAGCGAGGCGATCGGTCGTCGCCACGGGATCTCTTTCGAGGTCTTGAGCCATTTTGCGTGCTGGTTGACCATCGAATCGACAATGTGGATGAACGCCTCATAGCAATTGAAGATTCCGTGGCGACCGGTCAGGAGGTAGCCCTCCAACCACCCTTCGCAGAGATGCTCACTCAGCACCTCCATCACCCGACCCTGGTGTGCCAGAAACTCGTCCCCAGGGACGATCTCGGCCTCCCAGACCCGGTCGGTCGCCTCGAACACGGCGGACAGCCGATTCGAGATTGTTTCATCGGGACCGACGATCCGGAAGGTTGCTGGATTTGCTTTGATGACATCCCGGAGGAAGGTTCCCAACACACGCGTCGGCTCGACCGATGCAAGGCCCGGTGTCTCGACGGTGACGGCATACCGGCGAAAGTCCGGCAGATCCAGATCTTGGAGCAGCAACCCGCCATTGGCGTGGGGGGTGGCGCTCATCCGCTGCATTCCCGGTGGCACCAGAGCTCGGAGCGACCCAAGGAGGCCGCCCGACTTGTCGAACAGTTCCTCGGGTCGATAGCTCTGCAGCCATTCCTCGAGGATTTTCAGGTGGCCGGGGTTGGCGCGGACGTCGGCCACGGGTACTTGATGAGCGCGAAACGTGCCCTCAATAGGAAGGCCGTCGACTTCTTTCGGGCAGGTCCACCCCTTGGGCGTGCACAGGACGATCATCGGCCAGGCGGGCCGGGACGACGCCCGGCCGCTCCGAGCGGCCTCCTGAATTCGGGCGATGTCCTCGAGGGCATCATCGAGGGCGGCCGCGAGTTGCTGATGGACGATGCCCGGCTCATCTCCCCTCACGAAGATGGGACGTTGTCCGTAACCGACCAGGAGGCTGGTGAGTTCTTCATCGCCCAGGCGGGCCAACACGGTCGGGTTGGCGATCTTGTAGCCGTTGAGATGCAGGATGGGCAGCACGGCACCGTCTCCGACCGGGTCGAGAAACTTGTTCGAGTGCCAGCTCGCGGCCAAGGGCCCCGTCTCCGCCTCTCCATCACCGATGACACAGGCGGCGATCAGGTCCGGGTTGTCCAGTACGGCGCCGTAGGCGTGCACGAGGGAGTAACCCAGCTCGCCTCCTTCATGGATAGATCCGGGGGTCTGCGGCGCGACGTGGCTCGGGATCCCTCCCGGGAAGGAGAACTGGCGAAAGAGCCTTCGGAGTCCCTCGGTGTCCTGGCCAATGTGGGGATAGACCTCGGTGTAGGTGCCTTCGAGGTAGGCGTTGGCCACAATGCCGGGACCCCCATGACCCGGTCCGATCACGTACATCATGTTCAGGTCACGCGCCTTGATTACCCGATTCAGGTGGGCGTAAATGAGGTTCAATCCTGGCGTCGTACCGAAATGACCTAATAGCCGAGGCTTCACATGTTTCGGAAGCAAGGGTTCCGCCAGGAGGGGGTTGTCCATCAGGTAGATCTGGCCAACCGAGCAGTAGTTGGCGGCACGCCAATACGAGTCGATGAGATCGAGCTCTTCGTCACTCAGAGGAGCCTCGGCAAGGAGCCGTCTCCCCGAACCGCTCTCGGCGCCTGCACTCCGGAGACCATCATCGCTCTCTGAACCGTCCCCGAATGACGCCGAGGGACGCTGGTGGGGACGCGCCTGGTTCGGCTCAGTCTTCATCAAGGGGAGGTCTGTGCACAATGACGCGACCAGTCACGGTGACGGGCGTGATCTTCACCAATGCATGGCGGTCACCGCCAGCCCATGCCTCAAGGTCCATTGAGGAGAGCCGCTCCAGTTCAGCGGGGTCGAGAACTCGCTGTGGCGGACCGCTCACGAGCACGCTCCAGCCCTCGCTGAAGGCCTCATCGACACGATCGATCTCGAATCCGATCACGGGCAGCGTCGTCAGATGATCGGCCTTCGCCTCATCCGTGCTGAAGATGACCTTCTCGTCCGTGAACTCGAAGTTGACGGGAAGTGCAACCGGGCCTCGCTCCGTGGCGAAGACGATTCGACCCACGCCGCCCGCACGCAGATGCGCGTCACACTGCTCCCTCTCCAGAGTTTCGAGCGCGGGATGGCGGCGGGCTCGGCCCCTTCCTGGCGCACGGTCGACATCGCCCCCGGAGAGGGCGATTGGGGTCGTACCCAGAGTGAGAGCGATGAGATTCAAGGTTCCGGCACTGAGTCGGGCGTCTGCACTCCGCTCGAAATACTTGAGGTAGGTGGGATCGACTCCCACTCGCTTCGCCAATTCCTCAGTGGTCAGACCGAGCTCGTTTCGCCGGTGGACCACCCGGCGGGCCAAGTCGCTCGGACCGGGGAGATTGGCCGACGGGGTCTGTGAACTGGAGTCCGCACTCCCCGTGGGGTCCGATGGCACTTCGCGGCCGGTAGTCGGTGTCATGACATCCATTGTGGGCGAGAGCCCGGAAATTCCATAGAGAAAAAGGTCCCGATAAGGGATGACATTGGTCTTTGGATCGCCGGAAGACGCCGGCGGGAGGTCACAACGGAGGTGCGTCGGGCGTCAGAGCAGCTCCGGTGAGGCGTGAGCGGCGTACACCGAACTAGCGGACGATCACGATGGGGCAATGGGCATGTCGAGCGCAATAACTACCGACCGACCCCAGCAGCAACTCGCGGATGCTGCCATGTCCCCGTGATCCGACCACGAGCAGATCGGCTCCGGTGCTGAGCTCGACCAGCATCGGACCTGCTTCCGCTTCGCGCAGAGTGGATCTGACGACGACCTTAGGAGCGACTTCCGCCACGTGAGACACAGCGGAGTCGGAGATCCGGTGCACCTGCTGTCGCACCTCATCGGGCGTTTTAGCGAAGACGTAGCCCAATGCCATGGGGAACATCCATGCGGTGGCGAGCTCAAGGGAGGCGGGGGTGCGGGTCGCCTCGGCGATGGACCAGTCGAGCGCCTCGGCGGAGCCGACAGATCCGTCGACGCCAACGACGATTCTCGGGGTGGGACCCGGTTCCTCAATCTCGGGCAGGGGATGACCTCCTCATGCTTCCGAATCGGCACATGCACACCACATTGCGTGAAGGCCGACCGGACCCAGTGTCACGACACGATCGCCGCGCACCACATCACTGCGCTCTTGCAGTCACGGGACCAATTCGTGGCTCGCGGCTCTGCGAAGGATGGCAATGGCCCGCTCGGTCACAACCGCGCCAGTGATGTCCTTCAGCCCCCACGGCTCGGTCGCGCGGCTGGCGCCCTGCCGCTCACCCATGTCCCCCTCCCACACGGTGAACCTCCTCTGGGCCACATCGAGGTCCAGCCGGATGTAGGGATAGAGGTCGGGCCGATCCAAGACCGTCACCGGCCCGTCCAGCGCCATCCAGAGAGTGAGGCGGAGGCCTTGAAAGCCATTTCTTGGCCGTTCCACGAGTGTGCCGTCCCCACCACATGCCTTGAGTCTCTGCGCAACGGCCAGGAACGAGGGCCGAATCACGCTGCTGGCAAGTCCTTCGGCATGGTGGATGAACTCTTGTCGCTCTCCCTCAGCCTCGACCTGCAGCTGATGGAGGTCTCTCCGTCGAGCCGACCATCCACTGAGCACCTCGTCGATCTGCGCGAGTGCATCGTGTCCAGCAATGAGTGGCGAACAGTTCGTGTCGTAGTCGGCGCGACGCGTGCTCTCGGTGAGGGAACCACGTCGTGTCATCAGCGAACGATCGTGATCGGCGAAGCTGCGTGATGCGCGCAATGTTCGGACACCGATCCGAGGAACAGGCTGGCGATTGGACCTCGACCGTGGGATCCGACAACCAGCAGGGTCGCAGCCCGGCTCGCTTCGACGAGCACGTTCCCAGCTGCGCCATATCGAGTCTCACCCTTGCTCACGATCTGGGGCTCGATCTGCTGGGCTCGCACCAACGACTCGTCCACGATGGCAGCGGCCGTCATCTGATCGGGCCCGAGGGGCACCACGGGCCAGGCCATCACGTAGGGAGTCTCCTGGTAGGCACTGACGATCTCGAGCAGCGCACCACGCCACGCCGCCTCATGAGCAGCAAACTCGAGAGCCCGCCGGCCGTACTCGGAACCATCGACGCCCACAACGACCCGGAGCTCGTCGTCGTGGATTTGCGCATCCTCCGCGCTCGTCGGTATGGACATATCCATAGCCTGCCTGGTCTGGCCGCGTCGGAGCTAGGGACCTAGGTCCCGGAGAGGCGGGAAGAGGGTCCCGTTCTCGGGCATGACGGGCGACCCGGATTCAGGACCAAAGGCCCTGGGGTCGCGGACGAAGCTCCCTACTCCACTCACCGGTAATTCCGGCAGAGTCGAGGTCATGGATGCGGATTCCGCAACTCCGATGCACCATGTGGACACGATCACCCTCTGCAACGGCATCGAAGCGCTCGTCCGCCCTCTCTCCCCCAACGACGACGCCGCACTCCTCGAGTTCTGCCGGCACCTCCCGGACCGGTCCCGTCTCCTTCGCTACCTCTCCCCGCAGTCAGTCCTCAGCCTGAACGACGTCCAGCGTGCGACCTGCGTCGACGGCGTTGACCGCGTCGCTCTCGTGGTCGAGGTCAACGGCGCGATCGTCGCTGTAGGGCGCTACGACCGGCTTTGTGACCCACGGCAAGCCGAGGTCGCTTTCGCGGTGGCCGACGGGTACCAACACCAGTACATCGCGTCGGAATTGCTCTGCCGCTTGGCCCACGTCGCCAGAGTGGCGGGCATCTCGCAGTTCAAAGCCGAGGTGCTGCTTGAGGACGCGACGATGGGCTCGGTCTTCCGCGAAGCAGGGTTCCCGCTGTCGTCAACGCGTCAGTGGGACACCGTCGAGATGACACTGAATATCACGTCGAACTTGGAGATGGTCTCGGGCATCTAAATGGGAACACGCCAGGTCACCCTGGTTCCGCCGCCCTGCACCACCTGAACGCCGAATGTCCCACCCAACTTCTCGGCGCGACGCCGAAGGTTCATCAACCCCAGACCGCTGCCCTCCGCGGAGGGAGCAAAGCCGACACCGTTGTCGACGACTTCAACAACGATGTCGTCGGCCACAGTCAAGGATACGATAACGCGGGTTGCGCGAGCGTGCTTACCGACATTGGACAGCATTTCACGCAAGACCGCCAACAAATGATCCGCCGTCTGTTGGGGAATTGCATTGTCTACTGCTCCCTCAAACGTGAGATCTGGACGGACACCGACAGTGGGCGCCATCTCGTCCGCCAAACCAACGACAGCCTGTCGAAGCCCTCCCGGCAGGGAGCTGTCACCAAGTTCGAAGATCGTGGTGCGGATTTCGGTGATGGTGGCGTCAAGGTCATCTATCACCTTGTCGATCCGCTCCCGTACGAGATCGAGCTCGGGAATGCGGAGGGCACCCTGCATGGCCATGCCGACAGCGAACAAGCGCTGAACCACCCTGTCGTGCAGGTCGCGTCCGATCCGCTCTCTGTCGTCGAGCACGCTCATCGTACGAACACGTTCATGCAGACGTGCGTTATCGATCGCAATCCCTGCCGCCAGGGCGAGGGCTTCGGTGAGGGCTTCATCCTCATCGGTGAAGTCGTCCGCCCCGACCTTGTCCGTCAGGTACAGGTTGCCGAACACCTCACCCTTCGCTCGGATGGGCACTCCGAGAAAGGACTTCATGGGTGGATGGTTCGGAGGGAACCCGTAACTGCGCTCATGCTCGCCGATCTCGCTCAATCGAAGGGGCGCGGGGTCGGTGATCAGGAGCCCGAGGACGCCCCGGCCCGTCGGACGAAGTCCGATGGCCTGCTCTTCCGGCTCGCCCAAGCCGGCGGTCAAGAACTGTTCAAGACCCGTCCGGGCTGGGTTGAGCACACCTAGTGCGCCGTAGCGGGCATCGACCAAGGTCCGGGCCTCTTCGACCAGGTGACCCAATAGGACGGGAAGATCGATATCGGCCTCGATCATCAGCAGTGCGTCCATCAGGCGACCCAACTTCTCAGGATCCCTTATCCGATGGTACGGCACGGCCGTGATCGTACTCAGGGTCATTGGACGAATACAGAGCCAAACCCCGGAACTGGACGCGAGAGGCGCCGACGCTGGCACAATGGCGGGATGACGATCCGCGTGTTCCTCCTCGACGACCACGAGCTGGTCCGAGAGGGGATCCGACTACTCCTCGAGTCCGACGACGAGATAGAGGTCGTCGGCGAGGCCGCCACGGCTGCCGAGGCCCTGGACCGCATCCCCTTGGCGAAGCCGGACGTCGCCATCCTCGATGTCCGGCTCGAGGGCGGGAGCGGTATTGAGGTCTGCCGGGACGCCCGCTCGATGATGCCGGATCTGATCTGCCTGATGCTGACCAGCTTCGCCGACGACGAGGCGATCTTCGCCAGTGTGATGGCAGGGGCGGCCGGCTACGTGCTCAAACAGATCAAGGCTCGTGATCTCATCAGCGACGTCCACCGTGTCGCCGCTGGGGAGAGCCTGATGGACCCGAGGATCGTGGCGCGGGTCGTCGAACGCATCTCGAATCCGCCGAAGACGGAATCCGAATTCCAGGCTCTGACTCCCCAGGAGCAGCGGATCCTCGATCTCATCGCCGAAGGTCAGACCAACCGACAAATAGCAGAAACCATGTTCCTCGCAGAGCACACAGTGAAGAACTACATCACGGGCCTTTTGCGGAAGCTCAAGATGTCGAGTCGCACGGAAGCGGCGATCTACGCGACCAAACTGAAGGTAGCAAAGGACGCTCCAGAGGCTTCGGCGCCTTAACCCTCTACCCCGTTCCTCGATATGGACACGAGGTCCACGCCGATTGCCAGCAACTCGCCTTCGAGCCGAGCCCTCTCTTCCCTAGGTCGAGAGAACCGCCGGGTAGTGGCGTCAATCCCGTGAGCTCCGCAGACCTTTATCAGTGCGCGGTCATAGGAAAGCTCCGCCGCCAGCGCGACCACGGCGGTCTCGCCGGTCGATTCGAGCATTTGCGCCCGACATACCTGCGCGAAATCGATGAGTGCCGCTCCACTCAGTTCGTCGACCCAGTCATTGAGGACACTGGACAGTATGGTGACGTACATCTCAGGACCCATTTCGTCGAGAACCGGTCGCTGACATAGCCGGATCTCCGGAACACCAAGATCCCCTACTCACGGAAATCGAACACGAGACGTGCATCGATGCCGCCCTTCTCGATCTGCTCGAAGGACTCGTTGACCTCTTCGAGGTGGCGGGTTTCGCGGACGACACGGGTCCGTCCTTCTGCATGGAGCTGAAACGTCTCAGCCAGATCGACTCGGGTTCCCACGATGGACCCGGTGACCGTGATGCCCTGCAACACGGTCTCGAATATGGGGAGGTGCATGACATTGTCGGCAGGAAGGGCGACGAAAACCAAGGTGCCACCCCGCTTGAGACTTCGGAAGGCCTGCTCGCAGGCCCGGGGCGACACGGCCAAGACGATGGCCTGGTCGGCGCCACCGAGCGCCTGGATGGTCTCGGCGGGGTCCTGGGTCAGGGCGTTGACCGTGGCTTCGGCGCCGAGCTCCCGGGCAAGCGCCAGCTTGGAGTCGACGAGATCGACAGCCGCAACCGAAGCACCCGCGATCCGGGCGTACTGGACAGCCAGATGCCCGAGGCCCCCGATGCCGAAGACGGCGACCAGGTCGGAGGACCGGGTCCCGGCGACCTTGACCGCCTTGTACGTGGTCACTCCAGCACAGGTGAGTGGTGCGGCATCGAGGGGGTCGAGGCCAGCCGGAACCTTGCCCACGAAGGCGGCGTCAGCCACGGCGTACTCCGCGTAGGCTCCGTCCACGCTGTAGCCCGAGTTCGACTGGTTCGGACAGAGCGTTTCTCGGCCGGACGCACAGTATTCGCACACCCCGCAGGCATGACCGAGCCAAGGGATGGCCACCCGGTCTCCCTCGGCGAGTCCTCGGGCATCCCTGCCCACGGCCGTCACAATGCCGATCCCCTCGTGGCCGGGGACAAAGGGCGGGACGGGCTTCACCGGCCAATCGCCGCGGGCGGCGTGGATATCCGTGTGGCACACGCCACAGGTCTCCAGCTTCACGAGCACCTGACCGGGTGAGGGGGTGGGGACAGGCAGGTCCTCGATACGCAGAAGCTCATTGAATGCTTTGACGACAGCTGCTTTCATCGCACGACCTCCTTCGTATGCAGTTGATGAAATGCCCGGTAGGTGAGAGACAGCTGGCTCCAAGTCGGAGGCGACCGCAACGCCCTTCTGACCACACTCTCGACGGTATGCAACACAGAGCGTCCTAGGTAGGGGCCATGGTGTGGATGCCGGAGGACCATGGTCCCTATTCGGGAAACCCAACCGCTGATGTACTCTCGATCCACGACTCGGCGGGCGACTCGATTGAAGAGAACGGACGCCAGCGGTATATCCCAAAGGAGATCCGATGACCGTCGCCAACGCCTGGCCATCTAGCGGAGACTCGTCTTCTTCCCAACCGGGCACGTCGAGCGGACCGGAGCAGACGACGCAGCCGTGATGATCGTGGTTGCCGTGGGTGGCAATGCACTCCTCGAACGTGGCGAGACACCCGACGCCGACATCCAGGAGCATCATGTCCGGATTGCCGCCGAGGCCCTGGCGCCGATCGTCCAAGAACACGACGTCGTCATCACTCACGGCAACGGGCCCCAGGTGGGCGTCTTGGCGCTCGAGAGTGGAGCCGACCCCGCGCTCTCACGCCCGTACCCTTTTGACACCTTGGTGGCGGAGACCCAGGGTCTGATCGGAAACTGGTTGTTGGCGGCCATCGAGCACGCCGCTCCTGGGCACGAAGCCGTGTGTCTGCTCACGCGGACCCTGGTCGATGCTGCAGACCCGGCCTTCACCGCGCCCACCAAGTTCGTGGGCCGGACCTACACCGAGCGAGAAGCGACGGAGCTCACGCGCCAGCACGGCTGGACGCTGCGACAAGACGGCAACAGTTGGCGTCGGGTGGTTGCCTCGCCGGAGCCGACGGCGATCATCGAGCTGGAAGAGATCAGGTCGCTCCTCCACGGTGGCAGGGCGGTGATCTGCGCCGGCGGCGGTGGGGTTCCGGTCGTGCGGGACGAGAACGGGGACCTTCGAGGCGTGAATGCGGTTGTAGACAAAGATCTCACCAGTGCCCTTCTGGCTGTACTTTTGCGGGCGGACGCCTTGTTGCTCCTGACCGATGTGGCCAATGTGCAACGCGATTACGGAACCCCGAGCGCACATCCAATCAGGAAGATCACCATCGGGGCCCTCCGAGAGATGGACTTCGCTGCCGGGTCGATGGGGCCCAAGGTTGAAGCCGCCTGTCGCTTTGTCGAAGCCTCCGGAAGCGTGGCGGCCATCGGAAAACTGACCGACGCGGTTCGACTTCTGGGCGCAGAAGCCGGAACCATCGTCTACCCGAACGAGGCGGTTACGGGGCTGGCGCCTCCGTCGGACGATCAGTTCCCCAGTGTCACAGCGCGATGACATCGGAAGTTGCACACCCACACTCTCCCGCGTGTGTCGGGGACGTTGACGGCCCGTCCTCGTCGGTCACAGCACCCAATTGAACGCTGGAGACGCGTCCTGAACGCGGTCGGAAATCGATGTGATCGTCACTGAGGCCTGGACTTCGGAAGGCCGGCCCGTACTTCCTCATCGAAACCTTCGCGCGCGTAGCTTCAGCGTCGTCAGGACCAAGGTCCTGGCTGGTCAGGACCTTCGCGTCCGTTCTTTTCGGCTCCCACCCCGTGACAATGAGAAGAGATCTCCTCGGATGGAGGGGTGAGAACGAAGGAGACGGAGATGCAACGAAAGGTGTTCGACGTGCTGGCTAGTGCCGCGGGAATCCTGATGGTGCTGATGCTTGTGATCGCAGGATTGCTCTTGACATGGGGCTACAGCTTCGCCAACTCCAATGTGCACAACCAGTTGGCAGAGCAACAGATCACATTCCCCAGCGCGGCGGCGTTCGCCCATCCCGTGGCGGGGAGCGAAATTACTCCGTCCATGATCGGCACCGTGTCCCAGTACGCCGGGCAGCAGCTGACGACCGCCCAGCAGGCAGAGGTCTATGCGAACGACTTCATCGCGGTGCATCTCAACGAGATCGGGGGCGGTAAGACCTACGCCCAACTCAGCGCAGATGCTATGGCGTTGCCCAAGGGCACCGCCGCCTACACGGCGGCCGAAGCAAAGGTACAGACGGTCTTCCAGGGCACCACGCTTCGCGGACTCCTTCTCGAGGCCTATGCCTTCGGAACGATCGCGACGATTGCGCTCATCGGGGCCATCACCGCCTTCGTCCTCGCCGCCCTGATGGCGATCCTGGTGGTGTTCGGTATCGTGCACGCACGGAGAGTGTCAGAGACCGCCGAGCTTGAGGTGCACGCCCACCATGTCAACACGGGGAGCCTGGTCCCGGCCTGAGCATCCTGGCGGATCCGCCCGCACACCGCTCCATCGGTCCCGCAGGCTGGGATCGGATGGAGCGGTTCTGCGCGCCGGTGCACGGTCCTTATCCGGAGCCACCCGGAGATCCATCCCAGCAACGGCAGCGCTGCCCACCTATAAACACGGCAGACGAAGGAAAGCTGAGGCGGTTGGCTATGGCAGAGACGGCCATTCGGACCGAAGGTTTGACCAAGCGGTACGGACACTCGATTGCTCTCGATCAACTCGACCTCGAGGTGGCACGGGGTGAGGTCGTGGGCTATCTCGGCCCCAACGGTGCGGGGAAGACAACCACCCTGCGCCTTCTTCTCGGGCTCAGCCAGGCCACGAGCGGGCGGTGCGACATCTTCGGGCTCGACTGTCAGCGCCAGACCGTCATGACACATCGACGATTGGCTTTCGTGGCCGGCGAGGCGAGTCTCTGGCCATCGCTGACCGGTGCAGAGACGTTGGCGCTGCTCGGACGCGTGCATGGCCGAACCGACGTCGTCTATCGCGACGAACTGATCGACCGATTCGACCTCGACCCGACGAAGAAGGTTCGTGCGTATTCAAAGGGAAATCACCAGAAGGTGATCCTGATCGCCGCGCTCATGGTTCGGCCCGATCTCCTCATACTGGACGAACCGACCACCGGGCTTGATCCCTTGATGGAACAGGCCTTCCGCCACTGCATCGAAGAAGCTCGGGGGCGCGGCCAAACTGTCTTCCTGTCGTCGCACATCATGAGTGAAGTGGAAGCCCTGTGCGACCGGGTCGGCATCCTACGTGCCGGAAAGTTGATTGAGATGGGAACGTTGTCGGAAATGCGCCACCTCAGCGCCACGAGCGTCGAGGCGACCCTCGACGGGCCGGTCCCAGATCTCTCGGCCCTACCCGGCGTCAGTTCGGTGGAGATCGAAGGTCGCAGCGTCCGCTGCCAGGTGAGAGGCCCGATTGAGCCGCTCCTCAAACTCTTGACCGACGTCGGGGTCACGCAGCTCGTGAGCCGTGAGCCATCGCTCGAGGAACTGTTCCTCGCGCTCTACGGCGACGACGGCAATGGTGTGTGACATCGCGGTGCGATCACAGGTAACCATGCCTGTTCGCGTCGAGCGGTCCGCCTGGGCGGTGGTCGGGTTGGTGACGGTCCGCAACGCCGCTCGCTCGGGTGTGATCTGGGGTCTGATCTTCGGCGTCTCCATTGCATCGTCGGAGATCAGCTACGTCAAGATCTACCCGAACCCGGCTCAGCGCGATGCCTTGGCTGCCACGTACGGTTCGAACAAGGCGATGAGCGCACTCTTCGGTCCCGCTCCCCAGCTCCAGACCGTCGGAGGTTTCACGGCCTTCAAGATTTCCATGACGCTCATGGTCCTCGGTGCGGTGTGGGGGCTCTTGACGAGCACGAGACTGCTTCGGGGCGAAGAGGAGGCTGGGCGCTGGGACCTCCTCCTCGCCGGCTTGACGACGCGTCGTCGGGCCGGCGCCCAGGCCATCGTCGGACTCGGCGTCGGCGCCTTGGCGCTATGGATCACAACCGCCACTCTCACCGTCCTGTCCGGTCAGCAATCCAACGTGCGGATCCCCGCGGGACCCTCGCTCTTCTTCGCAGTCGCCATCGTGGCAACGGCGCTCATGTTCCTGATCGTCGGGGCGGTCGCCAGTCAGCTGGCAGCCACCCGCCGCCAAGCCGCCTCCTTTGCCGCTGTCTTTCTCGGGGTGAGCTATGCACTCCGCCTGATCGCCGACGCCGGCGTGGGTTTCCAGGGGTTGATCTGGGCCTCCCCGTTGGGCTGGGTCGAAGAGCTCCAACCCCTCACCTCGCCGCAACCCGTGGCCCTTCTGCCGATCGTCGGATTCAGTGCCTTCTTCGCCGTCATCGCCGTCTACCTCGCGGGGCGACGTGACGTCGGAAAGGGCATCGTGCCCGATCCGGTGCACGCGCAGGCCCATCTCCGACTGCTCTCCGGGCCGACGGGTCTCGCCATCCGAACGTTGCGGGCCAGGGTCATCGGATGGTGCGTATCGATCTCCTTGTCCGCACTCCTCTTCGGACTCATTGCACGATCGGCTGGTGCCACTCTCTCTGGTTCGACCGAAGAGGTCTTCTCCAAGTTCGGAGCCGCCGGGACTGGCGCCCGAGCCGTGCTCGGCGCCTGCTTCCTCATCCTCGCGGTCCTGATCGCCTTCGTCGCCGCCGGGCAGGTCACAGCGGCCCGTGCCGAGGAGTCTGCAGGCAGGCTCGACCACCTCCTGACCCAACCGGTGTCGCGTGCCTCCTGGCTCGGGGGGCGGCTCTGCCTGGCTGGCGTCCTCCTCTTCGTGAGTGGCCTGACGGCAGGGTTCTTCTGCTGGTTGGGTGCGGCAAGCCAGCACGCGGCGGTGAGTCTCACGACGCTGTTGGGCTCCGGGATCAACCTTGTGCCGCCCGCGATCATCGTCGCGGGCTTCGGCGTTCTCGTCTTCGGTGTTCGACCCCGGCTCACATCGATCGCCGTCTACGGTCTGCTGGGTTGGTCCCTCCTCGTCGTCATCGTCGGAGGTATTGGCGCAGTCAACCACTGCGCATTGGACACCTCGGTCTTCCACCACATGGCTTCTGCGCCCGCCATTGCTCCGAATTGGGAGGCCGACGGCATCATGACCGCCATTGGAATTGCATGCGCTTTGGCGGGAGGGTTCGCATTCAGCCGACGCGACATTCAGGGAGAATGATCCTTTCGAGCACCTGATCGGCTCGGCGGAGGGCCATAGCCCGGATCGGTCAAGGAGCGTGCGGAAATCTGCTTCACGAACACGAACTGATCGGGTTCACGAACGCGACCTGATCAGGGCTGTGCTGCGCCACGCTGAGATCGCTCAACGAGCGATGCGTGAGAAGTCCGCACGCCGGCACAGAAGACCTGCACATCGGGACACGTGGCCGGGTCACTCAGCACACCCAGATTCAGCTGACCTTCATAGGAGAGCGCAGCCACGGCCAGACTCTGATTCCCGACGAGTGGCAGGATGGGAAATGCTTCCAGCAGCTTGGCTCCGAGGGCATAGAGCGGTACGGGCGGCCCAGGCACATTCGTCACGATCAGGTTGAAGAAGGGCTGGAAACGCAAGACGCCGGTACCCTTGGCCAGGACGTCTTGGGGCATGGGTTCGAGCAACCGCAAGAAGGTGGCAGCGGCCAGAGCCTGATGGCGACGTTTGTCCTCGTCGACTTCGGCCGACACCACTTCGAGCACTTCAACGGGGTCGTCGATGCCGACCGGCAGCCGCACAAAGAGTGCCGAAACGCTGTTCCCGAGACCCCGGCCCTCAGCGTCGACCAGTCCCACCGGGACGAGAACCTGCAGCTCGCTGTTCTCCGTCAAATCTCCTCTGACCATGAGGAGCACGCGTAGGCCACCGGATACCAGGGTGAGAAGGACGTCATTGATGGTGCTGTCGAATGAGCGGGCGACATCGTGCACCTCTTCGAGGGGAAGGCGAACGAAGTCCATCGACCGTTGACGGGTGATGTGCCTGTTCAGGGACGACGCCGGCGCAACGATGCGCGGCGTCATGATGGTGGCGAATGCGCGACCGATGTCCGCCAACTCCCGAGTGCGCCGAATCGGGTGCACGATCGTCTCCACGTACCACTTGGCTGCACGAACCGGCAACGCCGCGAGACGCAAGAGGTCGCCGGTTGCGCCCAGCCAAGCCGGTGGACGGAGAGCCGGGCTCCAAGGGGGGACGGTCTCGCCGAGGGGCGACGACTCTGGCGAGAGGTCCAAGAGGACAGTGGCCAACTCGGCGGCGGCCAATCCATCGGCCATAGAGTGATGGAGGCGCTCAATGAGAGCCACACGGCCCTCGTCCAAACCTTCGACGAAGGTGAGGTCCCATAGGGGACGCGTGCGTTCCAACGGAACTGCCATCAGGTCGGCGCAGAGCCGACGAAGTTCGACCTCCGTCGCCGGCGCGGCGAGCCGGCACACGCGTACGTGCTCCGCGATGTCGAAATCGGGATCATCGACCCAGGTAAGCGGAGCCTGACCGAGCAAGCCCGGGCTGGCTCGCTGCCTCAGTTTCGGCACCAGGGCCAGACGGCTGGCGATCAGTCGTCGGATGTCGGCAATGCGGAAATGGCCCTGGGCGTCGTACAGAGGTCGGCCATCGAAAAGACCGACGGACGCCATTTGCATGGGCGTCGTCTCGGACTCTGCATGCAGGAACGAGGCGTCAAGGGCGCTGAGAGCTTGCGCTCGGGTCACGACGGATCATCACCCGGTACGGAGGCCCGGACCGACGACGTGGACGGAGAACTCGAAGCCATCCCGTGGCCCCGCGATCCGAAGCGCGAGGGTCGTACCGGCTGGTTCGGACGCGTCATCACATCTCCTCCGACCTCAGTATGGACCTCAATGTGAGAGCGGCTTAGGGACAAAGGTCACGTGGGCAGAACACATTGGTCCTTTGGGGCCGTCAGCTCTATCAGCTCGACCACTCGGGCGGATCGGCGAAGGGCGCCTCTGCCGTCCGGAACCGCCGTGTTACATTCCGCGCCTCCGAATTGCGGCACAGGGCCCTCGGACTGAGGAGGTAGGAACCGGATGCAACGTGGCACCCGAGCACGCATCGGCGCATCTCTTATGTGCGCGCTGGCCGGGCTGATCGTCTCGGGACTCCTCGCAGGCGGCGCAGGCGCCGCCTCCAAACCCGCCGCTACCTTGACCATCCTGGTGACGAACGACGACGGGGTGTCTGCGCCTGGCATCAACGCGACGGTGCAGGCGCTGACCGCCCTCCCCCACACCAAGGTCACCGTGGTGGCCCCGGCCACCAATCAGAGTGGGACCGGAGCCAAGGTGACCGGCGGAACGCTCACGGTCACCGACGCCACCACCGCGAGCGGGTATCCGGCCAAGGCTGTAGCGGGGTACCCCGCCGACACAATCATCTGGGCCATTGATGATCATGGCGTCGCACAGCGGCCGGACCTCGTCGTGTCGGGGATCAACTTCGGCGAGAACATCGGCCCTCTGGCCTCTCTCTCCGGCACTGTCGGAGCGGCCGAGACGGCACTGGCCCGGGGCATCCCGGCCCTCGCGGTCAGCCAGGGTGTGGACAACGGCCAGCAGCCCGACTTCTCCCAGGGTTCCAGGTATCTGGTCGCCTGGGTGCAGGCGCACCGCAACGCCCTCGTGGCGGCCAAGAAAGGTAACGCGACCAAGACGAATGGCAATCTCAACGTGCCGACCTGCGTCACCGGACACATCCGCGGGCCAGTCACCGTGACGCTCGGCGCGACACTGACCGGCTACTCGGTCGGCACGGTGAATTGCTCCGGCGCCGCCGCCAAGCCGAGGAACGACGTGCAGGCCTTCGTCGACGGGTTCGCATCGCTCACGGCGCTGCATCCGGTGAATCCTCCGCACTAGGGCCCATTGGCCCCGCGTGCCTGAACCGGTCGGAGAGCTCGGCGCCCCCCTCCTTTCCACCCGAGGTCGGGGTTAGGGAATGAGAACGATGCGGACGCCCGGGGTGTCGGGCACGCTCCAGATGGCTTCGACGTCGGACAGGGGAATCGGACGGGCCTCTACCTGAAACACTCCGGCATCGATCTCCGCAATCAGCGACGGGAGCTCGGCCAGGTAGGCCTGAGTCGAGACCGCGCCCTGGCCGTTGCCCTGGATCCGAAGGTTGGCCGATCGGAGCGCCACTGATGGCAACTCCATGGTGGGGCCGGCCATGGCGCCGATCTGTATCCAGTCCATGGCCCGACTCCGATCCGCGCGAGCGCGAAGCAAGGCCATGACGGCAATCGCCGCGGGCTCACCCCAGAGATAGTCGACGACGATGTCCACCTCAGCCGCAGCGGCGGCGAGGCGCTCTGCCGTGACGTCCGCATCATCGTCCAAAGCGACGACGGCATCGGCTCCCAGTGCGGGCAGCGCTTCGAGTCGTTGCCTGTTGCGGCCTGCCGCGACGACGCGGCTCGCGCCCAGATGTTTGGCCACCTGCACGGCCATCCCTCCCGCGTTGCCGGTTGCCCCCAGTACGAGCACCGATTGACCCGGCTCTAAGGGGACCCGTCGGCGCAGGGCCACCCAGGCGGACATGGCCGGGTTCATGGCCGCCGCGATCATGTTGCTGTCGGCGCTGTCCGGCAACGGGATCGTCCGGCGGACGTCGACGACGGTCTGTTCGGCCAGGGAGCCGCCGACGTCGTCGGAAACCACGAAGTACACCCGACCGCCGTCGGGGAGACGGCCGACTCCGTCGACACCCGGGATCATCGGCAACGTCCCGCTGCTGCTGTAATGGCCGCCCGAGGCGCCCGTCCGGACCCGAGGGTGCAGCCCGACCGCCAGGACGTCCACGAGCGCCTCGTCCGGACCGACCGGTTCCGGCGTCCCGTACCGCACGTAACGAGGAGGGTGGTCGAACGATTGGACGACGGCAGCGTGCATGCTCATTCGGCTCGCGTCCCCGTCCTCTCAGAGACCGCGTGCACGGCAACGACCGTGCCCCGCGGTGATCAGGTAGGTGGCACTCCGCTCCTCGTGGGAGCGAGTCCTTCCTGCTGCGCCACAACGGCCGCCTCGACCACTTGCAGATCCGAAGGGTCCATGGCGAGGGGCCCGCCGGCCACGGGAACCTGCCAGACGTGCGTCATCATCGGCGTGGCACCGCAGTGGTACGTCCCTGGTGGACACGGAGTGAGCCCATCGATCTGATGTGTCGTGTCGGAGGTGCGGCGAGCGAGCGCCCTGAGCCGGCGTTCGATTGAGGAGACCTGCCCGCAGAGGAGGGTCCCTCGCGGTGCGTGTCGGCGAACCGTCATGAGATATTCCCCCTGGTCGGGCGATGCGAGACACCCGCTTCGCGCCCAAAATATACCGACGGGGCCACCCGGATGCTGGGCGGGGGTTGTTCGAGGATCCGCTGCGGAGAACGGACTCGTACTGTCCGGGCCTCTGGCGTGCGGTGCTCAGTTATGATGATATAATAACTATTATGGTAGTAGAAACACATACGGCAGCTCGCGGCGCCCCTGCCGAGCTGACTCGGCGCCGCCGTGTGGGCGTACTGCTCATCTGCTCCATGAGCTTGCTCATCGTGGGGATCGACGTGACCATCGTCAACGTCGCCCTGCCGTCCATCGGGCACGACTTCCACGCCTCGCTCTCTGGGCTCCAGTGGACGGTGGACGCCTACACCCTGGTGCTCGCCAGTCTCTTGATGATCTCCGGCTCGACCGCCGACCGCTTTGGGCGACGTCGGACCTTCGTGATCGGCCTCTGCACCTTCGCGGCGGGCTCGTTGCTCTGCAGCCTGGCCCCGAACCTGGGAACCCTGGTCGTGTTCCGAATGGTCCAAGCCATCGGCGGGTCGATGTTGAACCCGGTGGCGATGTCGATCATCACGAACACCTTCACCATTCCCCGTGAGCGCGCCCAGGCCGTCGGGATCTGGGCCGCCGTGGTGGGCGTGTCCATGGCACTGGGCCCGGTGGTCGGTGGCGTGCTCGTGACGTCAGTCGGGTGGCGCTCCATCTTCTGGATCAATCTTCCCATCGCACTGGTGGCCGTGGTCCTGGCGCTGCGCTACATCCCCGAGTCGAAGGCCGCCGTGGCTCGAAAGGTGGACGTCCCGGGGCAGGTATTGGTCATCCTGTTCCTCTCTTCGCTGACCTACGGCATCATCGAGAGCCCTGCCAAGGGTTGGTCGTCCGCCATCATCATCGGGGCCTTCGCCGTCGCCCTGGTTTCGCTCGTTGCCTTCTTGCTCTGCGAACGCCGTGTGAGTGAGCCGCTGATCGACCTTCGCTTCTTCCGGTCAGTGCCCTTCTCATCAGCCGCCGTCATCGCCGTCGCCGCCTTCGCCGCGCTGGGTGGCTTCCTCTTCCTCAACACGCTCTACCTGCAGGACGTGCGCGGGCTCTCTGCGCTTCAGGCCGGGATCGACACGCTGCCGATGGCAGCGATGACCATGCTCCTGCCGCCGTTCTCGGGGAGGCTCGTGGGGAGACACGGCTCGCGCATTCCACTCCTCATAGCCGGTGTCGCCCTCACCGGCTCCTGTCTGATGCTCGTTGGACTCAGCGCGACGACACCCTTCACGTGGTTGTTCACGGCCTACGTGATCTTCGGGATCGGCTTCGGGTTCGTGAACGCACCGATCACCAACGCTGCCGTCTCGGGCATGCCGCGGGCGCAGGCCGGCGTGGCAGCCGGCATTGCCAGCACCTCGCGCCAGGTCGGACAGACCTTGGGGGTGGCGGTGGTGGGATCGCTGGTCTCTGCCTCTCTCCAGACGCGCAACCACCTCGACTTCGCGGTGGCCAGTCGGGCCGGTTGGTGGGTCCTGGCCGCGTGCGGAGCCGTCGTGCTGATCCTCGGACTGGTGGCGACGACTCCCTGGGCCCACGGCACCGCGCGACGGACGGCCGAGGCGATCAACCCCGAGTTCCTGGAGGTGCAGCCGACATGACCAAAGCGGGTGAACGTCGCGATGGGGCGGCCAGCGAGGCCTGGCAGGCAATGGCCGATCTGGTGCTCGACAATCAACGCCGGCGCGAGGTCAGCGAACTGGTGGGCCTGAGCTTCGGAAAGATCAGGGCGCTCCGGCGCATCGCCAAGCGGCCGATGCCGATGCGGGAGCTGGCCGCTCTGCTCGGTGTGGATCCGCCCAATCTGACCCCCGTCGTCGACGATCTCGAACAGGCGGGACTGGTCGAGCGCCAGGCCCATCCCACCGACCGGCGGGTGAAACTGGTGGTGGCGACCGCGGACGGAGCAGCCCTCGCACAGAAGGCTGACGAGGTCCTGGCCCGGCCTCCGATCGGTTTACGCGACCTCCCAGCCTACGAGCTCGAAACCCTGGTGCGCATTCTGTCCCTGGTGCGACAGAAAACGAATCCCGATCAATGAGAGCGCTCGGGCGCGGCATCGCCCTCAGCCGCGAAGGACGCGCGCTCCGGGAATAGCCGCCCCGGGAAGACCGTGGAAGACGCGCTCGAGGAGCTCCACCCCATCGACCACCCGGGGGCCCGGTCGGGAGAAGTAGCTGTTGGCGTCGACAGCGACGAGACGGCCAAGGCCCGCCGCATCGGGCCGCGCCAGGAGCGTCGTGGCCTGTGTCACCGCGCCCGCCAGGTCGAACCCGCACGGCATGAAGACGGTGACGTCGACCGGTGCGGTCTCGACTTCTTCCCAGGTGAGCTGGCGCGAACGGGCTCCCGCCGTTGCGAGGACCGGGTCACCGCCTGCGGCCTGGACCTGGTCCGGCACCCAGTGTCCGGCGTTGAAGGGAGGATCGGCCCATTCGAGGACGAGCACCCTGGGCCGGTCGCGTCCGCGGACCCGTTCCCGCACCGCCTCCACCCGCTTACGCAGACGCTCCATCAGCACGCCCGCCGCGTCGCCGGTCCCCGTGGCCGCCCCGACCGTCCCGATGCACCCGATCACGTCGTCGAGCCGGGCCGGATCGAGGGAGACGACGTGGGCGTCGGAGCCGATGACCTCGAGTGCCTCCTCGACGGCGCCCGACGGCACGGCACAGACCCGACAGAGGTCCTGCGCCAGGATCAGATCGGGATCGATGGCCCGTATCTGCTCGTCGTCCAGCGTGTAGATGGATCCCCCCGACGCCATGCGGGCCTTGACAGCAGCATCGATCTCGGGCGCGCTGAGCGAACCGTCGGTGGGCAGCGCCGTACCCGAGACGGTGGGCACTGCACGCGCCCGTGGCGGATAGTCGCATTCGAAGCTGACGCCACGCAGCTGCTCACCGAGACCGAGGGCGTAGACGATTTCGGTGGCGGACGGGAGGAGGGAGACGATCTTCATCAGGCTCCTTCGGAGTTTCGGAGCGGCTCCTCCAAGAAGTCGACCTGTGGTTCGAAGGCAGCCCGTCGAGAAGCCCGCCGAAGCGCAGCCAGCACCGGACGTCCGAGCACGAGGATCAGGACGGCACACGTCACCGCGCGCGTGAGATCGAAGCCCAACGACGTCGTGAGGTCGAAGAGAAGGTACCGGTGCAGGTTGGCCACGGTCCCCGCGCCCGGCACGTATGCATATGTCGTCGTCGACCCAATGAAGGGCCAGAACCAGAAATTGATCAGGAGGCCATAGAGCAGGGCGGACACCACGCCGTACGCTGCGAGCAGCAGGCGTTCCGGAAACCCCCGCATGGCAGGAAGGCATCCGGCACCGAACCCGACCCAACCCGCTGCCAGCATCTGGAACGGCAGCCACGGGCCGACGCCGCCTGTGATCAGCGCAGACGCGAAGAGAGCGACCGCACCGAGGACGAAACCGAAACCCCGCCCGAAGACGCGCGCCGACAAAATGAGCAGGAACCATTCGGGCTCGAAGCCGTTGATGCCGGGACTGGCCACACGCAGCGCGGCGTAACACGCCGCCAGAATCCCGAGTAGGGCCACGGCCTTGGCGTCGATCGCGCCTTCGGAGAGTTCCGCCATGACGATGGCCAGGAGGAGCGGGAGGAGACCGACGAAGACCCAGGGCGCATCGCCGGAGTGCGCGCTGTTCTGGCCGGCGGACTGGTGAATGAGGAGGGGCCAACAGAAGGCGGCCACGCCGAAGACCGTCGTGAGGATGAGCAAGGACGTCGAACGGGAACGGAACCGGATCGCCGGAGGGAGCCGGCGCCCCGACTCTGCCGCGGGAGACGGGACCGAAACGGTCATGCCGGGACCGCTTCCCCGAGGGCCTGACGCACTTCGTCCACGGTCAGCCATTCTTCGGGAGCCAGCACCTTGGCCACTTGGGGGGCAAAGATCGGAGAGTGACAGACCACCTCTCGGGCCGGGCCGTCGGCAATGACCTGCCCGTCCGCCAGCACGACGACGCGGTCGGCCACGCGCGCCGCCAGCTCCACGTCGTGGGTGGCCAGCACAATCGCGTGCCCGGCGGCGGCCAGTTCACGCAGGACCCGAATGAGGCGGTCCTTGCTCGGGTAGTCCAATCCTCTCGTCGGCTCGTCGAGGAGGAGGAGAGCCGGAGCCGGGGCCACCACAATGGCAAGGGCCAACGCCAAACGCTGACCCTCGGAAAGATCGCGCGGATGGCGATCACGGGGCATACCGGGCAGGACGCGGTCGAGCGTCTGCGCCGTCGAACCGGGTGGGAGAGCGGACGCCTTGTCCGCCGCCTGGCATTCGTCGCGGACGCTCTCGCCATAGAGCAGGAGGCCCGGGTCCTGCGGGACGAGTCCGACATGACGGACGAGTTCCGCTGCGTCGAACGATTGGGGGTTCCTCCCGTCGATCTGCGCTCGGCCGCGGGAAGGGCGCCGCACGCCGCAGAGTGTGTTCAGCAACGTGGACTTGCCCGATCCGTTCCTCCCCATGAGGGCCAACACCTCGCCGGACATCATCGTCAGGTCGATGCCGTCGAGGGCCAGCACGGGTCCGTACGACACAGTGAGGTCGCGGACGGCCGCGGCCTCGACGTGATCCCCGCTCGGCGCGAGCGGTGCGCGCCGCGGCGGCGTCAGTGGCGCCAGGCGGTCGCGGAGCGATGTCGACATGCGTCGGGCGTCGCGCACCGAAAGGGGCAACGGATCCCACCCCACGAAGCGGCCCAACTCGACGAGTGGCGGTGCGACCGAGGCCGACCGCATCACGACTTCGGGCGGGCCCACGACCAGCGGCGCGCCACCTCCGGGCACCAGGATCATCCGGTCGGCAAACGGCACGACGCGCTCCAGCCGGTGTTCCGCCATCACCACCGTCAGCCCGAGGTCGTGTACCAGACGGGCCAGTGCACTCAGGACCTCTTCCGCCGCCGCCGGATCGAGCGCGGACGTGGGCTCGTCGAGGACGAGCAGACGCGGCGACGCCGTCAGCACCGCCCCGATCGCCACGCGTTGTTGCTGGCCACCCGACAGGGCACGCAGTGACCGGTCGCGCACGTCCTGCAGTCCGAGCAGATCGATCGCATCCTCCACCCGGCGCCGCATGGCATCCGAGGGCACCCCGAGGTTCTCCATGGTGTAGGCCAGCTCGTCTTCGACGGTCTCGGTGACGAAGCTGGCCAGCGGATTCTGACCGACGAAGCCGACGACGTCGGCCAGGTCACGCGGTCGGTTGTCCTTGGTTGTCCTTCCGTCAACCGTGATCGTCCCCGCCAGCGTCCCACCGCTGAAGTGCGGGACCAGACCGTTGATTGCACGCAGAAGAGTGGACTTGCCCGTCCCCGTCTCCCCCACGACCACGCACAGCTCACCTTCGGGGATGGCGAGGCTCACACGGTCGAGCGTGGGGCGCTGGGCGTCGGTGTAGGTGAAGGACACCCGGTCGAACGTGATCACGAAGATACCCGCGAGAGATCCGCCTCGACGGGGTCAAGAGACCGCCCCGCCGCCGCGGTGCCGTGTTCGGGCCCAACGGGTCCGGCGTGCGGCGACAAGGGTGGGGACATCGGGTTCGGCGCGGCGACCGCCGGCACCAAGGCGATCAGGATCCCCACCACTGGCAACAGGGGAATGCTCGGGAAGGCCAGAGGGGAGAACGAGACGGTGAGCCCCGGGACGTCGAGCGCGCGGGCGAGTGCCATGGCCAGAAGGGCAACGAGTCCAGAGCCCACCACCGTCCATTCCGGCAGCCGCCACGGGTCCGGGCGGTAGCGCGACCGCGCGGTGCGACGCCCACCGACGGCGAGTCCCACGCCGCACAAGACGGCAGCGACGGCCAGGACGGGGAGGCCCAACCCGAAGAGAGACCCCCCGTCGATGACGCCGTACGTACCGACCGCCATCAACAACAACCCGCAGAGGGTGGTGCCACCGGCCAGGCGTCGCGACGTCTTCCCGACGGGAATGCGCCGGCCATAGCCCCGAGCGTCCATGCTCGTGGCCAGCTGGAGCGAGCGGTCCAGTCCGCTCTCCAGCACCGGGACGGCGACACCCCGCATGCCCCGCAACCCCTTGGTCGAGATGCCGCGCTGACGCCGCGCCTGGCGCACGATCCCGATCGATTGGACGAGTTCCGGGGTGAAGGACAGCGCCACTGTCACCGCCACGCCGGTCTCGTACAAGACGGCGGGAAGCGAGCGCAGAAGTCGGTAGGGACTGGCCAGTGAGTTCGCCGCGCCGAAACAGAGCAGGATCACGGCGATCTGCAAACCAAGGGCAAAGGCGTCGAGGATGGATTCCAGCGTGACGGGACCGCCGATGCTCACGGCGGCGGCCCACGACGGCAGTGGCACCTGCGGAATCGTGAACAGCAAGTGCCCCGGAATGCCACGTTGGCCGAAGATGATCTCAATCACGATCCTGATGACGATGACCAAGATGCCAACGCGCAGGAAGAAGGTGATGGAGCGCGACCACGGTGCACTACTCCGGCGGGCGGACACCACCACACACGCCACCGCGCCGATGAGCGCCAGCAGGAACGGGTTGTTCGTCCGCATGGCGCAGATGGCCAAGCTGGCCGCCCACAACCACCATGCCAGCGGGTGCAGGGAGCGGCGCCGAGGGGCCGCGGCCCGCGTCATTCCTCCGCCGGCCTGCGGCGCCACCGGAAGAAGGCGAACCCACCCAGCGCGGCGACGATCACGGCAAGGACAATGACCGAGAGAAGGCCACTCGAAGTGCCTTTGCTGGAGGTCTCGTGAGGGACCGCGCTGGCCACGGCCGATCGCGATGATCCGTGGCTCGCACCCCCGGTTCCGGCCGAAGCGGCTGAGACCAGGGTGCTGGTCGTCCCGCTTGCAGCCGTCGTCGTGCTGGTCGTGGTCGCCCCGGCCGCGCCCCTCGAGTTCGATCGCCCCCCCGCCGGGGGGCTGGTCGTGGTCGCCACCGCGGACCCAGCGCCCGTCGGGGCGGTCGTCGGCGTCGGGGACGGTGCGGTCGGGGTCGTGAGTGTGGTGGTGGGGGCGTTCGACGAGGACGGGGGCGGCACCTCCGTGGAGGCATTGCAGATTTGGGCATACGACGGTGCCACCGCAGGTGGCGGGCCACTGGAATCATCGGGTTCGTCGAGCTGGAACATCAGCCCCTCCACGTCATCGGCCGGGCTGGAGACGGACTGCTCGGTCGGGCCGTTGCTGGCATAGACCCACGATCCGGAAGACCCGTGCCAATACGACCAGTAGTCGTAGTTGCCGTTGCCGACGCTCTGGCCACAGTTCTGCTCTCCGTTGGCCGGATAGTTGTCGATGGCACACAGGAGGCCGGAACTGGCGTAGGCCACGTTGGACGACCCGACTGCCGCCGCCAGTGCATCAGAGTCCCGGGCGTTCGACGGCACCGGCACGCACTTCGACACGGTCGACAGCGAGGAGCCGCTCCCAAAGTCGACGACGACAGCCACATAGACGTCGTTGCCCACGGAGTCGGCCGACGCGACGGCCAGCTTGAGCGGGACCAGGGCGTCCGGGCCAGTGGGTGCCAGCACCGCTGCCGCAGCCCCCCCCAGGAGCCCCCACATGAAGACCCGGGCCCTGGCTCCCGCGCCGCGCACGTTACGAAGCGCTGCCCACCCCGCCCACCGCCGCGTTGTCGGTGGCGAGCGAGGCGGCGGACCCCGAGAAGATGGCATCGCCGTAATTGAAGACACCACCGTCCGCGGCGATGAGCCAGTACCCGGCTCCGTCGCGTGTCGGTGCCATCCCAACGATGGGCTGGTTCAGCTTGATGCCTCCGGTCGATCCCTGGAACACCGCGTCGCCGTAGCTGAAGATGCCTCCGTCGGAGGCCACCAACCAGTAGCCGCCGCCGTCGGGCGTCGCCGCCATGCCGACGATGGGCTGGTTCAACGGTTGGCCGCCCCGGGAGCCGAAGAACGATGCGTCGCCGTAGCTGAAGATGCCTCCGTCGGAGGCCACCAACCAGTAGCCGCCGCCGTCAGGCGTCGCCGCCATGCCGACAATGGGCTTGTTCAACGGTTGGCCGCCCCGGGAGCCGAAGAACGATGCGTCGCCGTAGCTGAAGATGCCTCCGTCGGAGGCCACCAACCAGTAGCCGCCGCCGTCAGGCGTCGCCGCCATGCCGACAATGGGCTTGTTCAACGGTTGGCCGCCCCGGGAGCCCAGGAACGCGGCATTGCCCCAGCTGAAGATGCCTCCGTCCGATGCCACGAGCCAGTAGCCGAGCCCGTTCAAGGTCGCGGCCATCCCCACAATGGGCTTGTTGAGCGTGGTGCCGGCGAGCGATCCGTAGGTCTGGGCCGAGCCGAATGGGTGCACCGAGGCCCTGGCCGTCACGATCCAGTAGGAGTTCGTCGGTCCGAATCCGTAAATCAGGCCGGCGAGGACGGGAACGTCCTGATTGGTGGCGAGGAGATTGCCCGAGGTGTTGTCCTGGTAGCCCAGCGCGCCCGCGTCCGCGCCCGATGTCACCACGAAGGACAAGAGCGCGTTCACGGGGGAGTGCCCGGAACTGGTGAAAGGGGCGCTCGTGGGGGACAGACCCAGAGCCAGGAGTGCCTGAATCACCAGCCCGGTGGATTGCGAGTCGGCCTGCTGGGGCTGGGCGACCGTGTTCGAGTAGGTGCTCCACCCTCCGTCGGCCGCCTGCCCGGTCGTGAACAAAGAGAGCGCGCTGGCTTTGATGCTCGCCGTCAAAGCCCCCTGGGCGGCCAGACCCTGGAGAACGACAGACGTCGTCTGGTTGTCCGGACCGGTGAAGCCCGCGGGATCCTCCGTGCAGCCCCCTCCGACCGCCTGGTTCGGCAGGGTCCAGCCGCCGTTCGGGCACTGCTGCCCGGTCAGCCAGCCGATCGCCGCTGCGTCGGCCGCCTGCCCGACCGTCTTGAGCGCAGAGAAGACGAGACCCTGAATGAACGTGCCGGCGTCGTCGTCGGTCAACTGCTGCTCTGTCCCGAACAGGCCCGCGTCCGTCCCCGAGGTCTGTTCGGTGCGCAACAGACGAGCCACCAGATTCGTCCCCCCGAAGTTCGTCGGGTCGACGCCCATGGCGTGCGCATCGAGAATGAGGTTGGCGAGCTGGCCCGGTCCGTCGGCATTATCAGTCGACGGGGAATTGATGTAGGCGTTGGCGTTTGCTTCCATGTAGTTCAACGCGGCGTGTGCCGCCGAGGGATCGACTTGGGCGGCGGCCAGAGCCAGAATTCCATTGGCGGTGGTCGAGAGAGACCCACCGATGCTCCCATCGGCAGCCTGTTGACCGACGATCCACTTGGCCGCCGATTGGGCTGCGGCGAACTGCGGAATTTGCGGTGGCGCCGTTGCGGCACTTGCGGTCGGTGCGGAGGACAGCAGTGTGGCGGACGCCAGGACGACGGCGAAGCCAACGGAGGAAGCACCCGTAAGGGTGCGTCGGATGCTCGGCATGGTTCTCGCTTCCCGGACTTCGACCCGGAAAACTCCGCACCTGCGGGGTTGCACCGAGCCCCGGTCCTTGTGTCTCGACGGTGGGAACTCACCTGACCGTGAGGTATCCCGGCTCGTGGCGTCACCTCGGGGGTGCACCACTCACGGTTGCGGACCAGCGCCGGAGTTTCACCGGCTTCCCCTCGCGGGCAGTACAGCTACAGCGCGTGTTGCTGCCGTACGGTACCACGGCGGCCCGCCGGGCAACCCGGCCCGGAAGCGTCCGGGGCCGGCCGGGCAAGAGATCGAGGCGAGAACCCTCCGACCACGACAATCCCGCCGTGGCCGCGCTGGCCGCCGGGGGACCGTAAATTCCCTCCGACACGGTGACGATTTCTGGACGCTGTCACCGAGCACGGGAGCGTGACGTACATGGCCATGGGGAATCGCCCGGAGGTGAAGACGGCACCGGCGCCGATTGTGGCGCTGGACGTGTCGTTGCTGGCCGCACACTTCGCCACCGCCTTGGCCCGGGTGCCGTTCCGCCGCCCATTCGCAGGTGATTCGTCGATGCTCTCCAACTTGGGGATCACCGTCACCCGGGAGGTCATCCGCGCCTTCATGGGTTACTCCTCGTCGTTGCGCATCCCGGAATTTCGTTCGCTCGAATTGGTGCTGGACGACATCTGCAAGAGGATCATGCCTCCCATAGTCCGTTCGCTCGACGTGGAGGGTCGCACGACCGCATTCGGCGGCGTCCCCGGGATCCTCTATGTGCCGCGCCGCCAGGCCCCCGAGGGTGTCGTGCTCTACCTGCATGGCGGTGGCTATATCGGTACCTCGCCGAACATGTATGCGTTCTTCACCGCGCAGGTGTGCCGGCAAACCGGGTGTGCCGTCTTCGTCGCCGACTACCGGTTGGCTCCCGAGTTCCCCTACCCGGCCGGGGCCGAGGACGCTTCAGCCGCCTACACGGCCCTCATCAACCTCGGCGTCCCCCGCGGGCGCATCTTCCTGGCCGGGGACTCCGGCGGCGGCGGCCTGGCCAACACCGTGCTCCTCGAAGACGCCGAAACCATTGATCCGGTCCGACCGGCAGGTCTGTTGTTGTTCTCGCCCGAGGTGGATCTCCGCCTCGACGAGAAGTCCATCACGGACAACGCCGACCACGACATCCTGCCGTGGAACATCCCGACTGCTGCCTACCTGCACGGCTTCGACGTGTCCAGCAGCGTGGTTTCCCCGCTGAGCGCGGATTTGAGCGGATTCCCTCCGACGTGTGTCACCTGGGGCGGTGACGAGATGTTCCGCGACCCGATTCAGCGCTATGTCGACCGCCTCCGCGCCGCCGGGGTCCCTACGGACGGGCGGGAATTCGAGGGGATGTTCCACGTCTTCGAAATCCTCATGCCATGGGCCGTCAACAGTCGAGAGGTCTTCGAACATGTCCGCGACTTCATTCGACGAGTCTTGGAAGGTGCGCCGCCGCTCGGATCCACCGATCTCACCGACGCCCTCGGCTTGGTGCGCTGAGCGTCAGCCCCGGCCCAGCCCGTCGGCCGCCTTGCGCAGATCACGGCGGAAGTCCGGATGGGCGATGTCGACCAGAAGATGGGCGCGCTCACGCACCGTGCAACCGGTGAGCTCCGCCACCCCGTACTCGGTGATCACGACGCCCGTGTGGTGGCGAGGCGTGGAGACCACGGATCCCTGAGGCGGCACGCCCGCGATGCGGGAGACGACCTCGCCATGACGCAGCGCCGTCGAACGCAGGCAGATCAGTGAATGAGCATCGAGGTGGAGCTCCGCCCCGGCCACGAAATCCTCGTGTCCTCCCACGCCCGAGACTTGGCGCCCGTCGATGTTGTCGGCCATCACCTGGCCGTACAGATCGACCGAGAGAGCGCCGTTGATGGAGACGAGGTTGGCGTTCCCCGAAATCACGGTGGGATCGTTCACCGTGTCGACCGGGAGAAACGCCACGTCGTCATTCCCGTCCAGCCAGCGGTACAGCTCGGCGACGCCGAGTGCGAAGGTCGTGACCGACACACCGTCGAACACCCCCTTGGCATCGTTGGTGACCTTGCCGGCCTGGTGCAGGCGCATCAGCCCGGTGGTGAACATCTCCGAATGGACGCCAAAGCCGCCGAGCGCCCCACGCGCCAGCTCCGCCGCCACAATGTTGGGAATGGCGCCGATCCCTGTCTGCAGCGTGGACCCGTCACGCACGTAGCCCAGCGCGTGCCCGGCGATGGCCTCGTCCTCCGCCGTGCTGGGCACGTCCTCCAGTGCGAACGGTACGCCGTCGGACTCGACGAGGACGTCTATGACCTCCAGCGGAATGGTGTTGTCGTACGAGGGCGGCAGGCCGTTCGTGCGGGGGAGGTGGGGGTTGACTTCGACGATGAGCAACCGGTACGGGTCGCGACCGGCCCGGAGCAGCTCGTCCCGCGTTCCGCCGACGTGGAGCGAGAGGTTGACCCGGTCGTGCTCATCCGGCGGCGCGGCCTGCACCACCATCACGCGGGGAGCGAAGCGGGCCATGATCGGCCCCATCTGGCGGAAACCCCCCGGCACGAGCTCCACCCGGTGACCGAGGGAGTAATGGAGCCGTTCCGCCGGCCCGAAGAAACCACAGCGGTAGTTCACTCCGGGCCTGGTGAAGACCTCGTAGAGATTCAGGCACAGTGCCCCGCCCACCTGCAGGTCCTCCCAGTCCGTGCGGGCTCCCAGCGCCGACAGCAGCGCGTCGGGAATGGCCGGGCCGAGCCCGAAGCCGATCTGATCGACCGGCCTGATCAGAGCGACGGCCTCATCCAGCGTGTGCACGGTGGGCATGGCTCCACTCTTCCACCGAATCGGGCCGTGACCACGGACTTCACTCCCCGCACTCAGGCGTTGCAGGGAATCCATGACTTTCGGCTCTACCCCCGCCAGTGGCGCACCAAGAGAATGACTAGGACACCTTCCTCTTCCCAGACAACGGTGCTTGGAGAATGGCGGCCACCCCCCTCGGTCGCCATTTTCCAATTCCGGGGTTGTTTCCGTCGGTGGGTACCCAGGCCGGAAACCGACGAGCTTGGGACCTCCGGCCCGCCGGGGTACCGGCAGCCCTCAGTGCCCACGCTGCCGCACCCCGGCAGGGGATGACTCGACGTGACGGCAGGACAGGGAGGCTCGGTGGTGCGCCAGGGTGATGACGGCCACCGGCCGGAATTGAACCTGAACGTATGGCAGATGCGTGGTGGTGCACGACGCGACGACAGGGGACGCCGGCCCGGGCGCAGCGACAGCCGATGGACAGCGACAGCCGTTGGACGGAGCCACCGACGTCGACGTCGGTGGGGTCGATGACTGCGGCAGGCCGGCCGGGGCCGCACCGGGGCTCGATAAGCTCACCGCCGTGCGGTCGCCCCCCTTGCAGATCACGGCGACGAGGTGCACCGCGCCCGGTCCGTATGAACCGGCGAGCCCGAACGCCACCATGAAGGGTGCTGAGCAATGACCGCACAACCGAACCCGGACACGGGCAGGATCGTCGTCGGCTTCGACGGCTCGCAGTCCTCGCTCGACGCCCTCGCCTGGGCCGTCCGCCAGGCCGTCCTCACGGGCAGCACGCTCGAGGTCGTCATGACCTGGGAATGGCCGACAAGCTACGGCTGGGCCGTGCCGATCCCCGATGACTTCGACCCCGAGGCGGACATTCGCAAGGCGCTCGACTCCGCCATTGCCGGAGTCTCGGCCGAACATCCAGGCATCAAGGTGGAGGCCCGGTTGATGAGTGGGCATCCCTCACCCGCCCTCGTCGAGGCCTCCAAGGGCGCCGATCTGCTCGTTGTCGGGAGCCGCGGCCACGGCGAGTTCGTGGGCATGTTGGTCGGCTCGGTCAGCGAACACTGCGTGACCAACGCGCACTGTCCGGTACTGGTCCACCGCCTCCCTCGCTGAGGAGGCGCGAAGGCCCGTCCCCACCCGATCCGGAGCCGCTCAGGGTCTTGCCGCTTCGCGCCTCGCGTCCACCGCCTGCCGACGCGTCATTTCGTCGGCCCGTAGCTGCGTCATCCCGGGTCCACCCTTCGTCGGCGGCGGCCCCGCTCCACGGTCACCGAGCAATGCGCCGAGCGTCGCCTCCACCGAGGAGGTCAGCGCAGCAGCCCGATACCCACCTTCGAGGAAGAGGGCCAGGCGGCCCGGCCGCGGTGCGAACTCGCGCACGACGCGGGCGAGCTCGGCGAAGTCCCCGCTCGAAAGGTGCAGATCACTCAGCGGATCGTCTCGATGGGCGTCGAACCCGCACGAGACCAGCACCCAGTCCGGTGCGAATTCCTCGATACTGGCGCGCGCCCCCTCGTCGAGAGCGGCCCGCACCACATCGCCGGTCGCACCCGGTGGCAACGGGAAGTTGAGCGTCAGACCCGGTGCGGTCGGGCCGCCCACCTCGTCGGGACGGCCTGTCCCTGGATAGAGGGGGCGCTGATGGGTCGAGACGTAGAGCACGAGCGGGTCGTCCCAGAAGATGTCCTGGGTGCCATTGCCGTGATGCACGTCCCAATCGACGATGAGGACCCGTTCGCCGAGCGCCGTGCGCGACGCGGCGGCGACCGCCACGTTGTTGACGAGGCAGAAGCCCATCGCCCGATCACTCGTGGCATGGTGGCCGGGCGGACGGACGGGGACGAAGGCGACGCCCTCGCCGTGTCGCTCCAGCGTCTGCAGCGCAGCCAGGCCCGCTCCCGCGGCGCGTCGCGCTGCCGTCCACGAGTCGGCCCGTGCGTAGGTGTCGGCGTCAACGTCCCCGCCCCCCTGCTCGCAGAACGATGCCAGTCGGGCGAGATAACTGGGGTCGTGGACGCGGGCCAGCTCGTCCAGCGACGCCTCCTCGAAAGGAGGAATGATCACCTCGTGATCGGCCGCGACCGCCCGCACACCATCCATCACGGCCGCCAGTCGAGAGGGGCGCTCGGGATGGCGAGGACCCCCGTCGTGCTCGCCCTGGCCCGAAGGCCCCGCCAGGACGAGCGCCGTCACCGGGAGAGATCCGACGGTCTGCACGCGAGAGGACCCACCGCTCCACGAAGCCGGACGGGCCTCGGGAACCGGGCGGCGGGGGGGCCGGGTGGCGTGGCGATCATGTCATCCCTCCTCTTGTGCATCGTAGGGGGACGGTCCCCGACCCCCGCCTAAGCTGGACATCCATGCCGGCCACGATGCAGGCCTGGGTGGTGAACCAGCCCGGCCCGGTCAACGCCGCCGTGCATCCACTGGTGCAAGTGGAGAGGCCCCTCCCGGAACCGGGACCGGGCGAGGTGCGCCTGCGCGTGCGGGCGTGCGGCGTGTGCCGGACCGACCTCCACCTCGCCGAGGGCGACCTCGTCCCGCGCCGGCCCGGCGTGACGCCGGGGCACGAGATCGTCGGGGACGTCGACCGGCTCGGGCCCGGGAGCAGGCGCTGGCACGAGGGTGAGCGCATCGGCGTGCCCTGGCTGGCCCATACCTGCGGGACCTGCCGCTTCTGCGTGTCCGGCCGCGAGAACCTCTGCCTCGGGCCACGCTTCACCGGCTGGGATGTCGACGGCGGCTACGCGGCGTACGCCGTCGTGGACGAGGCCTACGCCTACGCCCTACCCGAGATGTTCGACGACGTCGAGGCGGCACCGTTGCTCTGTGCCGGGATCATCGGGTACCGCGCCCTGCAGCGGGCCAACCTCCCCGAGGGCGGCCGACTCGGGATCTACGGCTTCGGCGGCTCGGCCCACCTCACGGCTCAGGTGGCTCTGGCCCGCGGCGCCCGCGTCCATGTCATGACCCGCTCCGCCGAAGCCCAGCGGCTCGCCCTGGCGCTCGGCGCTGCCAGCGCCGGGGGCGCCGACGCCGCGCCGCCCGAACCACTCGACTCGGCCATTCTGTTCGCCCCGGTCGGTACCCTCGTCCCGCCCGCGCTCGCTGCGCTCGATCGTGGCGGGACCCTGGCCGTCGCCGGCATTCATCTGAGCGACATCCCCTCCCTGCAGTATCAAAGGCACCTCTTCGAGGAGCGGGCACTGCTGAGCGTGACGGCCAACACGCGGCGCGACGGGGAGGAATTCCTGGCCGAGGCAGCCCGCATCGGCCTCCGCGTCTCCGCCGTCCCCTACCCGATGGCGCGCGCCGACGCCGCACTCCGCGACCTGCGAGAAGACCGGGTCAACGGGGCAGCTGTTCTAGTGGTGTGACCGCCGCAACCGCTGTGTCAAGACCCAACGTGACCCAGGCGACGAGGGCCGAATCAGCCTCCGAGCAGGGACAACGTGCCCCAGAGGGCCAAAACGCCGACGGTGCCCCAGTCGATTCGCGCCAAAGCGCTGTCACAGGGCCCTTGGCGATAGGTCCTGGAGCTCTCGACTGGGGCACGCACGCCGGCAGTGCGATCAGGCGGTAGATCGCTAAGGGCCATTATTCCCGATCCGCGGACCAGTAAACACAGAATTGCAAGAAATTTTGGAAGCGTTTAGATGACGGGTTCCACCTGGTCGGCGGCGACCAGCACGGCCAACAGCTCGCGATCCCGCGGATAGGACAGCAGTCGGGCTGCCTCGTCGAGGCGCAGCCAACGCAATTCGTCGACCTCTTCGTTGGGGCGGAAGAGCCCTCCCGTGGCGGCCATGATCCAATAGGCGACAGTCTTGGGGCGGCCCTTACGGTCGACGTATTCGGTGTGGCCGATGAAGCGGAGGAGATCGCAGGTCATGCCCGTCTCCTCCCGCACCTCACGCAACGCGGCGGCGTCGAGGGTCTCGCGCGCCTCGAGCTTTCCCTTGGGGAACGACCAGTCGTGTTGCACTGGCCGGTGCACGAGGGCGATCTCGAGTTGCCCGCTCTGGCGGCGCACGACCAGCCCGCCGGCCGCCTGGACCACATCTGTCTGAGGGGGGAGCTCGGCCGTCATTGATCGTCGCGCCACTGATTCAAGGCTACCGTCGCATCCCGGCCCCGCCGCGGCAATCCTGCCAGTTCGGGAAAATGAACGGGCACCCGCAGTAGCGTGCACAGGAATGTCCGAGTCCAAGTCTGACGAGCCGTGCGAGCTCGACCCGGTCGAGATCGAGTGGCAGTTCGACGCCCTCGACCTACGGCCCGTGGAGCGGTGGCTGGCCACCCTCCCCACCCTGGCCATCGAGACGGGTGACGGCGGGACGATCACCGCGCTCGCCCGCCCGCCGCGGCGGCTGGTCGACTCCTATCTCGACAGCGACGACTGGCGTATCGCCCGCGCCGGCTTCGTCGTGCGCACACGGCGCCGCGGGCGCCACGACGAGATCACGTTGAAGGACACCCAACCCGCCGAGGGCAGCGGCCTGCGGCAACGTCTGGAAGTGACCGAGGTCATCCCGCCCTCCGGGCTCGACGCGTTGGGAGACGAGGGACCGGTCGGCCGCCGCCTGCGCGCCATCGTCGGCCCGCGCCGGCTGCGCGAAGTGCTCCAGGTACGGACCCGCCGTCGACCTTTCGCGCTGCGCGTCGGCGGGGTCGACGTGGCGGAGGTCGCGCTCGACGACACCATGATCGTGGTCGGCAACGGGCAGCGCCCCATGCAGCTGCGCCGGGTCGAGGTCGAGGTCCGCCCCGACTGGCTCGAGGCACTCGAGCCGATAGTGGAGCAGCTGCGGATATCGTGCGCACTGCAGCCGGCGCGCCTGTCCAAGTTCGAAGCCGGACTGTTGGCGCTGGGCGAAGAGATCCCGAGCACACCGGACCTCGGGCCGGTAGAGGTTTCCTCGTCGTCCACCATGGGCGACCTCGCCTTCGCGGTGCTGCGGCGCCAGCTCACCGTGCTGCGGGCCAAGGAGCCCGGGACACGGCTCGGTGAGGACCCCGAGGAGCTGCACGACATGCGGGTCGCCACCCGACGTCTGCGTGCTGCCTTCTCGCTGTTCGAGACCGTGCTTCCCGTGCGGGCCCAGGTCTTCCGGGAGGAGCTCGGGTGGCTGGCCCGGCTGCTCGGCGCCGTGCGCGACCTCGATGTGCAGCTCGAAGGTCTCGCCGCCATGTCCCCCACCGTCGTCCCCACGGGTGAGGACGCGGCTCCGCAGGGCCACGACCCCCTGGCCGAATTGGGTGCGCTCCTCCAACGCGAGCGCGCCGTGGCCCGCGCCGACATGTTGAACGGCCTCGACTCGGTCCGCTGGGATCGCCTGGCCAAGGGTCTGACCGCCATGGCCCAGCAGGGACCGGCGCGCCGCTCGCTGGCCAACAGGGTGCCGGCCGTGATCGGTTTACCCGACCTCGTGCTGACGCGTCACGACAAGGTCGTGAAAGCCGCCAAGCGGGCGAAGCGATCCGGTGTCGTGACGGATTTCCACGCCCTGCGCATCCGCTGCAAGCGCCTGCGCTACGCCCTCGAGTTCGCCAGCGACGTCTACGACGGGCGAACGTCTCGCTTCGTGCGCGAGCTGACGGCGCTACAGGACGAGCTCGGCGCCATGCAGGACGCCGAAGTCGCCTCCCTCCAGTTGGCCGCCCTGGCCACGGGTGAGGCGCACCTGCCCGCCGCCACCATCTTCGTGATCGGTGGTGTGGCCGAGCAGCATCGGCGCGAGGTGAACCGGCTCCTTGGGCGACTGCCCCATGACGTCCGCCGCATCCGCGGGCGGTCCTGGCGCGAGCTGCGCGATCTCCTGGAGCGGCGCAGGGCAGAGGCCGAGGCGTCCAGGCCGCCCGTCCGTACCACTCTGCGCGCGCTGCCCCGGCCCCCGGCCGAAGCCCGGCCGGCAGACGCGCCGGCGCCGGCCGCGCATCCCGAGCCGATCCACCCGGCCAGCGGACCCGGGCTCACGGCTCTGGAGCCGCCGGCCCAGTCAGGCCAAGGGGAATGAGCCCGCGTCGTCACCCATGACGACGCGGGGATGTTGGGTGACGATGAAGTGCAGCTTGTCGGTGTCGAGGAAATTCCCGATGTCGGTCCAGATGTCCGGGAAGTCCGGCTCGGCCATGTGGGCGCGGTAGTCGTCCATGCTTTCGAACCACTGCACCGTGACGCCGTCGAACCCTCCGTCGTCGTCTGCGGGGTAGTCGCCCAGGGGCCGCGGGTGCTGCTCGTAGCGCACCACATGCGTCCCGCTCTTGCTCGACGTGATCAGCGGGCCGTGCACGTCCTGCCAGTACGCATGGAATTCCGCGGGGGTGAGACCGTCCTTGCGGCGCAGCAGACATGTGAGCCGAACCATGGGACCTCCTGTCGGTGGAACGTCGACCGGTCTGACCCGCCGGCGTTCTCGCAGGCTATCGGTGGCCCGGGTCCCTAGGGGAGGGAGAGCGTCAGGCCGGAGCCCGAGCCGCTGGAGCCGATGCCGACCGAGACGCGGCCGATCGAGACGGGGGGCGCGGTGACCGGGAGCGGGAGGGTGGGAAGCGGCGCCGTGACCGTCGTCGTGGTCGTACTCGATGTCGTGGAGGAGCCACTGGTCGTGCTGCCCGATGCGCCGCCCGCCGGGGTCGTCGCCTTGCCACCCGCCGACGCGGTGAGCGGCTGACCCGTGACGCCCCGCACGGAGCTCGCGCTCCCCGCGCCGGGGAGCGGCGGCAGCGGGCGTGACGTTCCGCCGCTGGCGCCCGTGACCGCCGCCGTCACACCGTCGATCAGCGCTGCGATCCCTCCCGCTCCCGACAGCACCGCGATCCCCGTGCCGCGCGCGCCCGGCAGCCCACTGCCCAACCCGTCGAGCTCACCCAGCCCGCCCAGGCCGGGCAGCCCCGGAAGACCCGGGAGACCCGGAAGACCCGGGAGCCCCACTGACGGCAGGCCGCCGGCGGGCAGGGGGGGCGAGCCGATCGGCACGGCCGAGCCAACGCCGGCCAGCGTGCCGGTCACCTGCTCGATCACGCCGGTGAGTGACGGAACGAGGCTTCCGAGCGTTTCCGTCGGGACGCCCGGCACGCTGCCGCCGCTGCCGAGCGAGTTGGTCAGGCTGCCCAGGACACAGCCGAGCCCGAGGTCGGTCGTTGCTGCCGCGCAGCCGGGCCCGGTCCGGGGCCCCGCCGACCCGGTTCCCGGAAGGTCCGCCCCCTTCCCCACCGTCGTCACCGGCAACGAGCCGGACTGCGGGGTCAGCCACTGCAGTGGCGCGGCATTCTGCGTCAGCGAACCCGACAGCGACGTCAGGGCCGCAGTCACCACGGCCTCCGTCCCGCGTGCCGACCCCGCGTCCTGCTGCGCCTGATTGGCGGCAGCGGCCATCTCCTGGTCCGACGACGTCGAGGAGACGGGCGGGCGCGCCGCGCCCGGGTTGACGGTGAAGGAGCCGCCGAGGCCGCCGAGAAAGGCACCCACCCCGGCGCAGGCCAGCCCTCCGGCTCCCACCATCATGGCGGTGCGGTAGCGCGCCAGCCCTCTCGGCCCCGCGTCCCCCCCCGGCGCTGCCCCGACCGTCGCCGGCGGCGGCCGGGCCTCGAACTCGTCGTGGACGGGCGCGTTGACGGGGGCCACGTGCCACCCGTTCTGCGGCCTCTCGCCTGCGGGCACCGTCTCGGCGTCGGGCGCGCCAGGCCTGCCCTCGGCGGTGAACTCCTCCTGGAGCATCTCGTCGTACCCGTCGTCCAGGCCCGGTGTCATGCGCCCTCCTCCCCAGTGCCCCTCCCCGGGGTCCGCGTGATGGGAACGGTGAGCCGCATCGGCCCTTGCGGTTCCAGCTGCTCCACGTCGTGCACGACCGTGGTCCACGCTCGGATCACCCCACGCTCCAGCTCTCCATGGTCACCACGGGACCGCGCGCGGGGAGAACGACCGTCACGGCGTGCTGACCCGGGGCGGTTCCATCGGCGAGCCTCACCGAGGTGCGCAGGACCACCTGGTCGGGGGACCCGCCCGAGGAGTCGATCTCGACGTCGGTCGGGGCGTCTGCCCGGTCACCAGCGCCCCGGCCAGCTGGGGCGGCATGGGCAGGTGGGGAGCCATCGCTGCCCACCACGCGGTCTGGCGCTGGGCGCCGGCGTGCAGCCCGGCGAAGTACGTCTCCAGCGCGGCGGCCTCGAGCGAAAGCGGTCCGGTCGACTGGGCGAAGGACACCGAGGCGTTCACCGGGTCCATGGTGCCCATGGACGCCTCGTTCTGCTCCAGTGCCAGTCCTCGTCTGCACCTGCCCGGGACAGGGTTCCGCCGCCCCGTCCCGGGCAGTTCGCAGCACCGGTTCCCGCTGCTTCTGCCTCTCCCTCCAAATCCTCCGAAGATCTCTCCGGCCGTGATCGCGCCGTGCGGGCTGCTCCCGACCGCTGCGGCCGATCTCCCGGTCGGTCTCCTTGCGTCAGTGACCCGTGGCGCTGTCCCCGTGGCTCTTCGTGTGCCGCCGCCGGGCCGGCCCCCGGGGCCGGAGGGGGAACGGAGGAGGTCCCGAAGGCCGGGCCCGGTGGCGGTCCGCCGTGCGATCGGGGCGGGAAGGCTGCCGCGGCTCACGAGCCACCCCGGCGGCGGATGGGTGAGCCGCGAGAGCGGGCGAACGAAGCGAGGCGCCGCCGGCCGATGAGCAGCAGGCCGGCGGCGCTGGATGACCCCGCGCACAGCACGATGGTGGCCACCAGCCCCCCCGTGGCGATCCCGATCCGACTCCTCATCCGAAACCCCTGACCGTCCCCCCCTCCCGCAGGAACGGAGGGCTCCTCTGCCTTTCGTGGATGGAACGGGCCGCCCCGTCGAACCTTGCGCCGTCGCGGGGACAATTCGGGTTTTCCTCCCCTTCCACGGGGGACGCATCCGTGGCGCCGCTGCCGGAACGAGTCAGCGGGGCGGCACCGGTCGTCCCGTACTCTGTTCCGGAATGCCCGCGTCCCACGTCGTGCTGCTCCTGCTGGCGGGGCTCGGCGCCGGGATCTTCAACGGGGTGGCCGGCGGCGGGAGCCTGATCTCCTTCCCGATATTGCTCGGGCTGGGCTACCCGGCGCTCACGGCCAACATCACCAACACCATCGGGATCTGGCCCGGCTACGTCGCCTCGGCGGCCGGCTTTCGCCGCGAAATCGGCGACCAGTCCCACCGGCTCCTCCGCCTGACCCCGCTGGCGCTCGCCGGTGGAGTGACCGGCGCCGTCCTCCTCCTGACGACGTCGACCTCCACCTTCGACGACGTGGTTCCCTGGCTCGTCCTGGGGGCCGCCGCCCTGTTCGCCGCCCAGCCGGCGTTGCGGCGGGCCCTGGACCGGGGCGCCGCGCACCCGCGCACGCGGCCCGTCCTTTTGGTGGCCGGCGTCTTCGTGGCCTCGGTCTACGGCGGTTACTTCGGCGCGGCCATGGGGGTCATGTTCCTCGCCATTCTGGGCCTGGCGCTGCCCCTCTCCCTGGCGCACACCAGCGGGCTGCGCGCCGTGCTCTCCATGGTGGTGAACGGCGTGGCCGCCGTCGTGTTCCTCGTGCACGGCGGCTTGGCCTGGGAGGCGGTCGGGCTGTTGGCCCTGGGCAGCCTGGCCGGTGGGTACGCCGGCGCCCGTCTGGCTCTCGCCCTGCCGGCGACTGCGCTGCGCGTCGTGGTGATCGTGATCGCGCTGGGCACTGCCGTGAAGCTCTTTCTCTGATCCGATCCGGCCGGACGGACCGGCGAGTCAGTCCACCGCCAGCGGGTAGGTGCCGGCCACCGCCTGCGACAACGCACGACGGAGCGTCCTCCGGGCCTCGTCCGCATCGGCGAGTGCCACCGGCACGAGGCGCACACGTGAGCCCGGTGCGCACTGGCCCAGCCGTCCGTGGTCGGCGGACACCACGACCGCCAGCACCGGGTAGCCGCCGAGCGTCGCGTGATCGGGCCCGAGGACGACCGGATCACCGTCCGGCGGCACCTGCACCGCCCCCGTCACGACGCCGTGGGAGTCGAGCGCTCCGGCGTCCGACGCGGCCCGCAGCGCGACCGCGTCCGGCGCACGGAGACGGATCCCGACCCGATTGGACTCGGGCTGCACGACGAAGACGGCGTCGGCCAGCTGCGCCAGCACGGCGGGGTCGAACCGGTCGGGGTGCGGGCCCGGGAGGACGCGCAGCTCGACCGTTGACGACGCGTCGGTGTCGGTCGCACCACCCTCCACGACATGGTCGCCGAGCGGTGGCTCCCAGGCACCGGCGTGCAGGACGTCCCCCGGCGCGAGCGGGCCGGCGCCGAGCCCGGTCAACTCGTCGGTCGCGCTGCTGCCGAACCACTCGGGCCCCAGGAACCCGCCGGCCACCGAAAGGTAGGTGCGCCAACCGGCATGCTGGCGGCCCACCTCAATCGTCTGACCCGGTCCGAGCGGCAGCAACTGCCCAACGGGCACGGTGCCGCCGTCGACGCGCACGTCGGGCGCGGCCCCGACCACCGCCATATGACACGCACCCAGACAGATCAGCCGTGTGCCGCCACCGGAGAGCTCGAGCGCCCCGGCCCGCGGCGCGTTCCCGACCAACCGGTTGGCCAGCTCGAACGACACCGGATCGGCCGGGCCGGCCGTGGGGACGCCGGCAGCGGCGACGGCACGACGGCCGCCGTCCTGCACGAGGGCGCGCAGCCCGGGGCTGAGGACGTCGACCACCGCCCGGGCACCCGCGGGCAGGGTCCAGGGTGGTGCGGCCACCGGCTCGGGTTCGACGGGCTCACCCGCGGCCGCCAACGTGAAACGGACCCGATCACCCAGCGCGAGCACCGCGTAGGGCGGACGCGCGGGCGAGAACAGGGGGAAGGCGGTGCGGCCGACCAGGTGCCAGCCGCCCGGCGACGCGGTGGGATAGACGGCGGCGTGGCCGTTGGCGATCGCCACGGACCCGGCCGGCACCGCCGGACGCGGCCGGGAGCGCCGCTGGACACGACGGAGCAGGTCGGGAAGGCCATCGAGATAGGCGAACCCGGGGGAGAACCCGATGACGGCGGCGGTCAGGGGTTGCGCGGTCAGGAGCGTCGGCACCGCGTCCGGTCGGCAGCCGGCCAGCGCGGCCACCTCGACGAGGTCGGGGCCGTCAAAACTGCAGGGGATCGTGACGAGACGGCCGGGACCGACCGCGTCAGCGGACGGCTCGCCTCGGGCCAGACCCGTCCACACCGCCTCTGCCGTGGCCAGGACCGGCTGGAGCTCCGCATCGGCCTCGGTGGCATGGACCATGACGGTGGCGGCGCCGCACACCACGTCGACGTGCCCGGCCAACGCCCCCGCCAACGCCCCCGCCAGCCGCCGGGCGGCAGGGGCATCGGCCACGCCGATCAGAAAAGCACGATCACCGAGGTGCCGTACCTCCCCAGCGGGGACTGACGGAATCATGCACACGCCGGCGCGACCACTTCGATCCCGACGTCGGCCATCGTCCGTCGAACCGCCCTGGCGATGACGACTGCTCCGGCCGAGTCGCCGTGGATGCACAACGTGTCCACCCAGAGCGTCAGGACCGAACCGTCGTTGGCGACCACGGCGCCGCGGGCCAGGCTCAGTGCCTGCGCCGCCGCTGCCCCCGGCTCGGTCAGCACGGCGCCGGCCGTGGCCCGGTCGACCAACCCACCATCGGGCCGGTACGCCCGGTCGCAGAATCCCTCCTCGCAGGCGGTCACGCCGTCGCGCAGCACCATCGCCATGGCGCGACATCCTGACGGCAAAATCATGGCGACGCCTTCACCGACGCTGGCACGCACGACGTCCCGGAAGGTCTCGTAGACGGCACCGCCCTTGGCGACCTCCTCGTAGAGCGCCCCGTGCGCCTTGACCGAGGCCACGGTCGTCCCGGCCGCATGGCAGACGCGATCGAGGGCTCGCAGCTGCTCGGTGACGGACGATCCGAGCTCGGCGCGATCGATCTCCATCGCCCGGCGCCCGAAGCCGGCGCGGTCGGGGTAGGACGGATGGGCTCCCACTCGCACCGCGTGATCCAGGGCGGCGGCCACGGTGGCCTTCATGGAATCGTCGTCCCCCGCGTGACCGCCACAGGCGACGTTGACCGACGTCACCAGCTCCATCAGCGTGCGCTCCACCTCGACCCCGGCGGCGTCCGTCGCCTCGCCCACATCGGCGTTGAGGTCGATGGACCGCTTGCGGGTCACGCGGTCAGCCCGCCTCGAGCTGGTCCACGACGATGCCGTCGCGGTACACCACGCGCTGATTGCGGCGCGTCGGCACGCGAGCCCCGCCGAGGACGGTGCCCGTCATGTTGAGCGGATCCGCCCCGGCCACCACCACCCGTTCACCGCTGGCGCCCCGTCGGTGCGTCGCCCGCAGCTCGTCAAAGGCCTCCGGCAGCGCGTACTGCTCGCCGGAGAGCCCGGCGACGAAGCGACCACCGAGCACGAGGCCGCGCGCCTCGAGGCGCCGCAACGCCCACACGACCTCGCGCCAGGGCACCTTGAACGACTCCCGGCTCCACAATTCCCAGGCGACGATGCCCCACCGCACCAGGAGCTGCTGGGCCACGGTCTCGGCCAGCGCCTCGTTGCCCGGCAAGAGGACACCGTCGTCAATGGCGGCCGCCCCGAGCACCTCGGCCCCGGGCAGCAGCGACCACCGGCCCTCACCGATGCCGGTCCCCACCGGCGCCCGGCGGCGTGCCAGGCGCCCCGAGGGACGGCGCACCGTCCGGGTACGCCAGCGGTCACGGGCCGAGAGCAGCGCCCGCACCGCCGAAAAGGCGTCCGCCGTCACGAGGCCGCGGGCCACCAGGTCCCAGAGACCCTCGTCGACCTCCGCCGGGAGCCGCCCGGTCAGCGGCGCCAGCTCCGGTCGGAAGCAGGCGCCGCGTACCTGCAAAGCGGCGAGGACATCGGCGGCCGCGCCGACCTCGGGCTCCGGCGCCGGCGCGCCGGCCCGCACGGCGCGCAGCATGTCGTCGAGGTCGTCGCGCACCACGAAAGCCAGCGGTGTCGCCGGCGAGGGTGTCCCGCTGCGCCCGGCCTTCTCTGCCCGAGGGGTCAGGCGCCCCCACACGATCTCGCCGGACAAGCAGAGCTCGTCGAGCCAGCGCGCGTCGTAACCGCTGACACGGGCGGGCAGGATCTGCGCCTCCCACTCGGCTGCTGGCGCTTCGATCCCCTGCAGCTGCTCGAGCACGTCGAGCAGCCCGGCGCGGCCTTCGACGCGGCTGTCGGGGGTGGCGTGCTGCCAGTGGGTAAGGAAGCGGACGTACTCGGCAATCGGGACGGCGTCGACCATGCCACGACGGCGACTCCGGCTCGCGCCGTGCAGGCGCACCAGCAGGTTGCGGGCGCACCACCGACCGTCCGGCAACTCGATGGCCGAACCCTTACCCTCGAGACGGGCCAGCGCCGTGCGGGCCCGCGCCAACGAGAGCGGCGCGCCCATGGGTGCTCCAGATGGGAGTACGGCGTCCGCGACCAGCTGCTCAACGGTCACCGGACCGGCCAGCTGCAGGTGTCCGGCCGCGCACGTCGCGGCGGACTCGTCGTCCGTCCCGAGGGCCAGTGCCGCCGCGTGACGCTCCGTCGCCACCCAGCAGCCGTCCACCACGCCGGCGCGGCCGTCGGCGGCGAGGGTCTCGTACCAACGCGCCCACTCGTGATGCGGACGAGCTGCCACCAAGGAGAGCAAGAGATCGTGCAACTCGTCGGCATTGCGCAGCCGGGGCCGGACCTGATCGAGGACGACGGCCACCGCTTCGGGATCGAGCGCGGCCAGCTCGGTGGCGGGGACGGGCAGTCCGTCGGGGCCGAGCTGGCCCAGACCGCGGCGGAGCGACAGCGCCCGGGTGCGCCGCTCCTCGAGCGGCGCGTCGTCGAGGTAGGTGAACGGCCGCCCGCTCAGGATGGCGTGGGAGAAGGGAGAGGGCTCGGACGACTCGACCGTGTGCACCGCGATGGCGCCCGACTCGACCCGGGACCACACGTCGACCAGACCCTCCACCGAGAGCCCTTCGTGGAGGCAGTCGTCGACAGTCTGACGGGCCAGCACGTGGTCGGGGACCCCGACCGGACCGGGCGGAGCGTTCTCCTGGCAGGCGGCCAGTCCCGGCCACACGGCGGCGAGCAGGTCGTCGGCCTCCATGCGCTGGAGATGGATGGGGCGGCGCTTGCCGCCGTTCATCCGGGGCAGCACCAGGGCGCGGTTGAGGTTCCAGCGCCAGCGCGCGCCGAGCATGGGATGGAGCAACACGGCCTGCGTGAGCACCTCGGGTGCCTTGGCGCTGCTCAACATGGACTGCACCTTGGTCAGCGGGAAGCTGTGCTGGGGCCCGAGCGACAGGACGACCGTGTCGTCGTCGGCGGCCGCCTGCAGCTCGAAGTCGAAGGAGACGCAGAACCGCTTGCGCAGGGCCAGACCGAGCGCGCGGTTGATGCGTCCACCGAACGGCGCGTGGATGATCAGTTGCGAGCCCTCGCTCTCGTCGAAGCAGCGCTCGACGACAATGCGCTGGTGCGTCGGCAGGTGGCCGAGTGCCGCCAGGCCGGCGGCGCAGTAGGCGACGACCTGCTGGGCCACCTCGGCCGAGACGCCGGCGCGCTCCTGCACGAGCCGGCGGGCGGCGTCACCGTCGTGGTTCGACAGCAACGGCTCGAGCGCGGCGCGCAGATCGCTCACCGCCTCGGAGAGCTCGGCAGTCCGGGCCGGAGCCTCGCCGAGCCAGAAGGGAATGGTCGGGGGCAGGTCCCCGGCATCGTGCACACGGACCGTGCCGACCTCGACCTTGGCCACGCGCCACGAATGCGTGCCGAGAAGGAAGATGTCGCCCGCCGTCGCCTCGACGGCGAAGTCCTCGTGGACGGAGCCGACCGTCACCCCGTCGGGATCGAGTACCACCCGGTAGTCGCCGGTCTCGGGGATGGCGCCCCCACCGGTGAGCGCCGCCAGCCGGGCTCCCCGCCTGGCCCGCAACCGCCCGTTCACCGCGTCGAGATGCAGGTGCGCGCCGCGCCGCCCGCGGCCGGTCTCGATACCCCAGCTGGCCAACGCCACCACGTCGTCGAAGTCCTGGCGCGACAGCTCCGCGTACGGGGCCGCGTGGCGGGTCATCTCCCACATCGTCTCGACGTCGCGCTCGTCGGTGGAGGCCACCTCGGCGACCAGTTGCTGGGTCAGGACGTCGAGCGGCGCGACCGGGGGTTCGAGCAGGTCCAGCCGGCCCTCCCGGACGGCGGCGAGGAGTGCCGTGCACTCGACGAGCTCGTCACGCGTCGTCGGGTAGAGCCGCCCGGCCGGCGTGCCGTCGCGATGGTGGTTGGCCCGGCCGACCCGCTGGAGGAAGGTGCCGATGGCGCGGGGCGATCCGATCTGGCACACCAATTCGACCGGGCCGACGTCAATGCCCAACTCGAGCGATGCGGTGGCGACCAGCGCGCGCAGGTCGCCGGCCCGCAGGCGCGTCTCGACGATGCGGCGGCGTGCCGCCGAGAGGCTCCCGTGGTGCGCGGCCACCAGCAGCGAGGCATCCACGTCGCCCCCGGCGGCCGACGGGTCCTCGCCGAGCCGCTCGGCCAATTGATGGGCCACCCGCTCGGCCATCTTGCGCGTGTTGACGAAGACGAGGGTCGTGCGGTGATCCCGCGTGTGCTCGGCGATGCGGTCGAGGATGTCCGACATCTGGCCGCCGCTCATGACGGCCTCGAGCTCGGTCGAGGGCAGCTCAATGGCCACCTCGAGGTCACGGGCGTGGCCGCAGTCGACGATCACGGTCGGTGGTCGGTCGTCGTGCACGCCCGAGAGGAGCCGCGCCACCAGGTCGAGAGGCCGCTGGGTGGCCGAGAGTCCGATGCGCTGGAGACGGCCGCCGCCCTCGGTCACCAGGGCGTCCAGCCGCTCGAGGCTCAGCGCCAGATGGCTGCCCCGCTTGTCGCGGGCCAGCGTGTGCACCTCGTCGACGATCACCGTCCGCACGCCGCGCAGGAGCGCCCGTGACGACGGCGCCGTCAGGAGGAGGTACAGCGACTCCGGTGTCGTCACGAGCAGATCGGGCGACTGCTTCTTCATGGCGGCGCGCTCGGCCGGCGGCGTGTCCCCCGTGCGGATGGCGACCCGCAGCCCCGGGTCGGCGAACCCCATGCGGGCGGCCTCCTCGCGGATTTCGGACAGGGGCACGTGGAGGTTCTCGTGCACGTCGACGGCGAGCGCCCGCAGCGGGGAGATGTAGAGGACCTCGGGCGTACCCCGGGGCCCCGATTCCTGCTGGGCGGCCCGATACGCGGCATCGATGGCGACCAGGAACCCCGTGAGCGTCTTGCCCGAGCCCGTCGGCGAGGCCACCAGGACGTTGCTCCCGGCGGCGATGTGGGGCCAGGCCGCCGCCTGGGGTGGCGTCGGTCCGGCGGGGAACCGACGTGCGAACCAGCCGGCGACGGCCGGATGGAACAGCGTCTCGGCGGAGGCGTCGGGCACCCCCCTATTCCACCAGGATGTAGTGACCGACGCGGCCGCGGCCGCGGCCGCGCCGCCCGCCGGTCAGGCTCAGGTGACGAGAGGGCGGCGACCCCAACAGGAGATCATCGGCGGCTGGGCCAGGTCGAGGAGGCCGGCGGCCACGTTGGCCAGGTGCCGGTCGATCTCCTCCTCGGTTGCGATGCCGTGGTCGAGGAGCTGGTCCCGGATGAGGGTGATCGTCGCCGTCTCGAGGGTGTTGCAGGCCGGATCGCTCACCGGGAAGGCGGCGTCCGCCCCCACCTGGGCCAGCCCGGCGGCGCGGAGGCGACGCGGCAACGAGCGCCCGTAGGCCAGGTCGACCCCGCGCTCGGCCAGCAGCGTGCGGAAGCCCCGGCGGATGCGGTTGGCCAGCTCTTGCGCCGGCCCCGTCTCCTCCGGGCAGCTGAGGGGCTGCAGGGCCGGGTCGGCGTCCTCGACCAACAGGACCCCGCCGGGCCGGAGGGCGGCGACCATGGTGGCCAGGGCGGCGTCGCGGGCCGGCACGTGCACCAGGACAAGCCGGGCATGGACGAGGTCGAACAGTCCGGCCGGGGGCGGATCGGTGCCGACGTCGTGCTCGAGGACCTCGACGTTGGGGGCGACGGCCCCGCCGGCCCACGACACGTCGATGTCGGTGGCGAGGACGTGGCCTTCGGAGCCGACCCGTCCGGAGAGGAAGTCGACCACCGAGGTCCCACCCGCCCCCACCTCCCAGCAGCGCCAGCCCGGCGCCAGGCCGAGGCCCTCGAGATGCCGGAACGTGGCGGGATCGAACAGGGTGGTGAAGGCGGTGAAGCGGTCCATCGCCTCGGGGGCGTCGTTGGAGAGCAGATAGCGCCCCGTGTTCATGATGAGTCCGTGGTCATGACGCCGGCGTCCTGGCCGCGGTCAACTCGTGCGAGGTGCCCGCATAGCGATCGAGCACGTCGGCCACCTCGGCCCGCCCTTCGTCGATCAGGGTCGCGGTGGCGGAGAAGTCGCGGTACTGGCCCGAGGGCTCGCCGCCCCCGCTGAAGACGACCACCTCGACGCCCGGCGGGAGCGAGGCCAGCTCGCGGACGAACCGCGCGTGGATGGCGACGAAGAAGGCTGTCAACTGCGCCTCGACCGGGCGGCGCGGCGCCGGCGGGTGGTAGTGCAACGGGCCGCACAGCAGGACGAAGATGCGGTCGCACCCGGCGGCGATCGCCCGACTGATCGGCACGTTGTTGACCACGCCGCCGTCGACGAGCATGTCGCCGTCGATGATGACCGGCGGGAAGATGGACGGGATGGCCGAAGAGGCCAGGATCGCCTCGACAGCCGGGCCGTGGCCGATCCAGCGCTCGCGCCCGTCGGTGAGGGACGTCGTGACCACCTCGACCGGGATGGTGGCGTCCTCGAGGTTCTCGTAGTCGATGCCGGCCTCGATGATCGCCCGCAGCCCTGTGTTGGCGTGCACGGACGGCCTCTTCTGCAAGAAGGCCCAGGGGCCATCGAGCGGGCCCCGGGGAAAGATGTCGGTGCCCTTCACCGCACGCCAGATGTCGGCCATCCGTTCGGCGTTCTCCAACGTCGGCTGTCCGGCATAGGACGCGCCGTTGATGGCGCCGACCGAGGCGCCGAAGACACGGTCGGCCCGGATGTCGCGCCGGATGAGCTCCTGGAGCATGCCCACCTGGACGGCGCCCCGGCTGCCCCCGCCGGCGAGGACGAAGGCCGTCCGCTCCGGTGTCCGGCGCCCGCCGTTCGAGTGGTGTCGGCGCTGCGCCCAGCGCGCCCGCACGCGCCCCGTGAACGACAGCGACGGCGCTGCGGCGAAGTGGTTGGCGTCGGTCACGACGCGCCGGTTGGCGGGTCCGAACGCGGCCGCACGCGGGCCTCTTGCCGGGCCCGCCATGCCTTCCGCCCGGCGACGTCGTGGCGCACCGCCCACAAGATGACGACCACCACAAGGGCGAGCAGGGCAACCACGAAGATCCCGAAGATCACGAAGAAAGCGGTGTTGCCGGCGGACGCCAGCACGAGCGCGGTTGCCATGTCCGTCTCAGGGTAGAGGAGTGTCACACCCCGTGGGCACACTGCACCGATGGTCCTCGTCGCACCACGTCCCCTGCTCCGGCCGGGCCCTCCGGGTGGCGCGCCCGCGGACAGAGGCACGGGTGACGAGGTCCTGGCGCTCCTGCGCGGTGACGCCGCCTCCCGCCCCAGCTTCGACCCCGGGCTGGCCGGCGGACTCCGGGCCTGGCTCGAAGACGCCGCCTACGACGTCGTGTCGGCCCGGGGAGAGCACGCGCCCCCGCTCGTCCTGGGACCGCGCCAACTGCTCGGATTCCACGAGGAGCAGAGTGGCGCCGGCACGGGAGCGGAGGGGGTCCTCCTCTCGCGACTGGTGCAGACCCTGCTGCGCCAGCTCGTGCACACCGGAGGGATCGACAACCCGTTGGCCGACGCGCTCGATGCGTTGCGGGCCTGCGGGGACGATGCCGACGCGCAGCGGATCGAGTCACTGCCGGAAGCGGCACGAGCCGGCCTGGCGGAGACGCTGGCACTGCACGCCCGGAACCTGAGCGGGCTCGTTCCCCGCTTCGCGCCCGGTTGGATGCCGCGCACCAACGATCGCGTGGCCATCCCGCTGGCCGGCGGCAGGATCGTGCTGCACGGCATGTTCGACCTCCTGGTGGGGCTGCCCCAACGGCGCACCGCGTCGCTCTGCGCGCTCGGGTTGTCCAGTGGTGGGCCGTGGGCCGCGGCGCGGCGGTCGCTGCACTACTTGTCGCTCCTCGAGACGCTGCGCAGTGGCGCTCCCCCGTTCCGGCTGGCGCTGGTGGAGTCGGCTTCGGGGCGCTACGCCGTGGAAGACGTGCGGGAAGAGCACCTTCGGGCGATCGCCTCGCACATCGCCGCCTGGCTGTCGCAGGCCACGACGCATGGATAACCGACTCATGGACGCGCTGGTGGAGCCCGTTCCCGTCGTCGACCCCGTCCTGTGGGACCGCGCCCTCGGCGAGGCGAAAGCCAAGCTGGCCGGCCTGGCCGTCCGGCGGGCCGGCGCGGCCCGGTTCCGTGTGACCGACCACGAGGTACGCACCGCCTACGCCAGTCACGACGACGCCGACGACCCGGGCCAGGCCGACGCGTTCGCCTGGACCGCCCGCACGGCACGGCGATCCATCGGGGTCGCAGCCGTGCGCCTCCTGATCGGGGGGACGGCGCGGTCGCCGCTCGACGCGGTGCGGTGCCGGTTGGCCGAGTCATCGCGCTGGGTGCGCGAGGGCAGCTCGTCGGCCACCCAGCTCGACCGTTGGGTCGAGGGCCTCTCCCCCGCCGGCCGCGCCGCCGTCGGCGCCGAGGCCGTGACGTGGGCGACCCGCCTGTGGTGCGCCCTCGACTGGTCGTCGTTCGCCTCCACCCCCGTGGTCGGACGGGACCATTGGTGGGACAGTCCCCATTCGGCGCTGCTCGCTCTGCGTGGACGGGCCGACGTACGCACCGCGCACGCGCATCTCGTCGTCCTGTCGGGGCCCCGCCGGAGCTCGGTGCGTGCCGAGCTCGCCCTCGTGACCCTCGTCGAGTCCCTCCGCCTGGGGAGCGGCGCGGCACCCGGCCGCGTCGTCGGCTGGTGGCCGGACTCGTGCCACCTGGTCCGGGTCGAGCCCGAACCGGCGGCCCTCACCCTGGGGGCAGAGGCGGTGGAGCTGGCGCTGGGCGGCGGCGGAACGCCGCTGCGGTCGGCTGCTTAAGGGGACCCGTCCAGGTCATCTATCGTTGGTCCCCCCATGCAGACCCGCGACGACATCAGGAACGTGGCCATTGTGGCGCACGTCGACCACGGCAAGACGACCCTGGTCGACGCGCTCCTGCGCCAGACCGGTGCCTTCGGCGCGCACCAGGAGCTGACCGACCGGGTAATGGACTCCGGCGACCTCGAGCGGGAGAAGGGCATCACCATCCTGGCCAAGAACACGGCCGTGCGCTGGGGCGGGGTCAAAATGAACATCGTCGACACGCCGGGCCACGCCGACTTCGGGGGCGAGGTCGAGCGGGGGCTGACCATGGTCGACGGCGTCCTCCTCCTGGTGGATGCCTCGGAGGGGCCCTTGCCCCAGACCCGTTTCGTCCTGCGGAAGGCTCTGGAGGCCCGGCTCCCGGTCGTGCTGGTGATCAACAAGGTCGACCGGGCCGACGCCCGCATCGCCGAGGTGGTGCACCAGGTCGAGGAGCTCTTCCTCGACCTCGACGCCGACGAGCACCAGATCGACTTTCCGATCCTCTACGCCAACGCCCGGGCGGGCTGGGTCAGCACCGAGGCCGGCGTCGAGGGCGTGAACGTCGAGCCCCTGTTCAAGGCCATCATTTCGCACGTCCCGCCCCCGTCCTTCGACGAGGCGGCCGGGACACAGGCGCTGGTCTGCAACCTGTCGGCGTCCCCGTACGTCGGCCGCCTGGCCATCTGCCGGGTCTACAACGGCACTCTGGTCAAGGGGAGCCCGGTGGCGTGGTGCCGCCTCGACGGCACCATTGAGAGGGCAAAGATCACCGAGCTCTATGTGACCGAGGCGCTGGACCAGGTGCCGGCGGAGTCGGCCGGCCCCGGGGAGATCGTCTCGGTGGCGGGCCTGGCCGAAGTGACCATCGGCGAAACCCTGGCCGATCCCGACCATCCCGTCGCCCTCCCGGCCATCACCGTCGACGAGCCGAGCCTGGCCATGACCGTCGGCATCAACACATCGCCGCTGTCGGGAACGGACGGCACGAAGCTGACGGCCCGCCTCTTGAAGGCCCGCCTGGACTCCGAGCTGGTGGGCAACGTGGCCATCAGGGTGACCGCGACCGACCGTCCGGACATGTGGGAGGTGCTCGGCCGTGGGGAGCTCCAGCTGGCCGTGCTGGTCGAGACGATGCGCCGGGAGGGCTTCGAGCTGACGGTGGGCAAGCCGCAGGTGGTCACCCGCGAGATCGACGGCAAGGTGCACGAGCCGGTCGAGCGGGTCAGTGTGGACGTACCGGACGAGTACCTCGGCGTGGTCACCCAGTTGCTGGCGCTGCGCAAGGGCACCATGCTCGAGATGGTCAACCACGGAACGGGGTGGGTCCGCTTCGACTACCGGGTCCCCGCCCGGGGCCTCATCGGGTTCCGCACCGAGTTCCTGACCGAGACCCGCGGCACCGGGATCCTGCACCACGTCTTCGACGGGTGGGAGCCGTGGCACGGTGACCTCCGGACCAGGCGCAACGGGTCGATGGTGGCCGATCGGCGCGGCGCGTCGACCACGTTCGCCCTCATGAACCTGCAGGAACGGGGGACGCTCATCATCGGACCGGCCGAAGAGGTCTACGAGGGCATGATCATCGGGGAGAACGCCCGCGCCGAGGAGATGGACGTCAACCCGACCAAGGAGAAGAAGCTGAACAACATCCGCTCGGCCACTGCGGAGGACTTCGAGCGACTCACGCCCGCCATGAACTTCTCACTGGAGCACGCGCTGGAGTTCATCAGCGAGGACGAGTGCGTCGAGGTGACGCCCAAGGCGGTGCGGCTGCGCAAGGTGCTGCTCGACCAGGCGACGCGTGGGCGGCTGCGGAGCCGGGCTCGAGACGCGGCGCAGCGCGAACAGACACCATAGGGATACGACACACAAGGGGGCGGGCATGGTCAGAGCACGGACCGAGGGCTTCGATCACATCACGATCGTGGTCACCGACCTGCACGAAGCGCGACGGTTCTTCGGACTACTGGGCTTCGAGGAGAGCATCGCGGTGGTGGCGTCGGGCGAACGGGTGTCGGACTACATGGGCATTCCGGGCTGGGAGTCCGATCACGTGACCCTGGTGCTGCAGGGGGCCGAGGTGCACCAGGAAATCCAGCTGCTCTTCTTCCACCAGCCGCCCATAAAGGTGGACGGCGGGGCGGGCACGCTCGACCGCACGGGGTTCAACCACGTGTGCTTCCGGGTCAACGACCTGGCCGCCATGCTCACGCACCTGGCGGCGAACGGCATCACGCCGCGGAACGAAGTCCTCGACTATCACGATCGCAAGCTGGTCTTCCTGGACGGACCGGGCGTCGTCGTCGAACTGGCGGAGTGGGTCGCCGGGTGAGCCGGCAGACGGGACCCCTCACCTAACATGAGCCGCCTGGAGGGATGGCAGAGCGGACGAATGCACAGCTCTTGAAAAGCTGCGAGGTGCAAGCCTCCGTGGGTTCAAATCCCACTCCCTCCGCTTTTGGGACGTCGCAGGGCATCGGAGACCGAAATCTCACCACCCGCACAACAGCGACTCCACCCGCCTTCACTTTGTGTCGACACCGGTGGTGGACGTGGGCACCGAGAGAGAGGGCGGACTGATGGCGGCGACGAACCCAACCGGGAAGGCGATCCTCCGCGTCTCATTGCGGCTGTTCCGGCAGGACCGACAGATGATCTGGCTTCCGGTCATGGCGACCATCTCCGCCGTCATCGCCTTCGCCGTCGTCGCCGGGCCCGTCGGACTGGCCTTCGGCCGCAACGGCCTCGGCGTCATTGTGGCTCTGGCCTGTGGTTCCGTCGTGGCCACCGCAGCAACGGTGATCTTCAATGTGGCCTTGGTCTTCGCCGCCAACGACCGCATTGAGGGACGCACGCCCACTATCGGCGGGTCGCTGGCTCAGGCCTGGGGACGGCGGAGCGTCATCTTCAGCTGGGCCATCCTCTCGGCCGTGGTTGGGACGGCGATCCGCGTGCTCGAGCAACGCCTGGGTCTGGTCGGCCGTCTCATCGGCGTCGCCGGCGGCCTGGCCTGGGCGGTGGCGACGTTCCTCGTGATCCCCGTCCTCGCCTTCGAGAACATCGGCCCGTTCGGGGCGATCAAGCGATCCTCCTCCATCCTCAAGGCCCGGTTCGGCACGGTCGCCCGGGGCGGGTTGCGGTTCGGGTTCCTGTTCCTCGGCCTGTCACTTGGTGCCCTGCTCGTGCTCGCTCTCGGTGTGGTCTGCATCGCCAAGCATGCCGACGTCATCGGGGTCCCGGTCGCCATCGTCGGGTTCGTCCTCCTCATCGGCATCTCGATGTACGCCCAGGCCGCCGGAATGTACATGCGGACGATCCTCTATCGGTTCGCCACCGACCAGCCCATTCCCGCCATGGGCGTCGACCCGGGGCGGGCCTTCGGCAGCCGCTAGCCGGGGGGCGGAGTCCGACCCATCCATCGGTCAGCTCAACTCGGCTGCGGAACGATGCGTATGTAGGGCTTCGGCTCCTTCCAGCTGCCGTAGATCTCCTTGGCCTCGTCGTTTGAGACTGCACCGGTGAGGACCACGTCCTCACCCTGCTTCCAGTTGACCGGAGTGGCCACGCGGTGGTTGGCGGTGAGCTGCAGCGAGTCGATGACCCGGAGCACTTCGTCGAAGTTGCGACCGGTCGTCATGGGGTAGACCAGAATCAGCTTGATCTTCTTGTCCGGACCGATCACGAACACGTTGCGGACCGTCTGGTTGTCGGCCGGGGTGCGGTCCTTCGGGTCGCCCGACGTGCTCGCCGGCAGCATCCCGTAGAGCTTGGAGACAGCGAAGTCGGTGTCACCGATCATCGGGTAGTTGGGGCGGGTGCCCTGCGTCTCCTCAATGTCATCGGCCCACTTCGCATGGTTCTCCGTACTGTCGACGGACAACCCGATGACCTTCACCCCGCGCTTGTCGAACTCCGGCTTGAGCTTCGCCATGTAACCGAGCTCGGTGGTGCAGATCGGCGTGAAGTCCTTGGGATGTGAGAACAGGACCGCCCACGAGTCGCCGATCCAGTCGTGGAACGCGATCTTGCCTTCCGTCGTGTCGGCCACGAAATCCGGCGCTGTTTCGCCAATGGATAGTCCCATGCTCGGTCCTCCCTTTCGTCGTTGTGTTGTTGGGCACTCGTACCAGCCCGAGGGCCACCTTGCAGGTGATCATGGATGCCGTCAAGTGCCTCGGCACGAATCGACGAGAACGGCCGGATCCGGCGTCGACGAAGAGCGGCCATGCTCGACCGACCGGAATTCGCCCGAGCACCCTCGGTACCCTTCGGCACGGCGGATCGTCTTACGGGTCCCGAAGCGCCGGCGAATAGCAGACAGCCACGAGCAACCCTTCCGGGCTCAGCAGACGTGCGGTGATCTGACCCCACGGCTCCGTCCGGGCACCGTGGATGAGGCGATAGCCCTTGGCGGTGAGCTCAGCTGCGGCCGCGGTCACGTCAGCAACCTCGAACTCGATGCTCGCCTGGGGAGCGGGGATCTCGGCGGGCCATTCCGTGGTTCCAAAGCAGGCGCTCGCCGCCTCAGCAAGAGGCCAGAGTCCGAAGTGCTTCGTCCCTTCGAGTTCGTGAGTGAACACGTAGTCGCCCTCGTGGCCCTCGAACTCCAGGCCCAAGGCATCCGTGTAAAAGGACCGAGAGGCTCCGACGTCCCGAACGATCGGGGCGATGCTCGTCAAGAACTGGACGTCCATCAGTCGACACCTCCGCGGTGACTCGTTGTCAGCCCCCTCTTTTCTCTCCATACCCCTTCGGTGCGAAATTTCCCGCTTTGCCTACCGGCCCGGGCCTCTTCGATCGCGAGCATCCTCGGCTGCTGGACGGACTCGGTCCTCGGGAAGCGGCGATCCTTGGGTGCCCAGGGTCAGCCTCCTCGGGCGTCGGGCTCAGCCCAGGCGTCGGGTCGTGCCTCAGCGAATGGGGCTGCCGAAGCGAAGCACGTTCCCGTCGGGGTCGACAACCGAGCCTTCGCATTTTCCGTATTCCTCATTCCGGGGGCCGTCCACTTCGATCCCGGCCTGCCTCAGCTCCTCGGCCACTCGACCAGCGTCCTGACAGTGCATGTAGAGAACGCCGTGGCCGGGGGATTCGCCTTCTTCGACTCGGGCCAGATGAATCGTGAGGTCTCGATCCCGGTGAGCGAAGGCGTAGGTGTCGTCGTGCCTCGACACGTCGAAGCCAGCTCGCTCGAACCAGGTGGTCGAGCGAGCCACATCGGCGACCTGGAAAACCACCTCGACACCCGTGACCAACCACTGCCCTGACAGAAGCTGCAGTTGGCCGTCTCGCTGTCCATTGAGTCCAGCAAGGCAGTCATGGCAGATCGGCAGGTCGGGATGCGATCGCAGTCGAACCCACCATTCCACTGACGTCGAGCAGCACGAGCACACAGCCACGGCCGACAATGCTAGGTGGTCGTCTTCGGCCATCCCGCCTCCGGCTCCATCGCGTACCCAATCGACCCAGCGCCTGCGTCAAGGCCTCAACCGCCACACGACGCGACTCGACCCCCCGAAGGGGGCCGAGTCGCAATCGGATCCATCACTCGAGTCCTGCAAAACAATGCATTACCAGCGATAGAACTTGTGGGTTCCCGCGCCCTCACCCCGCCCAATGGCGAATCCGACGAGCCAAAGGACGAGAAGGACAACCGCCGCAATCCACAACAGGTGAACTGCGAAACCTGCCCCGAAAAGAATCAAAACGAGCAACAGTGCCAGAATCAATAACATGGAAGAACCTCTCTTGTATGTAGGTGATCGGTGACGTACGACTGACTAGTACGTCGAATCAACTCGACGAGCAACGGTCCCTTGGCCATCTTCGACGACCGTCCGACGGCGTTGCGTGTTGCCCACGGCCATGGCGATGATGGACAACACCGCTCCGACCACTCCAACGATCATCAAGATGACGCCCACCTTGTTCACGTTGAACCCGTGTTGGTCAGGGCTCACGGTCACGGCGTAATCAAGCACGGCACCGATCGCAATGGCGATGATGCTCGCGACGAGTCCTCCGGCTCCAACCATCTTTCAACCCTCCTGTTTGGTTGGCGTAGGAATACCCCTGTCGTCGACGTCAAAACGGGAGATGCGTGGGACGCGAGAAACCCGCGTTTCGAGCAGATCGACGTTTACGAGAGCAAGAGCAACGAGTACGTGATCCCACTGCGACCCGACGGCTTGTGCCCTCGACCGATCACGTCATGCAGGAAGCACCCGATCCTCGCGTCGGATCTGTTTCGAAATGTCGATGTCGTGGAAGACTTGCGTGTGGCCTCAGTGGAGCTCGTGACGCTGATCGTCGAGAGATACGACCCGGCCATTGCGTTCTTCGTCGAAAAGCTGGGATTCGATCTGATAGAGGATTCCCCCTCTGTCACGAACGATGGACGACCGAAACGGTGGGTGGTCGTACGCCCGCCCGGAGGCCAGGCGGGAATTCTGCTCGCGCAGGCCGACGGGCTGGACCAGGCTTCCCGTGTCGGGAATCAGGTCGCCGGACGTGTCGGGTTCTTCTTACGTGTGGACGACTTCGATCAGGCCTTCGAACGAATGACGTCCAATGGCGTCGAATTCGTCGTCGCTCCACGCACTGAGTCGTACGGCAGGGTCGCAGTCTTCTTCGACGTCGCCGGCAACCGCTGGGACCTGATCGGCTCCGGGCAGGCATAGCCCGGTGGTGACGGGAGATCCCTTGTGGGCCGTCCTCATCCCGCCCCGCCTGATCCGTTTTCGCGCAATAGCCGAACTCGGAGATGAACCACTGGAAGTCGACTTCACCGGCTGGAACAAGCTTGTACTCCTCTCGACGGCATGCGCGTACCTCTTCCCGCGGGAAGCGCCCGACGTCGAGTGGTTTGAGCGCGAGTTGCTCACGTGCCGCGCGTTGGAGGCGAAGGGACTCACGGTTGTGCCCCGAGTGCTCGCCGAATGGCGGGACGAGACCATTTATCCCTATCCCTTCGCTGCGGTCTCCCGACTTCCCGGCACCCACCCCGTCGACGCCAGCCATCTTTTTGATCAGCTTGGTCACTCCATCGCGCAATGGCACGAAATGACACCACCGGAGCTACCCGGCTCGCGACCTCCCGCCCATCACGATCGCACCGACAACCTCTGGCTCCGCCGTGCACTTGACCCTGCGACCACTCGGCAGGCCGTGGCGGAGGCGGCCGATCGCCTGGCGTGCAGCGATCGAGTCGAGCAGTGGGGCGAGCAATTGGAATTGGCCTCGGAGTTGCACCATGTTCTCGTGCACGGCGACCTCCATGAGGATCAGCTTCTTGTCGTCGACGGGCAGCTCACCGGCATCCTCGACTGGGAGACGGCACGCATCGACCACCCGTTCTGGGACTTCGATCTCAGCGAGTGGGGAACCGGACTTTGGCGTGATCACCGGATCGAGTTCACGAAGCTGTCGTCACGAGCGTGGCGACCCTATGCCAGCGAACGTGGTCTTGACCCAGACCCAGCACCACTCGAAACGGCATTCCGGCTACGACACGCGCTCTTCCTCATGGACAACGATCGGGATCCCTCACTCGCGGGGACCATCGAAGAGCACCTCGCGGCGATTTGAGGGGCATCTGGGGGCACTGTCTCTCAACGTGTGACCAACGACGCCTCTCCGACGATCTGGACACCCGAACGGGGCGGATGACGGACGGTCAATCGAGGCCGAGGAATTTGACCGTGGCGTCAATCGCACCGAAGTCCGACGGTGTGGCGAAATGATCGACGCCGGCGAGCGTGACCAACGAGGCCGACGGCAGTGCCGCCATCAGCCGGTCGGCCGGCCCCACCCAGTCCCGGTCACCCAGCACTATCAGGACCGGGCACTGCAGCGTCGACAGCTCTTCGTCGGTGGTCGGCCGGTGCGGCCGACGCAGGAAGGCCGAGAGCGCTCTCGGGTCGTTGCCCGCGGACTGGGCCAGCCGGCGGAACAGCCGAGCCCGAACGTCCTCCGGTTCTTCATTGCTCTCCAGCGCCGCCACGAGTGCAGCCGGGTCGCCCGACTCGAACACATTGTCTCCGAGCCCGAGGAGGACGATCCGATCGAACCGCTCTGGCTCGGCCACAGCCAGGCGCAGAAGAAGTTCCGCTCCAGCCGAGAAACCGACAGCCGCGATGGGCCTGTCGGCGGGGAGGGCGCGGCGGACCTCCTCATCCATGTCGGCGTAGTCCGCCGGATCGGTCAGTGGCGGAGACGATCCGTGACCCGGCAGGTCGATGGCGGGGACGGCGACACCGAAGTCAGCCAGGATGTCGACCCAGCCGGACTGCCGCCAGTTGTGATCGAAGGAGGACCCGAAGCCGTGCAACAGGATCAATGTGCTGGGTGGGCGATCCATAATCCCCGTCAAGCTAACGGGAACGGAGGACCTGCCGCGCGCCGACCCTGGCACCCGATCAGGCGAATCGGCCATGTACTTCCGGCGTCGAGGCGCACCGCGGCGGCGGTGTGCCGCTTCGAAATCGCGATGTGCAAGCCTTGGACCGTGAACGCCCACGACCCTCAACATCCTGAATACATGCACGGCTGGAGATGGGAGGATCCTCGTTGGCGAGAATGGACCGGGGACGACAGTACAAAAATCCTCTTTGAGGCACTGAGGCGGGCCGTGGACATCCGAGACACGGTTGCGCAGCAGATGCCGCTCAGGGCTCGACCCCTGATCCTGGTGGACGTGTTGAATGCCTTGCGCGCGTCACTCGACATAAGTGGAGCGGACATTTGGGACGGATCTGACCTCTGGAATGCTCCTCGTTTCACGGAGAACGATGACGAGGCCGCGTTCTGGAAGCGTCATAACCAAACGTAGGGTGAGGCGCTTCCGGCGTTCGTGAGGGGAGGCTGTAACCTCGCAGCGCTCCGGGGAGGGAGACCGTCTGGATCTCTCGCCGGCTTGGTTCCGACAATGCAGGGGGAGAGCGCGTGGCAGACATGAGAGCCGTGCAGGTGACCCGCCATGGTCCACCGGGCGAGGTCCTGGCCGTGCAGACCGTTGCACGTCCCGAGCCTGGACCGGGTGAGGTGCGGGTGCAGGTGAGCGCCGCCTCACTCAACTTCAATGACATCGACCGCTGCCTCGGCAACCTCGTCTCGGTACCCACTCCTCCCCCGTTCACGCTGGGGATGGACGTGTGCGGCGTCGTCGACGCCGCGGGTGACGGTGCCGAGTCCTGGCTCGGCCGCCGGGTCGTCGCCATCACCAAGAACGCCCTCGGGGGCATCGCCGACTACGCCATCGCGGACGCCATCTCGGTCTTCGAGGCTCCCCCGGCTTTCGACGACGCCGAGGCCGCCGCCTTCCTCCTGTCGTTCCAGACCTCTCACCTCGCTCTCTTTAAACGTGGACGTCTCCAGTCGGGCGAGACGCTGGTCGTGCACTCGGCCGCCAGCGGCCTGGGCAGTGCAGGGATACAACTGGGCAGAGCCGCCGGGGCGAGGGTGATCGCGGTCGCCGGCGGCTCCGAGAAAGGTGCCTTGTGCGCGTCGCTCGGAGCCGACCTCGTCATCGACCACACGAAAGAGGACTTCGTGGAGGCGGTCCTGGTGGCCACCGGCGACGCCGGGGCCGACGTGGTCTACGACCTGACCGGGGGCGACTTCGTGGAGCGCTCGTGGCGGTGCACGGCTCACGGCGGACGGTACCTGGCGGTGGGGTTCGCCGACGACGACGCAAACGGCATGACCGGCCGGCCACTCCGGATGGCGTGCATCGGGAACATCGACATCGTGGCCGTCATGGTGGCCTGGGCGGACTCGGTCGATCCGGGCATGCGGCGGTTCGGGTTCAATCCGTTCGGACGGGACGTGGCCGACCAGATCCACGCCGACCTGCTGCGCCTGGCCGCAGAGGGTGCTATCCGGCCCGTCATCGGCAACCGCGTCTCCATGGAAGACGCCGGTCGTGCTCTTGACGAGCACGCGGCGCGGCGCTCGGTCGGCCGCACCGTGGTGGTCGTGCGGTGACGGGAAAACGATGAGCACTGTCGAGTACACCTGGCGCGACGCCGAACTGCGCAGCCCACCTCTGCGGGCGCTCAACTGGACGGGGGCCCAACTCGCCCGCGCGGGACCCACCCTCCCCTCGCTGAGGCCGTCATCGGTGACGGCCGCCGCCGTCAAGCAGGCGGGATCGGACGATTTCGGCAGCGACTCCTACCGGGAGCCCCTGGAGGTCTACCTACGCGCGTGCGAAGACGAGGCTGCGCTGACGACCTTCGGACGCCTCCTCATAGCGAAGATGCTGGCCTCCGCGCTGGCCAACCGCATCGCGGTGCAGCGCTGGTCGGTGGAGCACCCCGAGGTCAGGCAAGGCCGCATCGAGCGCCCGTGGATCATCGTCGGCCTGCCCCGGACCGGAACGAGTCTCCTGTCGATCCTGCTCGGCCTCGATCCGGTGGCGCGACCGCTGCTCCAGTGGGAGGCGGCCCATCCGATCCCGCCCATCTCCCTAGAGGAAGCGGCGGAGGATCCACGTATCGCCAAGACGGCCAAGGACCTCGACGGCCTGATGAAGCTCAACCCGCCGCTCAAGGCCATGCACCCCTTCGGCGCCACCGTGGCCGAGGAGTGCGTCGCACTCTTCATGTACGACATCCGCGCCCTCGCGCTCGAAACCCAGGCCCACGTCCCCACCTACGCCCGTTGGCTCGAGCAGGCCGACATGACGTCGGCCTACGAACAGCACCGACTGACCCTGCAGACGCTGCAGTCGCGCCAACCCACCGAGCGCTGGATCCTCAAGACGCCCAACCACCTGTGGCACCTCGAGGCGATGCTCGCCGCCTATCCCGACGCCCGGGTCATCTGGACACACCGCGACCCGGGGCCCGTCGTCACGTCCTTGGCCAGTCTGGCCAACGCCGGCCAACGGGTCTTGACCAGCCGGAAGGACCCACGGCCCACGGCCGAGGAGTGGAAGCGCAAGTGCGCGTTCGCACTGCGCTCGGCGATGGCCTTCGACGAGAAGACCGGTGACGGCTGGTGCCAGCACCTCTCCTACGAAAGCTTGATCGCGGACCCGGTCGGAGCTGTTCGCAAGCTCTACGAGGGCTTCGACGAGGAGGTCGGCTCACTCCACGCCCGCCGCATGCAGGCCCACCTCGAGAACCGGCCCCAGGACGCCTTCGGCCGGCACCGCTACGACCCGGGCGACTTCGGCTGGAGCTACGCCGGCCTCGCCGACGAGTTCGGGGACTACACCGAGCGCTACCACATCGAGACGGCGGACCGTGCGTAAGTGCCGACTCAGGTGGCGCAAAGATTTTTGACCCCCGGATTGCTAGTGTGCCCAAACAGGAACGTGTTCTAAAGTTTTCTTAAGGGATGGGGGGCGCAACCCGTCACAGGGTTTGGCGCCACGAACAGGGGGTTGGGATTGATGAAGAGGGCCACCGGCTTGCGGACCCTGGGGGCGGGACTGATGCTCACCGCGCTTACCGCGGCGGGTGTGCTCGTCACTCCCGGAGTCGGCGGTGCCGCATCGACGTCCTCCGCCACGTTCGGCACCCTCCCTTCGCCATGTGGCAAGGGGCACGCCACAGGCGCCACGGACCAGGGTGTCACCAACACCACCATCAACATCGCCTACGGCGATGACCGGGGCTTCTCCGGGCTTCCCGGTCTCGACCAGGAGATGGGCGACGCGGTGAAGGCCATGATCGCGTGGTGCAACGCTCAGGGCGGCATCGAGGGACGCAAGCTCGTCGGCGACTACGGAAACGCCGCGGTGACCAACGTGGGTTCGGTCGTATCTCAGGAGTGCAAGCAGGACTTCATGCTGGTCGGCGAGGGCTTCGCCCTCGATGGGGCGGCAGAGCAGACCCGCCTCGGGTGCAACCTGGCCGCCGTGCCGGGGTTCACCGTCGCCCCGGTGGTCGCCAACGCCTACGAGATGTACCAGGCCTCCCCGAACCCGGCCAACGCCAGCCCGGTCTCGAGCGCGTACGAGGCGGAGAAGCTCTTCGGCTCGAAGACCAAGAAGGTGGGGATCTACGGTTCCACCCTCTCCACCCAGGAGTCCTCGACGAACAAGGCCGTGCAGGCATTCACCGAGGCCGGCTGGAAGTTCATCCCCGGCTGCGTCGCCAACATCGACTACAACGGCGAGGCGAACTACACACCCTTCGTGCAGAAGCTGCAGAGCTGTGGCGCACAGATCATCTTCAACGACGCCACGCCCGGAGCGACCCTGTACGGCGCCTTCGAATCAGAGAGCCAGATCGGCTACGACCCGATCTGGGTGATGGACTCGGGCGCCTACACGGCGGACTTCGCCAAGTGGAACACCGACGGCCTGGCCAACAACGTCTACGTCCGCCTTTCCTACGAGCCCCTCGAGGCGGCCAAGGTCGTGCCGGCCGTGAGCCAGTACCTCTCGATCGTCAAGAAGTACGGCGGCCTGACCTCGCAGCTGGGTGAGCAGGCCACCTCGTCGTTCCTCCTCTGGGCAACCGAGGCCAAGGCGTGCGGCTCCACCCTGACCCGCCAATGCATGATCAACCACCTCTCCAAAGTGACGAACTGGACGGGCGGCGGGCTCAACGCATCGGGGAACCCGGCCAAGAACATCCCCCCGAACTGCGGTCTCCTGATGAAGCTCGACGGGACCAAGTGGGTGCAGGCCTACCCCAAGAAGCTCGGGACGTTCGACTGCTCCTCCAAGTACGTCGTGGCCAACACCGGCTCCGTGATCGGCACCCCGTTGAACGCCCAGGGCTATGCCACCCAGTACGCGACCTCCTCGGTCCTCAAGCCGCAGGGGTGAGCACCCCGATCGTCAGCCCGCCTACCGCCTGACCTGAGCGAGGGAGCTCCGGCCATGCACCTGTTCCTCACCTACACCATCCTCGGCCTGGTCACGGGGGCCGTCTACGGAATCGCTGCCTCCGGGCTCGTCCTCACCTACACGACGTCGGGCATCTTCAACTTCGCCCAGGGCGCCATGGCCATGTTGGCCGCCTTCACCTATTGGCAGTTCCGCTACGGCTGGAACTGGCCGGCGCCACTCGCTCTCTTCGCCGTCCTCGTCGTGCTGGCACCCCTGCTGGGCATGGTCCTCTACGTCGGGATCATGCGGGGGCTCCGCCAGACGGCCGATGTGACGAAGATCGTGGTGACAATCGGCATCATGCTGGGGTTGATCGCGCTGGCACAGTGGATCTGGAGTCCCGGGGTGCCGCGCACCGATGGCTTGTTCTTCGGCAACACGGCGAAATTCAAGGTCTTGGGCGTCTACGTCACGGACCACGAGGCCATCGCCCTCGGCTGCGGTGTGCTCATCGCCGTGGGCATCCGCCTGCTCTTCACCAGCACCCGGACCGGCGTTGCGATGCGGGCCGTGGTCGACAATCCCGCACTCCTCCAGCTCAACGGTGGGCGACCCGAGCGGCTCGCGGCGTTCTCATGGGCCCTGGGAGGGGCGCTGGCGGCCCTGGCCGGAATCCTGATCACTCCGATCAGCGGGGGCACCCTGGACGTCCACGTTCTGACCCTGCTCGTGTTGGACTCCATCGCGGCGGCGATGTTCGGCCGCCTCCGGAGCATCTGGCTCACGTTCGCCGGGGCGCTCGTCCTCGGCCTGGCCAGCACGTACGTCCTGGGCTACTTCCCCGAGTCGTGGTCCTGGGCCTCGAACTTCCGCATCGCCCTGCCCATGATCGTGCTGTTCGTGGTCCTGATCGTCCTGCCTCAGGACCGACTGCGCGGCGCCACGCTGCTGCGGACGCGGGAGCGCTTCACCGTCCCGACCCTCCGCTCGGCCGCGACATGGGGCGTGATCCTGCTCGTCGTGGTACTGGCCCTGGAGCAGATCATGGGGAGCAGCGACATGGGTTCCCTCACCGTCGGCATCATCTTCGGCATCATCGCCCTGTCCCTGACCCTCCTCACCGGCTACGCCGGCGAGATCAACCTGGCGCCGGTCTCGTTCGGGGCCATCGCGACGATCATCGTGTTCCACCTCGGGCTGTCGGGGACCGGGACCGCCCAACGGATCACCTTCTGGGGGCTGCTCCTCGGCATGGCGTTCACGGCGGTCGTCGGCGGCCTCATCGCGCTCCCCGCCCTGCGCCTCCGCGGCCTGTATCTCGCCCTGGCCACCTTGGCGTTCGGGGTCTTCGTGTCCGACATGATCATCGCTGACATCGCGCCGCACGTGCTGCCGATCTTCCACCTGAACTACTCGATCTTTCCCAACGGCACCCTGCAGATACCTCCGCTGAAACTGGGGCCGATCGACCTCAGCTCGTCGAAGACATTTCTCACCACGTCGACCTGCATCTTCATTCTGATCGGCATCGGCCTGATCGCACTGCGGCGCAGCAACTACGGGCGGCGACTGACCGCCATGAAGGACAGTCCCGCCGCGGCGGCGACGCTGGGCCAGAACCTCATCAAGTTGAAGCTGTCGGTGTTCATGATTTCTGCGGCCATCGCCGGGCTCGGTGGCATCCTTTTGTCCAGCGCGTCGGTCAGTGTGAACTCAGACACGTTCATCATCTTCATCAGCCTCGCCCTCGTCATGCTCACGGTCGTCGGCGGCATCGGCAGCGTCGCCGGCGCGCTGATGGGCGGGATCTTGGCCGGGACGGCGTTCCAGGCCCTCACCTCGACCTTCTCGAACCTGAGCACGGACGCCGGCGGTGGGGGGTTCTGGAGCGTCATGGCAAACCTCTCGCTGGTGGCGCCGGCCCTGGTCGGTGTGAGCCTCGGCCGGAACCCGAGCGGGGCGGTTCCCGACATCGTGGCCCGGTACAAGCCACTGTGGCAGACCAAGGGCGTGCTGCTCCTCGGGGTGATGGCGGAGATCGTGGCCTATCTCCTCGTGCTCACGAAGGTCATGGGGAACTGGTGGCTCGTTCTGGCGACCGCGCTCGTCGCGGTCGCCCTGCCGGCAGTGGGGCGCCTGGTGCAGCCGGAGGCCTTCACGAACCCCGCCAAGGCACAACCAGCCCGGGACAGACCGGCGCCGGTGCCGACCCCCGCAGAACCACTTGTCGAAGGTGTGGCCGATGCCCGTTCTTGAGGTCTCGGAGGTGTGCGTGGCCTTCGGTGGGGCCCAGGTCCTGAGCGACGTGTCGCTGACCGTGGCCAAGGGGGGCGTCACCGGTCTGATCGGGCCGAACGGGGCCGGCAAGACCACATTGTTCAATGTCGTCAGCGGTTTGCTGGCCCCCAAGTCCGGGCGGGTGTCGATCGACGGTCAGGACGTGACGAAGGCCGGACCGGCGCGCCGAGCGCGCCGGGGACTGGCCCGCACCTACCAGCGGCTGGAGCTCTTCACCTCCCTGACCGTGCGCGACAACATTCAGGTGGCCGGTGAGATCCGCAACACCTGGGGGCGGCGGGGGCGGATCAACGTCGCCACCGAAACGGACTCGGTCATTGAGCTGGTGGGTCTGGGCGACGTGGCCGACCGCGAGGTGAGCGAGCTGCCGACCGGACGGGCGCGGGTCGTCGAGGTGGCGCGCGCCCTGATGACCCAGCCCAAGATCCTGCTCCTCGACGAGCCCGCGTCGGGACAGACCGAGCAGGAGACCGAGGCGTTCGGGCGGTTGCTGCGCCAGCTCGTCGAGGAGCGCGACTTGGGCATCTGCCTGGTCGAGCACGATGTCGGCCTGGTCATGGACACCTGCGAGCACATTCACGTCCTCGACTACGGCGAGGTCATCGCCAGTGGGACACCCGAGCAGGTCAAGGTCAACCCGGTCGTGGTGAACGCCTACCTCGGTGCCCCGTGAACGACGTCGCGTCCCCGGCCGGTGCGGCGCCAACGCCGATCTTCGAGCTGCGCGACATCCGCGCCGGCTACGGTCCGATTGAGGTCGTCCACGGTGTCAGCCTGGAAGTCGCAACGGGGTCGGTGATGGCACTGCTCGGACCCAACGGGGGCGGCAAGACCACGCTGCTCAATGTCTGTGCCGGCACCCTGGAGTCGAGCGGCGGCGAGGTGCGCTTCGAGGGCGTCGATGTGACACGGCAGTCGGCGGACGAGCGCGCCCGAAAGGGCATCTGCACAGTGCCCGAAGGGCGGGGCATCTTTCCCAACCTCAGCGTACGGGAGAACCTCTTGATGGCCACGCAGGTCGGCGTGCCCATGGACCGCATTGAGGACGTTGCGTTCACGCAATTCCCCCAACTCAGCGGACGGCGGCGACAGATGGCCGGAACGCTGTCCGGAGGCGAACAGCAGATGCTGGCGCTGGCTCGCGCCTTTGCCACCGACCCGAAACTCTTGCTGCTCGACGAGCTCTCCATGGGGCTGGCCCCGATTGTGGTCGGTCAGCTCTACGACAAGGTCCGCGAGTTGGCCGAGGTGGGCCTCTCGATTCTGCTCGTCGAGCAATTCGCCCGCACCGCACTCCCCATTGCCGACAGTGCGGCGGTCGTCCTCCAGGGTGTCGTCGCGCACCGGGGCTCGCCGGCCGAAATGGAAGAGGCGCTGTCCACCAGCTACCTCGGCTCCTGAACGGGGGGCCGCTCTCGGCGGTGTCACAATGAGGCATGGCTGGGTGGGGCGCTCGTTCGCGTCAAGAGCGGCCGGAACCGGCGCGTGCTCGAACTTGACGATCGCCCTTTCCTGACTCCGCGTCCTCCGGTCCGGCCGAGGGCGAGGCGGGTGCGGCGGGTGCGGCCGGTCGTCGCCATCGGGGCATGCGCGCTGTTCGTCGCCGCGCTGGGCCTTCTGATCGCCGATCAGGTGACACAACGTCACTACGGCGACCGGGCGCAACACTCGCTCAGCATCACCCGGCGGCAGGTACACGCCGTCACCGCGCAGCTCGACGTGCTGCTGCGTGATCTGAACCTCCTGAGGACCCAGGTCGGCAGTGACACCACTGCACTGAACCAGGACTCGTCACAGCTCCTGGGTGCGCAGACGTCCTTGTCCGCGGCGCAAGCACACGTGACCCAGCAGTCGTCGCTCATCACATCCCTGCAGACCTGCCTGATCGGTGTGGAGCAGGCCTTGAACGAGCTGGCGGTCGGGAAGCAATCCACCGCCATCGCGGCGCTGAACTCTGTCTCGTCGAGCTGCACGGCCGCAGAGGACTCCAGTGGTTGACCGCCGACGGTCTCCCCGCCGTCTGCGGTGCGGCGCGGCCGTCGTCGCACTCGCCGCCGTGCTCGTCGCAGCCATCTGGACCGACGTCGACGCCCGGACCCGGGCCCGGAATCAACAAGCTGCACTCGTGGCGGCAACCGCGCATCTCGCTGAACTCCGTCAGAGGGTGGCGGTGACCGAGGTCGCCAAAGCCGTGACGGCCTCGAAGCGGGACGCCCTGCAGGCGTCGATCGCCTCGACCATGAGCGCACTCGCCACGACGAACGGCTCGTTGTCCAACACCAACGCGCACGCCTCCGTGCAAGGGGTCGGCATCGACACGCTGCAGACCTGTCTGGGTGGCGTCAAGAATGCGTTCGGGCAGATCACGCAGAAGAACAACGCCCAGGCCGCCAAGGACATCTCGGCCGTCTCGGGCGCCTGCGCACAGCTGTCCGGCGGCACCAGCGCCGGACTGGTCTACCCCTTCGACTTCCCCGATCCGTCCGTCATTCTGGTCGGCCAGACCTACTACGCCTACGCGACGAACTCGGTGGCCGGGAACATACAGATCATCGAATCGAGCGATCTCGTCCACTGGACGGCCGTCGGGAACGCCCTGCCGAGGCTCCCTGCCTGGGCCTCGGCCGACTTCACCTGGGCCCCGGCGGTGGCGCTGATCCACGGGAAGTTCGTCCTCTACTACGCCGTCGACGTGGCCGGGAGCGGCAACGAGTGCATCTCGGTGGCGACGTCACGCGCTCCCGAGGGCCCGTTCACCGACAAGTCGACGGCACCGCTGGAGTGCCAGAGCTCGCTCGGTGGCTCCATCGACCCCGCGTCGTTCACCGACACCGACGGAACGTCCTACCTGTTGTGGAAGTCCGGTGGTCCGGGCTCTTCGAAGATCTGGTCCGAGCAACTCGATCCGTCCGGCACGTCGTTCAGCCCGGGAACGAATCCGACGCAGCTGTTGGTACCGGACCAGCCGTGGCAGGGCGGAACCGTCGAAGCCCCGAACCTGGTCACCACCGGCGGTCGCTACTACCTCTTCTTCTCGGGCAACGACTGGGACAGCGCCGACTATGCCATCGGCGTCGCCACCTGCACCGGCCCGGTCGGCCCGTGCACCGATGCCACCCCGAATCCGATTCTGTCGAGCGGGCCCGGAGTATCGGGACCGGGGGGCGAGTCGGTGTTCGCCGACACGGCCGGGGACTTCTGGATCGCCTTCCACGCCTGGGTCCCCGGTGCGGTGGGATCCCCCAACAGCCGTGACCTCTACCTCCGCCGGCTCTCGTTCTCCGGCTCGGCGCCGACGGTGGCGGCGTCCGGATAGGCGGGAACGTGCGCCCGGGCGCTCCCGCCCAACTCAGCGCGTCGCGGCGAGAGCTTCTGCCCGCCGGGCGATCCCGGGAGCGTCCATGGCGGCACACACCGCCGCGAACCCCGGCGTCGGACCGCCCCAGCGCAGGTCGCCCACCTTCCCCAGGAGGGAGCGGTCGATGCGCAAGGTCGCCAGGTCCTTGAAGAGCCTCGCCTGGTCACGCCCCTCCTGCAGGGTGGTCGCCAGTTTGGCGGCTCCGCGCACCGTGACATCCCAGGCAACGGGATCCGCCGGGATGTCCTCGATGTGGCGCCACCGGGCCAGCACAGCGGCGGCTGACTTGGCTCCCCACCCGGCCAGTCCGGGAAACCCGTCAGCGCTGTCGCCGACAAGCGCCAGATAGTCGGGGATGGACGCCGGGCCGACCCCGAACTTCTCCTTCACGCCACCCTCGTCGATGGTGATGCCCTTCCGCCGGTCGAGCTGCACGACGCGGGTCCCGCGCACGCACTGCCCCAGATCCTTGTCCGGAGTGCAAATGATGACCTGCTCCACCTCCGAATCGGCGTCGGCGACGGCAGCCCCGCTGGCCAGGGCGTCGTCCGCTTCGAGCTCGACCATGGGCCACACCAGCACTCCGAGCGCGGTGAGTGCCGACTCGAGGGGCCAGGCTTGCGACCAGAGGTCCGGATCGACGCCCTCACCCGTCTTGTAACCGGGCCAGAGATCGTTGCGGAAGGACTCGATCACATGGTCGGTCGCCACACCGACATGCGTCGCACCGTCGCCCAGCAGCTGCAGGACGGAGCCGACCACACCCCGCACCGCGGCAACCTCGTCACCGGCGGCTGTGCGATGCGGAGGAGCGCCGAAGAAGTGGCGGAACAGCTCGTACGTCCCATCGACCAGGTGCACCTTCATGCGAAAAGACTGCCACACCAGGGGTTTTGGCGTTCAAGACGGCAAATGGGCACAACCACGGGGCGCAGCTGTGCCCGGGAATCCTTTGCGGCGCGCCGGCGGTGATTGCCTCAGCTCACGCCCCTTCCACGGTCCCGTCCATGACTGCAGAGAGCATCACCGCAAGCCCCGGGACGCCCCTCTTCTTCGACCTCGAGGGCGTCCAGTCTCGCTACGGCTTCGCAAAGACCGAGGCAACCTCGTGCAGCGGCCCGGTTTCGTGAAAAGCGTCGCCCCGGCATGCTCCGCTACCCGGGGGCCGGCCCTCGGGATATGGGAGCCGGCCACCGCCTTCGAGGGCACCGTGGCCGGGCCAACCCCGACTCTCCGGTTGGATGACTCCAGGTGAGACCAAGACCTTCTAAATTGCCGAGCGCGTTGAGGCGACGGCCTGGGTCGCACCTTGACGCAGACATCGGGACACGTTGTGTCGAGCCCTTCGGAGGTACGGGTTGACCCCGGCACGTGGCGCTCAGAGTCCGGTCCGGGTCTCAGGCCACGTCGCTACGTTGTTCCTCCGCGCCCATGCGCGCTGAGTGGATTTCGGATTTGAACAAACTCGAGAGGACCACGAGCCATGCGGCGACGAAGACCGCGCTGGCAATTACGTCGCTACTCCAATGCACCCCCAACTCGATCCGTGAGAAGGCCACAACACCGACTGCCAGCGCGGCGAGCACCCATGCGAACGTTCGGAACACCGAGCCCGGGACAGTGCCGACGATGACCAGGGACAAAGTCGTGTAGATGACGATGGCGGCGGCCGTGTGGCCTGATGGCCACGACCAACCGTGCGCCGAGACGAGCTGGATCTCTACCGGCGGGCGGGATCGATGGACGATGTGTTTGGCCAGAGTCACACCGCCGGACTCACCAGCCCAGGCGACGACCGCCACAAGGAGCGCAGCCAGCGGGAGGCGGCGAAGCAGGACCAGGACGACCAGCAGAATCGCAGTGGCCACGAGCGCAACCCACGAACCCAGCCAAGTCAGGACTTTCATAGCCGAGTCGAGTGCCGGTGTCCGGTGCGCAACGACAACGGAAGTCACGTGGCGGTCAAATGCGTTGACTGAAGAGGAGCGCGTGACCCACGAACCGACACCGATCAGGATCCCCGTCAGGCAGGCCCACGCCAGAACGAGCAGGAGCACCTTCACCCAGGGGCGGCCAAACCGGCGACGCCCGACCACCTCAGAGCTCGAGCTCGTCGGGACCACGGATACACCCGGAGCGACATCTGGATCGAACTGGTGATCGGGCGCCACATGCGCCGGACACACCGCGCCGGCACGTGCGCGATGGTGGCCAGAAGCCCGACCATCCCATTCTCACTCAGGAGCCGGCCGTTGTTCGTAGCATCCGCATCTCCGTCCACCGAGACGTTCGTGAGCTCGGAGCGAACATGCCACAGAAGCGACGAAGAATCCAGGGTCAGAGGACTCCGACGGCGGGATGCTCACCATCGTGCGGAACGTGGATAGTCAGACTCTTGCCTACCCAGGGTCCAACGGCACCTGAGCGACTGCCCATCGCGTGGGCATGCAGGGACGGGCCAACCGCTCGGTTGCGACGGTGGGCCGAGCGACCCAGGCGTTACTGCCTGATGGACTGGCTCGAGCCTGACTCGCACCCACCGGTAACGTCTGGATCATGTCCAGCCGGAGGTCCGCTGCCCGGCGGGGACGTCAGTGACTTCCGGTGCCGATTCGAACGGGGGTCGGCACCAGAAGCGCCACCACGCCGGCCTATCGCGGGCGCGGCGGAGTGCGGTGTGGTGCGCTCTGGTCCTCGTCGGATTGACGCTCACCGCGTGCGCAGCGGGTTCACCTCATGGTGCAGCTCCGACACAAGTGGCCCTTTTCGGAGACTCGCTGGCCTGGGAAGCCCAGCCCTACTACGCCAAGCTGCTCGAAGCAGCGAAGGAGACTGCGCACACGTATGACTCCTACGGCGGCACGGCAATCTGCGACTGGTTCACCCAGATGCGCGACGTCGAGGCCCGGTACCATCCCGGCGCCGTCGAGCTCGAGTTCAGCGGTAACAGCCTGACCCCGTGCATGGGAGGCCGTCAGCTCTACAGCACCTCGTACTACGAGAAATACCGAGCCGACACGCAGGAAGCCATCAAGATCTTCGCGCCAGGCGGTGCGCACGTGTACCTGATCGGGGCGCCGATTACGAGACAACAGCAGTCGGTGTCCGGATGGCAGCGGCTCAATCTGCAGTACAAGGAGATTGCGGATGCCGACCCAAGCCGCGTGACCTACATCGACGCTGGCACGGTCGTCGAGGGAAGCGACCATACCTACACTGACACCCTCCCCTGCTTGACGGACGAGCCGTGTACCGGCCCGGTGGTGAACGGCGTCGCCTCCAACATCGTACGATCGACGGACGGGACGCACTTCTGCCCGAGTGCCGAAGGTGACAAGGAGGGTGTGATCGGCGGCTGCACGGTGTATTCGTCAGGGGCCTACCGCTTCGCGAAGGCCATGGTTGAAGCCCTTGTCATGCGCCAACGCCGTCCCGACACTGAGGGAAGGACTCTGCGGGTGGGATTGGCTGCGGCGAGGTGGCCTACTTTTCGGTCAACTGACCGGCCGACCGCGCATATGACGAGGCGGGCCAATGGGGTGGACCCGACGACGACTGCGGCAAGTGTCGCAGTCACCGAACCGGCATGCTCGGCCGCGTAGGCGACGGCCCCACCTGTCAGCACATCGATGTCGGACGGTAACGACCTGCACTTTCGCTGCATCGCTGTCACGGATCGTGGCACACGATTGAAGCGCCGCACGAGCCCTTTGCGGGCCCACCCCCAGGACTCGCACGCGAGTCTCGAACTCAGACGTTTTCTCGGATCCAAGTTCGATGGGCCGCTCCCGGCGAACAGCCCGACCACTTTCATGAGCGCCCCGACAGGGCTGCGGCTCTCAGCGTGTTTCCTTCGAGAGGGACTCGAACAAGTTGAAGAGGTGGCCACCGGATTGAGCGCTGGTCGCTCCGGCTGAACTCAGCCCCGAGCCCGGCACTGACTCACATGCCTATGCTCGGCTTATGACGAGCAGTGCCGCGGACTGTTTCCTGGGCGACTGCTCCTGAGGATCATGAGCGACCATCCGACGCAGCCTCACTCGGCTCCTCGGCCTCGGCCTGTTGTCACTCCGGAGCATCGCCGGCGTCGGCTCGCCCATTTCAACCGCGCGGTCACCAACAAAATCACACGGCGGGCTGCTCGGCGGCTTCCCGAACTCGGCAGTCTCAGCCATGTCGGCTGCCGTACCCACACGGTCTATCGCACCCCGGTGAGCGTTTTCCGCACCCGCGATGGCTTTCGCATTCCCCTCACGCACGGGCGTGACGCCGACTGGGTACAGAACGCGCTCGACCACGGCGCGGTGAGGCTGACTTCCCGGCGCAGGATCTATGAACTCACCGATCCGGTGATCGTTCACGACGCGGAGCGTAAGTATCTGCCCTGGCCCTGGCGCACGTTTCTAAAATTCTTCGGCGTGTCGTACTTCATCGACTTTCGCACCGCTGCTCCGTCGGGTCTCTCTGACGAACTCACGCAGCTGTGATTGTGCGCGCTGAACAAGGCCGAGGGGCTGAAGCGCTCATGGGGAGGACCGGCCCTGGCCACGACCCATGCGAGTCGACCCCTTCGAATAGACCCACCATTGGAGGCTCAACGAAAACCCATATCGACTGGCGCGGTCTCATGTGCCTTCAAGGTGTGCCGACATACCAACGTCGAGTTCACTTGGGGGAGTTATAAGGCGGACGGCCAGAGTCAGACAACCTGGCGGGTCAGCGGCTGGGACGCATCTGGTCGCACTGGGGGAGCCGATCGGGAGGTCGGATGATCATCTGGGTGACGGATTGGTGCGCCACGCCGTTGCGTCTGTCACCGCCCGGGCGACTCGGCTGCCGCTGACCGGGCCCGTGCCAAGTAGGAGCGTTCGGCCTCGTTGTCCGTGCGCGCCATCGCCGACTCGTATGCAGCGAGCGCGTCGGCTCGGCGGCCGACGCGGCGCAGCAGGTCCGCCCGGACCGCGTGGAAGAGGTAATACGACTGGAGCGGAAGCACGTCCAGAGCTGCCAATCCTGCGGCCGGGCCCTTCACCTCCGCCAGGGCGACGGCGCGGTTGAGCTCCACCACCGGTGACCCGTCGAAGACGAGCAGCTGGTCGTAGAGGGCCAGAATCTGCCGCCAGTCGGTGTCCGCTGTCCTTCGTGCGTCGCTGTGCACCGCATTGATGGCGGCCTGAATCTGGTACGGGCCCGGCGTGTTGCGGCGCAGACAGAACCGGACGAGCTCGCGCCCTTCGGCCATGAGGTCCTGGTCCCACAGGGCGCGGTCCTGCTCACGCAGCGGGATGAGCGCGCCACCGGACCCTGTGCGGGCGGGCCGCCGAGCGGCGATCAGGAGCAGCAGGGCCATCAATCCGATCGCCTCTGGTTCGTCGGGCATGAGCGCTCGCAACGTCCGGGCCAGCCGTATCGCCTCGGCGCACAGGTCATCTCGCCCGAGGAGATCACCCGAGGTGGCGGTGTAGCCCTCGTTGAAGACGAGGTAGATCACAGCCAGCACCGCCCGGAGACGGTCCGGTAGCTCGGCGCCCTCCGGGATCCGGTACGGAATGCCGGCGTCGCGGATTTTGGCCTTGGCCCGAACGATGCGTTGGGCCATAGTGGATTCCGGTACGACAAAAGCGCGGGCTATCTCCGGCGTGGACAGGCCCCCGAGCAAACGGAGGGTCAGCGCGACCTGCGCCGCTTGCGCCAGGGCCGGGTGGCAGCAGGTGAAGATCAGACGGAGGCGGTCATCCGGCACAGCCCATTCCCCTTCGATCGTTTCGGTCCCCATGAGGAGGGCGGACGCCTGAGCCTGGCGGTCCGCACGGGTGGCCTCCCTGCGGAGACGGTCGAGAATCCGACGGCGGGCCGTGGTGATGATCCAGCCTGCAGGGCTCGGCGGCAGTCCGTCCTCGCGCCACCGAACGGTGGCAATGGTGAAGGCGTCCTGCACTCCGTCCTCGGCCAGATCCATGTCACCGAACATGCGGATCAGGACCGAGACCGCCCGCCCGTACTCCTGGCGAAAGACGGCATCGATCTCGGGCCCGGCCTCGGCCATCGGCGTCACACCGGGGGCTCGTCCTGAAAAGGCCGGACCTCGACCCGCTCGCCGCAGGCCTTGGTCGCCTTCTTGGCCCAGGCGAGCGCGGCGTCGAGATCCTCCGCCGCAATGACCCAGAAGCCCCCGATGTGTTCCTTGGACTCGGTGAACGGTCCATCCGTCACCAGGAACTCGCTACCGTTCGCCTCGACCACCGTGGCCGAGCTGGCGGGAAGGAGCCCGCCACCGAACACCCAGGCGCCTGCCGATTGCATCTCTTCGTTGAGCAGAGCCGTCTGCTCGTAGGCCTGCTGCATGTCTTCAGCGGGCCGAGGGGGCGCCCCGTCGACCATGGGCACGCTCAGCATGTACTGCTTCATGTCGTTCTCCTTCTCCGTAGTGGTGTCTCGTCATGAGACCGGTGAAACCGCTACCGGCCCGCTGCATAGGTCAGCATCACAATGCCGTCGCCCACAGTCTTGACGTTGTCCAAGGCCATGGTTGGCGGCTCCGAGACCGCACCGAAGAGCCGCTTGCCACTGCCGAGCACGATCGGGAAGATCATGAGGTGGAGCTCGTCGACCAATCCGTGCTCCAACAGCGACTGGACCAGGGTCGCGCTCCCGGCAACCAGCAGATCGCCGTGCAGGCGTTCCTTGAGCGCGGTCACCTCGCACACGACGTCACCCCGGACCACCGTCGAATTGTCCCAGGTCGCCTCCTCGTCCTGCATCGTTGTCGACACGACGTACTTGGGCATGGCGTTCATCCGGTCGGCGAAGCCGACAGAATCCTCCATGGTCGGCCAGGCCAGGGCGAAGGCCTCATAGGTGACCCGACCGAGGAGTTGTGCTTCTGCTCCCTCGAGCTCCTCCAACTTGCACCCGTCTCCTTCCACACCCCGGTCGAAGCGAAACGTCCACCCGCCGTGCTCGAAGTCCTCGCTCCCACCCGGGTCCTGCATGACCCCGTCGAGCGACACGAATTCTGTGACGACGATCCTGCCCATGGTGCTGCCTCCCTCGGTCGGTGACCCCAGCCCGGCGCCGGCGGTCACCCTCTATACGAACGGACCGAATCGAATTCGACAGGCGGGCCGGAATTTCTGGTGAGTTGGCCTTCGTCGTTGGCGCCGGACTCCTGGCCGTCACGGCGCTGGTGGCATTGGCCACGCTTCCCGGCCGCGGCCTGCTGCAGCCGGCGCCTGCCGCGGGTACGTCGGATCCTCCGGTCGAGGCCGTGCCGCTCGAACTCGAACAGGCTTGATCAGCCGGGCGGCTCGGCGACCTGCTCCATGAACTCCAGGCGGATGCCGCCCGGAGCCTCGACGAAGGCGATGCGGCGGGTGCCGAAGGTGCCGCTGACCGTGCGAGGCCCCCACAGCACCTCATGGCGCGCCAGCTCGGCGTCCAGGTCGTCCACGAAGAGCGCCGGGTGCAGGAAACCCTCGTCGGGCAGGGTGCACGCGTCCTCGTAAATCGCCTGGGTGAACAGCGTCAGTGCGAGCATGCCGAGTTGGACGTCGGCGCGGCGGCCGTTCTCCCACGCCACCGGCTCCGTCACCGTGGCGCCGGCCGCCTCGTACCAGGCACACGCCGCCTCCAGATCCGTCACCTTGATAGCCAGGTTGGCCAGGCCCGTGACGGCCATTCAGTGCAGCGGGGTGCCGTAGAGCGAGCCGAGATCCTCGGCGATGAGCTCCAGTCGCACGCCGTCTGGGTCGGAGAAGTACAACGAGATCTCACTTTCGATCTGGGTGGGGATACCGGCCTCTGTGAGCCGGGCGCGCGCGGCGTCCCATTGCTCCGCGCCGACCGAAATGGCGAGGTGATGGAAGCCGCCCAGCACCTCGGCATACGGGCCGAGACCGAGGTCCGGGAAATCGAAGAAGGCCAGCGTGTTGTCGTGGCCGAGATCGAAGAAGAGGTGGGTGGACCCCTTGTAGTCGCGGTTCTCGAAGAGCTCGACCAATGGGAAGCCGAGGAGGCCCTGATAGAAGCGGATCGTCTGCTCGACGTCGGAGCACAGCAGCGCCAGATGATGGACGCCGCGCGCCGTCGACGACGGACGGGTCTTCGGTTCTGTGAGGTACGTCGCGCGCAAACGCTCTCGCTCCTCTGCCGCCGCCTCCAGGTCGATGGTCACAGGCCGAGGAGCCACGCCGCGTTGGCTCCCAACATGTTGGCCCTGGCGGGCTCAGGGAGCCCGGCGGCGGCGCGCTGGGCCTGTGCCATCGGGTCGGCGACCCCTTCGGCGTGGGGCCAATCACTACCCAGCATGTAGGTCGTCCCACCGACCTTGGGGACAAGACGGTTCGGCATCTCGTAGGGGAGCGCGGCCACCCGAACCTGACGGAGGAAGTAGTTCGAGGGGCGGTCGGTCAACGCACGGAACGGCTCGCCATGGCGTTGGGTGTAGAAGTCCGACGCGCCGTCAATGTGGAGGAGAAAGTGCGGTACCCAGCTCGCCGTCAGCTCGACCACGCCGATGCGCAGGCGGGGGAAGCGCTCCAGGACCCCGTTGAGGATCAAGTTGGCGAGGGCGACCGCCGGGGCCAGGTAGAGAAAGATCGAGTCGAACAGCTGCTCGCCGTCCGCCTGCTCTCCTGTCCGCCAGGCCGGGTGCAAAGGGCTCTCGAATTCCGAGACGTGGAAGACGGGAGCAACGCCCTCGTCGCTGCACGCCGCCCACACGGGGTCGAAGTCTGCATGGGACAAGGGCTTCCCGTCCACCGGTGCCGGGGCGATCATGGCCAGGCGCACACCCTGGGTCCGTACCCGCTTGATCTCCTCCACCGCCCAGCCCGGGTCGTGCAGCACCATGTGAGCCACGCCGAAGAGCCGGTCGGGCGCCTCGCTGCAGACATCGGCCACGAAACGGTTGTAGGCCTGCGCGTTGGCGCGTTGCGCCGCGGCGTCCGATGCGAGTCGGTGCTCCCACAAGAGGCCGTAGTTCGGGAACATGACCGCGGCGTCGAGTCCGAACGCGTCAAGCGACGCCACGCGTGCTCCCGCGAGTCGATAGGAGTCGGGCACCAGTTCCTCGAACGGCGCCGGAGCCCGCTCGCCGCGCAGGCGGCGCTGGCGGACCTCCCCGATCAGAGCGGAGCGTTCCGGGATCGGCACCTCCAGGGGTGTGAGCCGGTTGCCACGCCACGTCAGCCAGGGCCAGCCAGCCTCGTCGTCGCCGATGGAGAGCGCATCGGCCCGACGGTCCGGATCGATGTAGTCGGACCACGTGGTCCTCGACTCGAACAGGTGCTGATCGACGTCGATGGTCTGCAGTGTCACGTGCCCTCCCGGCGCAGAGTACCAGCGCGCGTTCCCCGTAGTCTCGCCCGCATGAACGGGGGCGCGCGCGGCGACGGGCTGTGGGCGCCGCATCGCCGCGCGCTCACCCTCGGCCTGGTGCTCACGGTCACCTTCGTCGCCTCGGAGGCGCTGGCTGTCATCACAGTGATGCCGTTGGTGGCCCACGACCTTCACGGACTGGCCCTCTATGGCTGGGTCTTCTCGAGCTTCCAATTGGCCAGCCTGGTGGGGATCGTCGCGGCCGGCCGCGACGCCGATCGCCACGGCCCGGCCCGGCCCTACATCGCCGGACTGGTCCTCTTCGCGGCCGGCCTCCTGGTGGCCGGTCTGGCGCCGTTCATGTGGGTGCTCGTGGCAGGGCGCTGCCTCCAGGGGCTCGGCGCGGGCGCCGCGCCCGCAGTGGCGTACGTGGCCATCGGGCGGAGTCTGCGGGAGGCCCAGCGGGCCCGCATGATGGCGGTCCTGTCGACCGCCTGGGTGATCCCGGGCATTGTGGGGCCCGGCCTGGCCGCCGCCGTGGCCCACCTCTTCGGGTGGCGTTGGGTGTTCCTCGGCCTGCTGCCGCTGGTCGCCCTGGCCGGCCCGATCGCGGTCCCGGCACTGGTCCGCCTCGGTCGGACCGAGGGACCCCGGGCCGAGGAGCACCGCATCGCCGACGCCGTCCGGTGCGCGGTCGGTACCGCCTTCGTCCTGGCCGCGCTGAGCGCGCACGATGTCTTCGTCGGGCTCGGACTGGCTGCAGTCGGCGTGATCGTCGGCGTGGCGCCATTGCGTCGGCTGCTTCCTGCCGGCACCCTGCGAGCCGACCGCGGCCTGCCTGCCACCATTCTGAGCCGGGGCCTGCTGACGTTCGCCTTCTTCGGCGCTGATGCCTACGTGACGTTGACCATCACGACCCTGCGCGGCCACAGCACCCTCATGGCCGGCGCGGTTGTCACCGCCTCCACGCTGGCCTGGACCGCAGGCAGCTGGGTGCAAGCACGCCTCAATGACCGCTGGGAGGGTGCCCGCCTGGTCCGCCGCGGTCTCGTCCTGATCCTGCTCGGCACAGCCGGCATGGCCTGGCAGCTCCACCCCGGGGTGCCCGTCGGGGAGGCCTTCGTGGCCTGGTCCGTGGCGGGGTTCGGCATGGGCCTCAGCTACGCGCCGATTTCACTGATGATGCTGCGGGCCGCTCCGCCGGGGCGCGAGGGTTGGGCCTCGGCCTCGCTCAACCTGGCGGACGTCCTGGGTATCGCGCTGGGCGTCGGGATCGGTGGCGCCGCGGTGGCCGCATTCTCACAGGGCAGCCGGCCCGTCGCCGCGGGTGTCCTCATCGCGTACGCGGTAGCCGGGCTCGCGGCCATGCTGGCCCTGGTCATCGCGCCGCGCCTCCCCGGGTCGCTCGCCCGCGCGGTGGCGACGCCCGTCAGTCGATAGCGCCGCGGATGCCGCGCAGCCAGGCATCCGCGGCCTGCCAGGCCGCGTCGGCCTGTCGTCGCTGCTCAGGCCCGTGCTCCCCCGCGGCCGGATACGAGCCGAGGAACTTCACGCCGGCCAGGCCGGCATGGAGGTCCCGCAGGCAGTCGGCCACGACCTCGTCACCCACGTGACCCGACAGGTCGATGACGAAGCAGTAGTCCCCGAGCGCCTGCTTGGTGGGGCGGGATTCGAGCTTGCTCAGGTTGATGTTGCGCGCGGCGAACTGTCCGAGGATGCCGTGCAGGCTCCCAGGGTGATCGGCCCGCTGGAAGCACACGATGCTCGTCTTGTCGTGCCCGGTCGGTGCCGGGACGCGGGTGCGGGCGACCAGGACGAACCTGGTCTGGTTCTCCGGATGATCCTCGACATCCTCGGCCACGATCTCCAAGCCGTAGCGCTCCGCCGCCAGCCTCGGGGCGATGGCGGCCTCGCCCGCCGCCCCGGACTCGCCGAGGAGGCGTGCCGCGTCGGCGGTGGAATTGGCGGCTCGCTGCTCGACACCGGGCAGCGTACGGGCCAGGTACTTCTGGCACTGGGCCAGCGCATGGGGGTAGGACGACACCGCGTGGATCTCGCCGATCCCAGTGCCTGGACGGGCCATGAGGTGGAGATGGATGTCCATGACGACCTCACGCTGAATGTGCAGGTCGACGTCGTGGATCAGGCCGTCGATGGTGGCGCTGACCGTCCCCTCGATCCCGTTCTCAATGGGCACGAACCCCAGGTCGACCTCTCCCATGGCCACGGCCTCGAGCACCGCCGTGATGGAGGCCAGGGCCCTGAGGTCGGCGGTGGCCAGGTCGGGCTGGGTCAAGAGCGCCTCCTGGGTGAAGGTGGCCTCCGGGCCGAAGAAGGCCACGGCGGTCGCAGGGGGGTTCACAGTTGGGCAGGATAGAGCAGGCCATGGATGCTTCCTCGCTTCGAGCGCTCGTCGAAGATGTCGCCGCCGGGCGCTGTTCGCCCGACGACGCGGTACGGCAGCTGCGTCGGCTTCCCTATTCGGACCTGGGGTTCGCCCGGGTCGACCATCACCGTGACCTGCGTCTCGGCATGCCCGAGGCCGTCTACGGGCCCGGCAAGACCCCCGAACACTGCGCGGCCGTCGTCGAGGAGCTCCTGGCGGGAACGGACGGCCCCGTCCTCCTGACCCGGGCCTCCGAAGCCCAGGTGAAGGCCGCCACGGCGGCGGCGGCTGCGCTGGGCGTCGGCCCGAGCGCCGTCGCGGGGAGCAGTTCGCTCTCGACGGTGGTCTTCCGGCCCGCGCCACCGCGCGCGGGCTCCGTGGTCGTCATCACCGCGGGAACGGCTGACCTTCCGGTGGCCACCGAGTGCACCACGGTCCTGGGCGCCCTCGGGTTTGCCCCCACGCAACGCACCGACTGCGGTGTGGCCGGGCTGCACCGGCTCCTGGCCGAGCTCGACACGCTCGCCATGGCGGACGCGGTGGTGGTCATCGCCGGCATGGAGGGCGCGCTCGCCAGCGTGGTGGGCGGCCTCACACCTGCGCCCGTGGTCGCCGTTCCCACGAGCACGGGGTACGGCGCTGCGCTCGAGGGTGTGACCGCGCTCCTGGCCATGCTTTCGGCCTGCTCCTCGGGCATCACGGTTGTCGGCATCGACAACGGGTACGGCGCCGCCTGCGCCATCGCCCGGGTCCTCTCGTGACGGACGCGCCGACCGTGTCCAACACCGTGGCCTGGTTCCACTGCTTCGCCGGCATTGCGGGCGACATGGCGCTGGGATCGCTCGCCGACGCGGGCGCCGATGTCGACGAGGTCCGCGCCCTGCTCAACCGACTCGCCCTCCCTGGTTGGCGCCTCGAGTTCGAGGACGACATCAGGGGCGGCATCGCCTGCACCCGCGCCATCGTCGGCGGTGACGACGTGGTGGTGCGCACCCACGGCGTGATTGCCGCCCTCATCGAAGAGGCGGCGCTGCCGCCACGGGTGACCCAACGAGCCCAGGCGGTCTTCCACAAGCTGGCATCGGTGGAGTCCGCCCTGCACCGTCGTCCCATCGACCAGGTGCACTTCCACGAGGTCGGAGGGCACGACGCCATCATCGACGTGGTCGGGACGGCGGCCGCGCTCGAGGTGCTCGGCGTCGACGAGGTGTGTGCCTCCGCCGTCGCCACGGGCATGGGTATGGTGCGCAGCGCGCACGGCCTGCTGCCCAACCCGGCGCCGGCCACGGTCCGACTCTTGCAGGGGATCCCGTCCTACGGGCGCGACGTCGCCATTGAGCTGACCACGCCCACCGGCGCCGCCTTGCTCGCCGGGCTCGCCTCGACTTTCGGTCCGCTCCCCGACATGACGGTCGCGTCATCGGGATTCGGCGGGGGCGCCGGCGAAATGGACGACCTCCCGAACTGCACCCAGGTGGTGATCGGCCGGCGCGCCGACGTACCGTCGGTCGGCGCCGGACAGGGCGCGCTCTTGCTGGAGACGAACCTCGACGACGTCACGGGGGAGCAGCTCGGTCTCGCCGTTGCCGCCGCACTCGACGCCGGGGCGTTCGACGCCTGGGTCAGCCCGGTCACCATGAAGAAAGGCCGGCCCGGTCACGTCCTCCACGTGCTGACCGACGCCACGCTCGTCCAGATGCAGCGCGCCGTGATCGAGCGCGCCACCGGAACGATGGGGATCCGCGCCACCGCCGTGGAGCGCTGGCCGGTCGCGCGCACATTCGAGCAGGTCACCGTCGATGGCATGGTCATCCGCATGAAGGTGTCCAAGGGGCGGGCGAAGCCGGAGTTCGACGACGTGGCGCTGGCGGCGGCCAAGACGGGGACGCCACCCCATGAGATCGCCAGCCGGGCCGAGGAGGCCTGGCGCTCCGTGGAGCAACCGGGCCCCGGACCGGAGAATGACTCCGCCTGATGGCGAGTGCGATGTTCCACTACGACGAGGCGATGACCGACCTGATTGTGGCGGCCTGTCGGGAACGACTGTCGATGGACCCCGTCGCCCTCGACTTCGGCGGTCTGGTCGAGTCGCTCGACGCCGAGTTGGCCGGGCTCATGCGGCCCGAGGGCAACGAGGCCGCCCAGGTGCTCAAGCTGTTCGTGGACAAACTTTCCACCGCAGTGGTCTCGTGCGACAGCCCCCGATTCTTGTCGTTCATCCCGGCTGCACCGACGAAGGCTTCGCTGCTCTTCGACATGTTCGTCTCCTGCTCGTCGCTGCACGGCACGTCCTGGCTCGAGGCGGCCGGCGTCGTCGTCGCCGAGAACCAGGCCCTCGGCGTGCTCGCGGCGCAAGCCGGCCTCCCTGCAACGGCCGGCGGGTGTTTCGTGGCAGGTGGATCCGCCGGCAACCTGTCGGCGCTCATGGTGGCCCGTGATACGGCGGGCTACCGCAGGCACGGCGAACCGCCGCGGCACCCGCTCGTTGCCCTGAGTGAGGACGCGCACTCGTCGGTGGGTAAGGCGCTCCATGTCCTCGGCGTGGGCACGCTGAGCGTGCCCACGCACGACCATCGGTTGACCGGCTCGGCGCTCCGGGCCGCGCTGCGCAACGACCCGCGGCGGGGTGACGTCATCGGTGTGGTCGCCACGGCGGGAACGACCAACGCCGGCATCGTCGACGACCTGGACGGGGTAGCCGACGTGGCAGCCGAGCACGCACTGTGGTTCCACATCGACGGTGCCTACGGTGGCGCCGCGGCGCTGTTCGCGCCGTCCGTGCGCCCCCGCTTCGGCGGTTTCGAACGGGCCGACTCGTTCATCGTCGATCCGCACAAGTGGCTCTTCGCGCCCTTCGATTGCGCCGCGCTGCTCTACCGCCAGCCCAACCTGGCCAAGGCCGTGCACACCCAGGACGCGCAGTATCTCGACGTGCTCCACAGCGACAACCCCGAGGAGTGGAACCCGAGCGACTACGCCTTTCACCTCACCCGCCGCGCCCGCGGGCTCCCGTTGTGGTTCTCGCTGGCCGTCAACGGCCTCGACGCCTATCGCGACGCGGTGGAGGCGGGCCTGTCCATGGCCCAGCGGGCAGCCGAGAGGATCGCAACGTCACCCGACGTCGAGCTGGTGCGCGAGCCCGGCCTCTCCATCGTGCTCTTCCGGCGGCTCGGCTGGGCCAAGGACGACTACGAAGCCTGGTCGGCCCGCCTGCTCGCCGAGCAGATCGGTTTCGTGACGCCGACCACCTGGGAGGGCGAGACGGTGGCGCGCTTCGCCTTCCTCCATCCCAACACGACGGTCGAGATGGTCGACGAGATCCTCACCTCAATGAGCGAGACGTGACCAGGCGCGTTTAAGCAGGATGCCCAGTGTCTCCACGTCCTGCGCGCCCGGAATCGGCCAGGCGCCGGCAATGAGGAAATAGGGAACACCGGCCACGTCGAGCTCGTCCGCCGCCGCCTCGTCCGCACGTACCTCGTCGCCGTAGGCCGTGCCGCCGAGCACGTCGTCGGTGATGGCGTCGGGAAGCCCGGCGGTGCGGGCGACGTCCCGCAGCACATCGACATCCGAGAGCTGCCTGCCCTCACTGAAGTGCGCGGCGAACAACTGCTGCACCAGCGCCGGCTCCCACGCCGTGCCGCGGGCAGCCTGGGAGAGCCGGTGGGCGTCGAAGGTGCTGCCGAGGCGCACCCGATCGAAGTCGAAGACGAATCCGACCTCGGCCCCGAGCGCCGTCAGCTGCGCATGACCGGCGCGCACCCGTTCCGGAGGCAGGCCGTACGTGCGCCCGACGACCTCCTCCATGGAACCGGCGCTGCGCGCCGGCGCGCCGCGGTGGAGCTCGAACGAGCGATGCACCACGGCCACGGCATTGCCGTGCTCGAAGTCGCGGAGGGCCAGGCCGAGCCGGGCCAGGCCGAGCGCGCACCACGGGCAGGCGTAATCGGACCACACGTCGATCTGCATGTCCCGCCCACCCTACGGCCGGGGCGACACGACTCAGTCCGAGGCGACCGCCGCCTCGAGCGACGACGCCGCCGCCAGCAGCCTCTCCTCGCTGTAGGCCGGCCCGATCAACTGCACGCTGGCCGGGAGCGGACCCGCCGAGGGCACCGGCAAGGAGAGGGCGGGGACGCCGGCCAGGTTCACCGGGAGGGTGCACCGCGAGACCAGGAGGTCGTCGCCGTCCTCCAGGCGCGGCGGGAAGATGCTCAACGTCGGAGTGACGAGGATGTCTACCTCGGTGAAGACCCTCTCGAGGGTTTCTTTCCAGGCGCGCTGGACACCCCACGCCCTCCCGACGGTCTTCTCGTCGAAGGACCCTCCCAGCTCCAGCCGGGAGCGCACGCCGTCACTGATGCCCTCGGGGTCCGCGGCCACCAGATGCGCGTCGGAATGCCAGGCTTCGACGACGAGCAGGAGGCCGGCCTGCATGGTGGCCTCGTCCCACCCCGGGACCGCCAACTCCCGGCAGTCCCATCCCACCAAGCTCAGGGCCCGGTCGAGCGCGGCGGTGATGTCCGGATCCGCCTCAACGGGGAGGCGGCCCGCGACGACGTCGCTGCTGTCCCGCTCACGTATACGAAAGCCCGGCTCGAGCAGCTGCATCCCCGTGACGAGCCCCTCCACCGAGCGGGCCATGGGGCCGACCGTGTCGAAGCTGGGCGCCAGCGGCCACACACCCTGGAGGGGGATACGGCCCCAGGTCGTCTTCAAACCGGTCGTGCCACAGCACGCAGCCGGGATCCGGATGGAACCACCGGTGTCGCTGCCGTAGCCCACGTCCGCCTCGCCCGTGGCCACCGCCACGGCCGACCCGCTCGAGGAGCCGCCGGGCACGCGGGTGGGGTCCAGCGGGTTGACCGGGGTCCCGTACCACTGGTTGACCCCGGTGACGCCGAGGGCCAGCTCGTGCAGGTTCGTGCGGCCGACGATCCGGGCCCCCGCCTGCCGTGCCCCGGCCAGACAGGCCGCGTCCTGCGCTGCGGGCACGGCTCGGTCCGCCACGGCGCGGCAGCCGGCCGTGGTCGGCTCACCCGCCATGTCAATCAGGTCCTTGACGGCCAGGCGGACTCCGGGACCCGATGTCTCGTAGCGGGTGATGAAGGTGCTCATCCCGCCATTGTGTCCGGGACGAGGGCGGCCGGCCGGGCCCCTCTCGTCACCCCGAGGTGGTCTGGGTCGTCACGGTGGCCCCGGGAGGCAACTGGAACAGCGATGCCGGTGGTGACGACGAGTAGTTGGTGATCTGGAAGCTCGTCGAGTCCGAGGCGACCTTGACGTAGCCGAGGATGCCCTCCGACGTGCTGCAGATGGTGCTCGTGCCCGTCACTCCCTTCGCCACGAGGTCGACACAGTTCATGTCGAACCCGTTGAGCGACATGGTCGAGCTCGTCACCGTGTCACCGGCCAGTCCGGCCACCAGCGAGACGCCCTTCAGGAACGAGATCCAATGCGACGGCGTGTAGACGTCGAAGATCTTGTTCTCGGAAGCGGCGTCGGCCTGGCCCAGCTTCTGACACGTCCAGGCGGCCCCAGATCCGCTCTGGTTGCAGACGTATTCGCCGGACGAGTTCACGATCACCTGCAGGTTGGACTGGTCGGATCCCGTCTGCGTCTCGTGGAACGCCAGCCCGCCGCTGGACGGATCGACGGCGTAGACGATCGTCGCCGGAGCACTCCCCGTCGTCGTGTAGGTGGCCTCGAAGGGTGAGTCCCCGGTCGACTGCAAGTTCTGCGTGAACGAGTCGATGGTCGCCTTGTTGCCTTCAACGTTGTGCACGGCCTGCTTGACCTTGCCGACCACACTGCAGCCGGTGGCCAGCACGGCCACCCCGATGAGCAGCACCATCAGAAACCCGATGCGAGGTGGACGCGACATGACCGGCGGTGTCAGCCTGCCTCGGCCGGAGAAGCAAGGCCGCCGTCGTCCACCGGCACGACCTCCTGACGACCCCGCCGCAAGCCGACGAGCGCGACCACCGCGGCGAAAGCCATGATCCCGCACATGACATAGAGCACGGTCGCGGTGGCGTGGGCGAAATCGAGCGAGACGAAATGCGGAATCGACGACACCGACCCGCTGCCCTGCTGGGTCTGCGTAATGCGGTTGGCCTCGGACACCGCGTGCGGATCGCCCATCTTTTTGAGCGAGGTCGTGAGGTGTGACCGGTAGTCGAAGAGCAGGATGGTCCCGAGGGCCGCCAGCCCCAGGCTGGCTCCGTAGTTGCGGATGGTCTGGGTGATCCCGGTCGCCTCGCCGTAGGACAGGTTTCCGGCCCGGTTCACTGCGTCGGTGTTGGCCGGTCCGAGCATCATGCCCATGCCGGCGCCGGCCACAATGACCCAGATCTGCTGCTTCCCGAAGGAGAGCGTCGTGGCCTTGGTGGCCCAGAAATAGAACCCGACGGCGGCAATGGCACAGCCGATGACCACGGCACGCTTGGCACCCTCGCGGTCGAGCATCCGCCCCCCGACCTGCGCCAGGACGACGAAGCCGATGAAGAAGTACAAGAGGAAGATGCCCGCGCCCGAGGCCGAGTCGTGCAACGCGATCTGCGCGTACTCACTGGCGAAGAAGAAGACGGGGATGAACGCCATCATGGCGATCATCAGGACAAGGTTCTCCACGGCGAACGGCCGGATGCGGAAGATGTTGACCTTGATCAGTGGCGACGCGGTCCGCAGTTCGACGAGGACGAAAATGCCGATGATGACCAGGCCGGCGATGATGCAGATCCAGGTCCCCGGATTGCTCCACCCCCACGGGACGGACTGCTGCAGGCCAAAGATGCTGAGGCCGATGCCAGCCGCGATGAGCACCGCGCCCAGGTAGTCGATCGGGGCCTTCCGGTACTGCGTCTTGGGCTTGGAGACCGCAATGAGGATCAGCGCGATGAGGGCGACGGGGATGTTGACCCAGAAGATGGCCCGCCAGGTCCACTCGGTCAGGTACCCGCCCAGAATGGGGCCGATGGCCGTCAGCCCTCCGGCGATGCCGAAGAACAAAGCCAGAGCCTTCCCACGCTCACGCAGTGGGAACACATTGACCACGATGGCGAGAGCCGCCGGGAACATGAGCGCACCGCCGGCACCCTGGACGACGCGGAACGTCACGATCCACGCTTCTGCGGCCGAACCCTTGGGCGTGAGTCCGCACATGGTCGACGCGACCACGAAGATGATCACCCCGATGACACAACACTTGGTGTGGCCGTAAATGTCGGACAGCCGTCCGCCCAGGGCGAAGAGCGCGGCCAGCGAGATCAGGTACCCGTTGACCACCCATTGCACACCGGTCGACGTCAGGCCGAGCTCGCGCTGAATGTTCGGCACCGCAATGGAGACGATCGTCTGGTCGATGAACGTCATGGAGACCGCGAAGATCATTGCGGCCAATACCCAGTTGCGCCCCTGCATGCCGCTGCCGCTCACATGCCGTCTCCCTCCCGATCAGACTCGTGTGCACCCTAACGGGGGCGGTCCGTCCGCGAGGGCTTTTGCGTTCGACGTGAGGACCAGTCGTTTGTTACCGGGCGGTTACCCCGGGGGATCACGAGGCAGACGGATCCCCCATCGAAGCCAGCATCTGCTCCAGCGCCGGTTGGTCGGGGCCTACGAACGGTGAGGCTGCTGCTGCCGCCTCCAGGTTGGCGAGCATGCGCTCCAGGGAAGCGCCCGACGCGGCGGGGAGGTGACTGCTCAGGACGGCGGAGGGCTCGAAGGAGCGCACGGCGTCCAGGTCTCTGGCCAACAGGCCGCGGTCGACTTTGCACAACCACGGGGAGTCGGCCATCGCCCAGAACACCTGGCCCTGGCGGAGCGCTTCCTCGGAAAGATCCTCCGCCCTTTCGGGAACGTCCGCCAACAGGGCGCCGAAACAGTCGGCACTGAAAAGGGCGCCCGACCGATCGTCGTAGAAGCCGGTGGTCACCGGGTTGTCGAACACCGGTGGCTTCAGCGCCGTCAGGGTGCGCTCGCCTGCCGTGACGGCCTGGCCGGGGTTGAGCAGGTGCACCCGTTCCATCGGCAACGGTGCCGTCAAGCCCATGATCCCGACACCGAGGAACGTGGTGATCACGGTGAGGCGCGGATTCTCGTCCAGCAGCTGGTGCAACGACCCGATGTGGTCGAAGTCCGTGTGGCTCAGCCAGATCCACCGGAGCTCGGACGGATCGATGACAGACCGCAGGGCGGCCATGAACTCCTCCCGCTGGACCACGGGGCCAGTGTCCACGAGAACCGGCTCGGTGCCGTGCAACACGAAGGCGTTGATCGGCACCAGCCCGAGCCCGGGGACCGGGAAATTGGTCGTCACCACGTCGATGTCGGGCGCAGCCTTGAAGGTCGTGATCATGGCGTGACTCCTTTGGATTGTGTGAGGGATTCGGTGTCGCCGACGAGGTCGATGCCGTGACGACGCGCCGCTTCCTGCAAGGCGGCGACCGGGCGCACGGGCAATTCGGCCGGCGGCATCGTCCGGGCCGAGGCCGGCCAACCACAGGCACGCGTGAAGTCTTCGAACCCTGCGGGCGTCAACAGCAGGAGGAAGTGGGCCTCTCCCGATTCGACCCGGAAGCGATGCTCGACCTGGCGCGGGCCGAAGACAAAGGTGCCGGCACCGACGGTCCGCACATCGTCACCGAGCCAGAAGGTCAGCTCACCACTCACGACGTACCAGGCCTCGTCCTCGTGCTGATGTCGATGGCGCGGTGAGTCGGCGCCCTTCGGTGCGCGCACGTCGGCCACGGTCAGACCCCCGCTGGTCTCGGTGCCGGTGGCCTTGTAGGTGACCAACGCGCCGGCGAACCAGAGTGCCTCTCCCCTCCGTGGCCTCCAGCACGTACGCGTCCGCCGTCAGGTCGAGGGTCACCGCCGGCCGGCCTCGTCACGAGCCTCGGCCACCGCCTTCAAGCGAGCCAGCGTGTGCTCCATCGCCTCGCGGAGCTCGCGGGCCCGGTTCGTCGGGATGTCGAGGACGCGGGCCCAAGCCGGGATCCGCTTGACCTCGTACGACTCCGTCACCCTGGTTCCGCCCTCGACCACCTCGAAGCGGTAGCGCCACACGGTCGACTCGTGGCCACCCTCCTCGGTGACGAAGGCAAACTCGCGACCGGGCTCGGCCACCAGGACACGCCCCCGGCGCGACCACTTCATCAGGCCACGCGGGCCGCCCTGGTTGTGGCCGACGAACGTGGCCCCCTCGACCGGACCGGCCGCTCCGCCCTCCCACTCGACGCGCTGACACTCCGGGCTCCATTCACCCATACGTGGCATGTCGCTGACCAGGTCGTACATGCGTTGGGGCGCCGCACCGACGACGGTTTCCGTCGTGTCCCGGGTCAACCACCACCTGGTGCTCGTGCTTGCCATGTTGCTCCTCCTCGACTCGAACTGCTCGTAAGGCTACGACTATTAGCTATTGCTGTCAAGAGGTTCTCTTGCTATAGTTACAGGAGTGGTCCAGATCGAGAGTGCGACGGAGGCCCCCGCGGCGACGCCCCGGCCGGACCGCCGAGCGCGCCGGCGCCGGGAGACGATTGAGGAGATCCTCGCCATCGCCCGGGAGGTGATGACCGAGGAGGGGGTCAACGGCCTCAGCCTGGCCGAGGTGGCTCGCCGCCTCGGCGTGCAGCCACCGTCGCTGTACAAGTACTTCCCGTCTCTGATGGCGATCTACGACGCGCTCTTCCTGCAGGGCCAGAAAGACAACCTGGCCGAGTTGCGCCGTGCGATGGCCGGTGCCGAACCCGGTCTCGCCGCACTGATCGCCGGACTCGAGGCCTCGGGGCGCTGGGCCCTGGCCAACCGGGCCGTGGCGGAGTTGCTGTTCTGGCGTCCCGTCCCGAGCTTCCATCCCTCCGAAGAGGCGTTTGCGCCGAGCGTGGAGATGGTCGCGTTGCAACGCCAGGCGCTCGCCGCCGCCGTCGCCGCCGGACAACTCGGTCCGGAGGCCAACGGCGAGAACGCTGTCTACCTCGTCTCGACGCTGATCACCGGTGTGCTGAGCCAGGCCTTCGCGAACGAGCCCGACCTGCCGTGGGGCGAGGGTCGGTTCACCTCCGCGTTCCCACGGCTCATGCGTCTGCTGCCTGCTGCGTTTCCGCTGCCCGGCGCGTCGACGTAGCTTCACCTCACCCGCGTGCGGGGGCGACGCCGGCGCGTGCCCCGGGACGCACGCCCCGGGAACGCCGTGCCCCGGGAAGGCCGTGCCCCGGGAATTGGTCATCCGTTGTCGTGCTCGCCGTCCGCGACGTCGTGCCATCGTCGAGGACGGCGCGCCGGTTCGGGTACGGTCGTTTCCGGCATGGAGGGGGCGTTCGTGCGACGACGCAGCACCGCTGGACCGGTCGCTTTCTTGGCGGCCGCCGTGATGTGGCTGGGCCTGACCGTCGGCGTTGGGCCCACGGTCGCGTCCGCCGGCACGCCTGTGCCGGCGGCACCCAACTGCCCGATGTTCCCGGCGGACAACGTCTGGAACACGCCCGTCGCGGGATTGCCGGTCAACCCGCAGAGCGCGGCCTGGTTGGCCAGCATGGACGCCGGCACGACAAACCTCCACCCCGACTTCGGACCCTCCGGCGACCCTTCGACCCCGTACGGCATGCCCTACACCGTCGTCTCCCCGTCACAGACAGAGGTCCCGATCACGTTCCAGTACGCCGACGAGAGCGATCCCGGGCCCGTACCCGTTCAGCGCGTCCACGCCGATTGAGGGCGGGCAGCAATCGACCGGTGACCGCCACGCCATCATGGTCAACCCGGCCACCTGCACCCTCTACGAGCTCTACGACGCGCAGTACAGCCCGTCAGGCTCGACCGCCGGCTCCGGGGCGATCTGGAACCTCAATTCGAACGCACTGCGGCCCGCCGGCTGGACGTCGGCCGACGCAGCGGGCCTGCCGATCCTGCCGGGCCTGGTGCGCTACGACGAGGTGCAGTCGGGCGCCATCACCCACGCCATCAGGATGACGGCCGAGGCGACCGACACGTCCTACCTGTGGCCGGCCCGGCACGAAGCGGGGACCTCGTCCAATCCGAACCTGCCGCCGATGGGCGCGCGCTTCCGGCTCAAGGCCGACTACAACATCTCGGGCTACTCTCCGCAGGCCCAGGTGGTCCTGCGTGCGATGCAGCAGTACGGGCTCATCGTGGCCGACAACGGGTCCAACTGGTACTTCGGGGGAACGGCGGACGACAACTGGCCCAGTGCGCTGGTCGACGAGCTCAAGCAGGTGCCGGCCAGCGCGTTCGAGGCGGTGGACGAGTCGGGACTCATGATCGACCCCAACTCGGGACAGGCCCGCCAGCTCGGTGTCTCCGTCAACTGCGGGTCCGGCCCCGGGTACCGCCTGGTGGCAGCGGACGGCGGCATCTTCTCCTTCTGCCAATCCTTCCTGGGCTCCATGGGCGGCCAGCACCTGAACGCGCCGATGGTCGGCCTGGCCGAGACGCCTGGTGCCACCGGGTACTGGGAGGTGGCGTCAGACGGGGGCATCTTCAGCTACGGCGACGCGCGCTTCTACGGCTCGACCGGATCCATCCACCTGAACAAGCCGATCGTCGGGATGGCGGCCACCCCCGACGGTGGGGGCTACTGGCTCGTGGCCTCCGACGGGGGCATCTTCAGCTACGGCGACGCGCGCTTCTACAGCTCGACCGGATCCATCCACCTGAACAAGCCGATCGTCGGGATGGCCGCCACCCCCGACGGTGGGGGCTACTGGCTCGTGGCTTCCGACGGGGGCATCTTCAGCTACGGCGACGCCGCCTTCTACGGCTCGCGCGGCGGGCAACCGCTCAACAAGCCCATCGTCGGCATGGCCTCCAGCGCGTCGGGCCACGGCTATTGGCTGGTGGCCTCGGACGGGGGCATCTTCACCTACGGCGATGCGCCCTTCGAGGGTTCCGCGGGCTCCCTCGCCCTGGCCAAGCCGATCGTCGGCATGCAGGGCACGCCGAGCGGTGGTGGCTACCAGCTCGTCGCCTCCGACGGGGGGATCTTCAGCTACGGCGACGCCGCCTTCAACGGGTCGACGGGCGGTCTGGCCCTCAACGCACCCATCGTGGCCATGGGCTGAGGGAGCGCCGGCCCGAAAGGCTTCGGCGCCCGGGTCAGTCCCCGCCGGTGTCGAGGGCCTTTCGGTAGACGCTGGTCTGGCGCGTCTCGAAGCCCATGCGCAGGTACAGGCGGTGGGCCGCCTCGCGTTCGGGCCGTGACGTGAGATCGACCGTGCGCGCGCCGATGGCGGCGGAACGGTCCACGGCAGCCTGCACGAGGGCACCCGCCACGCCGGCTCCCCGGGCGGTGCCGTCCACCACGACGTCCTCAATCCAGGCCCGCACGCCCGTCGGGATCTCGAACGTGATCAACGTCAGCATCCCCACGATGCTCCCGTCCAGCCGGGCCACGAACAGCGTGGTGCCGCTCTCCCCCACCATCCGCTCCAGGACGGCGCGGCTGGGCGCCGGCGCCGAGCGGGACAGCTGGGGTACCAGGCGCCCGACCGCGGTGCAGAGGTCGTCGTCGACCGCGGTGGCGGCCTCGACCTCGATCACGAGGTCGTCGACTCGCCCCGCCACATCGGTTGGCGCACGCTGTCGTAGAGCACGTCGCGTCGTTCGCCGTTGATGGCGGCGAAGACGTGCTCGCCCCAGCGCTCGGAGCCCACCAGCGGCTGGGGCAGAGTCTCACGCGTGAACCATCCGACATCACGCGTCTCGAGCGGATGCGGGGCCAGTTCGCCACCCACGGCCTGGCAGTAGAAGAGAAGCGAGTACAGCGGCACTCTGGTGAAGCCGAGCCGCAGGCCATCGAGGACTGCGATGAGGCGCACCGGCTCGGCGATGATGCCGGTCTCCTCCTCGACCTCCTTCACGACGACCTCCGCCGCCGAATAGCCCACGTCGCACCAACCCGTCGGGTAGAGCCAGATGCCCGAGTCGGCCCGCTGTATCAGCAGCAGCTCGCCCTTGTCGTTGCCGACGGCGGCACCCACGGCAACCTTGGGGGTGACATAGCCCGGGACACCCTTGCCGACCGTGTCCATCCACTCCTCGACCAGCCCACCGGCGTAGTCGGGGTCGTCGTCGGCGCCGTCCGCCTCGGTCCGGATGTCCGCCGCCACTTTGAGGATCTCCTCGAAGCGTTCCCGCTCGTAGAGGCTCTCCGTGAAGCCGAGCCCCGTGCGGGCGATGCCCGAGAGAGCCTCGCTCCAGCGCAGCAGCGTCTTGAGGGGCACGTCACGGTCGGTGCTCGGGTCCACGAGCGTGACGCTACCGCGGCCCGCCGCCTGGGCCAGAATGGGGCGTGGCCGTCAACGAGGATTGTCGTCATTACGTCATGCGGACCACGCCACGGGGAGATCGCCTGGAGCGTTGCAAGGTCGACGCCAACGACCCGCTGCCCTTCGCCTGCCCCTCGGGCTGCGTGTTCTACGAACCCCGCCGGGTCTCTTCGGCGGGCTGGCACGTGCCCCAGGGTCCCGATGAGGACTGAGCCCGGGGCGCCGGCCGCCTGAGCGAGGGCGTCAGCCCTCCAACACGTCTCCCAGCAGGTCCACCGTGATGCCCTCACTGCGCAGCCACTCGAGCGCAGACTCGACCTGGGCCGACTCACCGTCCATTTCGCAGACGATCCAACCCCGGTGCTCCTCCACGTCGGCCCGGCGGATGTCCGGATCCACGTCGAAACGGCGCACCAGGGTGGCCAGGACGGCCCGCCGCACCTCGGACTCGGGGAACGTCAGTTTCACCTTGACCCTCACCGCGCTCACGGCTCCTCCTCGCTCGTCCCCGCCGGCGGCAGGCCCCGGTTCAGGCTGCCGGAGCGAAAGCCCTCCAGGTCCAGGGCGACGAAACGGAACCCTGCGGCGCGCACGGCGGCGACGACCTCGTCCCGGCGGGCCACGACCTCGGCCAGCGCCGCGGGTTCGACCTCCAGGCGGGCGGCGTCGCCGTGGTGGCGCACCCGCAGCTGGCCGAAGCCGAGTGCGCGCAGCGCCGATTCGGCCGCCTCCACGGCTGCCAGGCGGCCCAGGGTGACCGGCGTGCCGTAGGGCAGGCGTGAGGACAGGCAGGCCGCGGCGGGCTTGTCCCACGTGCGCAGCCCGAGCTCGCGGGAGGAGCGCCGAATAGCGGCCTTGTCGAAGCCGGCGTCGACCAGCGGGAAGGCGGCACCGGCCGCCGCCGCCGCGGCTTGGCCCGGACGGTGATCGCCCAGGTCGTCCACGTTCACCCCGAGCACGACCGTGGCCCCCTCGGCCGCGGCCAGCGGGCCCACCGCCGCCATGAGGGCGGTCTTGCACCGGGCACAGCGGTCCGGGCCGTTGGCGACGTACGCCGCGTCCTCCATTTCGGTGGTCGGGACGCCGACCCAGCGCAGCCCCCACTCGTCGGCCAGGGCGCGGCAGTCCGCCTCCTCCGCGCCGGCCAGCGACGGCGAGAGAGCGGTGACGCACAGCACCGCTTCCCGCCCGAGGGTGTCGTGGGCCACCTTGGCCAAAAGCGACGAGTCGGCGCCACCGCTGAACGCAACCACCACGCGTCCGAGGCGGCGCAGCGCGCGTCGAAGATCCTGGAGGGAGGCCCGTGCCGTGCTCGGCGCGGTCGGCCCGCTCGGCGCGGTGGGGGCAGTGGCGGTCACCGCATCACACTCAGGCGCCCAGCACCGCCAGCACGTCGTCGAGCGTGCCGACCATGCCGGTGTAGAAGGGACCGAACTCGGCGTAGTGGGCTGAGGCCTCGTCGAAGCGCATTTCGTAGACGCAATCCTTGAGGTCGTCGGGATGCACACCGAACAGCGTCACGCCCCACTCGTAGTCGTCGAGCCCGGTCGACCCGGTGATGACCTGGAGCACCCGGCCGTGGAAGGTCCGCCCCACCTTGCCATGGCCCATCATCAATTCTTTGCGGGCATCGAACTCCAGGGCGTACCAGTTGTGCTGCTCGCCGCGGCGCTTGCTCATCGGATAGAAGCAGAACGCGTCCTTGCCCTCGGGTGGCAGCGTGGGAAACAGACGTGCCTGGCGCAGTTCGTCGGGGACACCCGCCGCGTACTCGGAGACCTCGGTCAACGACACGTAGGACTCGGCGGCCACCAATCCGGAGGCCAGGGCCTCGGTCTGCAACAGGCGCAACCGCCAGATGTCGGGCCCGAGCGCCATCAGCCCGAGGTCCGCCTTGTGTCCCAGCAAGGCCACCGGGACCACCTGGTAGCCGTCGGCCGCGGCCGCGCTCAGGGCCTTGCGCAGCGCCTGCGCGTCGAAATCGGGTGCCAGCCGGCAGAAGAGGTGGAGGACACCCCAGCCGGTCGTCGGGGTCAGAGGCACGCCGTCAGTGTAGAGAAGGTGCTCCCGGCCACCGAACCGCGCCCGAACCGCGCCCGAACGGTGCCTGGGTGAGAGCCCAGTACGAACAGTGCGCCCGGCCTTGCGGCCGGGCGCACCATTTCAGCCTCGGTTGGGGGTGAGGCAGTGCCAGTGTCACCCCGGGCTGTTGCAGCGCCGTGGCAACGGGATGACAGCCCCATCCGGGACCGGCTCGGGGCCGGTCTAGTAGTCGTCCATCCCACCGGGCATGGCGGGCGCCTCTTCCTCGGGCTTGTCCACAATGACCGCCTCGGTGGTCAGGAACAGCGCGGCGATGGAGGCGGCGTTCTGCAGGGCCGAACGGGTCACCTTGGCGGCGTCGATGACACCGGTCTTGAACAGGTCCTCGTACTCGCCGGTGGCGGCGTTGAGACCGTGCGAGCCCTTCAGGTTGCGCACCTTCTCGACGATGACGCCGCCTTCGAGGCCGGCGTTCACCGCGATCTGCTTCAGCGGCTCCTCCACGGCCTTGCCCACAATGCGGGCTCCGGTGGCCTCGTCGCCCTCGAGCTTCTCGGCACCCTCGAGGATGGCAGTCTGGGCCCGCAGGAGGGCGACCCCACCGCCGGGCACGACACCCTCCTCGATGGCGGCCTTCGTCGTCGAGACGGCGTCCTCAATGCGGTGCTTCTTCTCCTTGAGCTCCACCTCGGTGGCGGCACCGACCTTGATCACTGCCACGCCACCGGACAATTTGGCCAGGCGCTCCTGCAGCTTCTCCCGGTCGTAGTCCGAGTCGGTGTTCTCGATCTCGGTCTTGATCTGGTTGATGCGGCCCTTGATGTCGGACTCGGTGCCTGCTCCCTCGACCAGGGTGGTCTCGTCCTTGGTGATGACCACCTTGCGGGCGGTGCCGAGCAGGTCGAGCGTCACGTTCTCCAGCTTGAGACCGACCTCTTCGGTGACGACCTGGCCACCGGTGAGGATGGCGATGTCCTGCAGCATGGCCTTGCGGCGCTCACCGAAACCGGGGGCCTTGACGGCCACCGAGCGGAAGGTGCCGCGGATCTTGTTCACCACCAGGGTGGCCAGGGCCTCGCCCTCGACGTCCTCGGCGATGATCAGCAGTGGTTTGCCGCTCTGCATGACCTTCTCCAGCACGGGGAGGAGGTCGCGTACGGCCGTGATCTTCGAGCCCACCAGCAGCACGTAGGCGTCCTCCAGCGTGGCCTCCATGCGCTCGGGGTCGGTCACGAAGTAGGGGGCGATGTAGCCCTTGTCGAAGCGCATGCCCTCGACGAGGTCCATGTCCATGCCGAAGGTCTGCGACTCCTCGACGGTGATGACACCGTCGCGGCCCACCTTGTCGATGGCCTCGGAGATCATCTCGCCGATCTCGGTGTCGGCCGCCGAGATGGAGGCCACCTGGGCGATCTGCCCCTTGGACTCGGTCTCCTTGGCGATGCCGTGAATGGAACCGACGGCGATCTCGACCGCAGCCTCGATCCCCCGCTTGAGCGCCATCGGGTTCGCACCGGCGGCGACGTTGCGCAGGCCCTCGCGGACCATGGCCCAGGCCAGGACGGTCGCCGTCGTCGTGCCGTCACCGGCCACGTCGTCGGTCTTCTTGGCCACTTCCTTGACCAGCTCGGCGCCAATCCTCTCGAACGGGTCCTCGAGGTCGATCTCCTTGGCGATGGACACGCCGTCGTTGGTGATCGTGGGGGCGCCCCACTTCTTGTCGAGCACCACATTGCGGCCCTTGGGGCCGAGGGTGACACGGACCGCGTCCGCCAGCTTGTTCATGCCGGTCTCCAGGCCGCGGCGGGCGTCCTCCTGGAAGGCGATGATCTTGGCCATCTGGTGTATTCCTCCGTTAGCACTCTCGTCTTGTGAGTGCTAATAGGTAACCACCTTAGGGCGCCGGGCGCAAGGGCGACGCGCCCCGCTCTTCCCGCCCGACGACCTCCCCGGGGCCGGACCGGCTCCTGACCCGGGCGACCCCGGGATCAGCGGCGGATCACCCCCCGGCGACGGCGGGGACGATGGAGAGCGTCTGGCCCGGACTGACCGGCGTGGCCAGGCCGTCCAGGAAGCGGACGTCCTCGTCGGCCAGGAAGACGTTGACGAAGCGGCGCAGGTTGCCCGCCTCGTCGAAGAGCCGCTCGGCCAGGCCGGGGTGGGCGACGTCGACGGCCTTGAGCACCTCTCCGACCGTCGACCCCTCCGTCTCGACCTCGCCGGCGCCCCCGGTCAGGGTGCGCAGCTGGGTGGGGATGCGGACGGTCACGCTCATCGGGGGATCTCCTCGTTCTTCTGGTTACCGGTCTCGTGGTCGTCCAACGCGGCGTCGAAGGCGTCCAGGGTGGGGGCGATCGTCGCCGTGGGGGTGCTGCCGGGCGCGCCGGCCAGGGCTTCGACGGTCTTGAGGCCGTGTCCGGTGACCAGGGCCACCACGCGCTCGTCGGGGCGGATGGCCCCGGAGGCGGCCAGCTTGGAGAGCGTGGCGATGGTCACCCCGCCGGCGGTCTCGGCGAAGATCCCTTCGGTCCGGGCCAGGAGGCCGATGGCGTCCACGATTTCGCCGTCGGTCACGGCGGCGCACGAGCCCCCGGTCCGGCGTATGACGTCGAGGGCGTACCAGCCGTCGGCCGGGTTGCCGATGGCCAGCGACTTGGCGATCGTCTTGGGCTTGACCGGCCGGATGGCGTCGCTGCCCTGCAGGAAGGCCTCGGCGACGGGCGAGCAGCCCTCGGCCTGGGCCCCCGAGACGCGGACCGACGGCTCCTCGGGGAGCAGGCCGACCTTGCCCAGCTCGGCGAAGCCCTTGGCCACCTTGGTCAGCTGGCTCCCCGAGCCGATGGGCACGACGACGTGATCCGGGGCCTGCCACCCCAACTGTTCGGCGATCTCGAAGGCGAGCGTCTTGGAGCCCTCGGCGTAGTAGGTACGCACGTTGACGTTCACGAAGGCCCAGCTGGGGCGTTCGCTGGTCAACTCGGCACACAGGCGGTTGACGTCGTCGTAGTTGCCCTCGACGGCGACGACCGTGCCCCCGTAGACCGACGTCATGGTGACCTTCGCCGTCTCGAGGTCGTGCGGGATCAGGACGACCGAGTCCATGCCCGCCCGGGCGGCGTGGGCCGCCACCGAGTTGGCCAGGTTGCCCGTCGAGGCACAGGCGGCCACCTTGAAGCCGAGCTGACGGGCCTTGGTGAGCGCCACCGAGACCACCCGGTCCTTGAAGGACCCCGTGGGGTTGGCGGTGTCGTCCTTGATCCACAGCTCGCCGAGCCCGAGCTCGGCGGCCAGCCGGTCGGCCCGCACCAGCGGGGTGAAGCCGGCGCCCAGATCCACCGGCGTGGCGTCGTCCACCGGGAGCAGGTCCCGGTAGCGCCAGATGGAGCGGGGACCCGCCTCAATGCGCTCCCGACTGACCGCGGCGGCGATCCGCTCGTAGTCGTAGGCGACCTCCAACGGCCCGAAGCAGTAGTCGCAGACGTGGAGCGCTTCGGCGGGGAAGCCACGCTGACACTCACGACAACGCAGCCCAGTGACGAAATCGACCATCGGTCCTCCTCATCGATCGGGCATTGGCACCAGGTGCTTCCGCACTGGTTGCCGCGACGTCAGCGGGCCCGTCCCTCAGTCGCTCTGGATGATGCGTCAATGGTAGCCCGCCGGGGCCGACCTCCTCAACGCGGCGCGGCTGCTTGAATCGAGGGCGTGGCGCACACCTCTCACCACGGCGATTTTCCGACCGGCCTCGTACTCGAGGCCAAGGCCCGGACCGGCCGCACGGTCTCGGTGTGCATCCCGGCCCGCGACGAGGGCTCCACCGTCGGATCGGTGGTACGGGCGGTCGTGCAGCCCTTTCTGGCGGCCCACGGCGGGAACGGCCTTGTGGACGAAGTCATCGTCCTCAACGACGGCTCCCTGGACGACACCGCGGGACAGGCCCGTGACGCAGGGGCGATGGTCGTGGCCGGTCCCGCAGGGGCCGGGGGCAAGGGCCAGGCCATGGCGGCGGCGCTGGCCGCCTCCACCGGCGACATCGTCGCCTTCCTGGATGCGGACGTGGCCAACACGACCCCAGCCTTCGTCACCGGGCTGCTGGGCCCGCTCCTCACCACCGACCACGTCGTGCTCGTGAAGGGCTTCTACACGCGACCACTGCACGGCGACCCCACCGGTGGCGGGCGGGTGACCGAGCTGGTGGCCCGCCCCGTGCTCGAGCTCCTCTTCCCCGACCTGTCCTGGGTGCGCCAGCCACTGGCCGGCGAGACGGCGGCCCATCGCTGGGTCTTCGAGAAGCTCGGCTTCGCCGGCGGCTACGGGGTGGAGCTCGGCTTGCTCATCGACGTGGCACAGCAACTCGGGGCCGACCGCCTGGCCCAGGTCGACCTCGGCGAGCGCATCCACCGCAACCGCCCGCTGCACGAGCTGCGGCCACAGGCGGTGGACGTCCTGCGGGCGGCCCTCGAGCGCGTCCCCCGACCATGCTGCCGCCGCGTCCGTGACGGCGCGCCTTCGTCCCAGCACCCGCGACGCCGGGCGCAGCCGATGAGCGGCACCGTCGTCGTGTCCAACCGCGGCCCGCTGACCTTCCGCTCCGGGGACGACGGGTCGTTGGTCCCCGTGCGGGCCGCCGGCGGCCTGGCGTCCTCCCTGCACCGGATTCTGGCGGGGAGCGGCACGACGTGGGCCTCGGTGACGATGGGGGCGGCGGACCGCGAGGCGGTGGCCCAGGGCCGCATGCACGAGGACGGGCTCGATCTGCTCCCCGTCGTCATCGACGACGACACCTACCGGCAGGCGTACGACGTCGTGGCCAACACCACGCTCTGGTACTGCCACCACCACCTCTTCGACCTGCCGCACCGGCCCCGCTTCGACCGCCACTGGCGGGCGGCGTGGGAGGGCTACCGGGTCTACAACCGGGCCATGGCCGACGTCGTCGTGGACCGGGCGGCCCGTGGCGCCGCGGTCTACGTCCAGGACTACCACTTCTCGCTGCTGGGGCGGATGCTGGCCGAGGCGCGCCCGGATCTGCGCACGGTGCACTTCTTGCACACGCCCTTCGCCGCGCCCGACATGCTCGCCGTGCTGCCCGACGACGTCGTGGCCGAGCTGCTCGACGGCATGGCCGGGTACTCGGCCTGCGGCTTCCACTGCCACCAGTGGGAGGCCGGCTTCCGGGCCGGTTACGCGGCGGCCGGGCGGCCGGCGCCGCCCACCTTCGTGGCGCCGCTCGGCCCCGAAGCCGGCGCGCTGGAGGAGGAAGCGGCCTCGCCGGCGTGCGTCGCTGCCGCGGCGTCGTTGCGGGCCGAGGTCGACGGTCGCCGCATCGTCGCCCGGACCGACCGCATGGAGCCGTCGAAGAACATCGTGCGGGGGATGCTCGCCTTCGAGGAGCTGCTGACCGCGCACCCCGAGTGGCGCGGCCGGGTCGTGCACGTGGCGCTCGCCTATCCCAGCCGGCAGGGGCTGGCTGAGTATCTCGCCTACGCCGCCGACGTCGAGCACACGGCGGAGCGCATCAACCACGCCCTGGGGACGGACGACTGGACGCCCATTCTGCTCTCCGTCCAGGACGACTGGCCCCGCTCACTCGCCGCGCTCACCCTGTCGGACGTGTTGCTGGTCAACCCGGTGCGCGACGGCCTCAACCTGGTGGCCAAGGAGGGCCCACTGCTCAACCAGGTCGACGGCGTGCTGGTGCTGTCCCACCAGGCCGGCGCCTGGGAGGAGCTGTCTCTCGACGGTGGGGGTGCGATCGGGGTCAATCCCTTCGATGTCGCCGGCACGGCCGACGCGCTGCACACCGCGCTCACGATGGACACGGCGGCGCGTGGCGCGCGTGCGGCTGCGTTGCGTGAGGCGGTGCGCGGGCGAACCGCCGCCGACTGGTGGGCCGACCAGTTGGCGGCTGCGGCGCGCGAGGCGCCGCGCGTCGGGCGCCCCGCGAGGCGCGACGCGTGAGGAGCGGCCGTTAGGCGCGACGCGTAGGCGCGACGCGTGAGGCGCGGCCGTTAGGCGCGACGCGTAGGCGCGGCCGTTAGGCGACGCGTCGCGGCGGCCTCGGCCATGTCGCGCAGCACCGCCACCGCGCCCGCCGCGCCCGGCACCGACAGGTCGGCGGCGTCGGCCACGGCCGCCGGGCTCTCGCCGTCCACGGCCGCCACGCGCACCGCAATGCGCAGGGGGCCGGCCGGGACACGCAGCGCATGGAGCGCGGCGAAAGCCGGGAGGTCACCGACGTCGTCGCCGAAGGCCGCGGCGGCGGAGAGCGGCTCGGCTCGCCCATCGTGCTCCGCCACCAGGGAGCGCACCACCGTCCCCTTGTCCACGTCGAGCGGCGGGCGCAGCTCGCGCTCGTGGCGTCCCTGCACCACCGTGAGACCGCGGGCGGCGTGCTGGCGTGCCACGAAGGCGAGCACCCAGTCGCGGTGCTCCGGCGCCCGGCGCCAGTGCAGTGTCACGGTCAGGCCCTTGGGCTCGACGTAGACCCCCGGGGGCGCAGTGAGCTCCGCCTCGGCCACCACCTCGTCGATGACGGCGGCCCAGCCATCGTGCGCCGGCCCCTGCAGGGCGCGCTCGAGCCCGTAGAGGCCGGCCAGCGTCACGCCGGGGGGCGCACGCAGAATCTCGGCCAGGAAGGCGGTGGGACGCCCCGAGATCACGGCGACCAGGGCGAAGGGGACGGCGAGCTCGGCCAACAGGTCCGGCACGCCGGGAAGCGGCCGCGCCTCCCTCGGGTCCTTCACGATGGCCGCCAGCGTCCCGTCGAAGTCGAGGAACAGCGCGCTGCGCGCCGGCTCGTCCGCCAGCGGCTGGAGCAAGGCGGGCAGGCGCGCCGCGGCATCGCCGGGCCCGGCCAAGGTCAGGAGGACGCGATGGTCGTCGTCGTGGTCGACGCGAGATCCGAGCCGATGACAACCACGACGTCCACGCCGGTGACGCCGGTGACCGGCGTGGCCGTGGTCAACGGCAGCACCTGGGCGGGCTTCACACCGATGGCGGTGGCAATGGACGCCGCCTGCTCCTGCTGGCCCGTCTCGTAGTACACCGCGGAGGTCGCCTCGGTGGTCGACGCGTCAATCGGGGTCTTCATCGTCCAACCACCGGCGCCGATCACGGTCGAGTAGTGGGCGGCCAGCCCGTTCACGCTGGTGGCGTTGGCCACCGCGACAGTGGTGGCGCTCGGCGGTGCCGTCGTCGTGGTGGTCGAACTCTTCTTTTCTTTGTGCCCGGCCTTGGTGGTGGTCGTGGCGGCCGCCGTGGTGGTGGTCGTCGAAGCGGCCGCGCCGCCTGCGGCCGTCGTCGTCGTACTGGCCGCTCCGCTCGACACCGTCGTCGGCGTGGTGGTCGGCGTGCTGCTCACGCTCGGGCGCGTGCCGACCGAGACGAGGACCGCCACCGCCACGACGAAGAGGATGAGCACAGCCGATGCCCGGACGATCGAAAGCGAGCCGGACGATGCTGGTTTCGACTGGTCGTCATCCATTGAGGGTCCAGCCTGCCCCGGCACCGCGCCCGAAGCAAGCATTTCCGCTGGTCGGGCAGGTGGCCCCGCCGCAGGCCTGTAACCTGGGGCGCAGCGCCCGAGTAGCTCAGTTGGTAGAGCACTTCACTTGTAATGAAGATGTCGCGGGTTCGATTCCTGCCTCGGGCTCTCAGTTTCGATGGCCCGTCCGGTCACGCCCAGTGTGGCGAATCGGACGAGAACGGGTACGGAGCAACCAGTATCGGGCGCGTCAGCCGGAAACGATACGAGGAGGCCTGCATGCTCACCGACTTCAAGAAATTCGTGTTGCGAGGAAACGTCGTCGATCTGGCGGTGGCCGTCGTGGTCGGCGTCGCCTTCACGGCCATGATCACCGCGTTCGTGGCCGACCTCATCACGCCCCTCATCGCCGCCATCTTCGGCAAGCCCGACTTCTCCAACCTGACGTTCACGCTGCACCACTCGAAGTTCAGGTACGGGTCGTTCCTCAACGCGCTGCTGGCATTCCTCATTGTGGCCACGGTGGTCTTCTTCGCCGTCGTGGTGCCGCTCACCGCGCTCATGCGCCGGCTCAACGTGCTGCCCACCGATGAGCCCAAGCCCGAGACCCGGGAGTGCCCCGAGTGCCTGAGCGACATCCCCGTCGCGGCGCGGCGCTGTGCCTTCTGCACGTCAGAGGTCGTCGGCGCGGCCTAACTGCGCCCGCGCTGGCGGGCCACCTCGAAACAGGCGACCGCGCCGGCCACACCCACGTTGAGCGAGGGCAGCGTGCCGTGCTGCGGGATGGCCACCACCGCATCGCAGCGCCGGCGCACCAATGGCGCCAGCCCCTTCTCCTCGCTGCCCACGACCAGCGCCACGGGGCCCTCGCCCAGTGGCAGGTCGTAGAGCGACTGGTCCGCCTCGCCGGCCAGGCCGATCGACCACACGCCGAGGTCGCGCAGCTCGCTGAGCGCGGCCGGCACTCCACCCACGACGGCAAAGGGCAGGTGCTCGATCGCCCCGGCGGCCGTCTTCGTCACCGTGGGTGACAGCCGCGCCGAGCGATGGCGCGGCAGCACGACGCCGGTCACGCCGGCACACTCGGCGCTGCGCAGCAGGGCGCCAAGGTTGCGCGGGTCCGTGATGCCGGCGGCCACCAGAAGGAACGGAGCGGTGCCGCGGCGGTCGGGCGCCGCCAGCTCCTCGAGCGCCACCGGCTCGAGCGGCCGCGCCAGGGCCATGACGCCTTGGGGCGACTCCGTGCGGGCCTGGGCATCGAGCCGGGCCCGCGGCACCGTCTCGACCGGGACCCGCAGCCGCCCGGCCAGCTCCTCAATGCGGTCGAGTTGCGGCGAGGGATCCTGATCCTCGGCCAGCATGATCCGGCGCACCGTGCGGCGCCCGACCGACAGCAGCTCGAGGACGGCGCGGCGTCCCTCGACCTGATCACCCCCGAGCTCGCTGCGCGGGCCCGGACGCCGCTCGCCGCGCGGACCGCTGTCTCCACCCCCGCCGCGACGCGGCTCGGCGCGCGCCGGCGCGCGCCGCGGCCCGCCCCGCGGGGGCGGCCGGCGGGTCACGGAGACTCCATCAACACGACCGCCAAGCAGGCGATGCCTTCGGCCCGCCCGAGCGCGCCCAGGCCCTCGGCGCGGGTCGCCTTGACCGAGACGGGAGCCTGCAGCACGGCGCTGAGGCGCTCCACCATGGCCGCGGTGTGCGGGGCCAGACGCGGGGCGTCGGCGATGACGGTGCAGTCGGCGTTGGCACAGGCGTACCCCTGCCCGGCTGCCATGGCGAGCACCTCGGTGAGCAGGGCCACGCTGTTCGCTCCCTCCCACACGGGGTCGGTGTCGGGGAAGTGCAGGCCCAGATCACCCAGTCCGACGGCCCCCAGCACGGCGTCGGCCAACGCGTGACACACCGCGTCGGCGTCGCTGTGACCGCCCAGACCGCGGGCCCCCTCGATCACCACGCCACCGAGGACGAGCGGGCGGTGCGGGTCCTCGGAGAAACGGTGGACGTCGATGCCCTGGCCGATGCGCATGCTCACGGTCGGCGCGCCTCCAGCAGTCGCTCGGCCGTCGCCAGGTCGTCGGGATCGGTGATCTTGAGGTTGCCGGGCTCACCGGGCACCACCAGCACGGTGCCGCCCAGCGCCTCGACCAGCATGGCGTCGTCGGTGGCGCCCGGCACCGGGGCCCCCGCATGGGCCCGCCGCAGCACGGCGGCCCGGAACGCCTGTGGGGTCTGCACCGTGACCAGCGCAGCGCGGTCGAGGGTGCTGGTGACCCGCCCGGACTCGTCCACGGCCTTGATGGTGTCACTCGGGGAGACGCCGGGCACGGCTCCGTCCGCTCCCCCCTCGGTCACGGCCGCGATGACGGCGTCGAAGAGGGCGGGCGAGGCCAACGGCCGCGCCGCGTCGTGCACCACGATCACCTCGGCGCCGTCGGGCACCGCAGCGAGGCCGCAGCGCACGGAGTCGGCGCGTGTCGCCCCACCGGGCACGACGGCTTCGGCCCCGTGCCCCACGGTGTCCGGCGCGCCGGCTTCCGCCGGCACCACCAGGACCACGCCGGCGCTAGAGGGCCGGCATGCCGCCACGGCCCAGTCGAGCACCGGGCGACCGCCCAGGAGGGAGAACTGCTTCAGCCGGCCGAAACGTCGGCCGGAGCCCCCGGCCACGACGATCGACCACACGGGTGCCATGGTGCGCCCGGGCCGGTCGATCAGGTCAGTGCCTCGTTCAGGCGCTCTTCGGCCGTCTCCTCGTCCACGTTGAGGGCGAAGGTCAGCTCGGACACCAGAATCTGGCGGGCCCGCTGCAGCATGCGCTTCTCCCCCGCCGACAGGCCCTTGTCCTTGTCGCGAATGGAGAGGTTCCGCACCACCTCGGCCACCTGGTAGATGTCGCCGGAGCGCAACTTCTCGGAGTGGTTCTTGTAACGCCGGGACCAGTTCGTCGGCATGCGCGCCTCCTTCTTGCGCAGCACGGCGAACACCTCCTCGACCTCCTCGTCGTTGATGACCTCGCGCAGCCCGACGCCCTCGGTGTTGTCGGCGGGGACGTTGAGGATGAGATCGCCGTAGGCGAGGCGGAGCACCAGGTACTCGCGCTTCTCACCGAAGGCGACCTTGGTCTCCCGCTTCTCTATGACGGCGGCCCCGTGGTGGGGGTAGACGACTTTGTCTCCGACCTTGAAGGACACAGGACTCAGGACTCCCTTTTGGGTGGATCGGCCGCGCCCGCACGGGCACGCAGAACTGCGGCGATGCTGTGCGGAGGCGGCCGGGACGGGAGTGGCCCGTCCGAAGGTGACTGACCATTTTACCAGATCACCCGCTCATTCGTAGCGCTCGAAGATGCTGGCCTCGACCAGCCGGGCCAGGCCGTCACGGATGTGGCGGGCCGTGGCGGCACCGATCCCCTCCACCGACTCCAGCTCGGCGGCGGAGGCCGAGAGGATCTCGGGCAGCGACCCGAAACGATCGACCAGGCGCACGATCAGCACCTCGGAGAGCGTCTGGGGGAGCCGATGCAGCAGGCGGTAGCCATGGGGCGCCAGCTCGGCGTAGAGCTGGTCGTCGGAGGCCGGCAGATGCAGGGCGGCCACCACTTTGGGCAGGTCCATCAGCGCGTCGTTCGAGAGCGAGCGCAGGTGGGCGATCCCCGTGTCATCGGCGTAGTCGCGTAGGACCAGCTCGAGACTCTCGGGCACGCCAGAGCGCAGCTCCTCGGTCTGCAGGTGGATCAGGCGGCCGTCGGACCCGAGCTCGACCAGGTGCCCCTCAATCTCCTCGGCGATCCGGCAGACCATTTCGCCGGGTTGGAGCACCGCGACGACGTCGCGCACCGAGACCGAGTCCTCCATTTCGAGCCGGGTCAGCGTCGAGAGGGCGTCGTCGTAGCGGGAGCGGAAACGCTGCAGGGTGGCGAGGGCCTGACTCGACCGGTCGATGAGCCAGCCGGCGGACTGGGTCGTGTGCTTCTGGTCGTTCCGGTAGACGGCAATCGTCGCCATGGCCTCGGAGACGGCGATCACCGGCACGTCGATGGACCGGGCCACCCGCTCGGCGGTGCGGTGACGGGTCCCGGTCTCCGAGGTGGCGATGGTGGCCTTGGGGACGAGGTGCACGTTGGCCCGGGCTATGCGGGAGGCGTCGGTGGCCAAAATGATGGCCCCGTCCATTTTGGCCAGCTCGGAGAGGCGCTGGGGCGTGTACTCGGCATCGAGCAGGAACCCCCCGGTGCAGACGGAGAGGACGGCCGGGTCGTCCCCGACGAGGATCAGGGCACCGTGCTTGGCCTGCAGTATCCGGTCGAGTCCCTCGCGGAGCTTGGTGCCCGGCGCAATCATCGCCAGCGCGTCGTTCAGAGGCTGGCTGCCGCCGGCACCGTCGGCCACCCGGGCATCGTACCCGGCCCGCCCAGGACAGCGGCCTCCGATCGGACCATGCTCAGCGCCTCGGCCAATGTGCGCACCCCGTGGACCCGCAAGCCGGCCGGCACCGCGCCGGGTGCGGCCGCCATGGAGGCGGGGACGAGCGCACGCGTGAACCCGGCCCGGTGCGACTCGGCCAGGCGGCGGTCTGCTCCGGGGACCGTGCGCACCTCACCGGCCAGCCCCAGCTCACCGAACACGACGACGTCGGGCGGCAGGGCCATGTCCGTGATGACCGAGGCCATGGCCAGGGCGACGGCCAGGTCGGCCGCCGGCTCGGTCACGGTGATGCCGCCCACGGCGGCGGCGAACATCTGGGCCGCGGCCGGGACCTCGACCGTGGTGCGGCAGGCCAGGACGGCGAGGAGCAGGTTGGCCCGCGCCGCGTCGATACCGAGCGTCTGCGGACGCGGCGGTCCGCTGCCGCCCCCGGCGCCCGGACCCAGCAACGCCTGCACCTCGACGAGCAGCGGCCGGCGCCCCTGCAGGACGGGGACGACCACGCTGCCGGGGACACCGGCCATGCGATCCCCCAGCAACAGTGGCCCGGGATCGGGCACGGGGCGCAGGCCGTCGTCGCGCATTTCGAAGATGCCGACCTCCCCGGCCGGTCCGAAGCGGTGCTTGACCGACGTCAGGACACGCAGGGCGTGATGCCGATCACCGTCGAAGGAGAGCACGGTATCGACCAGGTGCTCCACGGCCCGGGGGCCGGCCAGGTCGCCGTCCTTGGTCACGTGGCCGACCAGCAGCAGTGCCACACCGCTCGACTTGGCCATGCGGGTCAGGCGCTCGACGCAGGTGCGCACCTGGGCCAGGCTGCCGGCGGGCTGGCCCAGCTCGGGGTCCGAGACCGACTGCAGCGAGTCGACCACCACGAGCGCGGGCCGGTGCTGCTCGACGGCCGCCTCGATGGCCTCGACGTCGGGACCCTCAATGGCCAGGAGGTTCCGGGGCACCAACCCGATGCGCGAGGCCCGGCCCCGCACCTGGGCCAGCGACTCCTCGGCCGAGGCCAGCATCACGTCGAGCCCGGTGGCGGCGAGCGACGACAGCACCTGGAAGAGCAGCGTGGACTTGCCGATGCCCGGCGGACCGAACAGCAGCGTCACCGAGCCGGCCACCACTCCGCCGCCCATCACCCGGTCGAGCTCGCTGACCCCGGTCGGGAGCGGATGGATGCCGTCGGTCGAGACGTCCGCCAGCGCCTGCGCCGGCGGCCCGGCCGCGTGTGCAGAACGCGGCGTGGCCCGGCGGGCCGGTGTCGGACCGAGAGTGTTCCACGCACCACAGGCGGGGCACTTTCCCGCCCAACGCAGCGATGTCGCCTCGCAGGCCGCACACAGATAGCCGCCCTCGGCGCGGACGCGCGTGCGTGGGGGCGAGGCCATGGCGGCACCCTACGGGAGGGCTGTCTCAACGGGCGGGATCCCAGGGCGGCGCCGGCGCGTCGATTGTCGATGGCAGGCTCACTGCGTGGGTCGCGACGACAATGAGGAGCGAGGGCTGACGCAGGCGACCATCCGTGCCGCCCGGCCTGATGACGAGGCCGGGATCCTGTCGGTCGTCGGGGACGCGTTCTCCTACGGCGGGACGCGCGACGCCGGCGAGGAGCTCGCCATCGTCCTCGGCACCTGGGCCGCACAGAAGGATGGTCCCCTCATTGAGCTCGTGGCCGAGGAGGACGGTGCGGTCGTCGGCCATCTGCAGGCCGCACCGGGTCGCCTCGACGGCGCGGCGACCACCGTGGCCGGCGTGGCGCCCGTCTGCGTCGGGACGTCAAGGCAGGGACGCGGCCTCGGCAGCGCGCTCATGGGCGCCCTCCTCGACACCGCAGAAAGCTCGGCAGTGGCCCCTGCTGGTCCTCCTCGGCGACCCGCGGTACTACGGGCGCTTCGGCTTCCAAGCGGCACGCGGACTCGGTCTCAGCTACGCACCAGTCGGCGCGGACAACCCGAACTTCCAGGCGCGTCGCCTCGGCGCCTCCAGCGCAGCACTGCGCGGAGCCTTCACCTACTGCTGGGAGAACTGATCCCCGAGGGACTACTCGGCGTCGGCTCCGGCGCCGGCCAGCTCGAGCGGTGGTGGCTGAATGCCCTCAATCGCCGTGAAGCTGAGCTGCGGGCCCTCGCCGTCGATGGGCGACTCCTCGACGTCGACGACGATGGTCTCGCCGACGCGGAACTCCTTCCAGAGGATGCGCTCGGACAGCGGGTCCTCGACCAGCTGCTGGATGGCCCGGCGCAGCGGCCGTGCTCCCAGTTGCGGGTCGTAGCCCTTGTCCGCCAGGTGGGCGCGGGCGGCCGGGGTCAGCTCGAGGCCGATGCCCTGGTCCGACAGCTGCTTCACCGTGCGCGACATGAGCAGGTCGACGATCTCGGTCACTTCGGCCCGCGACAACTCGTGGAAGACGATGACCTCGTCGATGCGGTTGAGGAACTCGGGGCGGAAGTGCGCCTTGAGCGCCTCGTCCACCTTGGTCTTCATCCGCTCGTAGGTGACGGCTTCCGACGTCTTGGCGAAGCCGATGTTCGCCTTGCGGAGGTCCGCGGTACCGAGGTTCGACGTCATGATCAGCACGGTGTTCTTGAAGTCGACCGAACGACCCTGCGCGTCGGTGAGCCGCCCGTCCTCGAGGATCTGCAGCAGCGTGTTGAACACGTCGGGGTGCGCCTTCTCGACCTCGTCGAAGAGCACGACGGAGAACGGCTTGCGCCGCACGGCCTCGGTGAGCTGGCCGCCTTCCTCGTACCCGACGTACCCGGGAGGCGAGCCGACCAGCCGGCTGACCGTGTGCTTCTCCATGTACTCGGACATGTCGAGCTGAATGAGTGCGTCCTCGTCGTCGAAGAGGAACTCCGCCAGCGTCTTGGCGAGCTCGGTCTTCCCGACGCCCGTCGGGCCCAAGAAGATGAACGATCCGCTCGGGCGCTTGGGGTCCTTGAGGCCGGCGCGGGTTCGGCGGATGGCCCGGGACAGCGCCTTGAGCGCCTCTTCCTGGCCGATCACACGCTTGTGCAGCTCGTCCTCCATGCGCAGGAGCTTCGCCGTCTCCTCCTCGGTGAGGCGGTAGACGGGGATGCCGGTCCAGGCGGCCAACACTTCGGCGATGACCTCTTCGTCGACGACGTCGAACAGGTCGACGCCCTCGGCGCGCAGCTCCGCCTCCTGGCTCTCCTTGCGGTCCAGGCGCTCCTTCTCCTGCTCGGCCAGCTTCTTGGCCTGCTCGAAGGCGCCCTTCTCGATGGCGGCTTCCTTGTCGGCCCGCAGGCGCGCGATCTCCTCGTCGAGCTTCTTGGCGTCCGGTGGCGTGCTCATGCGGCGGATGCGCAGGCGGCTGCCCGCCTCGTCGATGAGGTCGATCGCCTTGTCCGGCAGATACCGGTCGGCCAGGTAGCGGTCGGCCAGGTTGGCCGCGGCCACCAGGGCCTGATCGGTGATGCTCACCGCGTGGTGCGACTCGTAGCGGTCGCGCAGACCCTTCAGGATGTCGATGGTGAGCGCCACCGTGGGCTGATCCACCTTGACCGGCTGGAAGCGCCGCTCGAGGGCGGCATCCTTCTCCAGGTGCTTGCGGTACTCGTCGATGGTCGTGGCACCGACGGTCTGCAACTCGCCGCGGGCCAGCATCGGCTTGAGGATGGAGGCCGCGTCGATGGCGCCCTCGGCCGCTCCGGCACCGACGAGGGTGTGGATCTCGTCAATGAAGAGGACGATGTCGCCCCGGGTGCGGATCTCCTTGAGGACCTTCTTCAAGCGCTCCTCGAAGTCACCGCGGTAACGGCTGCCCGCCACCAGGGCTCCGAGGTCGAGCGTGTAGAGCTGCTTGCCCGTCAACGTCTCGGGCACCTCGTTGGACACGATGCGCTGAGCCAGGCCCTCGACGATGGCCGTCTTGCCGACGCCGGGCTCGCCGATGAGCACCGGGTTGTTCTTGGTACGGCGCGAAAGGACCTGCATCACGCGTTCGATCTCTTTGGCACGTCCGATGACGGGGTCGAGCTTGCCGTCGCGGGCCAGCTGGGTCAGGTTGCGGCCGAACTGGTCGAGGACCGGGGAGCCGGACGGGTTGTCGCCCGAGCTCGAACCCTGGCTGGCGCCCACGGACTCCTTGCCCTGGTTGCCCGACATCAGCTGAATGACCTGCTGGCGCACACGGCCGAGGTCGGCCCCGAGGCTGACCAGGACGGTGGCGGCCACGCCCTCCCCCTCGCGCACGAGGCCGAGGAGCATGTGCTCGGTGCCGATGTAGCTGTGGCCGAGTTGCAACGCCTCGCGCAGCGAGAGCTCCAGCACCTTCTTCGCACGCGGCGTGAACGGCGGCGAACCGCTCGGCGCGGTGCCGGCCATGCCGATCGTCTCTTCGACCTTCTCGCGCACGGCCTCGAGGGAGATCCCCAGGGACTCGAGTGCCTTTGCGGCGACACCCTCACCCTCGTGGATCAACCCGAGGAGAATGTGCTCGGTGCCGATGAAGCTGTGATTGAGCAGGCGCGCTTCCTCCTGCGCCAGCACCAACACCCTTCGTGCCCGGTCGGTGAAACGTTCGAACACCCTGACCGCCTCTCCTTGTTTCCTCTTGCTTCTCGGCTCAGTGTACCTGGGGCCTTAGTCCATCACGCCGCAGCAGCTGCGTCCCGCATCCGGGAGGAAATTGCTGGCCGCTCTCGACGCCTGCATCCCTTTCTACCTGGTGGTTGTCAGCATTCGGCCCTATTGCCCTAACGTTTGGAGCAGTGAACCCGACCGAGGCCCTGGGCCTACCCCGCCTCCAAGAGGGACTGCGGCGTCTCGAGCCCCTGCTCACCGCCTCAGTCGTGACCGGCGATGGCTTCCTGGACGAGGTCACGACCCACCTGATCGCGGCCGGGGGCAAGCGGCTCCGACCCCTGCTGGCGCTGGCCACCGCCACCGGCGGCCTCCGGGATGCCACCGAGGACGACCTGATGGGAGGGGTGGCGGTGGAGCTCGTCCATCTGGCCTCGCTCTACCACGACGATGTGATCGACGAGGCAACCATCCGGCGCAACGTCGAGAGCGTCAACAGCCGTTTCGGGAACCTGGTGGCCATCGTCGCCGGCGACTACCTGCTGGCCCGCAGCGCCGCCATCGCCGCCGGCCTCGGGGTCGACATCGCGGAGTTGCTGGCCGACACGTTGGGCCGGCTCTGCCAGGGCCAGGTGACCGAGGTGCGCTCGGCCTTCCAGATCTCCCGCAGCCACGAGGACTACGTCGCGTCCATCAGCGGCAAGACGGCGGCGCTGACCGCCACCTCGTGCCGCATCGGAGCGCTGACCGGCGGGCTGCCGAGCGCCGAGGTCGACGCCTGCACCGAGTTCGGGCATTGCTTCGGCATGGTGTTCCAGATCCGCGACGACATCCTCGACATCACCGCCACCGACGGCCAGCTGCAGAAGCCGGCGGGCCAGGACCTGGCCGAGGGCATCTACACCCTGCCGGCGCTGGTGGCGCTGCAGGACCCCGACGCCGGGCCGGATCTCCGGGCCCTCTTGGGACAACCGCTGGCCCAGCCCGAACGCGACAAGGCCCGCGCCATCGTGATGGCCTCGAACGGGATCGCAGAATCCGTCGAGGCGGCCCGTCGCTACGTCGATGACGCGCAGAGGGCCACCAGCGGGATCAGCCAGCCCGACCTGCGGGCGGGGCTGTCCGGGCTGGTGGCCGACCTGCTGAGCGACCTTCCGACCTGACTTCGAGGGTCAGCCGGCGCTCGTCCCGCCGGCGGCGCACTTGGCCTGGGCCTTGGCCAACCGGGCGTTCACCTTGGACTCGCGGTTCTGCACCCTGGTGATGCGGTTGGCGATGGCGTCGGCGAGCTTGGTGTGGCCCGCCGCCTTCGCCTTGGCCTCCCGGGCCTCCGCCTTGGGCACCCACGTCGACACCTTGCCTTCCAGCGCCTGCACCTTGGCCTGCACGGCCGGGAGCTTGGCGCACCGGGCCGGCGTGCCCGCGCCCGTCGCACCAGAGGCCGGAGTCGACGCACCGGCGATGCCGGCCACGCCGAAGGTCAGGGCGCCGGCGACTGCGGCCCCGGCGATCATCGTGCGAATCATGGTGTCCTCCTTGGACTCGGAAGCGCTCTGCACGCCCCGCCGCGGTCGTGCGGCACACCCCACACTGCGGGCGAGATGTGAGGGAACCGTGAGCAACCTTTGAAGAATTTCCCCGCCGTGTAAGGAAACCAGAAGAAGTCCGGCCCGGGTGCGCGCCCGGGTCACGCAGGAGTCGGGCGTCAGCCCCGGTCGGGCCGGAGCGTGGGAAAGGCGATGACCTCGCGGATGTTGGCCACGTCGCCGAACAGCATCAACAACCGGTCAACGCCGAGCCCGAACCCCGACGTCGGTGGCAACCCGTACTCGAGCGCGCGGAGGTAGTCCTCGTCCACCACCGCGGACTCCTCGTCGTCACCGGCCCGGGCCTTGGCCGCCTGCTCCTCGAAGCGGGCGCGCTGGTCGTCGGGATCGATGAGCTCCGTGAACCCGTTGCCCAGCTCGCGGCCCGCCACCACGGGCTCGTAGCGCTCGACGAGCTCGGGCCCGTCGCGGTGGCGACGCGCCAGCGGGGACACCTCGGCCGGATAGTCGATGACGAAGACGGGGCCCCACAGCTCGGTCTCCGTGGTCTTCTCGTAGATCTCGAGCAGGATCTTCCCCGACCCCCAGCCCTCCTCGACCTCGATCCCGACCTCCGCCGCCACCCGGGCCAGGTCCTGGCGCGGCGAGCGCACGTCGAGCGTGAAACCGGTCGCCTCCGCGATGAGCTCGCTCATGGTGGCACGGCGCCACGGGGTCGTGAGGTCGAGCGCGCGCCCCCCGTAGGTGAGCTTCGTCGTCCCCAGCACGTCCTGCGCCAGCCCGGCCACCAGCTCTTCGAAGACGACCATGGTGTCGGTGTAGTCGGCGTAGGCCTGATAGAGCTCGAGCGTCGTGAACTCGGGGTTGTGGCGCGGCGAGATTCCTTCGTTGCGGAAGCTGCGACCGATCTCGAACACCTTGTCGAAGCCGCCGACGACCAGCCGCTTGAGGTAGAGCTCCGGCGCGACGCGCAGGTAGAAGTCGGTGTCGAACGTGTTGTGGTGCGTCACGAACGGGCGCGCCGTGGCACCGCCGGCGATGGGATGCAGCAACGGCGTCTCGACCTCCACGAAGCCCTGCTCCCACAGGCGCCGGCGCATGTGGCGCACGACGTCGCTCCGCATCTGCAGCAGCTGGCGCGTGCGCTCGTTGGCCCACAGGTCGACCTCGCGCTGGCGGTAGCGCGTCTCGACGTCGCTCACACCGTGCCACTTGTCCCCGAAGCTGCGCCGCGCCTCGGCCAGCAGCACCCACTGCTGGACCAGGACCGAGAGCTCGCCGCGCCGGGTGCGCACGACCTCGCCCGTGGCGCCGACCCAGTCGCCGAGATTCAGCCTGGCGAACTCCTCGAAGTCCTCGGTCACCGCGGCGCGGGCGAAGAGCTGCAGGGTGCCCGACGCGTCACGCAGCTCGCCGAAGGCAGCCTTGCCCTGATTGCGCAGCAGCATGACCCGGCCGGCCACCCCGACGGTGACGCCGGACTCCTCGCCCGGGGCGAGCGCCGACCATGCCTCCACCACGGCCGCCGTCTCGTGGGTGCGGACGAAACGGTAGGGGACTTCACGCGACCCCGACCGGCCCTGAGACTCTTCGCTCATGCCCTGAGACTCTTCGCTCATGAAGGAACGTTGCGCTCGTACACGATGCGCAGGCCGTGCAGGGTCAACCAGGGCTCCACGTGCTCAATGGTGTCCGAATACGGCGCGATGAGCGAACTGAACCCTCCCGTGGCCACCACTGTCGCCGGGCCGAGCTCTTCCATGAAGCGACGGGCCAGCGAGTCGACCAGGCCGGCGAAGCCGTAGAGCGTGCCCGACTCAATCGACTCCACGGTGGAACGGCCGATCACGCTGCGCGGCTCGACCAGCTCCACCCGCCGCAACGCGGCGGCCGATTGGTAGAGGGCATCGAGGCTGACGCCCACGCCCGGCGTGATGGCACCGCCCATGTACTCGCCGTTGGCGCTGATGGCCTCCACGGTGGTCGCGGTGCCCATGTCGACCACCACACAGGGGCCGCCGTAGAGGTCGTAGGCGCCGACCGCGTCGGCGATGCGGTCGGCGCCGACCTCCTTGGGATTGTCGTAGAGGATCGGCATCCCGCTCTTGGTCCCGGGCCCCAGCACGACGCTGGGCAGATCGGAGAACCAGCGCGACGCCATTTGGCGCAGCTCCGTCGTCACGTGGGGCACGGAGGAGCAGACCGCGATCCCCGAGACCGACGTGGAGATGTCGAGGCCCTCGAGGTCCAACAGCTGGGTGAGGAGGACCGCGTGCTCGTCGGGAGTGCGGCTCGGCACGGTGGAGAGCCGCCAGTGGTGGGTGAGCCCGCGCGGCGCCGTCGGGTCGTGCTCGGTCCCGATGCCGACCCCGACGCTCTCCTCGGGCGTCACCATGCCGTTGTCCGCGTGCGGCGCGTAGAGGCCGATCACCGTCTCGGTGTTGCCGACGTCAATCATGAGGAGCACGGCGCTCAGACCCCTTCGCCGCGCGCGAGATCCGTGCCCGCAGTGGTCCAGAGCAGGTCCAGACCGAGATCGAGCGCCGGGGCCGAATGGGTCAGCGCGCCCACCGAAATCCGGTCCGGACCCGCGGCGGCGTAGGCGCCGATGGTGGCCAGCGTCACATTGCCGGACACCTCGGTGAGGATGGGCCCGGCCGCGTCCATGTGCGCCACCGCGATCGCCTCGACGACGGTCCCCGGATCCATGTTGTCGAGCAGCACGGCGTCGGCGCCCGCCCGGGCCGCCTGCGCCGTCTGGTCGAGGGTGTCGCACTCAATCTCGACCAGACGCCCCGGCCACAACGTGCGGGCCCGGCCCACCGCGTCGGCGATGGTGGTCCCGGCCAGGTGGTTGTCCTTCACCAAAAGGGCGTCGGACAGTCCGGCGCGGTGATTGGTCCCGCCGCCGGCGCGCACGGCCGCCTTCTCCAGCACGCGCAGTCCCGGAGTCGTCTTGCGGGTGTCGAGGACGGCCACCGACGGGTTGCTCTCGTGTGCGGCGCTCACGAATTGCGCGGTGAGCGTCGCCACGCCGGACAGCCGCCCGAGGAAATTCAGTGCGGTGCGTTCGGCCGTCAGGATCGGTCGCAACGGGCCGGCGAGCTCCAACAGCGTGTCGCCGGCCGCCAGCTCGTCCCCGTCGGCGACCAGCCAGCGCAGGTCGATCTCGGGGCCGACGCGCCGGAAGGTCTCAATGGCGCAGTCACGACCGGCCAGCACGCCGGGGCGCCGGGCGCGCAGCGCGAACTGGGCACGCACGTGCTCGGGCACCAGCGCCGCCGTGAGGTCCCCCTCCGGTCCGAGGTCTTCGGAGAGCGCGCGGTCGACGGCCTCGTGCACGGCCCGGGCGTAGGTCTCCTCGTCGCCTCCCCCGGCGCCGGGCTCACCCACGGTGGTCCACCCCAGCAGCGGCGACCCCGCCGTGGACGAGCCGTCGCCGCCACGACGGCACGACGGCGGGGTACTCCCGCCGGGCGTGGGCCCCCCGGCTCTCGGTGCGGGCCAGCGCCGAGGCCAGCAGCGCGTCGGCCAACCGCAGGAGGTTGGCCAGCTCGCCGGCGCCCACCGACGACGCCGGGTCCCCGAGCACGGAGGCTGCGTCCTCCACGACGGCGCGTGCGGCGGCCAGTGACTCGGCGCTGCGCACGACACCGGCCCCACGCGTCATGGCGCGCTGCACCGTGTCGCGCAGCTTGGTCACGTCCACGCCCGGCCACCGCTCCGGGTCCGGCGGCGGCGGCGTGGCCGGCGCCACCAGCACGGTGCACCCGATGCCGTCGATCGGCTCCTCACCGAGCACCGCGCGGAGGGCACCGCTCGGCTCCGGGCTGGCCACACCGGACGGGATGCGCTCGGCCAGCCGGGCACCGAACACCATGCCTTCGAGGAGCGAATTGGAGGCCAGCCGGTTGGCGCCGTGCACCCCCGTGCACGCAACCTCCCCCACCGCCCACAGCCCCGGCAACGCCGTGGCACCCCACAGATCCGTCACCACGCCGCCCGAAAGGTGGTGGGCCGCCGGTGCGATCGGCAACCAGTCGGACTGGGGATCGAGCCCGATGGAGGACAGCGACGCCGCAATGGTCGGGAAGCGTGCCGAGAAGCGCTCGAGCCCCGTGGCGTCCAACCACAGGTGGTCGACGCCCTGCTCGGCCATGCGGGCGGCCATGGCGCGGCTCACCACGTCGCGGGGCGCCAGCTCGTCGACGAAGCGCTCGCCGTCGCGGTCGCGCAGGAGCGCGCCGTGGCCGCGCAGCGCCTCGGAGAGCAACGGGCGGGGCATGGCCGGGTGGTGCAGCGCGGTGGGGTGGAACTGCACGAACTCCACGTCCGCCGTCGGCACACCGGCTCGCAGCGCCATGGCCACGCCGTCGCCCGTGGACTCGGATGGGTTGGTGGTCACCGAGAAGAGCTGGCCGGCACCGCCCGTGGCCAGCACGACATGGTCGGCCCGAATGGCGACGGGCCCGTCGGCGGCGTCGGGGGGCAGAGCCAGCACGCCCCTGCAGCGACCGTCTTCCACCAACAGATCGAGGGCGAACCACCCCTCGAGCACGGCGCTGGCCGAGCGGTAGGTGGCGTCGACCAGCGCCCGCTCCACCTCGGCGCCGGTGGCGGCGCCGCCCGCGTGTACCACGCGCGGGCGCGAGTGGCCACCTTCGCGAGCCAACGCGAGCAACCCCGTGGCCTCCCGGTCGAACTCGACCCCGAGCGCGATGAGCTCGTGCACGCGCCCGGGACCCTCGTCGACGAGGATGCGCACCGCCTCCTCGTCGCACAGGCCCGCCCCGGCCGCCAGCGTGTCGGCGAGGTGCAGGTCCGTGGAGTCCTCGTCGGCGCCGAGCACCGCGGCCACACCGCCCTGGGCCCAGCGCGTGGCCGACTGCGAGAGCACGCCCTTTGTCAGCACGCCGAGGGAGAGCGACGGCGAGGGCCCGCCCGGGCCGGCCAGGCGCACCGCGGCCGACAGGCCGGCGACGCCGCTTCCGAGGACCAGGACGTCGAAGGGTCCGGGCCGGGCCCCGGTGGTCACGCCGGTTCGATCAGCGTGAGCTCGGCATCGAGACGGGCCGACGTCTCGTCGATCACCCGGTTGCGCCCGTCGACGTGGACGACACGGGGCACGTAGGCCTCGAGCTCGGCCCGCTCGTAGTCGGCGTAGGTGATGATGATCACCTTGTCCCCCGGCTGGACCAGTCGCGCCGCCGCGCCGTTGAGACAGACCTGGCCCTGCTCGCCTTCGATGGCGTAGGTCTCGAAGCGCGCCCCGTTGTCGATATCGAGGACGGTGACCTGCTCGTAGGGGAGGATGTCGGCCAGCGCCAGCAGCTCGGTGTCGATGGAGACCGAGCCGACGTAGTGCAGGTTGGCCCCGGTGACGGTGGCCCGGTGGATCTTGGACTTCATCATGCGGCGGCGCATGGGCTCACCCGATCCTTTCGAGTTGACGCACCGACGCCGTGGCGCCGGGTACGGCATGGACTTCGTCGGCCGCCGCCAGCGCGGCACTGTTGTCGATCAGCCTGACCGGGCCCACCTGGGCGGCGATGAGCAGGCGCAGCGACCCCTGGTCGGCGATCGTCGCCACCTCTTCGAGGGTGTCGGCCTCGACCACGGCGGCGTAGTCGAGCGCCACCAGCGGCTCGGCGGCGACCACGGCGCGCATGACCCGGGTCACGGCGGCGCCCGTAGGCTCCCCCTGGGCCAGGGCCTCGCGGCCGGCGGCCAGGGCCCGTGAGAGGACGGTGGCGGCCCGGCGCTCGGTGGCGGAGAGCCGGACGTTGCGGCTGGACAGGGCCAGGCCGTCGGCCTCGCGCACGATCGGGCAGCCGACCACCTGCACCGGCAGCGACAGGTCACGCGCCAGACGCCGCACGACGGCCAGCTGTTGGAAGTCCTTCAACCCGAAGTAGGCCCGGCAGGGGCCGGCGATGGTGAACAGCTTGGCCACCACCGTGGCCACGCCGTCGAAGTGTCCCGGCCGGGACGCGCCCTCCCAGTCCTCGCTCACGCCGCGCACCGACACCGTGGTCGAAAGGGCGGTCGGCCACGACGGATACATTTCGGCCACGCTCGGGACGAAGACGACATCGGCGCCCGCCTCGGCGCACACCGCGAGGTCACGCTCCAGCGTCCTCGGGTAGTGCGCGATGTCCTCGGGGTCGCCGAACTGGAGGGGGTTCACAAAAATGCTGACCGCCACCACGTCACACTCAGCCCGCGCCCGTGTCAGCAGCGAGGTGTGTCCCTCGTGCAGCGCACCCATGGTGGGCACCAGCCCGACCACCCGGCCGCTGTCGCGGGCCTGGTCCAGCGCGGTGCGACAGGCGGCGACGGTCTCGGCGACCTCCATCGTGTCCCCCTACACCGCCGCCGGCTCGGCCGGCATCGTCGCCATGGGGAGTGCGACGGCCGGCACGGTGGCGTCCTCGTGGGCCAGGCGGGTGGCCAGCGCCGCCCCGGCCTGGTAGCCGGCGCGCTCGGACTCGGGCAGCGCGTCGAGGTGGCGGCTGAGGGTGGCCCAGTCGCCGCGACGGGCCGGGCCGGTCAGAGCGGGGCCCGCCCCCAACGCGGCCACGTCGTCGACGGCGGCCCGCGTCAGCGGGAGGAACGACTCGAGGTCCAGCCCGACCGAGGTGGCCACCCGCTCGACCTGTCCCAGCAACGCCACCACGTGGTTGGCCGCGATGCAGGCGGCCGCGTGGTAGGCGGCGCGGTCGTCGTCGGCCACCTCGACCATGCGGCCGCCGAGACTGGCCACGACGTCGCGGGCCAGCGGAGCGCCGGCCACGGCGAAGGTGACCCCCGAGCCGAGCCGGGCCGCCCCGACCTCGCCGTTGGGCAAGGGCACCAGGGGGTGCACGGCCGCCCGCAGCGGATGAGGGGCCAGGACGTCGAGCCCGAGCGAGCCCGACAGGTGGGCCACCGTGGTGCCCGGCGACGGCAGGACGGCCGCCGCCACCTCGGCTACCGCGTCGTCAGGGGTGGCGATGACGAGCAGGTCGACCCCGGCGGCGGCGCGCGCCAGCTGGTCGTGGCGCCCGAGGAAACCGGCGAACGCCCAGCCGCGCGCCGACAATGCGGCGGCCAAGGACGTGCCGGCCCGACCGGGACCGATGATCCGGATGGAGTGCATCTGACCTCCTTCGGCGTTCCAGCCCCTTGCGGGTGCCGTTCGCCTACAGACGATCGAAGATAACGACGCCTACAGACTACCCACAGCAACGACCTCGCCACCAGAGGCCCTGAGCTGGTCAGATGTCACGAGGTCGGGAGCGAGGTCCGCCAGCGGCTGCACCACGAAGCGCCGCTCCCACAGGCGGGGGTGGGGAACGACGAGGTCCTCCTCGTCGAGCAGCCACCCCTCCTCCCAGAGGACGTCGGCGTCCAGCGTCCGCGGCCCCCAGTGGACCGTGCGTACTCTGCCGGCCGCCGCCTCCAGGGCGCGGCAGCGCTCCAGCAGCGCCGCGGGCGGGTCCGACGTCGACAGCTCCACCACCAGGTTCAGGTAGGGGCCCTGCCCGTCGGGACCGCCGACGGGGTCGGTCTCGTAGAGCGGCGACACGCCCACGACGTCGCCCGCCGCCTGCAGCGCCTGGACCGCCTGACGCAGGAAAGCCCGCCTGTCCCCCAGGTTGGACCCCAGCCCGATGAAGGCACGCCACGGCGGCGGTGCCGGCACGGCCATCAGCGGGCGCGCCGCACCCTGACCCCGGTCGAGCCCACGTCGAGGGCCAGCGGCGGACGCAGCTTGCGCACCGTGACCTCGACGGCCTCCAGCCGCGGGTCCAGAATCAACAGCGCGCTGGCCAGGCGACCAGCCAGCGCCTCGAGGAGGCGATAGGAGCGGCCGCCCACCACGTCGGCCGCGGCGTGGGCCAGGGCGCCGTAGTCCACGGTGTCGACCAGGTCGTCGCTCTGCTGGGCCGCCTCCATGTCGACCCAGGCCACCACGTCCACCGAGAAGGGTTGGGCCCGGTCCCGCTCCTCGGGAAGCACGCCGTGGGTCCCCGTCACCCGCAGGTCACGGATCTCGATCCGGTCGGTCACTGCGCTTGTCCGCGCGTGGGCATGCCTTCCAACTCGGAGAGCAGCTCACGGCCCGGCTCACCCATGGCGTGCCCGACGACGTTCTCGACCAGTGCCACCGCCTGCGGCTGGTTGCCGATCCGTTCCGACCACACGAGGTAGCCCGCCAGCACGCCCATGACCCGGTCGCCGAGCTCGTCCTGATGCACCAGAATGCGCAGCCCCGAGGCCAGCGAATCGTCGATGTCCTTGTAGCAGGCGGCGAGGACGGGCCGCGGGTCCCCCGTGCGCTCGAGCGGGTAATGGGCCCAGGCCAGCCCCTCCTCGTCGTACGCCGACAGGTTGTGCGGCGAGGACAGGAGCGAGATGATGCGCCCGAAGCCCTGCACGCGCAGCCAGATGATCTCCTCCTGGCGCCGTACCCGGCGGTGGTTGACCGAAAATCCGCCCGGCCGCTCGCTGACGGCCAGGTGATCGGTGATCACCCAGGTGAAGTTGCGCGGCGGAATGCCGGCGGCCCACTTGCCCTTCATGCGGCAGGACCATACAGCCGGACCATCTGCATGGTGGCCACCACGTCGTGGACCCGCACCATCCCCGCACCTGCCACCAGGGCTGACGCCTCCGTGGCCAGCGATCCCTCACCACGGTCGGCGACCGGTGCCGGCGCTTCCGCTCCAGGACCCGCGGCCAGGACTCCGAGGAAGCGCTTGCGGCTGGTGCCGACCAGGACCCCGGCGCAGCCGGCGGCGTCGGCGGCAACCACCAGGTCCCCCAGATGGCGCAGCAGTGACAGGTTGTGGGCCGGCGTCTTCCCGAACCCGATGCCCGGGTCGACCCAGACCTCGCCGACCCCGGCCTGCCGGGCCCGGGCCGCCCGTTCCAACAGGAAGGCGCTGACCTCTCCGGCCACGTCCCCGTAGCGGGGGTCCTCCTGCATCGTCCGCGGCTCCCCGCGCATGTGCATGGCCACCCAACCGGCGCCGCCGGCCGCCGCCACCTCGAACAGGGAGGCCGAGATGTCGTTCACCAGGCTCGCTCCCGCCGCCAGCGCGGCCCTCGCCACCTCGGGCTTGACCGTGTCGACCGACACGCGCACGGTGTGCCCGTTGTCGGTGCGCCCGTTGTCGGTGCGCCCGTTATCAGCGGCGGTGTTGGCGGCGGCCGCCAGGGCTTCGACGACCGGGACCACCCGCGCCAGTTCGACCCCGACCGGAACGGGCTCGGCACCGGGCCGGGACGACTCCCCGCCCACGTCGATCAGGTCGGCCCCCGCCGCCATCATGTCGAGCCCCCGCGCCACCGCGGCGTCCGTCGTGGCGTAGAGGCCACCGTCGGAGAAGGAGTCGGGCGTGACGTTGAGCACGCCCATGACGAGGGGCCGTCGTCGGCCTTGTCGCACCGGCCTCAGTGGCCCCGGATGAACTGCATGGCTTCGGCCCGGGTGGCCACGTCGGAGCGGAAGAGCCCGCGTACCGACGAGGTGACTGTGACCGTGCCCGGCTTCTTCACGCCGCGCATCGACATGCACAGGTGCTCGGCCTCAATGACGACGAGCACGCCGCGGGGCGAGAGGACCGAAGCGATGGCGTCGGCGATCTGCGTCGTCATGCGCTCCTGGACCTGCAGGCGACGGGCGAACCCGTCGACGAGCCGGGCCAGCTTCGACAGGCCGGTGATGCGACCGTCCTCGGCCGGAATGTAGGCCACGTGGGCCTTGCCGAGAAACGGCACGAGGTGGTGCTCGCACAGCGAGGCGAACGGGATGTCGCGCACCATCACCATCTCGTCGTGCTCGGCGGCGAAGGTGACCTCCAGGTGGCGGGCGGGGTCGTCGTGCAGCCCCGAGAAGAGCTCCTCGTACATGGACGCCACCCGCGCCGGCGTGGCCACCAGACCGTCGCGCTCCGGGTCCTCGCCGATGGCGACGAGGATCTCGTGCACGGCGGCACGCACGCGTTCGACATCGACGCTCACGCTTCTGCTCCCTTGTATCGATGGACCCCCCGCAGGTTCCGGTACCGCTCGGCCACGTCAAGCCCGTAGCCGACCACGAACTCGGGCGGGATGGTGAAGCCGATGTAGCGCAGGTCGAGATCGACCCGCTGCTCGCCCTCCTTGACCAAGAGGGCGCAGATCTCCACGCTCTTGGGCGCGCGTGCCGTCAGGTAACGCCGCAGGTAGTTGAGGGTCAGACCGCTGTCGATGATGTCCTCCACCACCAGCACATGGCGCCCCTCGAGCTCGGAGTCGAGGTCCTTGACGATGCGCACGACGCCGGAGGTCTTGGTGGCGCTGCCATAGGAGGAGACGGCCATGAAGTCGACGTCCACCGGTAGGGCGATGGCCCGGCACAGGTCGCTCATGAAGAGCATCGCCCCCTTGAGGACCGCCACCAGCAGCGGCGGCTCATCGGCGTAGTCCGCGGTGATCTCCCGACCGAGCTCGGTCACCCGGGCCGACAGCCGCTCGGCGTCCACCAGCACGGGCCCCACGTCGGCCACAGCCCACGACGGGACGCCCGCTCCGGCCTCGTCGAGGGTCACCGGCGTGACACTACCGGAGCGTCGAGGCGGCTCGACCCGGAGCCGGCCACCGGTCCGGCGGACTCGCCCGCCCCCCTTCAGCTCCGTCCCCACCGACGAACCGGCGGCGACGGCAAGGGTGCGATCGACCTCGGCCAGCGACGGCGGATGCTCCCCCTCGCCCGCTGCACGCAGCCAGCGCCGGAGCGCGCGACGGGCCAGGGGCCGCTCGGCGGCGGCCACGGCCCGGGCGTCGGCGGGGTCGGGCAACCGCTGGGTCGCCAACGAGTCGAGCAACGCGGCCTCGTCGCGCAGCACGCCGGCCTGCCGGGCCAGGAGGGGGACCGGATCACGGCCGGCCACCTGCGCGCACAGCGGGAGGAGCTCGTGACGGATCCGGTTGCGCACGAAGGCCGGGTCGTCGTTGCTCTCATCGCACACCGGGGCCAGTCCGGTCGCGGCGCACAGCGCGTGGGCCTCGCTCCGGCGCAGCCCGAGAATCGGATGGCGCCAGCCCGGTGCCATGCCGGCCAGGCCGTCGGCGCCCGCCCCGCGCAACATGTTGACGAGGATGGTCTCGGCCTGGTCGTCCATGGTGTGCCCCGTGGCGACTCCGGCCGGCAACACGGCGAACCGGGCCGCCCGGGCCCGGGCCTCCAGGTTGGGGCCCGGCGCCACAGCCGCCCGGCGGCGCTCGAACCGTGTCCCGAAGCGTGCGGCGGCTTTCGCCACGACCTCGGCCTCGTCGTCGGAACCGGGGCGCAATCCGTGGTCGACGTGGATGGCGGTGACCACACACCCGGCGGCGGCGGCCAGGACGAGCAGCGCCAGCGAGTCGGCGCCCCCGGAGACGGCGCAGGCCACTGGCGCCCCCGGCGCCGGGAAGGTGCACCGGCGCAGCAGCTCGGAAATCAGTGTGGGGGGAGGGCCGGGACCTCCCTCAGCCACCGGCTCGGGCCACCCAGGCCGCCGGGTCGCGGATCTCCTCGAGGGTGGGCAGCCAATCGGGCCCTTCCCACACGCGGGCCAGCAGGGCCGCCCCGCCGGCGGCCTCGACCGACTCGACGAAGTGCTCGCCCTCGGCGTACTGGCGCATTTTGGCGTCCAGGCCGAGGAGCTTCGACATCAGCCTGGTCAGTCCCCGGGCGTTCGTCCGCCGCTCGTGCAGGACCTGGGAGAAGTGGGCGGCACCGGGGACCGCGGCCGCACCGGCCCGGTCCATGGTCACGTCGCCGTGGCCCTCCAGGAGGCTCATCATCCCCGAGATCTTCGACAGGGCCAGGCGCTGATCGGGCGTGGCCAACATGCCGACCACCCCACCCTCGCGGGTGGGGTTGCGCCCGGCGCGCAGCTCGTCGGCGGCGCGCCGCACCAGCTCGGCCAGCCCGGCCGGATCGCCCGAGAGCGGCCCGAGCAGCTCGCTGACGAGCCCGACGAAGTGGTCACGCAACCAGGGCACCGCCGTGAACTGCAGGCGGTGCGTCACCTCGTGCAGTGCGAGCCACAGGCGGAACTCGCTGGGTTCGAAGCCGTACTGCGTCTCCACCGCGATGATGTTGGGACCGACGTACGAGACCAGGTCCTGGTCCTCGGGCGCCTCGTCGTTGATCAACAAGTCGTACTGCCCGAGCACGCGCGTCGCCATGTAGGCCAGCATCAACCCGAGCTGCGTCCCGGCGACGGCCCGTCCCACCACCAGGGACGGCCCACCGAGCTTGGCGCCGCGCTTCCGTTGCAATTCCAGCATCGCCGGCCCGACCAGGCGCTCGACCGAGCGCACGTTGGCCGCAGCCCATCCGGCGCGATCGGTCACCTTGGCCCGAGCCCTGCCGTGCGCAGAGTGCAGGCCGGTGGCGGCGCTGACCAAGGTCTCCGCCCGCGCCGTCAGCTCGTCGAACTGCCCCTGCAGGTCCCGCGAGCGGTAACTGGTCGGCGCGGGCTTCAGGAGCAGGGCGCCCGCCGCCACGCGCTGGGCCAAGGCCCAGTCCACCATGGCGGGACTGTCGGCGACAGCTTCGGGCACCGCCGGCGAGACGTCAGTGCTCGCCGTGGTGCTGCTTCCTTTCTTCGTCGATGGCCTCGGCCACGCGCCGGATCAGGGTCTCGGGCACCCGGTCCTTGCACCGGTTGGCGATGACCCGGCGCAACTCCGCCTCGAAATCGGCGGCGCCGTTGCACGGCCCGCACCAGTCGAGGTGAACGCGGATTTCCTCGCGTCGTTCCTCGGTCAGCTCGCCGTCGAGATAGTGGTAGAGCTCGTGCACCGCCTCTTCACAGTCGACCGAGACGCCGAAGAGCCCGCTCGGGTCCACGGTCCCGCTGTCCTCGCTCTGACCCACGCTCTCGCTCATTCCATCGACCCCCCAGGCAGGCTACCGACAAGGCCCCGCGCTTCAGCCACGTCGTGCAACGCCTTCTGGAGCGCTCTTCTTCCCCGGTGGATCCTGCTCATGACGGTGCCGATCGGTACGTCGGTGATTTCGGAGATCTCCTTGTAGCTGAACCCCTCGACGTCGGCCAGGAGGACGGCCATCCGGAAGGCCTCGGGCAGCGCCTCGAGGGCCGCCTTCACGTCCTCGTCGGTGAAACGCTCGAGCGCCTCGTCCTCGGCCGAGCGCCCGGGGTCGCTGCCACCCGAGCCGGCCAGGCGCTTGTAGAGGTAGAGGTCCTCGACGTCCTCGACGTCGGCCACCTCGGGGCGCCGCTGGGCCGCCCGGTAATTGTTGATGTAGGTGTTGGTGAGGATGCGGTAGAGCCAGGCCCGCAGGTTCGTACCCTCGGCGAAGGACCCGAAGGAGCGGTACGCCTTCAGGTACGTCTCCTGGACCAGGTCCTCCGCGTCCGCCCGGTTGCGCGTCATCCGCAGCGCGGCCGAATAGAGCCCGGGCATGAATTCCATGGCGACATCGGTGAAGGTCGCCTGGTCTGCCATGGGTCAACCCTACCCACCCGGGGATATCGTCTCGGCCGTGACCACAGCACCCAGCGAGCTCGGGATCGACCTGATGGACGGGGCCTTCTACGGGCGGGAACCCCACGACGCCTACGCCTGGATGCGGGCCCACGCGCCCGTCTACTACGACGAGGCCAACGACCTGTGGGCCGCCGCCAGCTACGCCGCCGTGAAAGCGGCCTCGGTGGACACGGAGGCGTTCTCGAGCGCGCAGGGCATCCGGCCCAAGTACCCGCCCCTGCCGATGATGATCGACTTCGACGCCCCCGAGCACGTGCGTCGGCGCCGGCTGGTCTCCGAGGGGTTCACCCCGAAGCGGGTGCGAGCCATGGAGAAACAGCTCCGGGTGGCCTGCGACCTCATCCTCGACACGGTCTGCGAGCAAGGCGGCTGCGACTTCGTGGCCGACATCGCGGCCCCCCTGCCCATCGCGGTGATCGGCGACATGCTCGGAGTTGCGCCGGCCGACCGGGCGGAGCTGCTCGAGTGGTCCGATGTGATGCTCAAGTCCCAGGGCTCGCCCGACCCCGAGGCCATGGTCGGGGCCATGCACGCGTTCGAGGGCTACACCGACTACATCAATCCGGTCCTGGCCGACCGCAAGAGGACGGGCAGTACGGCCGACCTCGTGGGCGTGCTGTGCCAGGCCGAGATCGACGGCGACTCGCTGGACGAGGCCTCGCTGATCCACGAGACGCTGCTCATCCTCATCGGAGGCGACGAGACGACGCGCCACGTCATCAGCGGGGGCATGGACGAGCTGCTGGCCCAGCCCGAGCAGCTGGCCCGGCTGACCGCCGACCCCGAGGCACTCATGCCGGGCGCGGTCGAGGAGATGTTGCGCTGGGTGTCGCCGATCAAGAACATGGCCCGCACGGCGACCCGTGACGTCGAGCTCGGCGGCGCCACCATTGAGGAGGGGCAGGAGCTGCTACTCCTGTACCCGTCGGCCAACCGGGACGAAGCGGTGTTCGACCACCCCGACACCTTCGACATCACCCGCAGCCCCAACCCGCACGTCGCCTTCGGCTTCGGTGCCCACTTCTGCCTCGGCAACCAGCTGGCCCGGCTCGAGCTCAAGGTCATGTTCGAGCGGCTCCTGGACCGCATGCCCGACATCCGGCTCGCCGCCGGACGCGACACGCTGCCCCGACGCCCGGCCAACTTCATTTCCGGCTTCGAGGCGATGCCGGTGGAGTTCACGCCCTCCGCACCGCTCGGCGGAGCCACGGGCGCGGCCGGATGACGTACGCCGACCCGTCCACCGGCATCGCCGGCTGGTCCGTCCTCGTGACCGGCGGTGGCAGCGGCATCGGGCTCGCCACGGCGGAGCGGTTCGCCGCCGACGGTGCCCACGTCACCATCTGCGGACGAACCGAGCAGAAGCTCCTCGACGCCCGCGAGCGCATCGCCGCGGTAGCAAGCGGCGGTGCCAAGGTCCGCTCCGTTGTGGCGGACGTCACCGTCGAGGAGCAGGTGGCCGCCGCCGTCGCCGCCACGGCCGACGTCACGGGTCGCATCGACGGCCTGTTCGCCTGCGCGGGCGGCTCCCTCCACCTGGGCTCCGTGCTCACCGCGGACGTCGACGCGGTGCGGGCCACCATCGACCTGAACCTGACGGGCTCGGTGATCTGCGTGAAGCAGGGCGGTCTCGCCATGCAGGCGCAGGGCGGCCCAGGCTCCATGGTGCTGATGTCGTCGGGCGCCGGCCGCTTCCCCCACCCGCACCTCTGGGCCTACGGCGTGTCCAAGGCCGGCATCTGCTTCTTGGCCGAGACGGCGGCCGAGGAGCTCGGACCGCTCGGCATCCGCGTCAACGCGGTGGCGCCCGGCATCATCGCCGACGAGCTGATGGCCTTCATCACCGCGGGCGGGCCGCTGCTCGACGACTACCTGGCGCAAATGCCCCTCGGTCGGGTCGGCACCGTCGCGGACGTCGCGGCCGCCGTCCGCTACCTCCTGGGGCCCGAATCGTCGTTCGTCACCGGCGAGACCCTGGGGGTCGACGGTGGTCACCACCTGCGGCGCGGCGCCGACTACTCGCTCCTGTTCGGCGGCTGACGCTCCTGCTTCGTCCATCCGCTGCGGACCCCTTGCTTCAGCTATCCGAAATGATTACGGTTACCGTTATGAAACCCAGCCTGATCCGCCTGACCCTGGCCACCACCGCCCTCACCTCGGCCACGCTGGCGCTCGCCGCGGGGAGCGGCGCCGGTGCGGGCGCCAGCACGGCTGGCCTCGTGCGCGTCGTGGCGGCGGAGAACTTCTGGGGCAACATCACCAGCCAACTGGGTGGGCATGACGTCACGGTCACCTCACTCATCACGAATCCCAACGCTGACCCGCACCTCTTCGAGACGGACGCGGCCGACGCCGCCACCCTCGCGGCGGCGCAGGTCGTGATTGAGAACGGAGCCGGGTACGACACCTGGATGAGCTCGCTCCTCGGTGCGGACGGCGGGAGCCCGCGCGTCGTCAACGCGGCGACCGTGCTGCACGTCACGGGAAGCGACCCCAACCCCCACCTCTGGTACGACATCCCCCGCGTGCCGACCGTGGCGGCGGCCATCGCCGCCGCGCTCGAGAAGGCCGCGCCGCAGGACGCCGCCACGTTCAAGTCCAACCTCGCCACCTTCGACGCGTCGCTCGCCCCGCTGCTGGCGACACTGTCCACCATGAAGGTGCACTTCCACAACGCCCCGGTGGCCTACACCGAGCGGGTCCCGGGGTACGCGTTGGCGGCGGCGGGCCTGGACGTCAAGACGCCGACCGGCTTCGCCCGCGCCATCGAGGACGGCGTTGATCCCAGCCCGGCCGACACGCTGGCGATGCAGCGGCTACTCACCGACCACGACGTCAACGTGCTGCTCTACAACGTGCAGACCGTCACCCCCGTCACCACCCAGATACGCGCCTTGGCCCGCCAACGCGGCATTCCGGTGGTCGGCGTCTCCGAGACGATGCCGGCGGGCGTCGCCACGTACCAGCAGTGGCAGCAGTCCCAGCTGACCAAGCTGCTCCACGCGCTCGAAGCCAGTCGCAACCCGTGACCGGGCCGCGCGTCGAGCTGGAGGACGCCGCGGTCCGCATGGGGGGCGCGACCTGTGGTCGAAGCTCGACCTCCGTGTCGCCGAGGGGGAGTTCGTGGCCGTGCTCGGTCCCAATGGCGCCGGCAAGACGACTCTCCTCAAGGTGTTGCTCGGCCTCGTCCCGCTGGCCGCCGGCACGGTGCGCGTCAACGGCGCGCCGCCGCGGCTGGGCAACCACGAGCTCGGCTACGTGCCCCAGCAGCAGGCCTTCGACCGCTCTCTCCCCATCCGGGGGCGCGACCTCGTGCGCTTCGGTGTCGACGGCCACCACTGGGGGCTGCCGCGCCATGCCCGCGCCATCAGAGAGAGGGTCGAGGAGGCACTCCAAGCGGTGGGCGCCCGCGCCTACGCCGATGCACCGGTCGGCCTCCTCTCGGGTGGTGAGCAGCAACGCCTCCGCATCGCGCAGGCGCTCCTCGGCGATCCCAAGGTTCTCCTGTGCGACGAGCCGTTGCTCGCGCTCGACCTGGCCAGCCAGCGCGCCGTGACCCGCCTCATCGACGAACGTCGCCGCCAGTCCGGCACGCCGGTCATCTTCGTCACACACGAGGTCAACCCCGTGCTGCCCTACGTCGACCGCATTCTGTACCTCGTGCGCGGGAAGTGGGCCATCGGCACGCCGGCCGAGATCCTCACCAGCGAGCGCCTCAGCGATCTGTACGGGATCGAGGTCGACGTGGTCAAGGTGCGAGACCGCTACCTCGTAGTCAGCGCCGAGGACGCGCTGCCCACGGAGCCCGGCGCCCACGCGCACCACGAGCACCCGCACTGATGGGGATCTGGTTCTACCTCCAGTTCGGCTTCGCCCAGCACGCGCTCGAAGCGGCCTTCCTCGTCGCCGTCAGCTGCGGTCTCATCGGGCCGTTCGTCATCACCCGCACCATGTCCTTCGCCGTCCATGGCACCAGCGAGCTCGCCTTCACCGGTGCGGTCGGCGGATTGCTCGTGGCCGACAACCCGCTGGTCGGCGCGCTGGTCGGCGCGCTGATCGTCGCCGGGCTCATCGGCCTGCTCGGGCAGCGGGCCGCTGAGCGCGACTCCACCATCGGCGTGATCCTGGCGGCGGGGCTGGGGCTGGGCGTATTCCTGCTCGGCTACTACCACGGCTACGCCAGCGAAGCGCTGAACATCCTCTTCGGCAACATCTTCGGCATCAGCTCGGGGCAAATCCTCCTCCTCGGCGTCATCGCCGTGGTGGTGGCCGTCGTGCTCACCGTGATCCGGCGCCCCCTGCTCTTCGCCTCGGTCGACCCCGACGTCGCCCGGGCCCGCGGCGTGCCGACGGGGATTCTGGGAATCGTCTTCCTCTTCGTCCTCGCCATCACCGTGACCGAGGCGGCGCAGATCGTGGGGACGCTGCTGGTCCTCAGCCTGGCCATCACTCCGGCCGCGGCGGCCCAGCGCCTGAGTGCCAACCCGTTCGTCGTCACGGTGCTCTCCGTCGTCATGGCCGTGCTCGCCGCCGACGGTGGCCTCCTGCTCAGCTTCCAATTCGCAACGGTCAAGCCGAGCGTGCTGATCGTCGCCATCAGCTTTGCGTTCTACCTCGTGGCCCGCCTCGCCGGCCCCGCCGTGCGGGCCCGGCGGAGGGACCGGATCGCCGCGCCGGACCTGGCAGAGTTGCACGGTGGTTGAGCACACAGAGCGCGCGGGCCGCACGCCGCGACGGACCCGGCAGGGGGATGCCGTGCTCAACGTGGTGCTGAGCTCGGACAACTTCCGCAGCGCACAGGACATCCATGCCGCGCTGCGGGCCTCGGGCGAGACCGTCGGCCTGACGACCGTCTACCGGCACCTGGCCCTGCTCACCGACGAGGGCCGGCTCGACGCACTGCAGACCGCCGACGGCGAGCTCGTCTACCGCCGGTGCCACAGCGAGAGTCATCACCACCACGTCGTGTGCCGGCAGTGCGGGCGGGGCACCGAGGTGGAGCTCCCCGACCTGGAGCGCTGGGCCGAGACCACCGCGTCGGACCTCGGCTACAGCGACGTCACGCACACGGTCGAGATCTTCGGCGTGTGCGCCGACTGCCGGCGCTGACCCGTCCGGCTCGTTCAGCCCGCAGTCGAGAACAACCCGGCGTCGATGACCGTCTCGCCGCGTTGCGTCTCGGTGCGGAAGCGGTAGGCACCGGGCACCCGATCACCGATGTCCCACAGTGAGACCGTGAGCGTGTCGCCGGGCATGGTCGGCTTGGAGAACCGCGCGCGCATGGCGCCGAAGCGGGCCGGGTCCGAGCCGCACACCGTGTGGAGCAGGGCCCGCCCCGTGAACCCGTAGGTGCACAGGCCATGCAGGATCGGGCTGTCGAAGCCCGCTCGCTTGGCGAAGGTCGGGTCGGAGTGCAGTGGGTTGCGGTCCCCGCTCAACCGGTAGAGGAGGGCCTGATCGGGCCGCGTCGAGTAGGAGACGACCTCGTCGGGCTCCCGCGTCGGGAGCGGCTCGGCCGCCAGCGTGCTCTCGTCGTCGCCCTCGGGATTCCGCGGGCCGCCGAAACCGCCGGCGCCGCGAATGAAGAGTGCGGTGCGGGTGGAGAAGGCGGGCGCACCGCTGTCGACGTGGCGCGACGCGCTTTCGAGCACGACCAGGCCCGCCGCGCCCTTGTCGTACATGCCGGCCACGGTGGTCGTACTCGAGACCCGCCCCTCAGCGGGGAGCTCGCCGTGCAACCGGATGGACTGCTCGCCGTGGACGAGCATCGCCGGGTCGTACTCGCCGAGGGACAGGCCGCCACCTCCGCCCTGCCCGACGATGGTGGTGAACGTCGGGAGGACACGCTGTCGGACACCGTCGGAGTTCTCCGTCGTGAACTCGAGCTCGAACCCGGTGGGGTCGAGGGCCCCGGCTCCCACGCCCAGGGCATAGAGGAGGGCGTCCTTGTGGTTCCAGGAGCGCTCGAGCGGCTCCGACGTGGTCCCCACCGCATTGAGATTCAGTCCCATCGCCACACCTCTTCCTGATCTGGTCGCATGCCGTATCCTTTAATGACAGATATCGATGTTACATGAATAGATGTTATATTTGTCAAGTGGATGCAGACGACGCCGGCCCGTGGACGATCGACGACCTGGCGGCGGCCACGGGCACGACCACCCGACGCATCCGTTCGCTGCAGACGCTGGGCCTGCTCCCGCATCCCACGCTTCAGGGCCGCACCGGCCAGTACGACCCGCCCCACCGGCGCCGGCTGGAGGCCGTCCTGCACCTCCAGGACCAGGGCTTCTCGCTCGAATCGCTGGTCATGCTCTTCGATGCCCTGCGGGCGGGGCGGTCGCTGGCCGCCGTCCTCGGGGTGGCGGAATCGGAGCCCGCGGCCGACGGGGGCCTCGACCACGGCTCGGATTCGGCCGAGCTCTACGGGTTCGCCGAGCTGCAGCCGGCCGGCAGCGGACGTCGGCGTCCGCTCCTCTCGGTTGTCCCCACGACCGTGTGGGACGAGAGCCAGGCCTCCTGACGCATCGGCGTCGCCCCGCCACCTCCCGCGGGGCCCCTCGGTAGGGTCGGGTGTCATGCCCGATCCCCCGGCTGTCCCGCTGCTGCGCTGGGACGGGGGTCCGGGACTGGGGGTCGACGTGGCCGTGACGACCCGCCACGGGGGCGGGTCCGACCGTCCCTATGACACGCTGAACCTGGGCCTGCACGTGGGCGACGACCCCGACACCGTCGTGCTGAACCGGAGGAGGGCGGCGGCCGGTTTCGGTGTGGCCCTCGACGACGTGGTCTTCGCCCGCCAGGTGCACGGCGCCACGCCGGCGGTGGTGGGCCCGGCGGACCGTGGCCGTGGCACGCGGACGGACGACGACGCCATCCCCGACACCGACATCCTGGTGACGACGTCGCCCCAGGTCACCCTGGCCATTCTGGTGGCCGATTGCCTCCCGCTGGCGCTCGTCGACCCCGAGGCCGGAGTCCTGGGGGTCGTCCACGCTGGTTGGCGCGGCACCGCGGCCGGGGCCGTCGGGCGGGCCGTCCTCGCCATGCGGGAGTGCGGCGCCGACGCCCGCCGACTCCACGCCTTCCTCGGGCCCGCCGTGCATCCCGACCGCTACCAGGTCTCCGCCGCGGTGCGACAGGCATTGATCGACGCGGTACAGCCCGATGCCCTGCACGACGCGGTGGCTCGCGTCGACGGTCCCGGTCACTGGCTGGTCGACCTGGTGGCGGCCAACCGCCAACAGCTCGTGGCCAGCGGGGTCCGGGACGACCGCATCACCGACAGTGGCGCCACCACGGCCGACGGGGGCTTCTTCAGCGACCGTGCCCAACGGCCCTGTGGGCGCTTCGCCCTGCTGGCCCGCCTCGCCCGTTGACGTCGGCGGGAGGCGGACGGCGCCGTAGCATGGGCGGGCCCGGATCGCCGGGCCACGCCTTCCCCCTCCGCATGCCACCACCCGACCGGTTCCGCTATGACGGATACACCATCGACGCGGCGGACGCGGTCGTGCACTGCCACTACGCAACCGACCGCCATCGCTTCACGGAGCGCTTCGGGTTCACCAGCGGGGGCAATTGGCGGGATCCCGCTGTGCTGGCCGCCGTGCGCCTCCTCTACCTGCTCGCCGGCGTGTCGTACTACAAGACGGTGGCGGCCCCCGTCCTCGACCTTGGCACGCTGGCGACGACGGCAACGGAGCGGGAGTTCCTGCGCACCTTCTACGTCAATGGACTGGCGGAGTTCGCCTACCGCAACGGCCTCGATCTGCGCGGCATGCAGGTGGAGGGTCCGGACGCGGGCCCAACCGCGCCGGCCACCTTCGAACCCGAGCCCGGTCGCCCGCTGATCCCCTTCGGCGGCGGCATCGATTCGATCGTGACGGTGGCAGCGGTGACGCCCGACCACCCCGGGGCCGCGCTGTGCGTCGTGGCGCCACCGGGCGCCCGTTTCGCCGCCATCGAAGATGCCGCGGCGGTGACCGGTCTCCCGGTCACGCGCATCGAACGCACGATCGACCCCCAGGTCCGCCGTTCGGCCGAGCTCGGGTTCCTCAACGGGCACGTGCCCGTGACGGCCGTGATCACGGCCGCAGCGCTGGTGGCCGCCGTTCTGGAACGGCGCGACGCCGTCGTGCTCTCCAACGAGTGGTCCGCCTCGGTGCCCACCATGGTGGCCGACGGTCTCGACGTGAACCACCAGTGGTCGAAGGGCGCGGCGTTCGAGCGTGCATTCGGCGACCTGGTCCTCTCGACGTTGGGCCCGAACGTCTCGGTGTTCTCCAACCTGCGACCGCGCACCGAGCTGTGGGTGGCGGCGCAATTCGCTCGCCTGCCCGAGTATCACCGCGTCTTCCGCAGCTGCAACCGTGCCTTCCACCAGGACCCCGAGCGGCGCCTCGACCACTGGTGCGGCCGCTGCGACAAATGCTGCTTCGTCGACCTCGTGCTGGCCCCGTTCATGGATCGCGTGGACCTCGAAGCCGTGTTCGCCGGAAACGAGCCGCTGCAGCAGCCCGCCAACGAAGACCGCTTCCGCACACTGCTCGGGCTGGGCCCGGGCCCCAAGCCGTTCGAATGCGTCGGGGACACCGACGAGTGCCGGGCGGCCACACTGCTGGCGGCCCAGCGAGCAGACCGGGCGGGCACCGATCTGTTGACCCGCCTGCGCGCCGAGCTGCCGGCAACCGCCACCGCCGACCTCGCCTCCCAGCTGCAGCCGCGCGGTATCCACCGCATTCCCGAGCGCTATGCGCCAGCCGATCTCCTGGTCCGCACTCGCTGACGCGTCGGTCGGCGTGTGGGGGCTGGGCGTCGAGGGACAGGCCAGCCTCCGCCGGCTGCGCGCCATGGGCCGCGACGCCGTCCTGGTCGACGACGCGCCCGCCGCACCCACCTTCGACGGGCTCGAGGTGCTGGCCACCGCGGCAGGAGGCCTGGACGCGCTCGGTCGCTGTGACGTGGTGGTGAAGGGCCCGGGCATCAGCCGCTACCGGCCCGAGGTGGGACAGCTCGAGGAGGCCGGGGTCGCCGTCTGCGGCGGGCTGGGGCTCTTCATGGCGGAAGCCGACCCGAGCCGCGTGGCCTGCATCACCGGCACGAAGGGCAAGAGCACGACGACCGCGCTGGCCGTCCACCTGCTCGCCGGGCTCGGTCAGGCCGCCCGGGCGGGCGGCAACATCGGGGTCCCCCCCTGGGACCCTGCCGTCGGCCCGGAGCCGGCGTACTGGATCATTGAGACGTCCAGCTTCCAGGTGCCCGATCTGCAGAACGCACCGTCGGTGGTGGCCGTCACCTCGTTGTCGCCGGACCACCTGGACTGGCACGGAACCGTCGAGCGCTACTACGCCGACAAGCTGTCGCTCTGCACCAAGCCCGGTGTGGCACTGGCCCTCGCCACGGGTGCGGACGAGGAGTTGCGCGTGCATGCCGGTCTCCTCGGTCCCCACCTGCGCTGGGTCAGCGAGGCCGAGGTGGAGCGGGACACCCGTTGGTCGGCGGCCCTCGGCCTGACCGGCCCACACAACGAGCGCAACGCAGCGATGGCCCGCGCCGTGCTCGAAGGTCTCAATGTTCCCGGCGCGTCGGACGAGGTCCGGCTGGCCGAGGCGGCACGGGGCTTCAGCGGGTTGCCGAGCCGCTGTCGTTCGCTCGGCTCCGTGGGAGCAGTCGAGTTCGTGGACGACGGCCTGTCGACCAACGTGCTGCCGGCCCAGGCCGCGCTCGAGTCTTTCGCCGACCGGCCCGTGGCGCTGCTCGTCGGCGGGCACGATCGGGGGCTCGACTACACACCCCTCGGCCGGACGATCGCGGCGCGGACGGCGCCCACGCTCGTCATCACCATGCCGGACAACGGGCCGCGCATCGGGCACGCGGTACGCCGGGCCACGGGCGGGCGGGTCGAGGTGCGCGACGCCCCCGACCTGGACGCCGCGGTCGACATGGCGTTCGCATGGGCCCCGGAGGGCGGCGTGGTCCTGCTCTCGCCCGCTGCACCGAGCTTCGGGCGCTACGGCGACTACAAGGAGCGCTCCGCCGCGTTCGCCTCGGCGGCGAGCCGACTGGGGACGCTCAACAACTGATGTGCGTCAGCAGGATGCCCCGACGGGCGCGAGCTCTTCACGCTCGCTGAGGAAGAGCCACCACGAGTCGGCCGAGACGGTGGCGGCCGCCTGCACGACATCGGGGTCGGCCTCCAGCGCTGTCAACGCGTCCGTCGACCAACCCGCGTGCTCCATCTCCTGCGTGCGATGCACGTCCCAGAAGCGGGTGCCGTCCTCTTCGAAGCCGTAGTGCCGACGGAGCCCGTCACCCTTGGTCACGGCGATGTCGGCCGCTTGCACCTCGTAGGCGGCCACCATGGCCAGCGCGGCGACGGGGTCGTTGGCGGCGGTCGTGCGCACGACGGACAGCAACGCCGCGGTCGACGGCGTGGCCGGCGCGTCCGGCGTGGCGCCGGTCGCCTGCGCGAAGGTCTCGAAGAGATCCGTGTGGGGTTCGGGCGAACCGAGCTCGTCGGCCAGGTTCGCCTCGACCAGCTGGCGGGCGTGGCCAGGCGGCAACGCCGCGGCGATGGTCGCCAGCGTGACCGGGAGCTCCCGCTCAATGTGGCGGTACTGCTCGGCATAGGCGGCCAACTCGCCCTCGGTGAGGGTGCCGGCTTCCCAGCGACGGTAGAAGGGGTGCGTGAGCAAGCGACGCCCGACAATCGCCTCCGCAAGCACCTCGTGCATCGGTTGCGTGTGCATCGGTTGACCTTATCCGCTCCCCGTCCCGCGTCAACTGGGTCGGGCGCGCTCGGGGAGCGGCCACAATCAGGGTGTGCTCACCCTGTTGTGGTTCACCGTGGGTGGGCTCGTCGGATGGGCCGCGGCACACGGGGGGCCCTCCGTACAGCGGGCCTGGCCGGTCTTCCTGCGCGTCCAGATCCTGGCCACGTCGGCGACCCTGTCCTTGGTGGCGGCCTGGCGGTTGACATCGATCAGCCAGCTGCTGGGACCCCTGGCGCTCTCCGCCGGGATGTGGCTCCTCCTCGGCGCCACCCTCATGTCCCGTGGGGAGCGGAGCGCCGGCCAGAGTTCGCTCGAGGCATGGGCCGTGAGCCCCAACGCCAGCTTCTGGGTGGTCCCCACGGCAGCCGCCTTCGCCGGATCGGCAGGGACGATGATCGCCGTCCTGGCCAATGTGATCACCACGGCTTGGAACGCCGTGGCGGTCCATCTCATGCGACGCGATGCCCCCTTCCCACAGCGTCGCTCGACCACATGGGTCGACCAATCCCCCGTCCTGGCCTCCCTTGTCGGCCTCCTCCTCCATCTCTTCGGTGCAGCACCGGCCTGGACCGCTGACGTCCTGACTCTGGCCGGGCCCCTGCTGGCATTCTCGGGGGCCGCCCTGTTCACCGGGTCGGTCATCCATCCACACAACCTGGCCGTGCCGCGGACCCGGCACGCCGTGCGGCGGTGGGGCTGGTTGACCGTGATGCGCATCGCCTACTACGCGCTGGTGGCGACTGCGGCGTCACTCGCCGGTTCGACGGCCTTGGCGGTCGTGGCTGTCCTCACCGCGCTGAGCGCGCCGTCCTTCCAGCCCATTCAACTGTCGGTGCTCTATGGCTACCGCTCCGACGTGGTCGTGGCTGCCGTGCGGTGGGGCTGGCTCCTGGCGCCCCTCGGTCTGGGCGCGGCGGCTCTCGTTCGGTAGCCGCCACGCGCCTACGCGTAATTGGGCGGGCGCCTCTCCCGGAACGCGGCAATTCCCTCGGCGTAGTCCTCGCCCGAATAGACGTCGTGGCGGACCTGGTTGATCCACTGGGAGTCCTGGGCAGACAGGGCGACGGCGCGGGCGAAGGTCGTTGCCTGCATTTTGTAGGCCCGGATGGCGTCGCCCGAGCGGCTCCGCACGTCGCGAGCCAGCTGGACGGCGCACTGCTCCAGCTCGCCGCTGGGGACGAGGCGATTCACGATTCCCACTGCGTAGGCGCGCTCGGCCCCAATGAGGTCGGCCGTCATGATGAGCTCGTTGACCACGTGCAACGGGAGCCGGGCGAGGAAGTACTGGATGCCCGACGCCGAATAGGGCAGGCCCAGCCGGGCCGGCGTCACCGCGAACGCGGCGGTCTCGTCCGCCACCACCATGTCGCAGTTCAACACCAGGTCGCACGCTCCGCCCCAGACCGTGCCGTGCACCATGGCGATCACTGCGCCCGGAAAGTCGCGGATGGCACGCAACAGCGCCTCGAGAGGATCGGCGAACGGGAGCGGGTCGACGCCACGAACGGGCAGCTCGTCGATGTCGTGGCCGGCGGACCAGACGCCCATCGGTTCGACGGTCCGCAGCACGACCGCCCGCACACCGGCGTCCTCGAAGCGACGAAACGCGTCCAGGATCTCCTGCACGGTCCGGGCACCCAGCGCATTGCGCTTGGCGACGTTGTCGAGAGCGATCATGCCCACCTTGTCGTCGACGCCGGTGCGAATGGTGTCGGGCACGGTCCTCAGCTTGCCGCGTTGGGCGCGCCGTCGGCCCCCACGCTGTTCACGTTGGAACGACGGGTACGTAAATTCCGGTTTTTGATCCGGTTCCCGCAGACAGCCATGTCACACCAGGCCCCGCGCCCGGCGTGCGAGCGATCGTAGAAAGCCCAAAGGCAGTCCGGATTCCGGCACGCCTTCAGCCGACCCCAGGAGCCGTCTCGCTGCGCGTCGCGCATAATGAGGAGCATCGTCGCGGCGAACGACGTCAGACCGGCATCCCCGGGGGGCCGGAGGTCCACGACGCCGTCAGGACGGACGACCGGGCGTAGGCAGCCACCGTCGGCGAGGGCATTGAGGGCGGCCACGTCGCCGGGCGCCGGCTCCGACGCACCCGTGTTGGCGACGATGAGCGCCCGAATGCTCTCGCGGATCTCCCGGAGTCGAGCCAGGTCGACGTCGGGATCGGCCATCAGGCCCGCTTCCTCGAGCCAACGGGGGGGACCCGTGCCCTGGTCGCCGAGGAGGTCGACCCCTGAGTCCGCCTCCCACGTGTTCACGAAGGACTGCAGGAGCAGGAGCGGCATGGGGGCCGGCTTGGTCTCGTACCCGGGGCCCCAACTCGATCCATCCACGCGCCCAGCTTAGTGGACATGACCCCCAAAGGCCCTTGACTGGTCTTGTAGTGACGACCATAATGGCACTTGATGGTCACGACATATCAGGAGCGGTGCCAATGATCGTGATCCTCCAGGAAGGATCCGGCCTCGGGCTCAGGCGGGTTCGCTGGCGCGACCGGCTGATGGCTCGGGCGAGAGCGTCGGCGCTGGACGAGCAACTCGCCGCCGGCGTGTCCCCCGAACACAGCGTCACGCTCGCCCTCCATGCCGGACGCCTGTGTCAACACGGCCAACGGCGCCTGCTCGCGCGCAGCCTGACGCGGCTCGTCGCTGCCGCCGATGGGCCGGCCCATCGCCGTCTGAAGACACCGGTGTGCTGTGGCGCAGTGCAGCAGGCCCGGGCCGAGCTGGCTGCCGTCGCCGGTCGCCTCACCGCATCGGGGCCCGTCGAGGTGCGGGGCGTGGCCCGGGTGCGGACCCTGCTGGCCGATGGCACGGGCCCGCTGTACCAGCCCGCTCGGGCGGGGCAGCTCCGCCACGAGCTGGGGGACGTGCTCTCCGCACTCGACCCCTTCGGGTGATTCCCCTGCCCGGGCGACCGCTAGGACGCCCAATCCGGCCGGGCGCCCTAGCGGTGGCGCAGGATGCGGTCGAGCTGAGCGATCGTGAGCGGGCCGTTGGCGGGGGGCTCGTGTCCGGGACGCAGCCCGTCGAGCAGCAGCTCGAGAAAGCGGAGTGAGGGCCTCGAGGACTTGGTGTCACAGACGTCGGCGATCGATCGCGCCGCCATGAGCACCACGACGATGTCGGCCACTTCGATGTCGGGACGGACCGACCCCGCACCCTGGCTCCGCTCGAGGATCTCCTGCAGCAGAGGGGCCGTCTGGCCGAGCCCCGTCCCGCTGGTCCGCCACGGCGGGGCCGAGATCGTGGCGCGCCAGCAGCTGGGGACCGCGATGCAGCGGCGCACGAATTCGAAGACGCTCTCCTCGGGGGCCACATCGGCGAGGACCGCCTCGGCGATCTGCTGCTGGCGCTGATGCGCCGCTTTCACAACGGCATTGAGGAGGTCGGCCTTGTTGGGGAAGCGACGGTAGAGGGTCCCGACCCCCACGTCGGCCCGCATCGCGATCTCCTCCATGGAGGCCTCGTACCCGTGTTCCGCGAAAACGTCACGGGCCGCCGCCAGAATGCGGCTCAGGTTGACCTCGGCGTCCCGCCGGAGCGGGCGCGGCTCCGCCAACGCGGCGCCGGCGCGAGGGGCGGTGCTCTTGGTCACGCCAGGTCCTCGGGGCCGAAGGCGATGGCACCGACGACGACCTCGGCCTCTGCGGTGAGGGCGGGGTGCGGCTCGCGCTCGACGATGGAGGGCACCGTCCGCTTCGGGATGGCGAGCGCGGCCAGCGCGGCCACGACCAGTGCCAAGCCGCTGACCGCGAAAGCCAGGATGTAGCCCTCCTCCTTGGGGAAGCCGTCGGGCAGGAGGCCGCTCACGACGAGGCTGGTGGCGATCCCACTGCCGAGTGCGGCGCCGATGTTGCGGATGTTGGTGTTCATCCCGGTGGCCACACCGGTCTGCTCCGCCGGCACGGCCTCAATGATGAGGTTCGCCATGCTGGCAAAGCCCAGGGCGATCCCGACGCCGAGAAGCCCTGTCGCACAGTAGATCGACCATTGGTCGGTGTGGTTCACGATGAGGAGGAGGTAGCTCGAGGCCGTGACGAGCGACCCGACGACCAGCACCTTCTTCGAGCCGAAGGCCCTCGACAGACGTCCGGTCATCGGCGCCACGATCACCATGGCGGCTGCAAACGGCGCCAGGTAGAGACCCGATTGGGTGACGGACGCGCCGAACCCGTAGCCCGCGTGGGTCGGGGTCTCCGTGAACTGGGGCAAGGTGACGAACATGGCGAACATCCCGAAGCCGAAGAGCAACGCGGCGAGGTTGGTGCTCCACACGGCGGGAATGCGCATCATCTTCATGTCCACCAGTGGCGAGTCGGAACGGTTCTCCACGATGACCCAGACCGCGAGCAGGATCGCGGTAGCCACGAGCAGACCGATCACCGAGGAGTCGGCCCACCCCCACATCGGTGCGTAGGAGATGGCGAGCAGGCCCGTCACCAGCCAGGCCGACATGAGGCCCGCCCCGAGCCAGTTGATGCGGCCCGGAGCCCGCACGGGCGACTCGGGCACGAACACGTACGTGGCCACCGTCGCGATGGCCGACATGATCATCGGGATCCAGAAGAGCCAGTGATAATTCAGATGCACGAGGATCGGGCCGGCGAGCACAATCCCGGCTCCGGCCCCCGCTCCCAAAATGGCCGACATGACACCGATGGCGCCCGCAACGCGCTCGGCGGGGAATTCATCGCGGATGATCCCGAAGGCGAGTGGGAACACGGCCCCACCGGTGCCCTGAATCACCCGGCCGACGAGCATGACGGGCAGGCTGGTCGCCAGCGCGCTCAGCAATGACCCGAGGGTGAGGGCGATCAGGACGGCGACGATGATCTTCTCCTTGCCGAGCATGTCTCCCACGCGCCCGAGAATCGGTGTGGCGATGGCGGCGCTCAACAAATACGCGGTCAGGAGCCAGCTGGCCCCACTCTCCGACGTGTGCAACGTCTGCTCGAGCTGGGGGATGGCGGGGATGATCAGGGACTGCAGAAGGGCGAAGGCGAGCGCGGCCGTCCCGAGGACTGCAAACGTGAGCGCATAGTTGGTGGTCCGATTCGCCATGCAGATCCGATCGCCGGGCGGAATGCCCTGTTCCGCTTAGGCTAACAGAAGCGGAGGCAAGCATTCCGGAAGCGCACGCCTCGGGGGATTTCGGAACGTCACCGGGAGGCGGCATCCGACCCAGCAGGGAGCGACGGGCCCGCGGGCCGGACGAGCGGAAGGGGCGTGACCGGGTCCACCTCTTGGCCGGGCACGGCCCTGCCAACGAGCGCCACACGCCGACGGCGCGGTGCATCCGGGCGACGAGGGACCAACGTCCCCCCACGAAGGGACCTTCCGAACCTGGTGGTTGACCGGGGCGGATGCGAGCCTTCTCCCATGACTTCTCCAGGCAGCAGCGCGGGAGAATCGAAGATCGGGAGCGGACTCCTCGGGCAACGGTCGCTGCTTGTCAGAGGCGATGCTCTGACGTCAGTGTCGGGTCAGGTCATGGAGATCTTCGCCGACATCTGGTGCCCCTTCAGCCACGTCGGGCTGCGGATGATCGAAGAACAGCGCACCCGTGCCGGTCGCACCGACATGATTCTCTGGGTCCGAGCGTGGCCGCTCGAGCTCGTCAATGGCCTCCCACTCAATGCGACGACCACGAGGGCGCACGCCGACGAACTGCGCGAGCAAGTCGCCCCGAACCTGTTCCAGGACCTCGATGTCACACGGTTCCCGAATTCGACCATCGCTGCGCTGGCACTGGCCAACCGGGCCTACCGAACCAGCCCGGACGTGGGCGAGCGGGTCAGCTTTGCACTCAGGAACGCCCTCTTCGAGGAGGGCCGGGACATCTCGAACGACGCCACGCTCGAGCAACTTGCGCAGGATCACGGCACCGTCATGCCCGATGCTTCCGACCGTGCCGGGGTGATGGACGACTGGCACGAGGGCCGGCGGCGTGGCGTTCTCGGTTCACCCCACTTCTTCTGTGGCGGCGCCGACGCGTTCTGCCCTTCGCTGGACATCTTTAAGGATCCGGTGCACGGGATGACCATCGCCTGGAACACCAGCCGTCTCTCCGAGTTCCTGGACCGGTGCTTCGCCACGCCCCGGTCGTGATCTGACACCCACCAGCGTTCGTCATCGCGTCGACCGTCGGTCACTGTCCCGCCATCGAAGGCCAGGCCAGTGTGGTCACCAGAACAGGCGTTATGGAACGAGACACGTCACCCGTTCCAAACAAGAACTGGAGCCTGAGAGGAGATTCGAACTCCTGACCTGCGCATTACGAGTGCGCTGCTCTACCGACTGAGCTACCCAGGCATGCTGCTTCCGACACCGGGGAGTCCTGCGTGACCCGGGTCCGGAACCGGCCCAACATGGTAGACGCCACACCGGGGCCCTCAGCGGAGGTCTGATCCCCTCCGGGGCGGGTCGACGGATGCGTTCGACCTGATCAGGGTCTTGCGGGCGGCTCCCACCGGACTCGGGGTCCGTCGGCGTCTGCAACAACAGTGCAACGGCACTGCAAGCGTCCGGGAGCAGACTGCCCTGTTGGTCGGCGGATGCAGGCGGGCATCTGTACGGCATCGGAGAAGGAGGCGAGGCGTGGTAGCCACCATGGGAACAGAGGAGGCGGTCGGTCGGCTGCAGGGGGTCGATCTGTTGCGGAACTGCACGCACGCCCAGCTCCGGGAGGTGGCCCGCCTGGCCGAGCGGGTGCAGGTGGGCGCAGGGGAGGTTCTGGCCCGGGAGGGTCGGATCGAACGGGAGTTCTTTCTCGTCCTGTCCGGCTCGGTGACCGTGACCCAGATGGGCCGGCAGGTCAACACCCTGGGCCCGGGCGATTTCTTCGGTGAGCTGGCGGCCATGGACCCCGGGCCACGCAACGCCACGGTGACCGCGCTGACCGACCTCGACGTGCTCATCATCGGGCCACGGGAGCTCTCCGCCATGTCCGACATCCCGGGCTTCCGGGGCGCACTGTTCCGCAGCATGGCCCAGCGGCTCCGCACGGTGGAATCCCGCCTGGCCGCCGCGCTCGAGGCGCAGGAGCCGGGCCCGCACCGCTGACCTCCGGACCCTCGCTGCCACCGGGTTCTCCAACGCCTGTGACAGGGGCTCTCGAGCGCGTACCCTGACGGGGCGGAGACGGTACTCCGCCGAGCGTGCGGGAGAGCGTGGATGGGCACTGACAACGACCGGAGCGCACTGGCTGGGCCCGAGCATCTCCAAGGCGTGCCCTGGTTCGCCGCCTGCACCGAAGAGCAGCTTTCCGAGATGGCTCGCATCGCAGAGCGCCTCCGCATTCAGGCTGGAGAGGTGATCGTGCGGGAGGGGCGCCTCGGTCGCGAGCTCTTCGTCATTTTGGAAGGCACGGCGACCGTGACGCGTGCCGGGCGCGTGGTCAACATCCTCCACGCCGGTGACTACTTCGGCGAGCTGGCGGCCATTGAGGCGGTGCCCCGCAGTGCCACCGTGCAGGCGGCGACGGAACTGGACGTTCTGATCATCGGGCCACGAGAGTTCGAGACGATGATGGAGATCTCGGGATTCCGCAACGCGCTGCTCGCCGGCATGAGCAGGCGCATCCGGGAGGCCGACGACCGGCTGGCCGCGTACGAGGACCAGAGCGACCCGACCCCAGGTGTGGTCGGCGACGGACTGGCAGCTCCCTGACCCTGCGTCAATCCGGCGCGGCGGCCTGCTGCGCCAGCCGGTGCAGTCCCATCGCCCGGGCTGACTCTTCCCCGCTGCGCAGGAGAACCGCCACGCGCTCCCCGTCGGCAGCGGGTCGGCGCTGGCGCACGGTCCGGGCCAGCTCGACTTCCGCTGCGGCCACGAAGGGAAGGGAGCCCATGCGGCGGGCCAGACGCAGGGCCGCCTCGTGGTGGACCTCCGCCAGAGCCAGGTCACCCATGGTCTCGGCCAGGAGCCCGAGATAGTGGTCGGCCGGGCCCAGGCATCCCGCCGCAGGCGCCCGCACCACGACGGCTGTGCCGGCATACGGCCGCATCGCCTCGTACACCTGTGCTGCCAACGGACTCGCCGGCCGACCAATCCCGCTGCAGGCTGCTGCCACGAGGGCCATCGCCAGACCCTCGCCGAGGTCACCCGCCACACTGTCCCACGCATCGGCCGGGATGGCCTTGAGCTCGGCCAGTGCCTCCTCCGTGTCCCCCGACTCGGCAAAGACCAGCGCACGAGCGGCCAGGGCAGTGGGGTACCTGGTAGAGGTCCGTAGCACCACGTCTCGAACCGCCGCGTCGGACCGCCCGAACTCCCCGCGCTGCCACCAGGTCCACGTCATCAGCGCCCCGTAGAAGCCGCGGGCGAGATCGTTGTGATCCTGGGCCATGGCGAGGGCGTCCCGTCCGAGCCGCTCCCCCGTCTCGAAGTCTCCGGCCAGCAGCGCCATCATGGCCGTGACGCTGCACGCGTAGGAATTGTGGAGCGGATGCACCGGGCCGGTGTCCCGGCCCCGGAACCGGGCGATCTCCTGGTGGACGCCGTCAATGTCGCCCTGGGCCAGCAACTCACGAACACGCCACATGTGCCCGTGCAGGGCGAGCTCCTCGTCACCGATTTCGTCGGCGATCTCCCCGAGCTCCGTTCCCGTCGCCAGTCGCTCGGGTGCAGGCTCAATGCCCCAGAGCGCGTGCATGCGGGCGTTGAGCGCATAGCCGAGAGCGATCCGGTCTCCGAGGCGGCGGGACATCGCGACCGCCTCGTTGCTGAGGGCGAGTGAACGTACCAGTGAGGCCGAGGTCGGGACGTCAGTGGTGTAGACGGTGACGAGACCGAGCCGAGCCGTGACCATGGCCTGCAACCTCGTGTCCTCCCCATCGGGCAGCGCGGCGCGGGCTTCCTCCAGGAGTCGCACCTGCTCCTCGGTCGCCCGCACGATCCCCTGATAGCTCAGCGGGCCGGCGCGCAGTGCAGCCGCGGCCAGCCGCTCGCGATCGCCCATGGCCCGTGCCAGCGAGGCCGCCCGCTCGAAGTTGGCGTTCGCCAACGCCGTGTCGCCGGCGCGGTTCTGCGCCTCCGACAGCGCGATGAGCGCGTCGCACCGTGCCTCCTGGTCCTGTGGCGCGTACTGCTCCGCCACCCTGAGGGCCCGTGCGAAATGGACGGCCGCCTCCTCGAAGGCCAGCAGGCGAAGGGCCCGGTCGCCGGCCGCCCGGCAGTAGTGCACGGCCTTGTCGGCGTCGGCCAGCGCCGCACCCATGGAGAAATGGTGTGCCAGCTCGTTGACGTAGGTGTCCAGCTCGTCGGCATGGGCCTTCTCCATGGCGACGGCGATCTTGTGGTGGTACCGCACGCGTCGTCCCCGCAGCAGCTCGCCGTAAATGGCATCGCGCACGAGCGTGTGCGTGAAGACGTAGCGGTCACGGATGTCCTGACCGACCCGCCGGAGCAGGCGCGACTCCTCGGCCCGGTCGAATGCGTCCAGCTGCTGCTCCGTGGTCAGCTCCGCCGCTTCTGCGACGATGCCCGGCTCGCACTCGGCCCCGGCCACCGCCGCCGCCTGCAGCAGGTAGATCACGTCCTCGGGTAGGCGCGAGACGCGCCGGGCCACCAACTCGCGGATGGCCTCGGTCGGCGTCAGGCTGGGTGACACCGGCGCGTCACCCTCATCCGTCTGCTCGGCCTCCTGGTAACCGACTTGGCGCAAGAGCTCGTCCAGGAAGAGGGGATTGCCGTCGGTCAGCCGGCAGAGCTGGGGGACCAGGTCGTCCGGGGCGTTGGGCCAATCCTGCACCAGCTCTTCCACCGCGGTGGGGGGCAACCCGTGCAGGTGCACCGTTGCCACGGGTTGGGCGGCCCGGAAGTCCGCCACCATGGCGCGCAGCCGGTGATCGGGCGAGACCTCGGTGTCGATGAACATCCCCACGACGCCGAGCTTGGTGCCATCGGATCCCTGGAGCACGTGGCGGAGCAGCAACAGGGTCGGTTGGTCGGCGGCGTGCAGATCGTCGATCACGAGCAGGATGGGGCCGCTCGACGAGAGCTCGTTCAGGGTCGCCGTCACCGCCTCGAAGAACCGGAAGCGCTCGCTGTCGGGATCGCCACCCTCCTCCTCGAACACCGGTGCGTACTCGCGCAGGCGAAGGACCAGCCGGGAGAGCTCTGTGAGCTGCCAGTCGGGCATGCCCGAAATCCGGTCCGCCGAGAGCGACTGGAAGTACCGCCCGAGCGCCTCGGCGAAGGGTTGGAACGGCGCCACCGGATCCTCGTCGCAACGGCCCCACAGCACCAACGCGCCTTCCGCCTCGACGGCCCGTGCCAGCTCGGCGACCAAGCGCGTCTTGCCGATGCCCGGGTCTCCGTCGACGAGGAGCAGGCGTCCCGCACCCAGCTGGAGCGTCGTCCACCAGTCGCGCAGCAGTCCGGACTCGCGGGACCGGCCGACCAACCGCCCTTCGCGTTGGGATGTCGGCACCCGCACCTGATATCTGGGTGGTGCGGCGCCCGTCGATCGCTGCGTGGTGTCAGGGCCGGCGCCGGGCTCGACGGGGGCCGGGAAGTCGAGCGCGGGATCCTGTGCGAGAACGGCGTGCTCCATCCAGGTGACGTCGTGCCCCGGCTCAATGCCCAACTCCGCCACCAATATGGTGCGCAGATCCTGGAAGACCCGCAGCGCCTCCGCCTGGCGGCCCGAGCGGTAGAGCGCCAGCATGCGCTGTGACCACAGGCGCTCGCGCAGGGGGTGCATGCTCGTCAACGCCTCCAGCTGGCCGGTGACGGCCTCGTGGCGCCCGAGCGTCAGCTCCGCATCGATCCGCGACTCGGTGGCCGACAGGAGCAGCTCCTCCAGTCGACGCGCCTCGGCCCGCGCAAAAGGCTCGTCCCGGACCTCGCTGTAGGCCGGTCCTCGCCAGAGGCTCTCGGCCTCGGCCATGACCCGGACGCACTCGCTGGGCCGCCGACGGGCCAGCTCCGTCCGTCCGTCCGTCACCAGGCGCTCGAGCCGGAAGGCGTCAGTGACCTCGGCGCTCACCTCCAGTGCGTAGCCGGGGGCCCGCGTGGCGATGAGGCCATCGGGCGCACCGGCGTCGCGCAGGCGCTTGCGCAGGCGCGAGATCGTGGAGCGCAGCGCGATCTCCGCCCCCGGCCCCTCGTGATCGCCCCACAGGGAATCCACCAGCCGGTCCACCGAGACGATGATGTGGCGATCGATGAGGAGCCGGGCGACGAGCGCCCGCGCCTTCACGCCCCCGATGTCGACGGTGCGCCCGCCCCACGCCACCTCGACGGGCCCCAGCACCCGTATCTCGAGTCCGCCCGCCTCACCGGCCGGCATCACGACCGCCCCGACATCACGGCCCGGTGCTCCCGCGCCCCACATCGCGGACGGACGGATCGCCGTGGCGACCGGGGCGCTCTCGGGCAGGTTCAGGATCGACCAAGATTCATCCACCACTCTCGCCACCCCCGGGGGGCTTCGGCGAAACTCTAACCCCGAGCGCCTGGCACACGCTCAGGAGGCGCCCAGGAAGCGCGGCTGCTGGGCGCCCGCGGTCCGAGGAACCGGCTAGGCCGCCAGTGCCGCCAGGCGGACGAAGAGCGACTGCACCAGGAGGGTCTCGTTCGGGTTGCGCGGCAGCGCTTCCGCCGTCTCGGTGATGAGCCCCACGGCCTCCGTGGCGCTGCGTACGTCCGGATCGCCGACGGCGACGTTGCCGCGAGCCGCCTGCACGACGCGACCCCTGTAGGCCCGGGCCAGGACCCCGAGCCCGGCCCGAAGGGCGTCGGTGCGAAAACGGCGCTCCTCCCGCTGGTGCTGGTCGACGATCTCCTTGCGCCCCGGCAGACCGCGCTCGCCCATCTCCTTGGCTGCCGCCGTCAGGGACTCGATCTCGTCCGCGTGGGCCGCACGCAGCGGCTCCACGGCCCGGTCGGCTGACTCCAGCACGCGCCGGGTCATCCCTGCCGCGGTCATACCCGCAGCGCTCAGCTCCTCGGGCACCGATGCCCACAGAGCCACGCGGGCCGCCACGTCGGGATCGTCGACCATGATGCGGGCCCGTTCGGGATTGCCGCCGGCGCTGTCCGCCACCACCGACGCCATGTCGGCCGGCACACCCGACTCCGTCAGCCACTGCACCAGCCCGGCCCGCGGCACCGGAGGGAAGGCAACCTCCACGCAGCGGCTGGCCACCGTGGCCAACTCGGGCATGAGCTCGTCCGCCAAGAGCACGAAGACGGTGTCGCCCGGCGGCTCCTCCAGGGTCTTGAGCAACGCGGGGGCACGGAGCGCAGCGAGGTGCACGTCGAGCACGACGATCACCTGGCGCGCCGCGTGCAGCGGCCGCCGCTGGGCCAGCGCAACGACCTGGCGCAGGTCGCCGATGGAGACCGAGGCACCGCTCCGGCGCACGATGTGCAGGTCGGGATCGGTCCCGGCCAGCGCCGCCCGACAGGTGGCGCAGTCGCCACACCCGCCCTCGGGGCAAAGGAGCGCGGCGGCGAACCCGTAGGCCGCGGCGAGGCCACCATTCCCCGGCGCGCCACGGAAAAGATAGGCGTGCACGGGGTTGGGCGCGGCGGCGCGCAGGGTCGCCACCGCCGCCTCTTGGGACACCACGCCGGCGAAGAGCGCGGGGACGGGACGGTCCGCCCTCACTGGCGTCCCTCGGGCGCGTCACCCAGTCGCTCGCGCACGACGGCCACAATATGCGTCGTCAGCGCAGCGGCATCCGCCGTCCCGTCGACGACGACCCAACGGTCCGGGTCCTGCGCCACCTGGGCTAGGAACCCCTGCCGCACCCGCGCCGCGAAGTCCTGTCCGAGTCCCTCCAACCTGTCGGCCCGGCCCCGACCGGCGGCGGCCAGACGGGCTGCCGCCACCTCCACAGTGACGTCGACCAGGATCGAGAGATCCGCCGCCAGGCCGTCGGTGGCCCACCGGGCCAGCTCGCCCAACGCGACCGGCTCGAGGCCCTGCCCGTAGCCCTGGTAGGCGATGGTCGAGGCGGTGTAGCGGTCGCTGACGACCCAGTCGCCGGCGACCAGCGCCGGCTCCAGCACGCGGGTCACGTGTTCGGCCCGATCGGCCAGCATCAACAGCGCCTCGGCCCGGGGCGACGGCGCGGGCGCCTCGGGCGTCAGCAGCAGCCCCCGCAACCGGGCCCCGAGCGGCGTGGCGCCGGGCTCGAAGGTGAAGGCGGCCCCGAGGGCGTCGGCCAGCGCGCGGGCCTGGGTGGACTTGCCGCAGCCGTCAATGCCCTCGAGCGCGATGAGGCGACCCCGGGCCGGCATCTCAGAACGGTTCGGTCGGTGCAGCCTTCATCACGGCGGGGTCGGACGACGCGGCTGACTTCTTCGTCGCCTTGTTCGCCGCCGTCGCCTTCTTCGCCGTCTTCTTGGCCGCCGTCTTCTTGGCCGCCGTCTTCTTGGCCGCCGTCTTCTTGGCCGCCGTCTTCTTGGCCGTGGCTTTCTTCTTGGCCGGCGCGGTCTTCTTGGCGGCCTTCTTCTTGCGGGTCGAGGGCCCGGCGGCCCGGCGCTCGCCCAGCAGCTCGGAGGCGCGTCCAATGTCGATGGACTCCACCGCGTCGCCCTTGCGCAGGCTGGCATTGGTGGTGCCGTCGGTCACGTAGGGGCCGAAGCGGCCGTCCTTCACCACGACCGGCAGGTTGGTGGTCGGGTCGGTGCCCAGCTCGCGCAGGGGCGCGGCCGACGCACGGCCCCGGCGCTGTTTGGGCTGTGCGAACAACGCTTGCGCCTCGGGCAGCGTCACGCTCAGGAGCTGCTCCTCGCTGCCCAGGCTGCGGGTGTCGGCGCCCCGCTTGAGGTAGGGGCCGAAGCGCCCGTTGTGGGCCACCACCTCCTCGCCCGTCTCGGGGTCCGTGCCGACGGTGCGCGGAATCTGCAGGAGCTGCTGGGCCTGCTCCAGTGTCAGCGTGGCCGGGTCCATGGAGGAGAACAACGACGCCGTGCGCGGCTTGTCGCCGCCCTCGGTCACGTCGCCCACCTGGACGTAGGGCCCGAAGCGCCCCGCCTTGACCTGAATGTCGAGCCCGCTGGCCGGATCGACCCCCAGCACCCGGTCGTTGGAGGGCGCGGCCAGGATCTCCTCGGCCCGTTCGATCGTCAGCTCGTCGGGGGCCGTGTCGTCGGGAATGGAGGCCCGGTCCTCGCCGCGCTGGAGATAGGGCCCGTAGCGGCCGACGCGGGCCACAATCGGCTCGCCGTCGCTCCCGTTGCCGAGCGGAATCGAATTGATTTCGCGGGCGTCGATGGCGCTCAGGTGTGTCGCGACCGAGGCCTTGAGTCCGACCGCTTCGACCTCGTCACCGTGACCGTTGCGGGCGCCGGGCACCGCCGAGCCGAAGTAGAAGCGCGTGAGCCAGGGCAGCGCCTCCTCACGCCCGGCGGCGATCTCGTCGAGGTCGTCCTCCATCGATGCGGTGAAGCCGTAGTCCACCAGCTCGCCGAAGTAGCGCTCGAGCAGCCCGACGACGGCGAAGGCGGTGAAGCTCGGTACCAGCGCCGTCCCCTTCTTCCAGACGTAGCCGCGGTCGAGGATGGTCGCGATGACGCTGGCGTAGGTCGATGGGCGCCCCACGCCCAGCTCCTCCATCGCCTTGACGAGCGAGGCCTCGGTGTAGCGGGCCGGCGGTTGCGTGGTGTGCGAGCCGGGCTCGAACGCGGTCCCTTCGACCACGTCGCCCACGGCCAGTGCCGGGAGCACGACCTCGCGGTCAGCCAGCTCGGCGTCCGGATCGTCTTCTCCTTCGACGTAGGCCCGCAGGAACCCAGGGAACGCAATGACGCGGCCACTGGCGGAGAACTCCGCCTCCTGCCCCTGCGCCAACCCCTCCGGCACCTCGGCCGTCAGGCGGATCTGGGCACTCGTGCCGGTGGCGTCGTTCATCTGCGAGGCCACCGTGCGCTTCCAGATCAATTCGTACAGACGGAGCTCGTCCCCCGAGAGCTCGCGTCCCGCCTGCTCGGGTGTTCGGAAGGTCTCACCCGAAGGGCGGATCGCCTCGTGGGCCTCCTGCGCGTTCTTGACCTTGCGCTCGTAGCGGCGCGGCGCGTCGGGGACGTAGGCGTCGCCATACATCTGCCGGGCCTGCGTGCGGGCAGCCGTCAGCGCCTCCTCCGACAGCGTCGTCGAGTCGGTGCGCATGTAGGTGATGAAACCCTGCTCGTAGAGGCGCTGGGCCACCTGCATGGCCCGCTGCGCGCTGAAGCGCAGCTTGCGGCCGGCCTCCTGCTGCAACGTCGACGTCATGAAGGGCGCCGCCGGCGAGCGACGGAAGGGCCGCTCGGTGACGTTGCTCACGGTGAAGGAACGGCCGACCAGGGCGGTGGCGACCGACGTCGCCTCCTCCTCGCCGAGCACGCGGACGTCGCTCTTGCCGGTCCGCTCGCCGTGCTCGTCGAAGTCCTTGCCGGTGGCGATGGTGGCCCCGCCCAGGCCGACGAGCGCGGCGCCGAAGCCCGCCGCCGCGACGTTGGTGAAGGTGCCGTCCACGCCCCACCAGGTGGCGGAGCGGAAACGCATGCGGGCCCGCTCGCGCTCGACCACCATTCGGGTGGCCACGCTCTGCACCCGGCCCGCCGACAGGCGCGGCATCACCTTGCGCCACAGAACCGGAGACACCTCGTAGCCGTACAGGCGGTCGAGGATCCGGCGCGCCTCCTGGGCGTCGACCAGGCGGCGGTCGAGGTCGCGCCACTCCTCGACGGCGCGGGCGATGGCGGCCGGCGTGATCTCGTGGAAGACCATGCGCTTGACCGGCACGGTCGGCGACAGCACCTCGGAGAGGTGCCATGCGATGGACTCACCTTCGCGGTCTTCGTCCGTGGCGAGATACAGCTCGTCCGCGCCCTTCAGGAGTTTCTTGAGGTTGGCCACCACCGACTTCTTGGGCGATGACACCACGTACAGCGGCTTGAAGCCGTTGTCCACGTCCACGCCGAGCCGCGCCCACGATTCACCCTTGTAGGCGGCCGGGACTTCGTCGGCGCCGCGCGGCAGGTCGCGGATGTGCCCGATCGACGACTCCACAATGAAGTCGGGCCCGAGCATGCCGCCGATGGTGCGCGCCTTGGCCGGCGACTCCACAATGACGAGCGCCTTACCCACGGCACACCCCGCCGGGCAGCGGTTGGTGGGAGGAGAGGGAGGGCATGGTCACGTCAGACTGCGGGTCCGCCACCCCGCTGTCAAGGGCGGGGTGCGCGGCGAGGGCGCCGGCACTGCGGTTCGTTACGCGCCTGACCAGGTCAATCGACCGACGCGACTGGTGCTGCGACCGGTACGGAATCGGCCGAGTCGGCGTCCATCGCCTCAGAGCCCCGCTTGGAGAAGGCGAGGGCGGCGAGCAGGATGACCAGGGCGACGCCGGCGATGGCCAGGCGGGCGCCCGTGTGCTGCCGCAGCGAGATCACCGCGGGCAGGATGAGCAGCGAGACCAGGTTCATGACCTTGATCATCGGGTTGAGCGCCGGTCCGGCCGTGTCCTTGAAGGGGTCACCGACCGTGTCGCCGATCACGGCAGCCTTGTGGGCGTCCGAGCCCTTCCCGCCCTCGTTGCCGTCCTCAATGTACTTCTTGGCGTTGTCCCACGCACCGCCCGAGTTCGACAGCGTGTTGGCCAGAAGCTGCCCGGTGAGGATGGTCCCGGCCAGGAAGGCGCCCAGGGCCAGGTAGTTGATGCCGAATCCCACAATGACGGGGGCCAAAATGGCCAGCAGCGCTGGGGTGGCCAGCTCGCGCTGCGCCGCCGCGGTGCAGATGCTGATCACCCGCCCGTACTCGGGCTTCTCGCTGTAGTCCATGATGCCGGGGTGCTCGCGGAATTGGCGCCGCACCTCGAGCACGACGGTGCCGGCTGACCGTCCGACGGCACGGATGGCCAGGGACGAGAACAGGAACGCGATCGAACCACCGATGAGCAAGCCGATGAAGGTCGTCGGGTTGGCCACGTTGATCTGGATGGCCGAGAAGAGCCTGGCTCCCGTTGCGTGCAGGCTCGGGAGCTGCTCGCCGATCGTCTCAATGAACGAGGCGAAGAGCGCCACGGAGGCGATCACGGCGGAGCCGATGGCCACACCCTTGGTGATGGCCTTGGTCGTGTTGCCCACGGCATCGAGGCTGACCATGACGCGCTCGGCCTCACCGGTGAATTCGCCCGACATCTCGGCGATGCCCGCTGCGTTGTCCGACACCGGGCCGAAGCTGTCCTCCGAGACGACCATGCCGGCGGTGGCCAGCAGGCCGATCCCGATGAGGGCGACCAAGTAGAAGGTGAGCTCGATGTTGCCGTCGCCCAGGCCGATGGCGACGCCGATGGCGATGGCGATGGCGATGATCGCCCAGACGGAGGACTCGAGACCGATGGAGATGCCCGCCAGCACCGTGGTCGCCGGCCCGGTGCGTGCCGAGGCGGCGATCTCTTTGACCGGTCCGCGTTCGGTGGAGGTGAACTGCTCGGTGATCTGGCTGGCCACCAGCGACAGGATCACCCCGGTCAGGACCGCCCAGAAGACCTTGAGGTCGTGCACGTAGTACTGCGCCACGAAGAAGGCGCCGATGACCGTGAGCAGCGCGGCCAGCCAGAATCCGCGGTTGATCGGGGCCAGCGCATTGCGGTCGTTGGTGCGGGCCCGCACCACGACGACACCGATGACGGAAGCGAAGATTCCGATGGCCGGGACGATGAGCGGGTAGAGCACCGCCGCCGTCGTGTGGTGGAAGCGGAACGCCGAATAGCCCAGGATCAGTGCCGCGATGATCGTGATCTCGTAGGACTCGAAGAGGTCGGCCGCCATGCCGGCGCAGTCGCCCACGTTGTCGCCCACGTTGTCCGCAATGGTGGCTGCGTTGCGCGGGTCGTCCTCGGGGATGCCCGCCTCGACCTTGCCCACCAGGTCGGCGCCGACGTCGGCCGCCTTGGTGAAGATGCCGCCACCGACTCGCATGAAGAGGGCGAGGAGGGAGGCCCCGAAGGCGAAGCCGATGAGGACGGCCGTGGCCGAGTTCTGGAAGATGAGGACGATGGCGGTGGCGCCGACGAGGCCGAGGCCCACGCAGAGCATGCCGGTCACGGCGCCGGTCCGGAAGGCCACTCGCAGGGCCTCCTTCATGCCACCGCCCTGGGAGGCGGCGGCGGCCGTGCGGACGTTGCCCCGCACGGCGATGCTCATGCCGATGAAGCCGGTGAGACCGGAGAAGGTCGCGCCGAAGAGAAAGCAGATGACGCGGTAGATCCCGTCCTCCTGGAAGGTCAGAGCAACGGAACCGTCGGGCCTCACCACCTTGGTGGCCGTGAAGAAGATCAGGATGGCCAGCGGGATGATGATCATCACGATGGCCCGGAACTGCCGGGACAGGAAGGCCTGGGCGCCCTCCTGGACGGCCAGCGCGATCTCCTTCATTTTGGCGGTGCCCTGGTCGAAGGCGAGGACATTACGGGCGAGGAGCAGGCCGGCGACGATGCCGACGATGCCCGCAATCAGGCAGATATACAGCCACGTCTTGTCCACCCCGCCGAGGTGGAAGGCCTGGTAGCCGCCTTTCGCTGCGAGCAGTTTGATCATTCCCGGTGTGCCCTTTCTGTTCCTGTCCGTCTGGCGGGGAGGGGATGGAGGCGCCCTCCTCCGTGCGGTGCGGCAGCGCTCAGCACCATTGCATTCGATGTCATCACCCCAGGCCGACGGTGCGCCGGTGGGTCGCACCCGACGCCGGGCCGGGGGGGACGTTAGCGACTGGCGCCCCGGCGGGCAATTTGGCCCTCACCGAGGGGGCACCCGGCGCAGGTGGCAGCTCACGCTTCCGCCGGATCGCTCTGTGCCCCGCTTGTGGACCTCTCATGGCCAGGGTCCCTGTCCGACCCGAAGTCTCAAAGGATCGTCGATGGGTTCACTCGGACTCGACCGCCGGCCCGGAGGCGGCCTGAACCAGCTCGTACGAGGGATTGAGGATGGCTTGGCGCCGGGCCCAATCGCCGACCATGCCCTCGACGACGAGGCGTGCACCGGGCTCGATCCCCGCGATTTGGCGCCGACCCTGGAACACCAGCAGAATTTTGCCGGTGCCGTCGGCCAAGACGCACTCGAGATTCGAGTTGCCGGCCCTGGGCTGGGTCCGGACCGAGTTGACCCGGCCCGCTATCCGAACACGCTGTCGCCACTCGACCCTGCCGATGGGCGTGGTCTCCCCGGCATGGCCCGCGAATGCCGCTCTCTCGAAGGAGGAAACCGCTGCCTGTCGGTCCGCGGCCCGTCGTGCCGCTCGCTCGTGCGAGCGATCAGAACGGGCCGCTGCCGCGCGAGCCAGCTCGTCATGGGTCTTCTCACGGTCAGGTGCCCGTCGTTTCGAGAACCAGCCGCCGGTGAGTTGATACGGCACCACGGTCGCATTGACGTGGTGGAGTTGCGCAACCGCTGCGGCAATACGGTCAGCCGTGCCATCGTGAAGCAGACGATGCCAACCAGTGGCGAAACCGCGTCGAGGGAGCAGAATGGTCAGCTCGGTCTCCTGATCGGCTACCGCCTCGGCCGCAAGCTCAAGGACGGCCCGGCCGAGCCGCCGGTCTTCGCATTCCACGACGTCCAGCGGTAGTCGGGAGAGCCCAAGCCGGCTCCACTCGGCCACGAGCTCCGCCGATACACGGCTGTCCAACGTGAAGTGCACCGCACGCAACTCGTCAGAATTGAAAGTCCGCGCGTACTGGAGGGCCCGCGCTGTCGCCATGTCCAATCGGTCGACCAGGACCACGACGACGTGCCGATTGAGCACCCGCGCCGCTGCCGCCTCGGCTGCACCCTCTTCGAGTTGGTGCTCCTCGTCCGCGTACTGGCGGTGCAGTCGTAGCAGGACGAGTACGCCGAGCGGCAGGATGATGAGGATCACCCAGGCTCCTTCGCTGAACTTGGCCACGGCGATGATCACCAACACAATGAACGAGAGCACCGAGGCGGTGCCATTGATGGCCAGACGCCGCCTCCAATGGTCCTCTTTGTGTGTGAGGTGATACTTCGCCATCCCCGCACCGGCCATTGTGAATCCGGTGAACACGCCGATGGCGTAGAGCGGAATGAGGCTGTCCACACGGGCCCGGGTGATAAGGAGCAGGATGACGGACACAACGGTGAGCACGATGATTCCGGTCGAGAACACCAGACGGTGGCCTCGCCTCGTCAACTGGCGCGGCAGATAGGAGTCCTCGGCCGCGAAGCTCGCGAGGAACGGAAACCCCGTGAAGCTCGTGTTGGCCGCCAAAATCAGGATCAAGGTCGTCCCGATCTGGAGCATGGCGTAGAACACCCCACCGAGCCCCTGGCTTCCGTAGACGTACTTGGCAATCTGGGAGATCACCGTCGGCGTGCCGGACACGTAGGGCACCGGGTGGGTGATAGAAGCCAGAACGGAGACACCGAGGACGAGAGATCCGAGGATGGTCGCCATAAGGATCATGGTGATCCGGGCGTTGCGGGACTCCGGCTTGCGGAAGATGCTCACGCCGTTCGAAATGGCCTCCGTTCCAGTCAGAGCCGAGCCTCCCGAAGCAAATGCCTTCAGCACCACGAAGACAGTGGCTCCGTACAGAAGTCCGCTTCCCGCCGTCCCGATGGGAACCGAGCCCGGATGCCCGGTGATCGCATGGGCATGCAGGGACCCAGTTGCCGTCTTGTAGAGCCCCCAGAGGATGAGAAACACCATGTTGGTGATGAAGAAGTAGGTGGGCACGGCGAAGGTGCGGCCTGCCTCGCGAATGCCTCGCAGATTCCCGTAGGCGAGAAGAATGACCAGGCCTATGGCGATCCAGGTCGTATAGGGAGTGAGGCTCGGGATGACGGAGGTGATGGCGGCTACGCCGGCCGCGACCGAGACGGCCACCGTCAGGGTGTAGTCGATGAGCAGTGACATGGCCGCCACCTGGGCCACGTTGAGCCCGAAGTTCTCGCGGGCCACCACGTAGGCTCCTCCGGCCTTCGTGTACACCTTGACCACCTCGAGGTAGGAGAGGGTCACGAAGAGAAGGACGAAGATCACCGCGATGCTGATGGGGATCACCAAGGAGAACGCGGCAACCCCGATGATCGGGATCAGGGGAATGAGCATCTGCTCGGTGGCATACGCCGATGACGAGATGACGTCTGAGGACAGGACTGCCAGGGCGGTCGGTTTGCCCAAACGCTCGCTGGACTGCCGCTCGGTGGCAATGGGGGGCCCGAGCAACCGGTTCTTGACGCGGTAGCGGAGGGTCTCGGGGAGATCGAGCCGAGCAAGCGTGGAAGCCACGGGCTTCAGGCGCGCTTCCGGGGTGGATTTCACCGATGTCGTCGGAGTGCTCGACTCTGCCCCGGGTGATTCCGGCGAATCGTCACCTCTGGTTCCCGCTTCCACCCGCTCAGTAAATCATGGGTGCTCGCGAACCCCAGAGTTCGACCGCGGACCTCGACCAGCAGGGACGGACGCCATGGAGGTGGGCCGAGGTCCGGAGCGGCCCAACTTTGCAAGACCCGACGGGGCGTGTTGCACTGTGGCGTGCACGTCATCGTCGTCGGGTGTGGCCGCGTGGGTTCGGGCCTTGCCCTCTCCCTCAGCGCCGAGGGCCACTCCGTGGCCATTCTGGACAAGTCGGCCAAGGCTTTCCGCCGCCTCAAGGAGTGGGACGGGCCATGCATTGTGGGGTCGGGTTTCGATCGCGACGATCTCGAGAGGGCAGGGGCGCTCGAGGCCGATGCGCTGGCCGCGGTCACCAGCGGGGACAACACGAACATCCTCACCGTGCGCATCGCCCGCGAGACCTACAAGATCCCGAATGTGGTGGCGCGCATTTACGACCCGCGCCGCGCCGAGATCTACCAGCGCCTCGGGATTCCGACAGTGGCCACGGTGACATGGACCATCGACCAGGTCCGCCGGCGCCTGCTGCCCGACGAGGATGTCGGAGACTGGTCCGACGCCACCGGTCGTCTCACGCTGGTCGACCGCTCGTTGCCCGAGAGGTGGGCGGGGCGGCCATTGTCCGACATGGAGCTACCCGGCCGTCTCAGCGTGGTCTCGGTGACACGTTCCGGCGTCCCTCGGCTCGACGCGCGCCAGCTGGTGGGACAGGAGGGGGACGTCCTGCACATCGCCGTGCTCGACGACGCCTTGCGCCAGTTCGACGAGATGCTGGGTCGCACCGAGGACACGAGCCCGGATGGCGCGACATGAGGGTCGCCATCGCCGGAGCGGGCAGCGTCGGCACCGCCATCGCGTCCGATCTCCACGCCAACGGCCATGACGTGCTGGTCCTGGAACAGGATCCCGAGTTGGTGGAGCGTCTCCGCCCGACCCTCGACATCACCTGGGTCGCGGCCGACGCCTGCGAGGTCTCCTCGCTCGACCGGGCCGGCCTCGCCACCGTGGACGTGGTGGTGGCGGCGACGGGGGACGACGAGGACAACCTCGTGATCTCGTTGCTGGCCAAGCAGGAGTTCGCGGTGCCCCGGGTCGTCGCCCGGGTCAACCACCCCAAGAACCAGTGGCTCTTCAACGAGAGCTGGGGTGTGGACGTCTCGGTCTCGACCCCGCAGCTGTTGACCGCCCTCGTCGAGGAGGCGGTCTCGGTGGGCGCGCTGGTCCGGTTGCTGCAGTTCAAGGGCGGCGTGGCCCACCTGGTCGAGATCACGCTGGCCGAGGACTCGCCGGCCAACGACACCGCGATCGCCGACCTGGCCTTCCCGCGCGACGCCGTCGTCGTTGCCGTCGTCCGCGCCGATCGCCTCATCGTGCCCCGGGGCGACACGACCCTGCAGTCGGGCGACGAGGTGCTCGTGCTGGTCACGGCGGATGCCGAGGACGCCGTGCACGCCCTGTTCATCGCCAAGCTCCAGGCGTAGCCGCAACCCGCCCGCAACCCCCGCGAGATCCCTGTTCACGGGCACCAAACGTTCGCGGGCCCGTCCTCGAACTGTCACGCCTGCTCAAGGAGCAGGCCCGGTCGCCCGTACCATTAAGAGTATGGAGGCGGCCTTCTTCGATCTCGACAAGACGGTCATAGACCGGGCCTCCATCGCTGCGTTCGGGCGGCCCTTCCTCAAGGGCGGTCTCATCAACCGGCGCATGGTGGCGCGCGCCGCCATCTCCCAGCTCATCTACCTCTATTTCGGTGCCGACGAGGAACGGCTCGTCCGCGTCCGTGAGTCGATGCTGGCACTCACCAAGGGGTGGGACCGGGCCCAGGTGCGCCAGATCGTGCGCGAGACGATGCTGCAGACGATGGAGCCGATCATGTACGCCGAGGCGCTCGAGCTCATGGAGCTGCACCGGGCAGCGGGGCACCGCGTCTATCTGGTCTCCGCGTCGCCCGAAGAGATCGTCCTGCCCCTCGCCGATCTCCTCGGCGTGGACGGGGCCATCTGCTCGCGCGGCGAGGTCGACGAGCAAGGGTGCTACACGGGCCGGATGGCCTTCTACGCCTACGGCGAGTCAAAAGCGACCGCCATGCGCGAGCTGGCGGCGCGCACCGGGCTCGACCTGGCGGCCAGCAGCGCCTACTCGGACTCGGGCACCGACCTGCCGATGCTCGAGACGGTCGGCCGCCCCGTCGCCGTGAACCCCGACCGCGCCCTGGCCAAGGTGGCGCGCGAGCGCGGCTGGGAGATACGGAACTTCACCAAGCCGATTCGCCTGCGCGACCGCGTGGGGCGCACGACGCCCGTGGTGACGACCAGCCTGGCGGTGGCCGGCGCAGCACTCATTTTGTGGCGACGCGGCCTGCGGGGCCGTCACGCCGCGGCCAGATTGGCCGGGCACGCCGCCTAGCGGCGATCTGGGTCTTCTACGCCTCGCGCAAGCGGCGAACGGCGACGACGCCGATAGCGACCAACACGGCGAGAATCAGCAGCTTCTTCATGATCGAAATCCTAGGCGGAGCTAGACGGTCAGCAAATCACGCGCCCCGGTGTCCGAGGACGGGTGGCGCAGCTTCGACATGGCCCGGGCCTCAATCTGGCGGATGCGCTCCCGGGTGAGGTTGAAGTGCTCACCGACCTCTTCGAGGGTGCGGGGCTCGCCCCGGTCCAGCCCGAATCGCAGGCGCAGGATCTCCCGCTCACGCTCGTCGAGCGGTGAGAGGAGGCGGCCGATCTCGTCGGGGAGCAGCGACACTGCGGCCACCTCGAAGGGCGACTCGGCAGACCGGTCCTCGACCACGTCCCCCAGTTCGGCGTCGCCGTCCTCGCGCAGCGGCTCGGAGAGCGACAGGGGCTCGGCCCGGAAGCGCAGTGCCTCGACCAGCTTGTCCTCTGGCATCTCGACCTCAATGCCCAGCTCGGCCAGCGTGGCCGGCCGTCCCAGCTTCAGCTCCAGGCGGGCCTGGGCCTTCTGCACGCGGGCCAGCGTGTCGCCGGCGTGGACGGGGAGCCGGATCGTCCGGCCCGTGTTGGCGATGCCCCGGGTGATGGCCTGACGGATCCACCAGGTGGCGTACGTGGAGAACTTGAAGCCCTTCCGCCAGTCGAACTTCTCGACCGCGTGCATGAGCCCGAGGTTGCCCTCCTGAATGAGGTCCAGGAGCGGAAGCCCCGAAGCCTGGTACTTCTTGGCGATCGAGACGACGAGACGCAGGTTCGACTGCACGAAGGTCTGCTGGGCCTGCTCGCCCTCCATGACGGCGCGACGGAGCTCACGCTTCTTCGCCGTGGTGAGGCCCTTGGGCGCCTTGGCCACGTCGGCCTCGGCGTCGCGCCCGGCCTCGATGGCCTGCGCCAGCCGGACCTCGTCGTCCTTGGTCAGAAGCGGGTACTGACCGATATCTGTGAGGTAGAGCCGGACGAGATCCTCGTCGTCGCGCTCGAATTCGTTCCTTGGCCAAAATCTTCGCCAAACCTTCCGTCCCATGACCACGGCAGGGGAACCTGGCCGGGCTGTCGCGCTCGTTGAAAACGCAGCCGCCGACCGATTTGGGCGTACGAGGGCTGCCCAGACAGTGTAATGGCCCTGTCAAGATGCAGGTACAGCAGGGAAAACACCGCTGCCGCCCAATGCCCGTTCCATATCGGGCCCCGGCGCGGTGTCTCTCGTCAACCGCTCAGAGGGTCCTTGAGGAGGGCACGACCACCGCTGATCTCGTCGGCCAGATCCCGGTGGGCTCCCGACAGGACCTCCAGGACCGAGGCCTCGCTGACAGGGTTCGGCGCCTGCCGGTGGGCCTCGTAGACGGCCAGGAGCCGGGGGAGCACCGTCTCGACTAACGCCGCCACACCGTGACCAGCGTCGGGGGCGGCGGCCGCCACGTCGAAGGCCTCCGCCAACGACCCGTCGGGCGGCAGTACCAGCGTCGCTCGGTCCACGCCCGCTCGCACCGGGAGCCGCTCGGCCCAGCAGGCCGCCAGGAGGCCGTGGCGACGGGACACGCCGGCACACCACACCCGCAGCGCCGGCTCGAGACCGGGGTCACCTGCCCCCGTCGCCCAGCCCCCCGCCACCTCGAAGACCCTCTTCTCGGCCCAGCAGTACCCGCCGACCACCTCGGCCAGCTCGTCGATGCCCCGCCATGTCGTGGTGGCGGCCCCGGTCTCAGGCATCGGCGGACTCCTCCAGCGCCGAGGACCGGTAGCGGTTCGTGATGGGCATGCGCCGATCCTTGCCGAAGGCCTTCGTCGTGATGCGCACGCCGGGAGGCATCTGGCGACGCTTGTACTCGGCGCCGTCGACGAGACGGACCACCTGGTCGACCACCGCCGGGTCGAAGCCCTCCGCAACGAGGTCCGCTGCGGTGCGATCGCCTTCGACGTAGCCCTGCAACACCGGATCGAGCTCCTCGTAGGGCGGGAGCGACTGGTCGTCACGCTGATCCGGACGCAGCTCGGCCGAGGGTGGCTTGTCCAGCACGCTGTCGGGAATGGGACCCGGAAGCCCCTCGAGCACGGCCTGCGTGTTGCGATAGCGGCACAGCTCGTACACCAGTGTCTTGGGGACGTCCTTAATCACGGCGAAGCCACCCGCCGAGTCCCCGTAGAGCGTCGAGTAGCCGGTGGCCATCTCGCTCTTGTTCCCCGTTGTGAGCACGATCCAGCCCTTGGCGTTGGACAGCGCCATCAGGAGCACGCCCCGAAGACGTGACTGGAGGTTCTCGTCCGTCAGCCCGAAGGGCTCACGGCCGAGCAGCGGCGCCAGCATGGAGGCGAAGGCGACGTGGGCCTCCTCAATGGCCACCGTCTTGAGATCGATGCCCAGTCGCTCCGCCAGCGCGCCGGCGTCGTCTCGGGAACCCTCGCTCGAGTAGCGCGAGGGCATGGAGATGCCGTGCACCCGGGCTGCGCCGAGCGCGTCCACGGCGACGGCTGCCACCAGGGAGGAGTCGATCCCGCCCGAGAGGCCGATGACGGCTTCCGAGAAGCCGTTCTTGCGGAGGTAGTCGCGTGTGCCGAGGACGAGCGCGCCATAGACCTCGGCGTGATCGCTCAGCGCGGGGCGCGGTGCCACCGGCGGGAGTGCAGGAGGTGCGACGCGGGGGGCCTCGGTCACGACGACGCGCGGCAGCAGTTCCGTGACGCCTCGCGGCGGGTGAGACCCGACGGGCAGATCGACCACGACGAGGTCCTCGGCGAACTGGACGCCCGAGCCGAGCAGCGCCCCGTCCGCCCCCACAATCAGGGAGTCGCCGTCGAAGACCAACTCGTCCTGCCCCCCCACCTGGTTGACGTAGGCGATGGCACAACCGGCCTCGGCCACCCGGCCCGACAGCATGGCCAGCCGCTCCGCCCGCCGGCCCCGGTTGTACGGCGACGCATTGAGGTTCACCACCACGTCGGCACCGGCGCGGCCCGCCTGCGCGACCGGGCCGTCGTCGAACCAGACGTCCTCACAGATGGAGATACCGACCCAGGCGCCTGCCACGCCGAAGAGCGCGGGCGGCTCGGTGCCGGGGACGAACCACCGCTGCTCGTCGAACACGCCGTAGTTGGGCAGGAAGCGCTTGCGGTAGACGCCCACCACCCGCCCTCCGGCGCACACGGCGGCGGCGTTGGCCAGCCCGACCCCGCCGGGCGCGGCGCCGACGAACCCGACCACGACGGCGCAATGGCCCGTGGCGGCGGCGACCTTCCCGAGGGCCGTCACGTTGTCGGCCACGAACCCCGGCTTGAGAAGGAGGTCCTCGGGCGGGTAGCCCGGGATCGCCAGCTCGGGCACCACGCAGATGTCGGCCTCCGCGGCCTCGGAGGCGGCCACCGCGGCGAGGATCCGCTCCACGTTGCCCGACAGGTCACCCACGACGGTGTTGAGCTGCGCGGCGGCGAGGCGCAGGTGCGGCATCGGTCCAGATTACCGGCGGGCGCCGGCGTACCCGCTGGGCCCCGCCGTGCCGGCCTGCGGGATGAGCGTGGTCCCCGGGCATGCGAAGCTTGTGCCGTGCAAAGTCAGCGGGATTACGTGCTCCGGACCGTCGAGGAGCGGGGTATCCGCTTCGTCCAGCTGTGGTTCACCGACGTGTTGGGGACCCCCAAGGGGTTCAACATCACCTCGGCGGAACTGGAGAACGCGCTGGACGAGGGGATGACGTTCGACGGCTCGGCGATCGACGGCTTCAGCCGGGTCCAGGAAGCCGATGTCCTGGCCCGACCCGATCCCAAGACCTTTCAGCTCCTGCCCTGGCACCACGACGACGCCCAGGTGGCCCGCGTCTTCTGCGACATCGCCAACCTCGACGGCACGCCCTTCGAGGGTGACCCCCGCCACGCCCTGCGGAGGACGCTCGAGCGCGCCAGGGCCGCCGGCTTCACCTTCTTCTCGGCCCCCGAAGTGGAGTACTTCTACTTCGCCGACGCCGACCCGGAGCGGGGCCCGGTCACCCTCGACGCCGGCTCGTACTTCGACCTGTCGGTGGCCGATCTGACGAGCGACCTCCGTCGGCGTTCCGTGCTGATGCTCGAGGAGATGGGCATCCCCGTGGAGCACACCCAGCACGAGGACGCCCGCAGCCAGCACGAAATCGACCTGCGCTACACCGACGCACTCACCATGGCCGACACCGTCATGACCACCCGCATGGTGATCAAGGAGATGGCGCGCCAGGAGGGTGTCTTCGCCTCCTTCATGCCGAAGCCGCTGGCGGGTGTCCAGGGCTCGGGGATGCACACCCATATCTCCCTGTGGCAGGGCGAGCGCAACGCGTTCGTCGACGAGAACGACGAGTACGGGCTGTCGGTGGTGGCGCGTCGCTTCATCGCCGGGCTGCTGCATCACGCCCGTGAGATCACCGCCGTCACCAACCAATGGGTCAACTCCTACAAGCGGCTCATCGGTGGCTACGAGGCGCCGGTTCATGTCAGCTGGGCCCGCAACAACCGCTCGGCGCTGGTGCGGGTGCCGGTGGTGAAGATGGGGAAGTCCGACTCGACCCGGCTCGAGTACCGGGCGCCCGACAGCGCCTGCAACCCGTACCTGACGTTCGCGGTCATCCTCGCCGCAGGGCTCCGTGGCCTTTCGGAGGACTATCCGCTTCCGCCCGAGGCCGACGACAACCTGTTCAGCCTGACTCCCAAGGAGCTGGCCAAGAAGGGGATCGAGCAGCTGCCCTCCAGCCTGCACGACGCCGTCAACGAGATGGAGGGCTCCGAACTGTTGGCCGACACGCTCGGGGACCACGTCTTCGAATGGTTCATCCGCAACAAACGCGCCGAATGGGACGCCTACCAGGCCCAGGTGACCCAATTCGAGCTGGACCGCTACCTGCCCCTTCTCTGAGCTCGACGAACCGATGGATCCTCTCCTGTGCTTCCCGGCCGACCTCCCCGCCGAGGTGATGCTCGCGCTCCAGAACGCGGGTCTCGGCCATCAGGGCGTGGCGGGGCCGGACGAGGTGGTGGCCTCCGGACCCGACGGCCGGATCACCGGGTACTCGGGGGCACTCGTCGTCACGGGTGCGGACATGTCCGCCGCCGTTGCCTTCTGCAGGCATCTCCGCCTGCGCGAGGTGCCCATGACCCCGCTCCTCCTCGCCATCGGCACGGACCAGGTGGGTGAGCTGTTGCTCCGCGACGACCTCTACGACGACTTCTGCGTCCTGCCGGCCCGGCCCGACGAGCTGGTGGCCCGGGTCCAACACCTCTTCTGGCGGACCGGGCAGAGCATGCGGCCCGACATCATTGAGTACGGGCCGCTCATGCTCAATCTCGAGACGTACCAGGCCGCCGTGTCCGGGCGCGTCCTCGACCTGACGTACATGGAATACGAGCTCCTGCGCTTCCTGGCCGGGCACCCGGCCAAGGTCTTTACCCGCGAGACGCTGTTGAGCCGCGTGTGGGGCTACGAGTACTACGGCGGCGCGCGCACGGTCGACGTGCACATCCGGCGCCTGCGGGCCAAGCTCGGCGAAGAGCACGCCCACTTGATTCAGACAGTCCGCTCGGTGGGCTATCGCTTCGGGCAGGTGGCCTGGCACCCCGGCGTGGCGCAACGCAACGGAGGTGCCGGCGCATCCGCTCCCGCGACCGCGCCCTCCGCTCAGACCACGGGAGCGTAGGCCCAGGCCTCGACCTCGACCCGGGCCCCGATCGGGAGCGCCGCCACCCCGACGGCCGAGCGCGTCGGGCGGTTGTCCGTGAAGTACTCGACCCACACGTCGTTCACGGCGGCGAACTCGGACATGTCGAGGAGGTAGACCGTCGTCTTGACGACGTCGGACAAGGTCGCCCCCTCGACCCCGAGCACCTCGGCCACGTTCTGCAGCGCCTGCCGGAGCTCGGCCACGGTCCCGCCCTCGACCAGACGGGCCGTTCCGGTGCCCGTGGCCAAGCCGACCTGACCCGAGGTGATGACCCAATCGCCGACGCGACGGACTGGGGAGTACGGACCAACGGCTGGACTCATGCGCGCTCCTCTCGGTTCCCCGATGCTGCCACGTGCCGCGACGGCGCTCGCACGGCGTCGCGCCGTGTCGGCCACCGTCGCGGCAGACCCTCGGCGATCCAAGCCGCGGCCAGGGTGGCGGCGAACACCGCGTCCGACCCGTTGACGGGCTGTCCGTCCTCGTCGTGCAGTCGGATCGCGACCTCGGGCATGTCGCGGGCCCCGAGAATGCCGAACGAACGGATGGTGAGATCGACCGGTTCGCCGGCGTCGTCGACGGCGATCCCTTCGCTCCACACCATGCCGAGCGCCTGGTGCACCGCGCCGAGCGCATAGGAGCGCAGCGTCACCGGACACAGGATCGCGCCGGCCCACACATCGACCTCCAGCCAGCCGCGCGACCCCCTGTCCAGGTCCAGTTCGACCCGAGCACTGCCGGCGCGGGGCACGGCGACGTGCGCCGCACCGAGGCCCGCCACGCCGCTCGGGGCCCCCACCGCGGCCCCGAGCGCGGCCCGCGCCGCCAGCAGCTCGGCCCACACCGCGCCGCGCAGGTCCCCCGACACGGGCGGCCCGACGACCCGCGCCAGCTCGACCTCCAGGCCAGGGTTGTTCGCCCGCAGCTCCGCCGCCAGCGGCTCGAGGTCGGCCGAGCGCTCCGTGCGTCCGATGCGGACGGTCCCCGTGCCGTCGGCACGGAGGGCGATCGCCAGCGGTGGGCGTTTGGGACCACGTCGCACGACGTCCTCGCGCCGCCACAGCACGCGGACCGCCTCCCCTGTCGCGTCGGCGAGCTGCCGGGCCTGCGCCGGGACGGGGCTGTGCCGCTTCCCGCCGAATGCCCCGCCGTTGGCCAGCGGGGAGGCCGGGAGGTGGCCCGGCCGGGCCCAGCTGGCGTCGGGCTCCACATAGGCCGGCTCGAGCCACGATGTCTGGAGTGTGAGGGCCCAGTCCCCGTCGGGCGGCCCGACCGGATGTGACAGGGGGACGGTGCTGTTGCGGCCCTGCACACGCCCGCTCGCGGCGCGGGCGGCCCGCAGATCGGTGGCAAGCGCCCCATCGGCCCCCAATTGCACGCGCGCCGTCGGCGGTGCGGAGTCGTCGGCGAATCCACCGCCACCGAGGACCACGTCGGGCCCGGAAGTCTGAAAGACCGGCCCCTCGACCTGCGCCCGCCACGCGGCCAGCACGGGGTCGCGCCCAGCCCAGGACGCCGGGGGCGGCGAGCCGTCCACACCCAGGGCACTGCACGCGGCCTCCACGATCGACTGCCAGCCCGTGCACCGGCACAAGTGCGCCCGCAGCGCCGCCTCGACATCACGACGCGTCGGTGGCCTTCCCGTTCCCGACCCTTCGAGGGCGGCCAGTCGGAGGACGATGCCCGGCGTGCAGAACCCGCACTGGCTGGCTCCGTATTGCACGAACGCCCCGGCCCAGCGGTCGCGCAATGCCTCCGGTGCTCCCTCGAGCGTGGTGACGTGACGGCCCGCAATGCGGCGAACGGGGGTGACGCAGGCGACCCGCGGCGCGCCGTCGACCCACACGGTGCAACAACCGCACTGGCCCTGGGGGCTACAGCCGTCCTTCACGGATCGGCAGCCCAGCTCCTCGCGCAGCGCGTCCAGCAGGCTGATCCCGTCCTCCACGGCGACCGGTCCGCCGTTGAGCGTGAACGACACGACCATGGGAGCGGGCGCGGCGACGCCGCGGGGTTGCTCGGGAGCGCTGCCGGATCCGCTCAGAGGGCGGGGGGCCCGGCGCTCAGCTGAAGGAGGACCCGCAACCGCAGGTTCGGGTGGCGTTGGGGTTGATGATGTTGAAGCCGGCGCCCTGCAGGCCGTCGCTGTACTCGAGGGTCGAGCCGGTCAGCAGCTCGGCGCTGGCCGCGTCCACGACGACCCGAACGGACCCGAACTCGCGCACCACGTCGTCGGGCATGACCTCGGTGTCGAAGAACATCTCGTAGCTGTAGCCCGAGCAGCCACCGGGCTTGACGGCCACCCGCAGTGCGAGCTCCTCACCCTCTTCCTGGGCCAGCAGCTCGGCGACCTTGGCCGTGGCGCCGTCACTGAGCGTCACCGGTGCCGGCTTCTTCCCGATGTTGACGGAAGTGGACATCGTCGTCACTGGATCCTCCTCGTTGCGCCCCACGCCTGGCGGCCCATCGACCCGGGAGCACGGTGCGCCCGGGACGAAGCCCATGTTACCGGCGCCGGGCCGCTCCCGGCACCCAAACCGTTCAGGGTCGGAATTCCACGCCACGCAGGTACAATTCCGGTTCATGACACCGCCCGCCCCTCGGACACCGCCCTCGGCGGCACCCAGGCGGGAGGGGCGCGAGGAGGAGGTCCTGGACCGCCTGCGGGCGGTCATCGACCCCGAGCTGGGCGACACGATCGTGGATCTCGGCATGGTCCGCAACGTCGCCGTCGCAGGCGGCGACGTCGTCGTCGACGTGGCCCTCACCATCGCCGCCTGCCCGCTGCGCAGCCAGATCGAGCGTGACGTGGTCACCCATGTCCACTCCCTCGACTGGGTGCGGTCCGTCGACGTGCAGGTGGCATCGATGGACGCCGACGAGCGGGCGGCAGTGATGGCGCGGGCGCGCTGGAAGGCGCGCGAGGACGCCCCCGAGACGGCTATCGCCGCCTCCACCCGGGTGCTGGCCATCGCCTCGGGCAAGGGTGGCGTCGGCAAGTCGTCCGTCACGGTCAACCTGGCGGTGGCGCTGGCCGCCCGGGGCCTGGTCGTGGGAATCCTCGACGCCGACATCTGGGGGTTCTCCGTCCCCCGCCTGCTGGGTATGGAGGGCGACGTCGAGGCCAGGGCGGGGAAGATGGTGCCGCTCGAGCGCACCATCGGTCCCGGGACGGTGCGGGTGCTGTCGATGGGGTTCCTGGCCGACGAGGAACAGGCGATCATGTGGCGCGGGCTGGTCCTGACCCGAGCGGTCCAGCAGTTCCTGCAGGACGCCCACTGGGGCGACCTCGACTACCTGCTCATCGACCTCCCCCCCGGGACGGGGGACGTCCAGATGGGGCTGGCCCGCCTGCTGCCGCGCACCGAGCTGCTCGTCGTCACGACGCCCCCGGTGGCGGCCCAGAAGGTGGCGGCCCGGGCGGCCGACATGGCGCGCCGGGGCTACCTCCGGGTGGCCGGGGTCATCGAGAACATGAGTGACTTCACCTGCGAGCACGGCACCACGTACGCGCTCTTCGGGTCCGGCGGCGGCGCCCGCCTGGCCCAGAGCCTCGGGGTGCCGTTGGTCGCCTCCATCCCGTTGCACCCGGACCTGGCGGCCGGCGGGGACGCCGGCGTGCCGGTTGCGATGGCGGGCGCCGACAGCGAGCTCGGCGCCACCTTCGCGGCGATGGCCCGCTTCATCGCCGAGGACGTGGCGCCAATCGTCGACGTGCAAGGTTGCTCGGCCCGCCTCATGGAGCGGGTCGAGGCCGCGGTCGTCCAGGGGGATGCCGCTCCCGGTTGAGTGAGGCCGCGCCTGGTTGCGTGCACTCCGGCGCCCAGCGGGTGTCGATGGTGTCCTCCCCGACGGCCGCATCGACGGGAGACGCCCTCCCTTCCTGGCCCAGCGCCCGCAGGTGGGCCCAGAGCGAGAAGCGGGCCACCGGGAGCTGCTGCTCGGTGATGTCGCCGTAGGCCTCGGGGAGGAGCTCGTCCACCGTTGCGCCGCCGCGACGGGTGAGGGCCAGCGCGACGACCTCGTGACGCCCGAGGCGGTGCGCCACCAGGGCATCGATCACCGCCGGCACGTGACCCATGAGCCGCCCGTGCCCGGGCGCCAGGGTGCGGATGGCCGGCGTGGTGGCGCGCACCCGGGCCAGGCTGGCCAGATACTGGTGCAGGTCGCCGTCGGGGGGGCGGATCACCACGGTCGAGCCGTGCATGACGTGGTCCCCGGTCAGCAACAGGGCGTGTTCCTCGACCAGCCAGCAGAGATGGTCAGAGGCGTGGCCCGGCGTGTGGAGCGCCCGCAACGTCAGGCTTCCTCGTGCCGGGGTCCCGGGGCAGGTGAGCGACCAGCCCTCTCGGGCGCGCTCGTCGGGCACGAACTCCTCGGTCGGGCCGTAGCCGACGATCCGCGCCCCGGTGGCCTCGGCCAGCGCCGCCGCACCGGGGGCGTGGTCGCGGTGGGTGTGGGTGACCAAAATGGCCCCGATCGGGCCGAGCGGTTCGGCCGCCGCCACGATGGCGGCCGTGTGCGTGGCATCGGCCGGACCCGGATCGATGACGACGGGCCGAGCGCCGCCAACGAGGTAGGTGTTCGTCCCCGGCCCGGTCATGAGGCCGGGATTGGGCGCTGTCAGGCGCAGCACGCCGGGAGCCACCTCGTCGACACGGCCCGGTTCCGGGACGGGACCCGTGCCGTGGTCCGGCACGGCCGGGATCACGACTGGTCGGCCGGTCCGGCTGGGCGTGGTCCGGGCGCGGCATCGGGGCCCTCCTTGTTCGCCCGCATGGAGACCTCGCGCACCGCCTCGTTGAAGTCTCCCCTGGCACCGCCGTCTCCGGGGTCGGGCACGGCCCCGCGCTCGTAGCCGGGATCACCGGGTAGCACGATGCGCATGCCGTTGCCGTCGGGCACCACCCGGGGCTCGATGGCCGGGACCGCGCTCGAGGCCTCCTCGGCGGCGGCCAGCAGGGCCGCACTCGTTGCGAAACGGCCGATGACCTGCAGGTTGCGGATCGTGGGGAAGATGATTTCGATCTCCCCCGAACGATGCCGGGCCAGTGCATCGTGCGGCGAGATCCACACATCGGCGATGGTCTCCCCGGCGTCGTGCGCGGCGATCTGGCCCGGTGGCGCCGCGGCCACGAAGAAGCGCGTGTCGTAACGCCGCGGGCGCGCCGCGTGGGGTGATCCAGTGGGCGAAGTAGTGGATGTCGCCCACCGAGAGCTGCAGGTCCTCGTCGCGACACAGATCGAGGAAGCGGCGCGTGCCCTCGTTGACGGCGACCCGCTCGGCGGCGAAACGCGCCTCCTCCGCGGCGTCGCCGGCCATGAGGTCGGGGCCGCCCGGGCGCCGGGCCAACAGGATGCCCGCCTCCTCGAAGGTCTCACGCACGACGGCGACCCAGTAGGCCAGACCGCCGGAGTCGATGCCCAGCAGCGCACTCGCTCCGGCGTCGGTCCGGCCCGAGCAGAGGGCCTCCGCCTCCGGGCCACCGTCCAGCGGGTCGACGGCGCCACCCGGGAACACGTAGGCGCCCCCGACGAAGTCCGAGCGCAGGTTGCGTCGCACCATCAGCACCTCCAGCGTGGTCCCGCCCGACATCTCGGGGGCGTCGCGCACCAGCATCACCGTGGCGGCAGGACGGATCTCCACCGGAGCGGGTGAGGCCTCGGCCGGAGTCGGTGGTGGAGCGGCAGCCGATGGAGGCACGCCGGAGAGGGTACCGGCAGGAGGAGGCGGCGCCCCCGGATCGGCCGCACCCCTTGACTAACCTGACCCGGTCCATGAGCCAGCCCGTCTCCGAGCCCGCGTCCGTGCCCGCGTCGGCGCCCGCGTTGCGCCACATCCCGCGTCGCTATCTCGCTCTGGGGCTCATCATCGTCGCCATCTGCCTGCTCGGCGCGCTGGTCCTGGTGCGGGACAACTCGGGCCCGACCACCACGTCGACCGTGGAGACCTTCAACGCCGCGCCGTCATCGCTCGTCGCCACCGTGACGTCCGTCCCGGCCTCCGTCTACGACGCCGTGGGAGTCACCTCACCGACCGTCCCCGTCGAGTCGCTGGGGCCGGCGGGCACCGGCGGCGCCCCCATCTGGCTGGCCACGGCCGGCGGGCCGCCCCTCCCGGTGGTGTTCTTCTACGGGGCCGAGTTCGCGCCCTATCCCGCCGTCCAGCGCTGGCCGCTGATCCTCGCCCTGTCGCGCTTCGGCACGTTCACACAGCTCGGCGTCATGCAGTCCAGCGCGACGACGGCCTTCGCCAGCCTGTCGACCTTCACGTTCTGGAACGTGCGGTACTCCAGCAAGTACGTGATCCTGGAGTCCGTCGAGCGCTACAGCGCGCTCGAATCCCACGGGCGGGCGGTATCTCGGCCTCCAGAGGCCCGACGCCCGGCAGTCCGCCGCCATCGCCAGCTACGGGGGGAGCCCCACCACGTTCGCGCTGCTCGATGTCGCCAACCGCTACGTCCTCAACGGTGCCAGCTTCACCCCGGGCGCGCTGGCGGGGCTCTCACAGAGCCAGATCGCCGGGAACTTCACCACGCCGGCCAGCCCGCTGACCCAAGCCGTCGTGACGTCGGCCAACGAGATCACGGCCAGCATCTGCGCCGTCGACAGTGACAAGCCCGACGCCGTGTGCGAGAGCAAGGGCGTGCTGGCGGCCGACCAGGTACTCAAGATCACGCCCCCGCACTGATCCCCCTGACTGGTCCCGGTCGCTGGGCCCGAGCACAGCGCCCGAGCACTGGGCCCGATGGACGCAGTGACCGGAGGGCCGTCGGCTCAGCTGGCCCTGCGGTCGAGCATGAGCTTGCGCTCCAGCTCGTTCATGCCACCCCAAATGCCGTGCGGCTCACGAATCCTGATGGCGTAGTCCAGGCAATCACCGCGCACGCGGCACTGGTCGCAGATGGTCTTGGCCCGCATCTCGCGCGAGGCCTTCTCCTCCTTGCGTTCCGCGTGCGACGGGGGGAAGAACACCGCAGCCTGCGGTCCCCGGCACGCTGCCTTCAACTGCCACATGTCTTGTCCCTGGCGCATCAAAACCCCCCGATAGGGCGCATCGCATCCCCCCGCTGGCGTCAAGCTACCGCCGGGGGTTGACGCTTTCAAGGGGTGTGACCAGGATCTTTAGGCGACCGAGGATCTGCGGGCGGGACCCGACCACTACGCTCGGCCCCGCATGGACGTGGGGACCTTCTGCGCACAGAGCCGCGTCCTCGTCGTTGCCGGCAAGGGCGGGGTGGGCAAGACGACCATGAGCGCCGCCCTGGCCAAGATGGCCGCCGGAGCAGGCAGATCGGTGCTGATCGTCGAGCTCGAGGGCAAGTCGGGCATCACGGCCGCCTTCGGGCGCCACGGGGACCTGGGCTACGAGGAGGTCCTGCTGGCGCCCGCCAGGCCGGGCTCCGCCGGCACGGTCCGGGCCCGGCGGCTCACGCCGGACGACGCCCTGGTCGAGTACCTCGAGGACCACGGCCTCAAGCGGGTGTCGAAGCGGTTGGCCCGCTCCGGGCTCCTCGACGTGGTGGCCACGGCCATCCCGGGCATCCGGGACGTGCTGGTGCTCGGCAAGGTCAAGCAGCTGGAGCGGGAGGGGGCCGCCGACCTCATCTTGGTGGACGCCCCGGCGACGGGCCACGCCATCACGTTCCTGACCTCGGCCAGCGGCATGGTCAGCGCTGCCCGGGGAGGGCCGCTGCGCAGCCAGGCGCAGGACGTGGTCGAGCTGCTGAGCGACCCGGCTCGCTGCCGGGTGATGCTGGTCACACTGCCCGAGGAGCTGCCGGTCTCCGAGACGATCGAGTCCGCCTACACGTTGGAGGACAAGGCGGGCGTCCAGCTCGGCCCGGTCATCGTCAACGCCTGTGATCCCGAGCCCGTGGGGCTCGAACAACCGGCGGCCGAGGTGGCGGCGGCGGCCGGCCTCACGGTGGCCCCGGCGCACCTGGCCGTGCTCGAAGAGGCCCGCTCCTTCCGCCTGGCCCGTCACGCCGTCTCGGCCGAGCAGATCGATCGCCTGCGCCGGGACCTGCCGTTGCCCCAGCTCCTCGTCCCGGCCCTCGACGCCCCCTCCATCGGACCGGCCGAGACGGAGGTTCTGGCCGCCGCCCTGGCGGACGCCGTCTCCGCCCTCGTCGCCGAAGGGGCGTCGTGAGCACCAGCGGTGGCGGGGACGGGGACGGCCCGGCCGCGGCCGCTGCTGAGAGCCGGGGGCCGACGACCCTGCCCGGCCTGGTGACCGAGCGCTCCGTCGTCGTGTGCTGCGGCTCGGGGGGCGTCGGCAAGACGACGGTGTCGGCCACCTTCGCACTGGCGGCGGCCCGGGCCGGCCGGCGTTCGTGCGTCGTCACCGTCGACCCGGCCCGGCGGCTGGCCGACGCCCTCGGCGTGCAGTCGCTGCCCAACACGCCCTCGGAGGTGCAGGGGGACTGGCCCGGCCACCTGTACGCGCTGATGCTCGACTCCAAGGGCACGTTCGACGACCTCGTGCAGCGCTACGCGCGCACGCCCGAACAGGCGGAGGCCATCATGGCAAACCGGCTCTACCAGAATCTTGCCGGCGCGCTCTCGGGGACCCAGGAGTACATGGCCATGGAGAAGCTCTACGAGCTGGTCCACTCCGAGGAATTCGACATCGTGGTCGTCGACACGCCGCCCACGCGCAACGCGCTCGATCTGCTCGACGCGCCGCGGCGGCTGACGCGGTTCTTGGAGAACCGCCTCTTCCGGGCGCTCCTCGTGCCGACGCGGATGTCGCTGAAGGCCGTGGGCGTGGCGACGCAGGCGCTGCTGCGCACGATCTCGAAGGTGGCCGGCGCCGAGATCGTGCAGGACGCCGTCGGCTTCTTCCAGGCCTTCGAGGGGATGGAGGACGGGTTCCGCAGCCGGGCCAGCGCGGTGCACGAGCTCCTGGCCGACCCGGAAACGGCGTACGTGCTCGTGACCTCGGCCCGGCCCGATGCCGTCACCGAAGCCGGGTTCTTCGCCGAGAAGCTCGCCGAGCGCGACGTCGCCGTCGCCGCCCTTGTGGTCAACCGGATCGCGCCCTCTTTCGGTGGCGCCGACGCCGCGCCTAGAGACAGTTCACCGGCGCTCGAGGCACTGGAGGCCAATCTGGCGGCGCTCGACGCGCTGGCCGACCGGGAGGAGCATGCCTTCTCCGGGCTGGCCGCGCAGGTGGCCCCAGCGCCCGTCGGCCGGATCCCGCTCTTCGGGCAAGACGTGCACGAGCTCGTCGGGTTGCAGCGGGCGGCCGACCAACTCTTCTCCTGAGCGGTACCGGTCGGGCTTTCAGCTCCGAGGGCTGGTCCGATAGTGTCCCCGCGGTGCAGACCATCCTGGTCGCCAGCGACGCACCCACTCTCCGGAAGGACGTGGAGGCGGTCGTCAGCGGCCCCGACATCGAAGTGCGCGCGGTGACCTCGGGCCCCGAGGTGGTGACGTTCGTGGCCGAGGAGTCGCCGGACCTGCTCATCGTCGACATGCAGATGGGCAACATGGGCGGCATGGCGGTGTGCCTGGAGCTGCGGCTGCAGGAGTCTTACGACGCGCTCGACCACGTGGCGGTGCTCATGTTGCTCGATCGGCGCCCCGACGTGTTCCTCGCCCGCCGCTCGGATGCCGAAGGTTGGCTGGTCAAGCCGCTCGACCCGCTTCGGCTGCGCCGCGCCGTAGCCGCGCTGCTTGACGGCGGCACCTTCGCTGACGACTCGTTCACGCCCGTACCGGTGCTGGTGGGCGGCGGACCCCAGCTACAGGCGGGACCCGAGTCGCGACCCTGACCCGACGCCACCGTGTTGCAGCGATCACGACGATTGTGGCGCCGCTCCGTGGGAGCCGACGAGCCCGGAGGGTCAGAGCGCCAGAGCCAGGTACTCGAGGCTGAGGCCTCGGAACAGGAACGCTTCATCACCGAGGCGCTGGCAGACCTGCGCAACATGGACGTGCGCGAGGTGATGACGCCGCGCGTCGACGTGACGTTCCTGACCATCCCGGTGCAGGCCGAGGACATTGCGCAGGCCGTGCGGACGTCCGGGCACAGCTGCTTCCCGGTCGTGCACGACGACCTCGACGATCTCATCGGCATTCTGTTCGTCAACGATATTTTCCGGACCAATCGGCCCGGTACGCGCGAAGGCCAAGGCGACGAGGCCCGCGACGCCACCGACCCCAGCCCGCTGGAGATCTCCCGCAAGGTGCGCCAGCCCTACCTCCTGCCCGAGTCGCTCGGCGTCCTGGAGGCGCTGGCGGACATGCGCAAACACCGTCGCGCCGTGGCCGTCGTCGTCGACGAATACGGCGGGGTCGCCGGCTTGCTGACCGTCAAGGACCTCTTGGAGCCACTGGTCGGAGACCTCCATGACGAATTCGACGAGGTGGAGGAGGCCCACATCGTCCGGGTGGACAACACGCGCTGGCTGATCGACGGGCAGACCAACGTCGACGACGTCCGCGACCGGATCGGCATCGAGATCCCTGACGGGGAATACGTCACCCTCGGCGGCCTCCTCTTCGAGCGCTTCGGCCACATCCCCGTCGAGGGCGAGGCGGTCCGCGTGGGGGACTGGGACATGAGGGTGGCGGAAATGGACAAGCGGCGGGTGGCGCAGGTGGTGGCGACGTTCGTCGGGGACGTGCCGGGGCCGGGCGCGACGAGGACAGACCAACACGGCCCCACACCCGGGGATGCCTCGGCCAACGGCTCCGGGGGAGCGACGGGCTGAGGCCGCGGTAGTGTTGCCCGTTGCTCCCTCCGGGGAGCGGACGGGCTGTGGCGCAGCTTGGTTAGCGCGCTGCGTTCGGGACGCAGAGGTCCCCGGTTCAAATCCGGGCAGCCCGACTCGTGAGTTCCCTCCAGAGGCCAAGCGCCTCTGTCGACTCGAGTTTCACCGGACTTGTCCGGCACGCGTTCGACACGAGCTCGGTCACCGTCGAAACCGGAATGCGTCGTCCAGGGGACCGACGAACGGCGTCGCGATCGGGCAACGCTCCGTGGTGGATTCCGCGCTGCACTACATTGCCTGTCTCGGCGGATCTGCACTCGGTCCGCAGGTTGTCGTTCGTGTTCAGAACTGGGGACCCATGCAAAGCCAGCTCGACGGAGCAAACCCGCCACCAGGGCTTGCAGCGGCCGAGCAGGCCGGGCGGGGGTGGACCGGGCCCGCCCTCGTGCTCGTCGTCGCGACCGGAGCGATCCTCGGGATCCTGTTGGTCTACCAAGGTATCCACAAGGGCTATTTCGACGGACTGACCGAAGTCGACGACGGCGTGTACTACGGCGAAGGCGTGCTGATGTCCCACGGCGTCGTGCCCTACCGCTCCTACATCGACATCCAACCTCCGGGCATGGCACTTCTCATGGCTCCGTTCGGATTCCTGGGGCGCGTGACGAGCGACCGCACCGCTTTCGCGTGGGCGCGGGTCTTCATTGTGCTGATCGCGGTGGCGAATGTGGGCGTTATGGGCCGACTCCTACGGCGTCGCCACTGGGTCGGCCTGCTGACCGGCATCGTCCTCCTCGGCTTCTACGAGGCCTCGCTGATAGCCGATCACACCGTTCTCCTCGAGCCGATCCTCGTGTTCGGCACTCTGCTCGCCTTCTGGTTGATCTTCGACGACACCGAAGTGGCCACCGCGTCGGCCGGTCGATGGCTCGGAGCCGGGGTGCTGCTCGGAATATGCACCTCCGTCAAACTCTGGGGCGTCTTCCCGTTCGTCGTGCTTCTCTACTTCGCTTCCAAGCACGGCCGGCGCTGTCTCGGTCACTTCGTCGGCGGTGGCGTCGTCGCCGTTGGGATCATCTGCGGGCCGTTCTTCGTTCTCGCCCCGTCCGCCTTCTGGCGCGAAGTGGTTGTGGTCCAAGCCACCCGCGCCCACATCGACCGAAACCCGTTCCATCGACTGGCGTCCCTCCTCGGGCTGACCGGGCATTCCGGCGTGGCCGTCGCCATCTGGGTCGTCCTGACCCTGATGGTTGTGGGCTCGATCGCGCTGGCGCGACGTTCCGACCATGCCTGGCACGTCACGGACCTCGACGCCACGGCGATGGCGTGCGTCGTGATCGTCGGCGCTGCATTTTTGACCTCTCCGGAGTTCGATGCGCACTACGGGGGCTTCTTTGCCCCCTTCTTGGCGCTCGTACTCAGTGCCACGGCCGTTCGACTCCTGCCCCTGGCGAGGCCGCTCATGGCCGCCGTGATAACGGTCGCGATGCTCGCATTCATCGGGCACTCCGTGAAGAACGTCCTCAATGAGGCGAAGGCATCCACGCCTTCCACCACACTCGACCGCATCTTCTCGCCTCATGCGTGCGTCATCACCGAGGACTATGGGCCGGTGATCCTGGCCAATCGCTACAACCTCTCCGAGCCGGACTGTCCCCGCGTTCTCGACATGTACGGAGCCGAACTCACCGATGGAAACGGAGTCGCCGATTCACCCGTTGACGCCCGTACTTCGAACGTGCAATCGGATTGGCTCGACTGGCTCCATCACGCAGACGGAGTCGTGCTCTACGCCCCCCTGTCGCAGTACTCCGACATCGGACCGACAGCGAAGCAGTACATCCGGTCTGATTTCTCACTCGCCGTGTCGGACGGGCTGCACGTCTACCGACGCGTGGAGCCGCGCTGAGCCCACCCCGGATGCACGCACCGGCTGCACAGCGTGGGTCGCGTTGTCGAATGGGTCCCGCACGTCGAACGCGTGACCGGGTCGGTTTATACTTCTCCGTTCGGGACGCGGGTTCCCGGTGCACATCCGAGCGGTCCCGCCCTGGAGGCCCTCACCGGCGGTGACGGAGGGGCGATGACGCCGGGTCGAGCGAACACGAAGGCAGAGCAACGGATATGGCCGCAGCCGGATCTCAGAAGGATCAGACACCGTCGCAGTTGATCGACGCGAGGATCAAGGAACTCGACGACTGGCGGGGCGCCATGCTGCGGACCCTCCGCGGCCTGGTCAAGGAAGCCGCACCCGGCGTCGTCGAGGAATGGAAATGGCGTGGCGTTCCGACCTGGTATCTCGATGGAATGATCTGCACGGGCGAGACCTACAAGAGCGTCGTGAAACTGACCTTCGCCAAAGGAGCGGCCCTCGAGGATCCATCAGCCCTCTTCAACTCGAGCCTGGAGGGAAACGTGCGGCGGGCCATCGACTTCCACGAGGGCGACAAGGTCAACAAGACGGCGCTGAAGGCGCTCATCCGCGCCGCGGTGGCGCTCAACCGGTCCAAAGCCAAGAGTTAACAGCAGGGGCGGCCTCAGCCCCCGTAGCGGGCGACCAAGCCCTCCATCGCGAAGCCGTACGACCGGCTCATCTCCTCGAACGAACCGTGGAGGTCGACGGTACGCCCGCGGGATCGTCGAGCCAAACTGAACTGCAGGGCCTTGGCCGTCGTCGCCACCACGCGCAGCGCATCGGCGACGGCCAACAGGTCGTCCGATCCGGCAGCGGCGGGATCGTGCAGGGCCAGCCAGTCCACGAACGATGCTGCGAGCTCCATGGCCGCACCGCATTGGCGGCAGGTTCCGAAGGCGTACTGATGGAAGGTCTCGATGTCCTGGGTTCCGAGCCACGCCGCATCGTCCGTCAGACGCTGTTCGAAGCGGCTCATGGGATCGCCCGAGGGACGACGCGCCAGATGCGCCCTGGTCAGCATGATCGCTCCCTCGACAAGCCCGTCGGGGTCACGCCGCATCCGATTGAGGCGGACCGTCTCGACGTAGGGCGGAAGGACGCTCGGGTCCGCGTAAGGGCCGAGCCGGAACACCCCATCGAAATTGTCACCGTCCAGCTCGAAATAGCCTGCATTGTGGAAGTAGCCGAGACGGCGTCCGTCCCGGTCGATGCTGTTGGGAACGATGGCAGTCTTCACGTGAGCGAGCTGATACGAGACACCCTGGGTATCCGGCAGGAACCACGCGTCGGCATCCACGATCAGCAGGTGACCGAGCTCGAGCTGCTCCTCAACATGATGGATGAGCGGACGCCATGCGTTGAATTCGGCGACTTCGAGACCGAACTGCGCCCGGAGGTCCTCTGCCGGAAATTTGAAGAAGGTCCATTGATCGCCTTCGAAATCGGAGCTGATCGGGAAGGCGGCCGCGGCCAGGGGCTCCAGTCCGAGGGCGTGGAGCAACTCGATCCAGAGATCGACATAGCAGTTGGTCTCCGTCCACGTCCGCTCGCTGGCATGCAGTGGATGGGGGCGGTAGCCGGTGGGATCGACCGCCAGCAGCCGCAGTCCGGTCCCCGGGGTCACGGCCAGAGTCGACTCCGGGTGGCCTGCGGCCAGCCTCCCGGGTCCATCCCGTGCGTCCGCAGAAGGGCCAGGGTGATGCGATCGAGGCCGAACCCGAAGCAACACGAATGGGCGACGTCCCCGTCGACGGTGCGGATCCCGAACGGCTCACCGAAGTGGTCGAGGTGGCAATTGGCCGAGGCGATGGCCGTCGGACTCTCCATTGAATTGATCGGCGTCACGATTTCGAATTTGAGCGTCTCCGACCGCTGGTTCTCGGCCAGTATCCGACCGACCCTCCCGAAGAAGGGGTCGTTGGCCACCACCGTCTCGACCGCCAGACCCAGGGAGCCGAGAATCTCCGCTCCGAGCTGGAGCCAGCGGTCCCGGTGCTCACTGGCCCGTGCGGCGTCACCGACGTAGACCAGGTCATGCTGCCGAAAGGCCTGCATACGCGCCGGGTCGAGGCTTGGCTCGTGGCGGAAGCACCAACCCGAGACGTCGTAGCGGCGCCCTCCCGCTGGCAGCGTGCCGGACAGGGTCGGATAGAGGGGGTGGCACACGGCGGGACAGAGGCTCACGTCCGCCGCCTCGAGCAGCGCCGTCCATTCGCCTCCGGACTGCGCGACGTCCATCAACTTCTTGTGCGCTGCGTTGTCTCCCGTAAAGGTCGACACCGAGCCGATCATGTCGGGAAAGGAGGACAAATAGCCGGTCTGCTCCAGCACACTGCGAGGCATCACAGGCGGGAACCGGTAACTGGCGGCTCCCTCGGAGGCGGCGGTCGCCATGACCAGGTCCTCGATCCTGGCCACGATCTGCTCGTAGACCGACGACCGGCCGTAGATGCCGTCACTTTCGGTGGGCACCAGGATGCCCGCCGCCACGAGCTCGTCCCGGAAGTTCGGTCCCTCGGCCACTGCCACCGCCATCCCTACTCGTCCTTGTAGATCAACAACATCTGCGCCGTGTTGGTGTTGATCCGATCGTTGTTGACCATGACGGCCGCACCGTGCGCGTCCCGCAGAATCCGCCCGAGGCTGTGGGGTGAGTCCTCGCGGTATCCGGCCATGCCACAGATGGCCATCGCCCGGTTCACGATGTCGACGACGAGCGTCGAGGTGGAGACCTTGAGCGAGTTCATGGCGACGGCGAAGCCCATGCCGGCGAGGGCGTCGGCATCGTCGGACATCTGGTCGTACCGCCGGGCGGTGCCGCGCACGAGCTCCTCCATCCGCTGAAGCTGGACGATCAGCTCGGCGAGACGCAGGGCGGACGGTGGCGTGACACCTGGCTTCTTGCGTGCTTCGGCCCGGACGAAATGCCGAGCCTTCTCGGTTGCCGCCGTGGCCAGGCCCAGCCAGACCGAGCTCCACAGGATGTGGGACACGGGCAACATGGTCTGGCTCGAGATGTCGCCGTAGGGATCGTCGAGAATGAGGTCGGGCTCGCCCTGTGCGACCAGCCGGTAGCCCAGGCTGCAGGTGCCGCGGAAACCGAGCGTGTCCCAGCCACTGATGGGCTCCAGGGTCAGTCCCGGCGCACGGCACAGCACGAGGACCTGGTCGTTCGGCGGACTCTCCGGCGATCGCCGGGCGGTGGCGAGAATCCCGTCGGCGTAGGCGCCATAGGAGATCACGGGGGCCATCTTCTCGAGGCGGATGCCACCGGTGTCGTCGCGCTCGACTGTGCACACGCTGGAGCGGACGTCACCACCGACGCCGATCTCCGTCGTGGCCGAGGCAAGCAGGAGCTGGCGGCCGACCACATCGGTCAGGTAGTCCCGGAAGAAGACCGTCCGGCCGTGGCGCACCAAGCTGGCCACCTGGATCTGATGCATGGCGTACACCATGGCGGTGGACGCACAGTGTTTCCCGAGCTCGAACACGATGCCGGCCACGTCCCCGACCGTGCACCCGAGCCCACCGAGCTCCGTCGGGATGAGGACGGACAGCAGTGACTCCGACCGCAGGGCTTCGAGCGCCTCCGTGGGGAACCGTGCGGACCGATCGACGTCGCCCGCCGCGGGCCCGGCGATCTCCACACCGATGCGCGCCGCCAGGCGCGGCAGGCCGGCGACGGGCGTCTCCAAGGTTGTCATGGTGCCGGTCCCCTTCCCGACCTCAGGAGCCGGTCAGTTCGCCGAGCGCGACCCGGATGGCGGCCACGGACTCGAAGGTGCTCTTGCGCAGCATCGCCTCCGGGAATTCGATGTCGAACTCGTCTTCTAGAGCAAGCATGACGTTGACGCTGGCGTGCGAGGTCATCCCGGCCTGGTAGAGGTCATCTTGGTCGCTGAGCTTTTCCACCTCGACGGGGAGATGGCCGTGTTCGGCCAGAATGGTGCGGATCGTCTCGTCCATCAGTCGTCCTTCCCGGAAACATCGGGGTCGAGCGATTTCCCGGAAGGCTCGATCAGGTCAGTCGGCACGGCGCACAGCGCGACAACCACCGCGGCCGCCACGTCCCCTTCGTGGGTCAGGCTGACCGCCAGATCGGCGACGCCCGCCCGATCCGCCAAGGCGGCCGCATGACCGGTCAGGGCCATGGTGCACCAACCCTCGGAGTGACGACGCACCTCGATGGACCGCCAATCGGGCTGATGACCTGCCGGACGGAGAACCTTGATGGTCGCTTCCTTGGCGGCGAAGCGTGCGGCCAGACTGGCGGCCCGGACCGCGGGCGCCCCGGCCGACGAACTGAGCTCGTGCTCCGTGTAGACGCGACTCAGGTAGCGGTCGCCGAAGGTCTCGACGCTCCGGGCCACCTGGTGGACCGCCACGACATCCGCTCCAACGCGAATGGCCGTTCCTGTGCTCATGTGCTCCCGTTCTCCTCCGCAAGAGGTCATGTCCGCTACCGCCATCTCCGTACGAGTCATACCGCAGTCCGTCTCCGCCGGCCGGGGCGAACCCCCGAGGGCAAGAACATAACGTCGACCTCCGGCTCTGCCGGCGCACGACTGCGAAGGTGAACGCCCGCATCCGGAACGCCGGTCCCCACAATCTAAGCGCCGGACCTTGCCCGCACCCCCATATCTCGGCGGCCCAGGCGGACAGCTTTAACCGGAAATGGGGCAGGGCAGGCAATCGACGGTGTGATGAAATGGCGCCATGGGACCGGCACCGGTGGGCGCGGCGCCACCGGATGTCCTGGCCGGATCGGTGTGGGAGTGCCGGTGGAACGCACCGGCTGACGGCGCCGACGTGCACGAGGCGGCGGCGGACGAACTGTCATGGCTCCCGGCGACGGTGCCGGGAACCGCGGCGGGTGCGCTGCGTGCGCTGGGGCAGTGGAAGTGGGGGGACGACGACCAGGGCCAGCTCGACGGGAGCGAGTGGTGGTACCGCTGCCGGTTCGACGCACCGGAGGGCTCCGCGCAGGGCCCGTGGCGGCTGGAGCTCGACGGACTGGCCACCGTGGCGGACGCGTGGCTCAACGGCGCGCACCTCGTCCACTCCGAGAACATGTGGGTCGCTCATCAGATCGACATCGACCAGCTCGAGCCCCACAACGTGCTGCTGCTGCGCTTCGCCGCCTTGACGCCGCTCCTCGCCCGGCGCAGGCCTCGTCCTCGATGGCGGAGCCTGCTGCTTCGCTCGCAGAACCAACGCTGGTATCGCACCACCCTTCTCGGTCGCGTCCAGGGTTGGGCTCCCAGTGGGGCGCCGGTGGGTCCATGGCGCCCGGTCCGCCTGCTGCGATCGGGTGCCGGGCCGCGGGTGGCCGAGCGCCGTGTCCGGTCGACGTGTGAAGGGTCCGATGGCGTGGTTGACATCCGCCTGCGGTTGGAGGGAGTGGCCCCGGGCTCGGCGGTCGTACTCCGGGTCGGGGAGCACCCCCAGACGGCCACTGTGGTGGAAGAGGACGGCGAGGCGGTCGTCGACGCCACGGTTCGGGTCCCGAAAGCCGACCGATGGTGGCCCCACACGCACGGCGTCCAGGCGCTGTACCGGGTGGTCCTGACCGTCGACGGCCTCGACGTGGACCTCGGTACCGTCGGTTTCCGGACGGTGGAAGTCGATCGCCAGGACGGAGCCTTCACCCTCGCCCTCAACGGCGCCGCCGTCTTTTGCCGGGGCGCGCTCTGGGTGCCCCCCGACGTCGTGACGCTGGGCTCTTCCGCGGAGGCGGTACGAGAGTCGTTGCAGCTGTTGGTCGATGCCGGCATGAACATGCTCCGCATCGGCGGCTATATGTCGTACGAGGACACCGCGTTCTGGGACATCTGCGACGAACTGGGGATTTTGGTCTGGCAGGACTGCATGCTGGCGGGCTTCGACCCACCCGAAGATCCCGAGTTCGTCGAGAGCGTGCGCGAGGAGGTCACCCAACAGCTGACGCGACTCGAGGGCCGCCCCTCCCTGACGGTGGTCTGCGGCAGCAGTGAGACCCATCAGCAAGCTGCCATGTTCGGACTGCCGAGTGACCGCTGGAACAGCCCGCTGCTCGAAGTCACCATCCCCGCTCTCGTCGAGGAGATCGTTCCGAACGTGCCGTACGTGGTCTCGTCGCCGACCGGGGGCGACCTGCCGTTCGAGCCCGGCCAGGGGATCGCCCACTACTTCGGCGTGGGCGCCTACCTCCGCCCCGTCGCCGACGCCCGGGCGGCAGGCGTGCGCTTCGCGGCCGAATGCCTCTCCTTCGGCAACCCGCCCGAGCAATCCGCAGTGGAACGGGACTTCGGCAGCGCCAGTGTGGCTGGTCACCATCCGACCTGGAAGGCCGGCGTTGCCCGCGACAGCGGCACGTCGTGGGACTTCGAGGACATCCGCGACGACTACGTTCGCCGGATTTTCGGCGTCGATCCGTTCCGCGTCCGTTACACGGATCCCGAGCGGTATCTCGATTACGGCAGGGCCGTGGTCGCCTATCTCATGTCGACGGTCATGGCGGAGTGGCGCTGCGCCCGGTCGACCTGCGCCGGGGCGCTCATCCTCAGTTGGCAGGACATCTGCCCAGGGGCGGGGTGGGGCTTGCTGGACGCCGGCGCCACTCCGAAGTCGCCCTGGTACGCGTTGCGACGGGTGCTGGCTCCGATCAGCGTGCTTCTGACGGACGAGGGCTTGGCCGGCTTGAGGATCCACGTCATCAACGACCGGGCGTCAACCGTTGCCGGGCGCCTCCACCTCGTTCTCTACAACGCGAGCGGCGCGCCAGTCGAAGAGGCGGAGACCGCGATTTCGGTCGGCGGGCGGTCGGAACAGCACTGGAACGCCACCACGCTGCTCGGAGGTTTCCGAGACCTGACCAACGCGTACCGCTTCGGGCCACCCGCCTACGACGTGGTCCGGGTCACGCTCGAGACCGACGACACCACCACCGACGACTTCCACCTCCCGAGCGGATCGGGACGGCCGTGCGAGCCCGACCTGGGGCTCGAGGCGCGCGCGGCGCCCGTCGGCGAGCTGTGGGAGCTCACCGTCCGCACGCGCCGGTTCGCCCAGTGGGTCGCTCTCGACGTCCCCGGGTTCGCGCCGGAAGACTCCTGGTTCCATCTGGCGCCCAACGGCGAACGAACCGTCACCCTCCGGCCCCACGGTGGCGACGGGCCGCCCAGGGGGCGCGTGCGGGCACTCAACGGCCTGTACTCGACCCCCGTCGTCCTCGCCGAATGACTCGGGCGGGGCGCCGCGCCGGGCGTCGCGGGCCTACGAGGACGACGCGCCGGCCGGGACCTCCTCGAAGGCGAGGATGACGGTCGCATCGATTTCGTCGCGGGCCGCGGCCAGATCGTCGACATCCTCAACCGACCCGAACACGGCGCACACATTGGAACGGCCGCCGACGGCCCAATCGAGGGCATCACCTTGTCTCTGATTCCGCACCACGCTGGTCACGTGGGGCAAATCCGCCACGTCATTGAGACCCTCGACGCCCAGCAACCGCGTGGCCGACATCGGCGTCTGGATCCACGCGAAGTAGCCGACGCGCCGCCACTGCCCCTCGACGACACGGGCCACGACCGGATCCGCCGCCATGTCCTCGCCGAGAGCGAGCCGGAACACCAACGGCAGGATCGACGGACCTCCTGCGAGCTCGATCAGCGCATCGACGTTTCCTCCGAGACGGCCGTTGACCTCGACAACGCGTGGACCCTCCGGGGTGAGCTTCAGGTCGACGTTGGCAATGCCATCGGTGATCCCCAGTGCCCGCACCGCCGCCTCGGCCACGGCAAACAGCTCCGTTTCGGTCGTCGCATCGACATGGCTGGGCAGGAAACACCCCCTTCCACGGAAGGGCGGCGCGTGGCTGAACTTGCCGGTGGAGGCCAGGTGCCACACCCGGCCTCCCTGGACCAGGAGCTCGACCGCGATGTCGTCGGCAAACGGGCTGCTGCTCTCCCGGTCGGCCAGGTACTCCTCGACCAAGAGGCCGCCGTCCTGGCCACGGAATTTCGTCACGAGCCCCGTCAGCTCCGCACTGTCGTCGGCCCGGGCCGTCGCCACGCTGCTGGTGCCACGCCTCGGCTTCACGACCGCCGGGTAGGTGACCCGCGCCGCCAACGCTGCCACGGCGAGGGCGTACTCCTCCTCGTCGCGGCCCGGGGGAGGCGCCTCCCACACGGCGGGGCCGGGAAGGCCGGCCTCACCCAGCGCAAGACGCTGCAGAAACTTGTCGGACAGCCGATCAGCGGTCGCGGGCGAGTGATAGGTCAGCGCGAGTTGGGCGGCGAGGGATGCGGTCAGCGGCATCCGGGCTTCCGCAAACGTGAGGATGCCCGAGGGCGCATGCGGGGCGAGGGCACGCCCGATGGCGTCGTCGTCCAGCCCCGCCATGTCGACGACATCTCCGATCCGCCGCAGGAGCCGGAGCAGAGGTGCCATCACCGGGTCGCTCCCATCGACCACCCAGATGCAACGGCAGATACCGCCGGCCGCCTCGGCCAACACCATCGGCGTGATCGACGCGGCGTCGTAGACGACCGCCACCCTCGGGAGAGCCGATGACTCTGCGTCGCCGGTCTCTGTCATGCCGCCCATCGCGCTCCCGTCGTTCGGCCGAGCACAGCCGGAAAAACGCTAGCAACCGTGCCGATACGGCCGATCACGACGTGACCCGCGAACGCGGTCACGGCGCCGGCCGCCCCGCCTCTCACGCATCCACCGGTACCAGCGCGTCGAGCCACGACGCGAGCGCACCCACCATCGAACCGCGCTCCCAGTGCCGGTGCATCGGGTGATCGATACCGGTCAGCGTCACGTCCTCGATCCGCCCCTTTCGGAGGGCCCGTCGCCAGGCCCGGCCGGTGCGGTCCTGCAGATATTCCAGACCGTCGTCCCCCTCGGCGAAGACGGCGAGTACAGGCGTCCGGCGTTGCGCCAGTTGCGCCAGCCACTTGGCGGCCGGTGGTCGGTTGCCCAGTGCGTCGAGCACCGACCACAACCCCAAGGCACCGAGCCTCTTGTTCCGAATGATCTCTGGCTGACGACGAACCCTGGTCTCCGTCACGATGTCGGCTTCGACGGGATCGCCCGGCTGCCAGTAGAGCTGTGGATTGATGGCAATCACGCCCTCGACCTCGACATTCAGGGCCGCGCGCAGGCCGACCCAGGCGCCGGCACAGAGCCCGGCCAGCACGATGCGCCTGTGCCCCCGTTCCCGCAACGCTCCCACCGCCTCGCCGACCTCTCTGATGCCGTGCTGGTCGTAGGGACGGCCGGGGGCGTGCTCACGGTCGGGGCTCTCGCCCCAGCCGGAGAAGTCCAGCCGGAACGAGGCGAATCCCGCCAGTGCCAGTTCCCGGGCGTACTCCACCCAGGCCCGACCCGGACCCACGTGGTGCTCCGAGCCCGAGTTCAGCCACAGCACCGTGGCACGCCGGGCCCCGGTGGGTCGGGTCAGGATGCCGAGTAGGCCGGGCGCCCCGAGCTCGACCACCTCCTCCTCCACACCCTCGTCCCGCCAGCAGACGGTGGCCGTCGTCCGGCGCTCGGGCACGACTGCCGTCGTTGAGCCCTCTGAGACCGAGCCGACCCAACGACAGATGTCGTCGACGATGTCCTCGGCCACCGCGGCGTACTCGGTGGGCCGGTCCAGCAGAAGCTCGGATCCGGAGCGAACGACATGGTCCGGCTCCACTCCCAGTTCACGGAGCCGGTCGAGCAGGGGAGTGCTGGCCGGCTTGTCGGCGCGGTCGACGACCAACACCCGTGGGGCCGGGCGCTCCGGCAAGGTCGCAAGGTTGATCGCGCCCAAGTCGGCCAAGGTCTCGGCTGCGAACACCGACCCCGCCTGCACGATCCCGCCCGACCGCTCCGGCGAACCCGCCGTCTCCGGCACGTGGAGTCCCAGCAGCTGGAGTTCGCTGACGTAGCGGCGCCCACGAACCACCGGTGCCCAGGCGACGACCGCATCGGCCCTGACGGCTCCTCCGCGCAAGAGGGCGAACGTGCCTCCGACCCGGAGTCCTACCACCACGAGCTTGGCGACACCCCATGCCCGCAGGGCCTGCGCCGCCAGATCGACGTCCACCTGCCACGCCTGCACGCGTGAGGGGTCCCACTGATCGCCGGCGGAATCCCCGGTGCCGTCGAAGTCGAACCGCAGGACGCAATGGCCGCGCCCGGCCAGCCGCTCGGCCAGAGTCCGCAACGTCCGGTGTGCACTCCAGTACTCGTAACCGACCGGGGGCGCGATGACGACTCCCAGGTCACTCACGCCGTCGGTCGGTGCGGTGAACCACGACATGAGGGGCCGCTCGGGGGGGCCGATCCACTGGCCCGTCGTCGTCCACGGACGGGCCGTCAGCGTCGTCTTGCTTCCCTCGGTCATCTCGCGCGCCACCGGGCCAGGTCACGCGTCTCAGGCAGCATCCTCAGCGCACCACCGTCCGTCAGGCCCGGTCGGTGACCCTGGGGTGGCGGCCGTGCTGCCGGCGCGCGACGTGCTTGGCCTCGTACATGGCCTCGTCCGCCTGTTGCCGGAGCCGATCGACGTCGCCGTTCTTGCCGCAGCAGGCGTATCCCACACTGACCGACGTCCGAACACCCAACACCTTCACCCGCGACACGGCTTCGGTCATGCGGTCAGCGACGCGACGAGCGATGGACTCATCGGCCCCCGCGACCACGGCGAGGAACTCGTCGCCGCCCGTGCGGGCCAGGAGGTCACCGCCACGCAAGACGCCCGAGGCGGCGCGCGCCACGGCCACGAGGATCTTGTCCCCCACGTCATGGCCGTGCGCATCGTTGATCGCCTTGAGGTGGTCGATATCCAAGACCAGGATCCCCATGGCATTGGCGCGCCGGTCACCTTCCAGGTAGAGGGCGAGGCCGCGGCGATTGGACAGCCCGGTGAGGGGATCCGTATTGGCCTGGATCTCGAGCTCCTGATGGGCGATGGCGTTGCCCAGTGCGAGCTCGACCACATTGGCCATGGCACAACAGCGGGCCAGCACGTCCTCCGAGAAGGCCGTCCCCCGGCTATCGATCTGGAACAGGCCGTGGAGGCCGGCGTTGACCGTGACGGGAATCAGCGCGGCGTGCGTGATGCCCATTTCGTCGGTGACCGACCGGAGTGTCGGTCCCATCGATGTCCGGTCCAGCTTCGTGACCACGCGCTCACCGTTGTCGACGACTGCCTTCACATACGGATCGTCTTTCAAGAGGTAGCTGGTCGGAACGGTACCCCGACCGTCGGCGATCGCCTCCTGGGTGACCACGCCATCGGAGACGCGTAGGTACGAGGCGCTGTTGAACCCGCTGCCGGCGAGCTCGAACATGGCCAGGGTTCCCTGAGCGATCACGTCCTTGGGGTCACGCAGCGAGGTCAAGGATTGCGTTGCCCCGTTCATCAGCCGGCCCAGACGGGCAAGTTCCGCCGAGTCCTGGACCTTCCCTTCGAGGTTCCCGCGGAGGTGATGGACCGTCACGGCCACCACGGCGGCGACCGCGCCCCACAGGAACAGGCGGCGGAAATTCGTCGCCTCGCTGCTCTGCATGGCTACGCCGACCGCCGCCAAGCTGACCATGGCGGCACCCACGACGATCGCCGTGTACAGGCTCGGGTAGTAGAGCGCCATGGCGAGGACGGGAAGGAGGACCAGGGCCGAGAGACCCCCGGCAGTGCTCTGCCCGGTCGGATCCGTGCCCCCCGAGATCAACAAGAGGGTGACGGAGAGCAGGTAGCCGATCGTCGGAACGAGGATGGCCCAGCGCGGTGCATGGGGCCAGGGCAGGAACACCGAGAGCGCGCATGTCACGAAGATGGCCAGACTGGCCCAGTAGAGAGCCGGATTGCTCGGACCCGGTGGGAGGGCGGCGCTGGCCTGCGCCACAGCTGCCAGCCCGATGAAGATGAACGCGCGCACGAAGAACTGGTGGCGGCGGCGAACCGGCCCCTCTCCGTCGTCCTCCTCCATAGCGGCCTCCGCTGGCGCTTGATTCCAGTCCGTTGCCTCAGAACGTCGGTCGTTCACATGATCCTCAGTTATAGGCCACGGCCCGAATTGTCGAAATGGCGGTCGCCCGCCGATCGGCGAGTCCGCCGGCACTCTCCACGCGAAGGGTAGATGCTCGGTCACTCTCCGGCCGGCGTGGCGGATCCCGGATGGGAGCGGTCGGGCTCGAGCCCGATGCTCTCGAGCAACACACCGAGAAAGGGCACCTGCCCCTTCACCAGCTTGCGTCGTGCGTCGTCGATGGGGAACCACTCGACCCGATCGACCTCGGGGAACTCCTGAATCCGGCCCGAGCCCCTGGGCCATTCCAGCGCGAAGGTGTTGCTCGACGTGTGCGTGACGTCGAGGTCGGCCTCCAATGCCCACACGCTGACCCGTTTGCCGCCCGGTTGGCGCCGCTCCCCGAGGAAGGTCGCTCTGCCCTGGGGAGCAGTGAGCCCCACCTCCTCTTCGAATTCCCGGTAGGCGGCGTGCAGAGGATCCTCGCCCGGGAGGTACTCACCCTTCGGGACGGACCAGGCCGCATCGTCCTTCCGCGCCCAGAACGGCCCGCCCGGGTGAGCGATGAGGACCTCGACCCCTCCGGTGACGGAGATGGAGGACCGGTACAGCAGCAAGCCTGCGCTCGTCACGCCCATGGGTCCGGATCATCCTTCCACCGGCGTCGCCCGCGTGTCCGCGATGGACACCACCAGGGCATTTGTGTCGCACGGGCGGTGAGCGAGGGCCCGGGTGGCCACCCGGCTCCGGGCGCAGGGCCGTGACCGCCACTCGAGGTCGACGCTCGCTAGGCTCTCGTCTCGTTCCGGCTGCCCAAGCCGGAGCCAACTCGGGGGCACGGACGGCGAACGGACCTCCCGGTCGCACGTCTTCGAACTGAACACTGCGCGATGAGTCCTCCCAATCCCGAGAACGACCCCGTCCACCGGCGCCTGGAACGACTCGGTGAGCAAATCGACGGGGGTGCGGCACCACCGGACGCGGCGGACAACCCCGTGGAGAAGGGCCTGCGCGATCTCGGGCGCCAGATCGACGAGGCGAACCGGGCCGGTGGGCGGCGGAAGCACAGGCGGGAAGACGCCGATGGGGGACACCAGGGTCCAGCGCACGCCGCGTCCAAGGGGCGGTCCCGCAAGCGCACGCTCGCCTGGGTTGGCGGGACCGTCGCGTTGGTACTCGTGCTGCTGGTTGGCGCTGTCGCCGGCTACGGCTGGTACCTCAATCACGAGATCCACCACATCGATCTGCGGAACCTGACGTCGGCGCCGGTCAAGGGCGACGACGCCGGCACTGAGAACATCCTCATGATCGGCTCGACCGATCGATGCGCGCTCAAGGTGCAGAACCCCGCCTACGGCCTGTGCTCCCAGGGTGTCAACGGCGTGAACAGCGACGTGGTCATGATCCTCCACCTCAACCCGACGAATCACTCGGTGTCGATCCTGTCCATTCCGCGCGACCTCTTCGTCCCCAATGCACGCTCGGACGGCGCCAACAAAATCGACGCGGCGCTGTACCAGGGCCCGGACCAGCTGATCGCCGCCATTGAGGAGGACTTCGGGATTCCGATCCAACATTTCGTCGAACTGAACTTCGACAGCTTCATCAACGTGGTCCAGGCACTCGGCGGTATCAAGATGTACTTCCCCGAGCCGGTGTACGACGCCTACTCGGGCCTCAATATCCAGACGACGGGTTGCCTCCAGCTCAACGGCACCCAGGCACTCCAGGTCGTGCGGGCGCGCCATGTGCAATACAAGGGGCCGGGCGTGACGACCACCGACCCTGCCTATTGGCCCCAGGAGGCGCAGAGCGACATTGCGCGCATCCGCCGCGACCACGAGTTCCTGCGCGTCCTGGCGTCGGCGGTCAAGGCGAAGGGGCTCAGCGACCCGATCACCGATCAACAGCTGGTCTCGGGCGTCGTCGGGCAGCTCACGGTCGATTCGGGCTTCTCGGCCTCGGACATGATCAGCCTGGTCCTCGGCTACCACAACGTCGACGTCGGCAGCGCACCCCAGCTGACGATGCCCGTGTCGGTGGACCAGTTCGGCAGCTACGTGTACCAGGGCGGGAGCTACGGCGACATTGAGTTCCCGGCCGAGCCGCAGGACCACACTGCAGTCGACCAATTCCTGGGCCTGAAGTCGGGCAGCGAGGACACCTACGCCGGCGGAGCGCTCCCGTCGCCGACGACCGTAACCGTGTCCGTGCTGAACGGATCGGGCGCCTACAACCAGGCAACGACGACCTCGCAGGGACTGCAAGCGCTCGGCTTCCACATCGGGACGATCGGCGACAGCCCGCCTGTGGGTCAAGAGGCCGAGACGGTGGTGTACTACGCATCCAAGACGCCGGCGCAGTTGGCGGCCGCGCAGGTCGTGGCCAACTCCCTGTCGGGAGCCGTGATCATGGCCATGGACCCCTCCAAAGTGCAGGCAGGCTCCCAGGTGACCGTCATCACGGGCACCGACTTCTCGGTGAACCCGCCTCCGGCCGCCACCACGACCACCCAAGCGGGAGCCACCGCGTCGAGCACCACCCCAACCACCGCGGGCAGTAGCGGCAACACCGGGAACTCCGGCGCGTTCCAAGCACCGACACCGACCGTCGAAGCCCTACAGCCCTGGGACCCTCGATCGTGCACCGCCAGCGGGGGCGAGGGCCCCTGAGCCGCCGGCCCTGACCGAGGAACGCGAACGAGGAGTCAGGCGAAGATCTCGCCCCCGTTGGTGTCGAGCGCCTGCCCGGTCATGGCGGACGACAGGTCTGAGGCGAGGTAGACGATCGAGCCGGCCACGTCCCCGTCGCTGGGGATCTGGCCCAACGGAACGCGCGCATTCAGCTCGTCGACCACGACCTGTGCCGGCACCCCACGGCCGGTGGACGTCATCTCGACGTAGATGTCGACCGACGGCCCAGCCATCCAACCCGGCACCACGGCGTTGACGCGGATCTTTGACGGGCCGAGCTCGTAGGCCAGCACTCGCGTTGCCGTGAGCAAGGCGCCCTTGGAGATGGCGTACCCGCCCTGCGCCGGTTGGGGCTGCCGCGTCACCATGGACGCCACCATGACGACCGAACCGCCCCCGCGCTCCCGCATGGCGGGTAGCGCGGCCCTGGTCATCTGTAGGGAGCCGAACAGATTGGTGTCCATGATTTTGCGCCATTTTGCGAGATCGACATCTTCGAAACTCTGAAACGCGTCGAAGCGAAAGGCGTTGTTCACCAATACGTCGACGCCTCCGAACTCCTCTTGTCCGGATGCCATCAGGCGGGCGCAGGCCTCGGGGTCGGTGATATCGGTCGGCACGGCGATGGCGCGGGCCCCGACGGAGGAAACTTCAGCCAGGACCTCGTCGAGCGTCGACTGGCGCCGCGCCGCCAGCACGAGGTCCGCCCCGTGCGCGGCAAGCGCCTTCGCCGCCTGCCGGCCGAGTCCCGGGCCCACACCCGAGACCACGCAGACCTTGCCGGACAACAACCCGGACCGGACAGCGGCTGCCTCTTCGCTCTTCTCAGTCGTCATGGGCGAATCGTAGGGCAGGACAGACGCGCGGGCGTCGTGCCATCCGCGCCGCTGTCACAGGAGCCTGAGATGATCGGCACACGGTTGAACAAAGGAGTGTCATGGCCATTTGTTCGCACTGTGGCGGCGAGATGATGGAAGGGATCAGCTGCCTGACTGACCCGGTCACCATCGGCGGGAGGGCCTACGCCCCCATTCCGTGGGGTCAGGAGCTCCGGCCCAGGCACCGCTACGAGCCGGAGGAGTGTCGCGATTGCGGGACACCGCTGGGCGGCATCCACCATCCCGGCTGCTGCATGGAGCGTTGTCCTGCCTGCCACGGCCAGGCCATCGGGTGCGACTGCGTGACGGATACGGAATGCTCCTTTGCAAGCGCGCGGCCGCGGCGTTGTCCCGCACACGTCCTGCGCCGCGTGGGCTGGCGCTGAAGGTCCCGCTCCGCGACGCATGCCGGCGTCAGAGGCGTCGCGAGGGAGGCGCCAGAGACCGCCGTGCACGGGAACCAGGACCGAATTTCGCTCCCGGGTGGTCCTGCGACCTCACCAACGGCTCAAGTAACGTTCGCGCCGATGAGATGGCGTCCCGGCGGGGGTAAGTCCTGCAACTAGAGCGGACTCACGACGTGCGGACGGGAGCGCAACCCGGGAGATTCCACGCCACACTCCTGTGGTTTGCCCGTCACCCCCGGATGATCGAACTCAGCCTGTTCGCCTTCGGGGCCCTCGTCATGGGCATCGTCATGGCGGGCGCACCGAGCTCGTTCCGGCCGACCCCCGGCTACAACGACTACCTCAGCTTCTACAAGCCGCCCGCGGTCAATCTCCTGGCGGGCCACGGGTACCTGGGCCTCAACGGCCGAACGGAACTGCACGACCCGCCCGGGTATCCGCTGCTCCTCGCGTTCGAGTACGCCATCGCCGACATCCTCAACGTGGGCCGCGAAGGCATGGTCAATGTGGCAACGGTGCTGATCCTCGCTCTGTCGGGTGTCCTCATCTACCGGGTCGGCCGCGCCATGTTCGGCCTGAAGGTCGGCGTGCTGACCGGGCTTCTCTGGATCACGTACCCCATCGAGATGGAGATGGCGCCGTACCGGTTCTCCGAGGTGCCCTTCACAGCGGTGCTGTACCTGACGGCGCTTCTCTTCGTGGACGGCAGCGTCAACGGGCTACCGAGTTGGCGACGGATGGCCGTCGTCGGAGCTCTCGTCGGCGTCGACGCGCTCATCCGTCCTCAGGCCATTCTCCTCGTCGTTCCCTACGCGTTGGCGCTCTGGATCAGAAGTCGCCAATTGCGAAAGGAATCCGACCCGGTCACGTCGTCAACCACCGGTCGGCGCTGGGGAGTCCTGACCCTTTCCGGAGTGCTGGTGGTCGCGTACCTGGTGACGCTGGCACCCTGGGAGGGCTGGGTCAAAGCCGAGACCGGCCAGACGGTCGCTTTGTCCAACGCCGGTGCGCCCAGCATCCTCAACGGCCTGACCGTCGACTTCGACAGCGCCGACGAACGCGGTCACGTCCACCTGCCCGCGGACGTCGTCGCCCTCGAGAAGCGGATCCTCGCCCATCAGAAGACACTCACGTCGACGGGCAAGATCGCCCACTACATGTTCGACCAACTGCAGTCGCACCCGCTGGCCGTCGTTGAACTCGTGGCGATCAAGACGGGTCGCTCGTTCTACGGCACGAACTCACTTACGCACGAGTCCGTGATCGCGGTCGTGCAGGCGCCCTACCTCATTTTGATGGCTGCCGGCCTCGTTCTGGCGTGGCGCGCCGGTAGGTTCAGACGATGGCTGGCCGCCTTCGTCATCATGGTTGCGGCATACATGTTGGTGATGACCGTCGCCGTGCTGTCGATCGTCCGCTACATGGGCCCGACCCTCGGGTTGCTGCTGCCATTCGCCGCGTTGGCACTCGTGACCTTGTGGGAGTGGTTGCGACGACGCTCACAACCACATATGACCCCCTGATCCGATCCGGCGCCCTTGACCGCTCCCCGGAAAGTCACAAAGGTGGGCCGATGACGCCCGACACCAGACCTCGGGACCCCGAGTGAGCACAGGACCTCTTCATGGCATCCGAGTCCTCGAGGCGGGACTTCTCGTTCAGGGACCACAAGCGGCGCTGACGATGCAGGAGTGGGGGGCCGACGTCATAAAGATCGAGCTCCCTGGCTTCGGCGACCAGAGCCGGTGGCTCCCGATTTCGCGGAGCGATCGTCGCGCTGCCTTCTTCACCGCTTACAACCGGGGAAAGCGGAGCATCACGATCGACCTGCGTGTGCCGAAGGGACGCGAGGTCTTTCTCCGCCTGGTCGAGGGCGCCGACGTCGTGGTCACCAACTTCCAGCCGGGGACGATGGAGGAGTGGGGCCTGGGCTACATGCACGCCGCCGACCGGAACGAGCGGATCATCTACGCCATGGGGTCGTCGTTCGGTCCGGAAGGTCCCGACGCGGCGCGGGAAGGCGCCGACCTCAGTGCCCAAGCGGCAGGCGGCCTGATCAGCACGACCGGCGGCAAGGGCACCGCCCCCAGTGCGATCGGCGCCACCATCGCGGACCACATCGCCGGGCAGAACCTCCTGTCTGGCATTCTGGCGGCGCTGTACGCGGTGGAGCACACGGGACGAGGGCAGCTGGTGGAGACTTCGCTTCTCGGCGGACAGCTCTGGGCGCAGGCCGGCGAGTACACGAAGTATCTCCTCACCGGGGAAGTCTCGGGCCCGAGCGGGCGAAGCCATCCCATGATCCCCGGCATCTACGGCATCTTCCCCACCGCAGACGGGTGGATCGCCATCGTCGGCACGGCGGGACCGGCGCGCGATCTGTTCTACGAGACGATCGGGCGTCCCGACCTGATCGAGCGTTTCCACACTCTGCTCTACTTCGAGGACGACAAGGCCGAGCTGTGGCCCATTCTCGACGAGGTTTTCGCCACCAGGCCAACGGCGGAATGGTGCGAGCTCTTGGGCGCCGCCGGGTTGCGCTTCGCCCCGGTCCGAGACCACGCGGAGGTCGCGGCGGATGACGGCGTGCGTGCCAACGCCTACATCACGGGCGTCGAGGACCCGGATGACCCCGGGACCATCACCGAGGTGGTGCGCGCTCCCGTGCGCTTCTCGGACCAGGTTCCGGCGACGCGTCCCCGTCCGCCTGAGCTCGGCCAGCACACCGAGGAGGTTCTGCTCCAGGCCGGCTATTCCTGGGACGACATCGCAGGTTTGTCCGCGGACGGCGCCATTTAGGTGTCCGTGGGTCTCGCTGCAACAGACGCGAGCCCATTTGAGCGTCATGCGCGCCTCGCACCGGATCACCTCACGTTCGTCCGAACCTGTCGGTCCCGGCCACGGCTCCCTCCGGCCGCTGCCGATTGCCGCGCACAAAGGACAGTGGAGGGCTGCGTAGCCCATCTCCCCTCCACCAGGAGACTCGCCATGACCTCGGAGGAATCTGTCGCTCTCGTCGAATCCTTCTGGGAGGAGGTCTGGGTTGCATGCGACCCTCGCCGGGCCCGAAGACTTCAAGGCCCGGGGTTGCTGGATTCGAGTCCCGGATCGCCGATCTGACGTGGGAGACCATCGAGAGGTTCTCCAACTCGACGGCTCCCGAGTGGCGTCGCGCTTTCGGATCACGGGACGGAACAACGGCATGCTCGGGTTGCCGGCAGATCGCAACCCGTGCCTGTGAAATGACGTACGTGAACGGGAACCATGTTGTCGATCCGACAACACCGTGGAGGTGAAGGGACTCGAACCCTCGACCTACGGCTTGCAAAGCCGCCGCTCTTCCAGCTGAGCTACACCCCCGGAACAATCGAAACGGGCAGCGGGTCTTCCGCTGTTCGCCGGGATCACCATCGTAGGCCGGGTGCAGAAGCCGTCTGGCGTGGTCACCATGACCTGTTCAACGAGCACGGCAGACCGGGGACAGAGCCACCGCTCTGTCCGGCACCGGTAGGGTGCGGCCTCGTGGACGCACAGACCTTCCTCGGTATGCAGTCGGAGGGCGACGACCTCCATTGGCGCATGCACGTCACACCGCAGCTCACGACCCCGGGCAACTTCCTCTTCGGCGGCTGCGCGCTCGGGGCGGCGCTCGTCGCGTTGGAAGCCGCCTCCGGACGACCCACCGTGTGGGCCACAGGGCACTACCTGTCCTACGCCCTCACCGGCTCTGAACTGCTCTGGGACGTGACGCTCGCCGCGGTCGGCGGGCATGTGTCGCAGGGCCGAGCAGTGGGGAGCGTCGATGGCCGCGAGATCCTGACCGTCAACGCCGCCCTGGGCAAGGACGAATTGGAGGTGGGCGGCGTCTGGGTCCAGCCGCCCGAAGTTCCTCCTCCGGACCAGTGTCCTCCACGGTTCCTGCCGGAGATCTTTCGCAATACCATCATGGACAGCGTCGAGGTGCGCTCCGCGCGAGGGCGAACGTTCGAGGAGATGGACGGGACGCCCGGCAGCCCCGACTCCGCCTTGTGGGCGCGCGTCCCCGGCCACTTGACGCCATCGGCCGCCACGTTGGCCATCATCGGCGACTACGTGTCCGGGGCCGTTTCACAGCCCCTCGGCCGTCGTGCCATGGGACGGAGCTTGGACAACACCCTCAGGATGGTGCAGCTCAAGCCGACCGAGTGGGTCCTCTGCGACATCCGGATGCACGCCCTCGTGGGTGGGTACGGCCAGGGCGTCGCCTTCCTGTGGTCCGAAGACGGGGACCTTCTGGCGACGGCGAGCCAGTCGATCGGCGTACGCCTGTGGCCGGAGGACGCGGAGCTGCCCCGGTAAACGGGGGTGCGATACATGACGGCGCGCCACAGCGACGAAACTGTGGCGCATGGCCCGTGACGCGACGACCGGAAACCGGCGCCGACCGTCGGTCAAGATCGCAGCTCTCGCCGCCGCCGTCGTGGCGCTGCTCGCCGCGGGGACGGCCTTCCTCGTCCTGGAAACCTCGGCCACATCGACGCCGGCGCACCACCTCACAACGTCCGCTCAGCCCGAGACCGCCAAAACGACGACCTCCACCGCCGCGACCACGACCACGACCACGACACAGCCTCCCGGACCGGGCTTCAACGCCGGCCAGGTCACCGCCGTCGGCGACTCGGTGATGTTGGACTACCAAGATCCGCTCAAGGCGTCTCTGCCGGGCATCAACGTGGATGCCTCGGTCAGCCGGCAGTGGGCCGAAGGCGAGTCGATCCTGCAGACGCTGAAGGCGGAAGGCCAGTTGGGCGGAGACGTCATCGTCGGACTGGGCACCAACGGGCCCATTACGGATGCCGACTTCGACAACATGATGTCGATCCTCGGCGGAGCGTCCCGCGTCGTCTTCGTCAACGTGCACGTCGACCGGCCGTGGCAGGACGCCAACAACGCCGTCCTGGCCAACGGTGCCACGCGATACCCCAACGTCGTCGTCGCCGACTGGGCCACGTTGGCCGCGCAGAATCCCCAATGGTTCGGCCCGGACGGCACCCATCTCGCCATAGACGGTCCGGGGGCCGAGGCGCTGGCCTCCCTGGTCGCCTCCACGCTGACCAACGGGTGAATCCCCTCCGCCGGCCGCGTGGCGGCAACGGGAATGCGGTGGTAGAGCGTCACACGTCCTCCAGACGAGACATCGGGGGCTCGAGCTCAGTCAGTGAGGGCGCAGCGCTGATAACGCTCAGCAGCTGCTCGGACGACCACAAAAAAACGAAGCAACTCCAAGATTTGTTCATTTTCGATTCCACCGGTGACCCCAGAGAAACCCTTGGTTCTGGTACGTACCGCTGGGCAATCGCACGCCCGACGTCGAGCATTGAACTGCGTTGTGGTGATCCGTGGCAGTCCAGATCAACGTCGATGAAGCGCGACAGGCCGCGTGATCCCGCAGCAAGCCATACGGGACCATACGGAGCCGAGATAGCGTGAGCCATCGTGCGAATCCTGATGAACACTGGCTCAATCGGGGTCACGTCAGGTGTGGCGTTGCAGGCGCTCCAGATGAGCCGGGAGCTGGCCGCGCGGGGATATCCGATCGATCTCCTGTTCAACGAGGATGGCGAGCTTGCCCCACAGTGGCGCTCGTTCTGCCGTTCGATGCACCAAGTGCCGACCTTCGAGTTCTCCCGCAAACGAGCAGTGCGGGATTTCGTCGGCCTGACCCCCGCCATCCGGGCCGCAGTGCGGGCACGGCCTGACGTGATCTACGTCAATTCGCCCGAGAATCTGCCATTCGGATTGTATTCCGGACTTCTTGCACGCGCACCCGTTGTGTGTCATGTGCACCGGGATTTCCCGACCCCAATGTTCACTCGTCTTTCTGGAAGGGCCTCCCGCGTCATCGCCGTATCCGAGTATCTCCGGAGGCAATACATCGACCACGGCGTCGCGCCCTCGAAGGTGGTGGCAATCCCGAATGGAATCACACTCGGGGATTACCCCCCTGCCACCGATTCGGAACGAGCAGCGGCCCGCCGGAAGCTTGACCTGCCTGAGGACGTATTCGTCACACTGTTTTTCGGCCGCTTGGATGAAGTGAAGGGCGTAGCGGTCCTTCTGAAGGCATGGGCGCAAATGGGGCTTCCGCCAGACAGCGCCCGCCTGTTGATCGTCGGATCGGTGATGCAGCAGCGCGATCCCGAGGCAGCGCTCCGGCAGCTGAAGTCATCCGCACCTCCCGGGTGCCATTGGCTGCCGATGCAGAGGGATGTGGTCACCCCACTCCATGCGGCCGACGTCGTTGCGGTGCCCTCCACATTCGACGAGCCTCTCGGACGAACGGTCCTCGAAGGTCTGGCGGCGGGTCTTCCCGTCGTGGCATCTCGGGTGGGAGGCATACCGGAGATCCTCGACGGCGAATTCACCCCGTTTCTCTTCGAACGGGGGTCGTCGTCCGAATTGGCCGATCTCCTCGCGTCGTTGGTCAACTGGCGCCAGGACCGCCCTGACCTCGGGCAACGGTGCTCAGCCCACGTGGCAGAACGGTTCGGCATCGGGCAGATGGTCGACGAGATAGAACGCGTGCTGAAGGAGGCGGTCACATAAATGACGCTCTCCCGGACAGCCCGCACGCTCGGACAAGCTCCGGTTCCAGCCAGCCGTGCGTGCGCCCCTGGAACGAGGGTCATCGCGATTCGAGGTGAGCATGACGTGAGCCGGGGCCCGCACGTCCTTGGCGGCCCGGAGCGACCTCGCGAGGTCCTGTATCCTAAGGTCTCCGCCGCGATGCTCCAGAGGGTTGGCCTACAGGGCAGATGCGAGTGGCCAGACCAGAAAGAGGTTTGACCAAGCGGGGGCTATAGCTCAGTCGGTTAGAGCGCAGCACTGATAATGCTGAGGTCGCAAGTTCGATTCTTGCTAGCCCCACCAGCAATGGCACCCGAAAGTGCACGTCGCGGGCGCCTTCCGCACGCGTTGACGGTCGACCGTCTTTGGCCGTGGTGTGCCACCACAAGTGGCATGAAGGGGGCACGACGGCACCTGGACCGGATTCTGATGGATCTGCCGCTGATGGGGCTGAGAGAATCGGGTCGCGCGAGAGTTGGTCGGACTCCATTTGCGGCTGCCCAGACGGAGGTGACAGTGAGTCTTCAAGAGAACAAGGACCTCGTCGGCCGCTTCACGGAGGAAGTGATGAACCACGGCAATCTCGATGCTCTCGACGACTATCTGTCCCCAGATTTTGTGAATCACGTCACAGGCCAGACGGGTATCGATGCATATCGTTCCGTGGTCGAGTGGGCTCGTCGATTGCAAGGGGAAGGCGGAGTCAACGTTATCGACGACCTCGTCGCCGAAGACGACCGAGTGGTCATGTTCATCACTGTCAATGGGCGGCTCTCCAACACGATCCAGCTCTTTGGGATGGAGTTCCCCGCGAACGGGTCAACGTTCTCCAACAAACACGTTCATACGTTTCGTGTCCGAGATGGCAAGCTCACCGAGCATTGGGCGACAAGGGATGACCTGGCAATGCTGCTTCAACTTGGGGCTCGTGTGGTCGGTCCCGCGAGCGAAGCGTGACCGAACGGAATTGTCGGCGCCCGGGTGGGTCAAACCTTGCCTTCCTGCGTCGCCCATAGGTGCCGGAGACTGTCACGCAGTCCCGGCATACGGGGGGACTCCGGTTCCATTCACCCGCCCCGCAGGTCTCCGAGCGCCCGAGCGACGGCGGTGACAAAATACCAAGGCGGCGATCTCTCGGAGGTGCGGAATGTATGCAGTTGTAGCGACGGTTGACATCACCGACAGCGAGGTGGCCATCGATGCCCTCGCGGATCAGGTGGTCCCGATGGTGAAGCAGGCGCCCGGGTTCGTCAGCGGAACCTGGATCCAAACCGACGAGGGCCACGGCACGTCGGTGGTGGTGTTCGAAACTGAAGAACAGGCGCGCGCCGGAGCCCCCGAAGTTGGCGGCGGGTCGCCCGGCGTCATCTTCACCAGCGTGATGTTTGGCGAGGTGGTCGGAAAAGCCTAAGTGGGGCACCCAGGATCCGCACCAGCAACTCTGAGTTGAGTCGACCTACGATCGAATGGGTCGGACGACAGAGAAGGGAAATCCATGCTGGTGCTCTCGGAATACCGTGTAAAGCCGCACATCTCCAAAGCTGATTTCAAGCGCCTGATGGACGAGTTCGCCAAGCGAGCCGCCCAGGAAGAATTGATTGCGCACTACGTCAGGGCTGATGCCACGGGCGGCTTCACGATCGAGGAAGCCGACGACATCAGGGGTGCTTACGAAGGCGCTTTGGCCTACAGCGAGTTTCTGACGTTCACAATCACTCCGATCTTGAAGATCGAAGACGCGGTTGGCCCAATCCTGACTTACCTCAGCTAGTCTCATCGCGATTCTGGGGCGGGTTGTCCCCAACGCACATAAGTACCAGAGGGTGCGCCCGATCTCGGCGATAGGACTCACCCTCAGTGGGCATGACCGACACCCGATTCAGCCACTGCCTTTCCATCGAGTTCCTCCATCTCCCAAAGCCCTCGGTCGCCCTACTGGTATCCGTGTACGCGGCCGTCATGCCGACGGTCGGCAATGATCGAAAGGTGATTGTTAACACCCGCCAGGCCGGCCCAGACGACCTCAGGCCAGGCAGTGAAGTACTCGGTGAGGCATTCGCCGACTATCCCTGGACGAGGTGGACGGTTGACCCTGACGATCACCAGGCGCGAATCACCCAACTGCAGCTTCTCGCTCTCGAGAACGTAGGCATGCCTTTCGGCGAGGTCTGGCTGAGCAGCGTTGACGGCACGATCCAGTCAGTCGCGGTGTGGATGGACAGCGCCGTTCCGGTTCCCCCGTCGGTCCATGACCTCTTGGATGCCGCTGTTGCGGAGCTGGAGGGGACCCGCCACGATGCGTCGATCGCAGCAGCACGAGAGATCGAAGATTGGCGGCCGACGCAGCGCCACTTCACCCTGACCGTCGTCGGCACCGCGCCGACGAGGCGACGAGAAGGCCTGGGTGGTCGGACGCTGGCACCGGGCTTGGCGGCTGCAGACCGAGGGGGTGCCGGGTCCTTTCTCGAGACGTCGTCGGCGTCGAATCTCGCTTTCTATTCGACCTTTGGCTTCGAGGTCATCGGCCACAGGCGTCTTCGGGGCGGGGGGCCTGATGTCTGGGCGATGTTCCGCAGGCCTATGCCCGACAGCGGCAGGTCTCCTGCGGCAGAGTCGGCATACGTGGACAGGCGATCACTGCACAAGGTCGAAGACCTCGAGGGGCGCCGGCTGTGTTGACCCCTGCACCATCTCGAACACGCCGACCTCCTTGAACGCCGGAAACAGTCGATCGTCCCGGAACGCCACAGCCGCCTCCATCGACTCGCACACATTCACAATCCGAACCTCGCCCGTCGACAACTCGGCAGCGGCGTGGAGAAAGAGGCCCGCCGGCCGGTTGCTCATGTCGACGGCCTTCACGACCTGCTCGTACTGCGCCCGATCGGCGCGCTCGTGGTCGTCGTGCCGGCCGGCTGCGGCGCCTCCGTCCGAGAGTAGCTATGCGCTCCGTAGCCCGGAGCGAAGAGTCGCACCGACCTGGTCGGCAAGGGCAACGGCCACGACGCGTGGTTGAAGTGGCACTTCCAAACCCGGAGTCGGTGTGAGGACGAAGCGCCCCAGGACGTGACCTCGGTGCTGAACGAGGAGCGCTATCTCCGGTCCGGGCAGGCCCATCCGGTCAACGCCCCAAATCCTGCCGCCGAGCAGCACCTGGCCATCGTGTTCGAGGCGCATCATCGGGCGAGCACTCGGGTCCGGGACCGTCTCATAGCGGCAGGCTCGCAGATGGAGCAGCGGGACCAGCGCGCTTCGCACACGCTCACACACCTCGGCGGCAGATGCGCCCGATGCGACGAGCTCGGAGGTGTCGTAGATCAGGCCGACGTAGTCCGCCTCCTCGGTCGCGCTCGCATGGTGATGTCGGTTCCGAGCGGCGAGCTCGGTGACGATGATCCCCACCACGAACAGGCACACTGCCGTCTCGATGTCAGGACGGTGCGTGATGGCAAGCCTCCCGTAGGGCTGGGTGAGGAAGACGTCGAACCACAAGGTGGCGCCGACCGTCGCCACGAACCCGCTGAAGCGGTTGCCGAGGGCCGCCACCGCCACGATGACGGCAACGAGGATCAGGGCGGACGCCGTGTTCGCGAAGTCGGCTCGGAACGGGACCAGGACGGCCGCCACCCCGAGCGGAAGGATGACGGCGGCTGCGAAGGCTATCTGGTCTCGATACGGACGGAATCGGCCCATAGTGGCCTCGTTTTCATAAGGTCCACTCAGTTTCCCACGGTGACCGTGCTGCGGAAAGGGGGTCGGTCCAGGCTTTCCGTGGCGCTCCACTGAGCGCCGCGGTGATGGCCGCGGAGTGCCGGGGGCGACTTCGCCTGTGGTGAGGGCCGCATGCGTCGTATGTTTCCCTACATGCAGTTCAGCAGGGATCTCCGGGCTGACGTCGCCGGCGGGGACATCACCCTGACCTTCCGGCTCTGGCGTCGCCCCCAGGTGAGGGTCGGCGGGCGTTATCGCGTCGGGCCCGCCGCCATAGAGGTCGACACCGTGGATCTCGTGCCATTCACCTCAATCTCCGACGCCGACGTCCGGCGTGCGGGGGAACACGATCGCGAGGCGTTGCGCGTGCGTGCCGCCCACGCCGGTCCCATCGCCGACGACACACTGCTCTACCGGATTGCGTTCCACGTGGTCGGGTAGTAAACGGGCAGAGCGGCGGTGACCCACGCGGAACACCCGCACCACTTCAGGAGGCCCATATGCAGCAACGCCCCATCGGGAACAGGATCGTCAGCGCCATCGGACTGGGCGAAATGCCGCTCTCCATTGAGGGACGACCGGACCGCCGTCAGGCGATCGCCACCATTCACGCGTCGCTCGATGCCGGCGTCACCATCATCGACACCGCGGACGCCTACTCCCTCGGCGTCACGGAGCACGGCCACGGCGAGAGGCTGGTGGCCGAGGCCTTGGCGGCCTACGGCGGCTCCACCGACGACGTGCTCGTCGCCACCAAGGGCGGGCATCGCCGACCGGGTGACGGCAGTTGGACGGTGCACGGGGATCCGGCGTATGTGAAGGAGGCCTGCGAAGCGTCCCTCAAGGCTCTCGGCGTCGACGCCATCGGGCTGTACCAGTACCACCGTCCGGATCCGTCCGTCCCGTGGGCCGAGTCGGTGGGCGCCCTGGCCGACCTGCTGGACGAGGGCAAGATCCTGATGGCGGGAGTCTCCAACGCGACCGTGGCCCAGATTGACGAGGCACAGAAGGTGCTGGGCGGCCGGCTGGTCAGCGTGCAGAACGAGTTCTCCCCGCGCTTTCGCTCCTCAGAGAACGAGCTGGCGCACTGCGAGAAGCTCGGCATCGTCTTCATCCCATGGAGCCCGATGGGCGGCATCGGTCGGTCCGACCGGATTGAGGAGAACTTTCCGGCCTTCGCCGAGGTCGCAGCCGAAGTCGACGCCAGCCCGCAGCAGGTGACGCTGGCCTGGATGCTGGCCAAGGGCTCGCGGGTGATCCCGATTCCGGGCAGCAGCCGGCCCGAGACGGCCCGCGCGTCGGCCGCGGCCGCTGACATCTCGCTGACCCCGGACCAGGTCGCGCGCCTCGACGCCTCCTGACGAGACGCAGAGGCAGCCCGGCGGAACAGAAGGCCGGCGTCGCGTGTTCAACCTCTGTGCGCGCAGCCCCATTGCGCGCGACAGAATCAGAGAGTGAGGCTCGCATGCCCGCAGTGACCGTCCCCGACACGCTGGTTCTGCCGCGCGTTGCGGTCCCGACGCCGGGTGAGCTCCGCCCGGTCAAGACGGTGACCGATGCTCCCCCCGGGTACGAGGGGGAGGGGTTCCCGGTACACCGGGCTTTTGCCGGCGTCCCGCTCACCGACCTCGACCCCTTCATCCACATGGACCAGATGGGCGAGGTCCAGTACGCCCCAGGTGAGCCGAAGGGAACAGCCTGGCATCCGCACCGCGGCTTCGAGACGGCCACGTACATGATCGACGGCACCTTCCAACACCAGGACTCCATCGGTGGGGGCGGGCTCATCACGAACGGCTCCACGCAGTGGATGACCGCTGGCTCGGGCATTTTGCACATCGAGCGCCCCCCTGAGCAGCTCATAGCGAGTGGGGGCCTCTTCCATGGCGTTCAACTCTGGGTGAACCTGCCGGCGGCCGACAAATGGATCGACCCGCGCTATCAGGGGATCGAGGCGGACGACGTGCTCCTGCTCACCTCTTCCGACGGCGGAACCTTGGTCCGGGTCATCGCGGGCGACGTGGCCGGCCACGAGGGACCGGGGTCGACCCACACGCCGATCTCGCTGGTGCACGCCACCGTGGAGCCCGGTGCAGAGCTCGTCCTCCCCTGGTCGCGGGCCTTCAACGCGCTGGCCTACGCCCTCTCCGGCCGGGGCAGCGTCGGTGCCGAGGCGAGGCCGTTCCACGACGGTCAACTGGCCGTCTTCGGAACCGGCGACACGCTCGTGCTCCGGGCGGACGCCGCCCAGGACTCGCGGCACGCCGCGCTGGACGTGCTCATTCTCGGGGGCCGACCCATCGGCGAGCCGGTCTATGCCCACGGGCCGTTCGTGATGAACACGCGGGCCGAGATCCTCCAGGCCTTCGAAGACTTCGAAGCCGGAAAGCTCGGAACCGTGCCCGCCGACCACATCAGCAACGCGTGAGCGGCATTCCGGGGAGCGAGGTCACCAACGGCGCCGCCTGGAGCGCCGCGGACATCGGCGACCTGACCGGCTGTGTGGCGCTCGTCACCGGAGCCAACAGCGGTATCGGCTACGAGACCGCTGGCGCGCTGGCCGAACACGGGGCACACGTGATCATGGCCTGCCGCGACGACGAGAAGGCGCGCCGGGCGCGCGACAAATTGGAGAGCGAACTCGAGCGCTCGTCGCTCGAGCTGCTCCACCTCGATCTGGCCGATCTGGTGTCGGTCCGACGGGCCGCCGACGGGGTGCGCACCACCCACGCCCGGCTGGACATCCTCGTCAACAACGCCGGAGTGATGGGGACCCCCTACCGCCAGACGGCCGACGGCTTCGAACTGCAGATGGCGACGAACCACCTGGGCCACTTCGCGCTGACCGGTCTCCTTCTGGACCGCATCGTGACGACGGCGCGTTCCCGCATCGTCACGGTGAGCTCGCACATGCACCGGATGGGACACCTGCGACCCGACGACGTCGCCGGTGCGGCGTTCCACAGCACCTGGGTCGCCTATGGCACGTCCAAGCTCGCCAATCTGCTCTTCACGGCCGAGCTCGATCGCCGCCTGCGGGCGGCCGGGCTCCCGACGCTCGCCGTCGCGGCGCATCCGGGCTGGACGCGCAGCAATCTGGCGGCGAGCGGTGCGGCCCTCGGGAACAGCCGCATCCGTCGCAAGCTCGGACGGGCGGCCGGGACCCTGCTGGGCCAGTCGGCCGCTGGCGGCGCCCTCCCGATTCTGTGCGCGGCCACCTCGTCGTCGGTGGGTCCGGGCCAGTACATCGGCCCGGCACATCTCTTCGGCCTCTACGGCCCGCCCCGGGTGGTACGCCCCTCGCGCCGCGCCCGCGATCTGCAGCTGGCGGCGGCGCTGTGGGGGGCTTCCGAGGAACTCACGCTCGTCCACTTCCCTGTGGACGCCCCGGTCTGAGCTCGCCGCCGGCCGGGCGGCCGAACCGCTCCAGGAAGGCAGCGTGCAGCGCGATCCGGTCGGGCCGCAGCACCCGACCGAGGGGGGTGATCACCGTCGCGCCGGCCACGCGTCGCAGCGCGGCGGCGGCGCTCTGCGACCGCGCCCCGCTGACGTAGGTGTCGTCCAGAAGGAGCACCCGGGCACCGACGACGCCGTCCCGGTCCGGTGCCGCCAGATGAAAGGCCGCCGGATGCGGTTGCATATGCGCGACGGGCGGTGACCCGTCCGCCGCAGCGGTGCGCCGCAGCAGGCCGGGGGCCCAGCGCGCGGCCGGAAGGGCGCCGGCGACCTCGGAGGCCAGCCCCTCGACCAGGCCAAGAGGGCCGAAGCCGGGCCGGCGGCTCGACGGCACCACCGTCACCAGGTCGATCCCGCCGCCCAGCAGTGCCTCGAGCTGTGCACCGTGCTCGAGCAGGAACGCGCGCACGAGGGCACGGACCATGGGGGCGAAGCGCACCCTGGCCTCGGCCACCGGCGACTCCTTGTAGCCGAGCAGCACCGTGTACAACGGGCTGGGCAGCGGGCAGAGGCGCACCGGGAGCACCGGTGCCAGCGGCAGGCCGCCCAGCCGACGGGCCACCACCCGGCAGGCGAAGCAGTCGCCCCGGCCTGCCGCGACGGGGCCACGGCAGATGCGGCACACCCCGGGGCCGGGAACCGGCACGCGAAAGGGGTCAGGGGGCGGGAGCGGGGCCCGGAACGGTGGCGGGGTCGGGTCGATGCAGGAGAAAGGTCCCCGTGGCCCGGCTGACCAACTCCCCGTCGCCTCGGCGCACGGTGGCCTCGCCGTAGGCCACCTGCTTGGCCATCCGCGCCACCTCGCCGCGCAACGCGTAGCGCTCGCCCTTCAGGGCCGGGCGCATGCACTCGGTCTTCATCTCCAGCGTCCCCCGGGTGCGGGCTCGCCCGGGGAGGGCGGCGTTGATCGCGAAGTTCATGCAGGCATCGAGCAGGAGGGAGTGGATGCCGGCCTGGGTGATCCCGTGCGGGTTGCAGGCGAGGTCGGTCGGGGCGAAGGTCCCCTCGACCCAGCCCAGGTCCTCGCCGTCGACACCGTAGGTGGTGAAGGCACCACCGACGAGCTCGATGATCGGCATGCCCCCGTCGCCCAGCCAGCGGTCCATGTCCTTGCCGGTGCGGCTCATCGGGGCCAGACCCTACCGGGCGGTCCGGCGGCGCCCGGAGCGCGGCCGGGCCCGGGACCCGTACGCACGGGTCGCCAGCTTGGCCACCAGGCGGTCCCGGGTAGAATGCTTCCCGATCTGAACCGGTGCGGCGCCGATCGCCGCGACCGGATTTGGGAGGAGACACCATGACCACCGCCGTCATCGTTGATGCCGTCCGGACCGCTGGGGGAAAGCGCAACGGGAAGCTCCGCGGCTGGCATGCCGTGGACCTGGCCTCCGAGGCGCTCAAGGCCGTAGCCGAGCGCAACCAGTTGGATCCCGCCCTGGTCGACGACGTGATCATGGGCTGCGTCATGCAGGTGGCCGAGCAGTCCCTCAACGTCGGGCGTAACGCGGTCCTCGCCGCCGGATGGCCCGAGTCGGTGCCCGCCACCACCATCGACCGCCAGTGCGGCTCCTCGCAGCAGGCGGTCCACTTCGCGGCCCAGGGTGTGATGGCCGGGGCCTACGACATCGCCATCGCCGGCGGCATCGAGTCCATGACCCGGACGCCGATGGGGTCCTCGGTCGTGCGTGACCTCGGGTACCCCTTCGGGCCCCGCATGATGCAGCGTTACACCGAGACCGGCATGCCGGGCCAGGGCATCGGAGCCGAGATGATCGCCGACCAGTGGGGCATCTCACGTGAGGATCTCGACGCCTTCTCGGTGCAGAGCCACCAGCGGGCCGCCCGGGCCACGGCCGAGGGCCGGTTCGAGAACGAGATCGTGCCCGTCCCCGTGCGCGACGAAGAGGGTCACGCCACCGACGAGATCTTCTCCGCGGACGAGGGCATCCGCCCGGACTCCAGTTTGGAGACGCTGGCCAAGCTGAAGCCCGCCTTCAAGGAGGACGGAAAGGTGACGGCGGGGAACTCGTCGCAGATCACCGACGGCGCCTCCGCCGTGCTGATCATGAGCGAAGAGAAGGCGAACGCGCTCGGCCTGCGGCCCCGGGCGCGCTTCCACGCCTTCGCGCTGGCCGGCGTCGACCCGGTGACCATGCTGACGGGACCGATCCCGGCCACGACGACGGTACTGGAGCGAGCCAAGTTGACGATGGACGACATCGACGCCGTCGAGATCAACGAGGCCTTCGCCTCGGTCGTCCTGGCCTGGGAGAAGGAGCACCACCCGAACATGGAGCTCGTCAACCCCAACGGCGGCGCCATCGCCCTCGGTCACCCGCTCGGCGCCTCCGGCGGCAAGCTCACGGCGACGCTGCTCAACGAACTGGAGCGCACCAATGGGCGCTACGGGCTCCTCACCATGTGCGAGGGCGGCGGACTGGCCAACGCCACCATCATTGAGCGGCTGGGCTGACCTCGGTGCGGCCCTGGGCCGCGGTCAGCGGTAGCGGGTGGCCAACAGGAAGCCGACGAAGATGGCGGCCAGGCCGATGACGAGGCCCCAGGGCGAGCCGTGCGCCATGAACGGCAGGTGGGCCAGGTAGTTGACCGTGATCACGGCGACCCCCCCGATCAGCAGCACCAGAATGAGAGCCCCGAACCACGGTGGGCTGTGACGCACGTTCTTGGGGATGGGCGCCGTGTAGCGCCCGCTCTCCTCGGGCGACTTGTAGCGGCCGACCTTCGAGGCGCGGCCAGTGGCCGACTTCCCCTTCTTGGACGCGCCGCCCGGTCCCTTGGTGCTGGTGGCCACGGCCCAGAGGTTAGTCACCGCCGGCGAAAGCCTCCGGCCGCGCCCGGTACGCTTTTGGACCCATGGGACCCCGGGTGCTCGTCCTCGACAACTACGACTCCTTCGTCTACAACCTGGTCCAGGAGCTGGGCGAGCTGGGTGCCGATCCGGTGGTGTTCCGTAACGACGCCATCGACGTGGCCGGCATCAGGGCCGAGCAGCCCGACGCCGTGCTCATCTCGCCGGGGCCGGGGCGGCCCGAGGACGGTGGGGTGAGCCTGGAGGCCGTCCGCCAGCTGGCCGGGGAGATCCCGCTGCTGGGCGTGTGCCTCGGCCACCAGTGCATCGGCGAGTCCTACGGCGGCACCATTGTGGCGGCTCCCCACCTCATGCACGGCAAGACCTCGGAGATCCATCACGACGGGCAGGGCCTGTTCGCCGGCCTTCCCAACCCCTTCGTCGCCACCCGGTATCACTCCCTGGTCGTGCACCCCGACTCGGTGCCCGACGAGCTGGAGGTGACGGCCACCTCGACCGACGGCGTCGTCATGGGCCTGCGCCATCGCACGCTGCGCGTCGAGGGCGTGCAGTTCCACCCCGAGTCGGTCCTCACCGCGTCCGGCCCGGCCCTCCTGGCCAACTTCCTCGGTCAGCTGGCGGCGACCGCACCGGCCTGATCCCTCGCCCGCCCCGCCGGCGTGGCGTGGCGTCGCGGCGGCGTCAGGGGTGCCCGGCTCCGCCACCTCCGCCGGCACCTGTCGTCGGGGTCGAAGAGACCGTCGTGGTGGTCGACGACGGAGGCGTGGTCGTTGTGGTGGTCGTCGTCGCCGCCGCCTGGCACACCGATATGGTCACCGTGCTCCCGCTGTTGACCTGCGCGTTGGCCGCTGGGCTCTGGCTGTCGACGTTGCCCGGCTGGGCCCCACCGGCACACCCGGTGTCGAAGGTGGCGTTGGCCACCAGGCCGACACCCGTGATGGCCGCGGTGGCCGCACTCTGCGACTGCCCCACCACACCGGGGACCGAGACGCAATTGCCACTGGAGACGACCAGGTTGACGGCCGTGTTGGGTGGGACGGTGTTGTCCGCGCTCGGGCTCTGGGCCGAGACGACGCCATTGGGCTGACTCGAACAGGCGCTGGTCTGGCTGCCCACGTTCAGTCCGGCCTGTTGCAAGATGCTCCCGGCGCGCGCGGGCGACTGCCCGATCACGCTCGGAACCGAGACCGAGCTCTGCGTGCCCGAGACCGTCAAGGTGACCTTGCGCGTCTCGAGGATCTTGGCGCCAGCGGCCGGGTTCTGGCTCAGCACCGTACCCACCGGTTGGTTGCTGGTGACGTTGTGGACGGTGTAGCCGAGGTTCGCGCTCTGCAGCGTGACGATCGCCTGGGTGAGCTGCTTCCCCGTGACGGAGGGGACCTCGACGGTGGGAATGTTCGGACCGCCGCTCACGACCAGGTTCACCGCCGAGTTCTTCGCCACCGAGGCGCCCGCCGCGGGGTTCGTCGAGAGGACGTCGCCCTTGGCCTTGTTGCTCGTCTTGGTGGTGCTGCTGCCCACGGTCAGGTGGTCGTTCTGCAGCGTCTGCGTGGCCTGGCCGGCGGGGAGGCCGACGACGTCCGGCACGGTGACGTTGCCCCCGAAGACCCCGACGGAGCGCAGGAGGAAGAAGGCGATGACAGCCAGAGCCACCAGGAGCACGATCAGGACGATGATCAGATTGCGTGTGCGCTTCTTGCGCTCGAGGTCCTCCCGGCTCGTCGGAGTCCCGACGCCGGCGGGAACGGCCATGGTGCGGCCGGTGGTCATGGGGACCACCTGGGTCGCGCCCACCACGCCCGTCATCATGGCGGTCAGGCCCGGGTCCCCCGCCTCGACGGGTCGGCCGTCGGCGAAGCGGAGCAGGTCGGCGCGCAGTTCCTCTGCAGATCCGTACCTGTCCTCGGGGCTCTTGGCCATCGCCTTCATGACGACGGCCTCGAGCGCAGGAGGGACCGTCGGGTTCGCCTCGCGGGGCAGCACGGGCATGTCACGCACGTGCTTGGACGCCACCGCCACCGGCGAGTCGCCGGTGAAGGGCGGTCGGCCGACTGCCATCTCGTAGAGCACCACGCCGAGGGAGTAGATGTCGCTGCGCGAGTCCACGCCCTTGCCCTCGGCCTGCTCCGGCGAGAAGTAGGCGGCCGTTCCCATGACGGCACCCGTCTGGGTCAGGCTCTCCTCTGTGTTCATGGCCCGGGCGATGCCGAAGTCCGTGACCTTGACGTCGCCTTCGGGCGTGATGAGGACGTTGCCCGGCTTCACGTCACGATGGACCACGCCGTGCCGGTGGGCGAACGCCAGCGCAGCCGCGACGCCGGCGCCGATGGTGGCGATCTGGCGGGGAGGGATGCGCTGGGGGTCGCGCAGGACGGCGGAGAGTGGGCGGCCCTCGACGTACTCCATGACGATGAAGTACGAACCGTCGTCCTCCCCCCAGTCGAAGACCGGGACGATATTGGGGTGGGACAGGTTCGCGGCGGCCTGGGCCTCCCGCCGGAAGCGCTCGACGAACGTGCGGTCCACGGAGAGCTCGGGAAAGAGGACCTTGAGCGCCACCGGTCGTTCGAGCTGGCGGTCCATGGCCCGGTAGACCTGGGCCATGCCGCCACGGGCGATCAGATGGGTCAGCTCGTAGCGACCCGAATAAATCCGCGGTGTGTCAACCGGTTCCATGGCGCCCAGGAGCCTACGCTGGGAGCCTTCGCCGACGCGGAACGGTACGGCCCGTCATGGCGCCGCCGTCGTCGTCGTCACAGGAACCGTGGTGGCCGTCGCGATGGGCACGGTCGTGGTCGTGATGGCGCTGGGCGGCTGCGGCGTCGGCACGATCCGGTGGACCGGCGTCGTCGTTGTGGTCGTGGTCGTCGTCGTTGTCGTGGTGGTGGTGATGCTCGTGACGTAGCGCCGGGCGGCCGCCAGCGACGGTTGCTGGACGCCGGCCTTGAGGGCATCGGCGGCGGCGGGTGAAACGTCCTGGGTCGTTTGGCCGGTGCGATCCACCACCTTGGGGTGAAACCACAGCACCCCGCCCGGCTGGCCCTGTTTCACCACGATCACGTCGCCCTGCGCCGTCACGACCCAGTTGTCGTAGGCGTACCACTTGAGGACGTAGTACGCCGCGACCGGCACGGCGGCTACCAGAATCACGAACCCGATCACCCTCGGAGTGATGCGGCGTGGGATGCCCAGGCGTCGGCGGCGTGCCCCGCGGCTCTCCTTCCCTTCGGGCTTGTCGTTCGCCCGCTGGCCCGGCGGGGGTGGCACCCGCGTGGTGGAGCGGGCCACCGGCACCGCGGCGGCCGCGCCCACGAAGAACTCGTCGCTGCGCGGACCGGTCTCCGCCAGCGTGGCCGGCTCGTCGCCGAAGACGAGTCGGGCGCCGGGAGCCAGCGTCTCGTCCCGTGCGACGGCCGGGACCATCATGGTGTCGTCGGTCAACCCTGCGAAAGCGCCCTGCTGAGAGCTGGTCTCCGAGTGGGACTCGGGCCCGGGCCCGGACACTCTTTCGGGCGCCTCCCCATCCGTCTCCCTCTCCACCACCGGGACGGCGGCCGTCGCAGCCACGGGCGCAACCGCAGCAGCGCCACCCAGCGCCAGCGGCGTCACCTTCGACCCGGCGCCGTCGCCCTCCTCCCCGACCTGCACGTCGACGACGACGACCGTGATGTTGTCGGCACCCCCGTTTCGGTTGGCGGCGTCGACCAGTTGCCGTGCCGCCTCCCCTGGGTCGTCGACCTCCCCCAAAATGCCGACGAGCTCGTCGTTGCCGACTTCATTGGTGAGGCCGTCGGAGCAGAGGAGCAGCCGGTCACCGGTTTGCAGCTCCAGCTCCCACATGTCGGCGTCCACCTCGGCAGACACGCCGAGGGCACGCGTGAGGATGTGCCGCTGGGGATGCACGGCCGCCTCCGCCTCGGTCATCTCGCCGTGGCGCATCCGCTCCTCGGCCAGGCTGTGGTCGTCCGTCACCTGTGTGATCTCACCGCCCGAGAAGATGTAGGCCCGCGAGTCGCCCACGTTGGCCAGCGCCAAGACGTCCCGCCCCTCGGTGCCACCCACGAGGGCCACCGCGGTGAGTGTGGTGCCCATGCCACGCAGCTCTGTGTTGACCTGGCTCTCGTGCCAGACGGCGGCGTTGGCCTCGGAGAAGGCCTCGCGTAGACCGTCGATGGTCGGCGCCCGGTCGAAGGCTTGATCGAGCGTCTCGACGGCAACGCGGGCCGCAACCTCGCCGCCGACGTGGCCCCCCATGCCGTCAGCCACAGCGTAGAGATTGGGGCGCTCGAGCGGCAGGTCCTGATTGACGGTGCGGACCCGCCCCACGTCGGAGGCAGATCCCGACCGCAGCACTGTCAACGGGAGACCTCGAAGACGGTGGAGCCGATCTGGAGCATGTCCCCCTTGCCCAGCCGTGCTGCTTGCGTGATCTGTTCGGAGTTGACGAACGTCCCGTTGGTCGAGCCGAGGTCCTCGACCCAGAGCTGATCGTTGCGCCGGAACAGTCGGGCGTGCAGCGTCGACGTGTAGATGTCCTCGGGCATGGAGACACCACAGCCGGGCGAGCGCCCGATGGTCAGCTCGTCGTCGAGGTCGTAGGTACGCCCTGCGTGTTCCGGAGGCTGGACCACCTTGAGGTACAGCTGTCGGCGCCGGCTCGGGCGCGGCTGCGTCGGAACGCTCACCGCGGCCGCCCGCACCTCACGACGTTCCTGGCGGCGTACCGAGCGGGGTTTGCGAATGGTGGCCGGGCTCATCTCGACCCAGACGGCCCGGATGACGCGCAGGAAGAACAAGAAGATCAGCGCGATGACGCCCCATTGCATGACGCGGAGGACCGCATTCAGGTTTTGGGTGGCGATGAGGACCGCGACCGGATCAGGTGCCGTCACGACATTTCGAAGACGAGCTTCGTCGAACCCACACTGATCTCGTCCCCGCTGGCGAGGAGCTGTTCGCGGACCGGGGTGCCGTTGACCCTCGTTCCGTTGGTGGACCCGAGATCGGTGACGAACACGCCGTCACCCTTTCGCCGCAGCTCGGCATGGCGCCGGCTCACGTTGGAGTCCGGCAGCACAATCCCACACTCGGGCAGTCGACCGATGACCAGGGCTTCCGAGCCCACCGCCACCCTCCGACCGTCCGGCAGGACGACCTCGGCCAGGAAACCGCCGTCCTCGCTCTCGTGCACATCCGCCGTCACCGTGAAGCGTCCGGGCTTCATGCTGGCGCCTTCAAAGATCTCCACCTCGACCGGGCCCACGAACGAGTAGCCCTCAATCCGCGCGTGCTCGCGCGCCGCATCGGAGAGCTCGCGGGAGAGCGCGTCGATGAAATTGGAGAAGCGGCTCACGTCGGCCGCCGAGAGCGTGACCGCGAAGGCATTGGGCGCGATGAGGCCTCGCACCCCCACCCGTCGGTGGAGGTCCATCTCGCGTGTCAACCTGCGGCCGATTTCGACCGGTTGGAGGCTGCTTCGAAACGGCTTGGCCAACGTGCCCTCCACCAGACGCTCGAGTCGCTCCTCAAACTGCTGGAGTCCCATGGTCTTCCAGAGATTACCGGGCCGCGGCGCCCAAGAGGGATTCAGAGGGCGTCTGACCTGGTCACCTAGGCCAGGACCCCCCAGCCGAGCCGAACCGGGGAGGCCGGCCTAGCGACTACTCTTGTCCGGTCACCCGGGCGAGTGGCGGAATTGGCAGACGCGCAGGATTCAGGTTCCTGTGTCCGAAAGGATGTGCGGGTTCAAGTCCCGCCTCGCCCACGAAGGGGTGTCGACAGAATGAGGCACGTCCAGTGGACAAAATCCAGAGTCCTGGTGCCATCCAGCGCCGGATTTTTGGCCGAGCCAAGGGCTGAGGCTACTTGCGAGGCCAGCAAGGGACGCCGACCTCGCTGTCCGCCACTCGCCTGCGGCACGACGGGCGCGACGAAGCCCGGCGTGCAACGAGCTGGGGCGGCGACGCTGGGTCAGGCGGTCAGCGGAGGGTCCGGGTCTGAGGATCCAGTTGCCACGGAAGTCGGTGGGCGCCAATGCGTAATGGGCATGGTCTTCCGCCGACGAGGTCGACGAGACTTGCCTGAGCGTTCGCCTGCTCTCGCCGCCAGGAACGATCGGATCTTCCGGACGTTGGCCGCCACAACGAGTAGGGCGACGGACAGACTCTGGGCCGCCACCCCGTGGATGCGTCGGCGCCCGGGGTCGTCGAGTGCCTCGTGGGACGGGTCCTTGATGTACCCGTTCATGCCTTCGTTGGTGTTGCGCAGCGAGTTGTAGGCGAATTTCCACTCGGGGCTCTCGAACAGCAGCTCCTGGTGGAATTTGGCACCGGCGCTGGGCGGCACGGTCACGCTCTGCTGGGTGCAGGACTTGGGTGGTGCCGCAGCAAGCTCGCCCGCCACGGGGATGTGCAGGCGACCGAGCGTGTCTCGGTTCATCGATTCGGGCTTGAGTGGGCACCTCGCCATCGGCCAGGAGCCGGCGGCCGGGCACTGCAGCCGCACGTGGCCCTCGGCGTCAGGCTTGCCCTTGGGTTGGCCACAATCCATCGGTTAGAAAGGCGCCGGTATAGGTGTCTTCGTCAAAGACGTGGTGGCGGTGTCCCAGGTGGCCTCTCGGAGCACTCGGGGATGAGGGCAGTACAGTCGCCTTCGATCTGGAGGAACCCATCGGCCTCGTCCTGGACGCCTAACTGATCGATCTTGTAGTCATAGACAGGTCGGTAGCCAAGGGCGAGGGCCGGGAGCTGGAACTCTTCGGCCTTGGCGCTCGAAAACGCCCGGTAGGCGGCGAGGAAGCCAGCGGGATAGTCCCGGGTAGCCAAGCTGGCGAGGACTTGGGCGCCGTGGCGCCCGACGGAGCGCCCCGGTTGGTCGAGCACGGTCATGGCAAGGATGACATTCGGGAACACACCCTCTTCGTCCGGTGTCGCCGCACCGGACACCGCAAAGGTGGCCTCATAACCCCAGGCGATTTTGTCCCGCCCCGTGGTGGTGTCGACTCCGGCGTCCCGCTCGTCGGCCTGGCGGACGTAGAAGCCGGCGTCGGGGTCAACGGAGTGCAACTCGATCTCGGGTTTACGCCCCTTCTTCGTCTTGGTACCGCGCTTGCGGACGTAAGGACGGGAGTGGCCCCGAACCAGGGTGCCGTCGACGCCGACCGACCCCCGGTACGCTCGTCGTACATCGCGTGGCAACAGTTTGATGCTGGCTTCGATCAGTGCGTTGATGAGCCAATCCAGTCGGTCATCGCGCTCGGCCCACTCCTCTTCGGTTCGCTCGGCCCGATGATCGGTCGTCAGCCGGTTGAAGGTGTCGTCGTCGAGGCGCCGGTTCTTCGGGGTGGGCGACGGATCGACCAGGGCAAGCATCCCATGGAAGCGGGTGCGCACGTTGCGATAGAGGGCCGCCCACGCCTGGTGGTCATCGGCTGCAGGTGGCTCAGGCAGTCCCAACTGCCCACGCCATGTCGCACCGAGCTGAACGAAGAGAATCTCGGTGACCCGGGTGAGATGCAGCGGTTGATCGGTCAACGCGCAAGCCGTCAGGCCAACCAATAGGGCGCGGGTTGGGAAGGTCTCGGGACGTCCACCGGGCCCACGGCGCTCTGTTTCTTTCCACGTCGCCAGACGCGCCACAATCCCGCTTCCCTCGACTAAACGGATCGACAGCCGGACCGTCTCGTCATCGAGGGTGCTGCGATGCGAGGGCAAAAGGGTCAGCGCGACGGGTCGACCCTCGCCCTCTCGCAGCGCATCCTCGGAGCCGGCCGCGCCCTCTGGCCCGGGGGCCGACGAGTCGAAAGTGATGGCCATCAGGCTCCGCGCAGCTGGCGACGGGCGACTTCGGGCGCCGGAGCGACCGCAAAGCGTTGGTAGCGGACGATCTGCTCTGGGCGCACGCCGGCGGCCTGGGCCAGCACCGACAGGTGCGTCCCGGCCGAGAGGTGTCCGACAATCCACGTGTTGCGCAAGCGGTCGACGTTGGGTCGCCCCATCGGACCCTTGGGGCACCGGAAGAGGAAGTTGGGTACCTGCTTGCGGTCGATGGACGAGCGCCCAGGCAAGAAGACCGGTTCCTCCCCCGCCCGCTGGGCCGTGTTCGCGACCTCGTCCTCGTAGGCGGCAAGGACGGGGACGTCCCGGGCCCGCTCGCCGATCACATGGACGGTGACACCGTTATCGTCCAGCGCGACGTCGGTGCCGACCAGTCGGTTGATCTCCTGGCTGGACAGACCGGCGCCCAGGGCAAAGGCCAAAATGACGGCCGCGTTGTCCCGATAGCGCTCGGTGGGCAGTCCCCTGGCCCAGGACCGGAACCCGGCCACCTCGCCCGCTGAGTAAGGAGCGACCGGGTCAGCTCTGGGAAGTTGGAGAGGAGCGGGCGGGTAGATCTCGGGGCCGAGCACAGCGGCACCGACGCCCCGGAGTTGGCTGCGGTAGTTGTTCTGGGTCCCCGCGGCCATGTCGGCGCACGCTTCCTTGGCAAACCGGTCGACCGTATCGGGATGAAAGACCACCTCGGCGGTAAGCGGCTGGCCGATAGATTCCACCCACACGGCAAGCTGGGTGACCACGTTCATGAGGGCTTCCGCAGAGTGTGCGCTCACAGGAACCGCACGGCGAACCGAGTCGCGAACCAGTCCTTCGATTCGGGCCCACTGACCAGCGGGCACCGATCTCGGGGAGAACCGGTTGATGACCCCGCTCACCGACTCCCCGACACCGAGTGGTTGGCCGGCGTACCAATGTTCGGCCAGCCGGTGCTCGAGGAACCTCTCCAGGGAACGACTACGAGCGATCCCCGATTCCGCGCCAGCGACGGGAGCACTCTGGCCGGCCACAGCGTGGCCCCTAGCCCTCGTGTCTCGCCGATCTTCTTTCCGACCCACGTGTTCCTCAGTTCAAACGACTCTCGCTGCGCGTTATGGCGCCGGTCGTCTTCCCTGCGTGGACACGGTGCTTTGGTCCGGTGCTCCCCGATGATTCTGGGGAACTTCGCTTCCGGACGGCTGGTCACTGGAAGAAGCTTCACCATTGTTAGCGGGAGTTGGTCTCGCGCTGGTGGACTAGTCCCCTCTTTGGGTCGAATTGTGCCTGGAACAGGACGAACGCGACTCGGGATCTGATGGGTCGGGAGCCGCCCGCCGGGCACGACATCACGGCACTCGCTCCTAAGACGCCGCACGGTTCTCAGCTCTCCAGCGGCACCACACGCAGCTCGCCGATGCCGGAGGGGGCTCAGATCGATCGATCACCGACATCACCTCGATCAAAAACCGCAAGAAGGACGGGTCGTCTCGTTCGATCTCGAGCCACTTTATGTCACCACACAGCGCCGCTCTCTGGGTGCTCGTGAAGGACTCGGGTGAGAAACACAAGAGTCCGAGAGCACTGACCTTGGTAGGCGGCCCGGACCAGGGCTGCTCGAGGGCCATCGCATACGCGTGGAGCTGACGGCTGTACCGGGCTACATGGTCTGGATTTGGCTCAACGGTCTTGAAATCGACCACGCCCACGCTGCCGTCATCACAGCGGACAAGGGCATCGAGGCTTCCGCGAATGGCGCCCAGGGTGGCGCTCCCCGGAATCGTCAATCCCGACGACCGAACAGTGCGGTCGGCTCCGCCGATGGTTCCCGCCGGCATACCCAAATCGAGCGATTCGGTCCGTTGGCCCATGTAGAACGACTTCATGGCGCGATCGATTTTCCCGAACACTGACGGAAAGGGTGTTCGAGGCCTGCCCTCTCTACGGACCACCTTGAGGTAGAAGCAACGGGGGCACTCGTCCCACAAGAAGGCGAAGTCGCTGGGGGCCAACATGATCGGCCCGGAGGGCACCGGTTCGACATGGGACGACCGCGCCCCGGGGCGGATCTCGACCACTTCTGCCAAACGCGAGCGCGCCTCGGTAACCTTGGCCACGTCAGTACCTCCTTGTAGGTGCTGGCCACGGCCCCGGGGTGTTCGCGCACCGCCGGGGCCCCTTTGCATATGATCATAGTCACTGCATAGGATCGTATGCAACACACTTCTGTCCCAGCCGATGTCTACGGTGTGGCGATGGTTAGGAGAGTTGAGGTCGACCAACTGGTCGGGGCGGCAGAAATCGCAGACCGTCTCGGGCTAGCGGTACCTCAGACCGTTCATGATTGGCGCCGCCGGCACGCTGACTTTCCGCAGCCCGTTGCCGTCCTAAGAATGGGCTTGGTGTGGAATTGGCCCGATGTGGCGAAATGGGCAGAGCGAACCGGACGGACCGACTCACATTCAACGGAGCTGTAGCAGGGTCCCGATTCGGTGACGTCAGCCCTGCCCCCGTACGGCACTTCGGGGATATCAGACACACACCCTTAGCCACTCCGATGTCCGATGCCAGATCACCGCACTCGGCCGGCTCGAAGCATGCGGTTCCTGCGAGTACGCCAGCCCCGCAAGGGGGGCCGCATGTCAGGTAGCGTGACCCAGGCCACGATTGTGTCCTTTGACGACGGGAGGGCTGTCCACCATGGCACTTGGCATCTATTTCGTTCACGACAAGTTCACGCCGGACAAGTATGAGAATGCGATAAAGAAACTGGAAGCAGCCGGACAGGGATCTCCCAAGGGCCGCACGTACCACGTCGCTCTCGAATCAAACGGTGAGATTCAGGTCTTTGACATCTGGGAATCGCAAGCGGATTTCGATGCCTTTGGTAAGACCCTGGTCCCCATCCTCGCCGAGCTGGGCGTTGAACTCAAAGAGCCAATGGTGGCGAACGTGCACAATGTGATCCCGGGCTGAAAGGCGGAGGCTCTGGATCTCTCTCTTGGGACCGCCTCCGAACGCCGGGACTGGAGATGCCACCCTGCGGCACCATAGGGATACCCCTCAGGGGCAAGCCTGGGAAGACCAGACGCCGCCTCGAACGCAACTGACAAGCGATCTGGTCGTGGTCGAAGTACCTGGAATGACCTTATGTGCGGAAGGTCAAGATCCAAAGTCAATGAAAACCCAAGAGACAGGGAGAAGGAGTCGCGACGATGCAAGAACTGTATTGATGGTGTTGGTGCCAGTCACTCCGTGCCGAAACCCATCATCGCGGGAGCGTCCGGACGCTGATCGTCACTGGTGAGGACGAGCCGGAGGCGGTGCCCAGCCCGGATGCGGCGGGCATTGGGGACGAGTGGGATTCGGTAACTTACTGTTTGACCGAGGGGGATCGCTTCAGCCGTCCGGCATGGGAGCACCGGTGCCCCAGGGCGGCTCGCCTCGTCGTCAATCCGACGAAGAGCAGCCCGAAGGAACCCAGCTGTGATGTTCACAGCGGTTCCATCGGGAGCAACGTCTTGGAGCGTCAGGATCCACGCAGTGTCGATCGCCGTACTCTGAGCATCGAGCAAGAGCTCCATGTTGCCGACGACGTCCCAATGCTGATCGAGCATATCTGTCGTCCACGTAAGGGATAAAGGTGGGTCGGTCGCACTGACCTGCGCCCGATTGAGTCCCGCACCCAGTGCCAGATACGCCCGACTCCCGGTGTTCTCTCGACCTTCTCCAAGAGATCCATCAGCGGAGAGGATGAGCTCGCGTAGCGAGCACTCCGGCGGAGGCCAGGTATCGGAAGCGTGCCATTCGTCTGCGACAGGGAGCCAATAGCGGAGGGGCGGCCCATCGAGGATTCCGGTGTCCCGATCCTTTAGCCACTGATCGAACCAAGCCAAGGCCTCGACGTGCAGGCTCTCCCAGGGCCAGGTCAGTCCGAACTGTCCGAGTAGGGCCACCCGGACGCTCTCATTATGTTTGAGCGCATCGAGGACTTCAAAGGTTCCGGGTAGGTGGAGGGGCACATTGTCCCAGTCACAGCCCAAGTAGACGGGAATCGTCACATCCCCCAAGAGGGGGAGGACGTTTCGCTCGTCCCACCAGGCGTCGCGCGCTTGGTGTTCGACGGCCACGGAACGCCAAAGATCGTCCCAGGGATAAGGGTCATGCTGGAGGCGTAGAGCGGCCTTCATGATCCCGATCGACGATTCGCCGTTCATCGTGGCGAACTTCTGGTGCAGGCGTGGAGTGTTGAGGATGCGACGTAACGCCTTCACGACCTTTCCGCGCCAGAGTCTGTCGTGCTTCGAGGTCATCCCGACCATGGAGAGAAAGGGCGTGATGAAGGTCGAGTTGAAGAGACCGTGGTGGTACACCCCCTCGTAGAGGTCCGAGGACGTGGCAATCGGGAAGATGGCCTGCAGATGTGGCGGATTCTGACTGGCCGCTTCGAGCTGGGCCATCGCGAAGTAGCTGATGCCAATCATGCCGACTCTGCCGTTCGACCAGGGTTGCTCCGCTGCCCACTCGACGAGGTCGTACAGGTCTTGACGCTCCTGGGCGTCGTGGAATCCGAAGGTCCCCCCAGAGCCGCCTGTCCCGCGGAAGTTGGCGATCACGTGGACATATCCTCGGGGCACGAAGAAGTCCGTCGCTCCAGCCTCGATGAATCCCATTGGCGCGCCAACGTCCTGGATCTGGCGCGGATAGGGCGATGCGGCGATCAGGACGGGATGACTACCACGGTCGTCAGGACGATGAACGTCAACCAACAGGTTGATCCCATCACGCATCGGCACCGGCACGTCCGGATGGCATTCAAGTCCAAGATCGGGCTGCGACAGGTTTTGGTAATCCCTGCCGGTGGTCTGGGGTCCATTCAGCCGCCGCTGACCTCGCTCTGTGCCTGCGACTCTGGGTGAAACGCTTGTCATTAGGCCATCCTCGCTGGTGCCAATCGAAAGCTCTGAGAATCTCCCGTCAGTGTACGGACGAAGTCCTCACCGTCTCGTTAGCCGGACTGTGGTCGGGCTCCGGACCTCCTCAAGGAGTTCAGCTGACCCGTCGCCCACGAGGGAGCCGACAGTTCAGTACGACTGCCCCAGTACGCCGGGACTAGGTCGTGATGCTCAACCGTGCCGACGATACGATCGGATCCCCTGTACCTTCGACCAGAGAGAAGGCCCTTGATGGACCTGAGATCACTTGACCGTGCCCATGGGGAAGTACGGCTTCGTCTCCAATCGGTGAATGCGCAGGAGTGGGCCCTGCAAACCCCTTGCGAAGGCTGGTCGGTCAGGGACCTTGTTGAGCACATGGCCGTGGGAGCCACCATGTCTCGCCAGATCCTGTCCGGCGAGACATGGAACCGCGAGGCGGCAGTGGAGGAGGTGTCCTCAGTCCCCGACCTGAGGACAGAGTGGGAATGGCGTACTGCCGAAGAGCGTGCTGGATTCTCGGCCTTTGGCGCGCTCGACGGCACCGTGGCGCACCCGGTGATGGGTGATATCCCATGCTCCCAGTTCCTCGGGATGCGTGTCGGCGATGCCTTACTCCACGCTTGGGATTTGGCGCGCGCCATCGGTGGGGATGAACAGTCGATCCGGAGCTGGTCGGTGAGGTCTGGGCTGGCATGTCACCGATGGCGAGCTTCATTGGCAAGAGCGGTTTCTTCGGCTCGGGACCGAGCGGCGAACTTGGCGAAGGCGCAGCGCTGCAGGATCGGCTCCTCGACCTTTCCGGACGTCGTCCCTAGAGCTGAGGACCTCCCAATAGATGCGCCAATCCTTCGGGTGGGGTGCCCCCATACGCCGGGAGAGTGGCTACCGTAGGTTCGTGTCCGTCCTAGTAACGATCCCGGATAAGGGAACCTGGAAAGTCTCTGGGGCGGCCTTTCGGCTACTGGCTAGCGAGGCGACAGAACGCCTTCCGAACCCCAAAGACCGTGAGGTGCTTGTGAGAGCTCAGGCCTTGAATGGGCTCTCCCTCGACAAACTTGACGGTGAACAAGCGAGTCGACTTGCGGTTGCGATGCGGGATGCGGCAGAGACCCTCAGGAGCGGACTGCTAGGAGGTGAGACCGAATGGGACCAGTCGCTTGCTGATTCACTCGGTGACCTCGCTCTGCGGCTTACGGAACTGACTCGCCTCGACGGCGGCTGACTTCGGCATGGTGTCCCCTATCGCCGGGCTCGGGTCATTCTGACCAGGGTGCGTCTGTGTACCAATCAGGTGGTTCAGCTTGGCCGAACCAGCACAAGTCGTTGAGGGCCTCGATGAAATGGGTCCGATCACAATCCCGGGGTCCTCTCTGTGGAAACCCTGGTCAAGGCGGTGGGAAATCGAAGGTCATAGCGTGGGAAGTCATGTCACGTGGAGCCCCTCGCTGGCTGCTCAGTGGCGTTTTGTCGGTGGCCCACGAACCGAATGTGATGTCTCAGAGTTTCTGGGACCTCTGAACCCACAGAAGGTAGCTGTCAGCGAATGGGCTAGTAGTCCCTGGCCGGATCGAGAGTCAGGTGCCGCAGCACGGTCCCTTCGGTGTCGAGGATGCGCACGTCGAGGTCGGCCACCAACATGAGGACGCGTTCGTTCTTGTGGGCCCGGCCGACCCCGATGTGGTGCAGCTCGGAGCGGTGGGGAAAGGTCACGATGCCGTTGGTGTCGGCCCGGTCCCGGCGAACCTTGGTGGTCGGTGCAGGCGCATGGACGGTTACCGCGTTGACCTAGCGCTGATTGGGGAAGTAGGGCATAACCGAAGTACTGGGGCAGGCTGGTCTCTCCCCAGCATGTAACACTCGGCAGGGTGGGCGCGTGGCAGAGGCTCGGAGCTGAGAACAACGCTCGATGGTGCGATCTCGTCTTGGGGACTCACCGGGGCCAGGGTGTCTTCACTCAAGATGCATGGACGAGTCCAGCGCGGACTCCTCCACTGTTCCCCGATGCAGTCACGCTGATCCCATTGCCGAGTGTTCCCGACCTGCTCTCACGTATCGACTCCTCACCCGGCTGCACGATCAAAGACAGCTTCTCCTCTCTCGATCTTGCGCCCCACGGGTTTGGCGTCCTCTTCGATGCCAAATGGATCATGTCGCCAACTCCGCCCGCCAAGGCTTGGAGTGTCCCCGCGGATTGGACCGAGTTCACGGACCCCGATGGCTTGGGTCTCTGGGAAGAGGCCTGGTGCCAGGACGACGGGCCCAGGGGCCTCTTCCTGCCGGGATTGCTCTCTGAGACCGTTGTCGTCCTCGGTCGAATAGCGAACGACAGAATCCTGGCTGGCGGAATCGTGAACCGAGGCGCAGACGCCGCTGGAATCTCCAATGTCTTCTGCGAGGCAGGTCATGGATCGGAGACATGGTCCGCCTTGGCGCAATGTGCCCGGGCATCCTTTCCCGATCTCCCGCTTATTGGCTACGAACGGGGTGAAGCACTGGCTGACGCTCAGAACAGTGGGTTCAAAGCGGTTGGATCACTCCGGGTGTGGCTCGCGGAGGTCTGATCGCAGTGCGCCCCTCGCCGGCCTACGGAGGCAGTCTCGGTCCGGTCGATGTCCGCACTTCCGTGACTATGAGTTGTCAACGAGTTCGGCAATCTCCAAAAAACTCACGGTCGGTGCTACCCCGTACAACCCAGTCACTCTCTCTCGAAGCTCGTCGGTGAAAAAAGCTTCCGCCGCCTCTTGCGAGTCCCACACGTAGAAGTTCATCGCCCTCTGCTGCTTCTCGTCCAGGGTGAAGGCCTTGAAGCGAAGGCCCGAGAGGCCCTCGAACATCTTCCGCGCGTTCTTGGCCACCTCCACTACCCGGGAACGATCGAAGCTGTCGTCGTAGTCGAATGCAACGCTGACACCGATCATGATGCCTCCTCTTTTGGGACAGGCGAGCCTCTTGACCCGTCGGGCTACCCAGTCGAGATTTCCACATCCTTGTGAGTAGTGCCACCGATAGCCCCCGGACGGCAACGCCGCTACCTATCACAACCCGATCGTGGTCTCAGCCGTGCTCATACCCTGCAGCGTCGTACGGGGACAGGTAGATAAGCGCTGAGCTCAGGCCTCGGCTATGTCCTTGATGGCTGCCAACGTCGCCCCAATACCGTTCTTCGCCCAGTCTTTGCGGATATCAATCTCCTTCGCCGCATCGTCACCGAACATCTTCTCGAAGAAAGCTGAACCCTCGGGAGGTAGCTCCCAGGATTCGGTGACCTCGGTCCCTCCGTCCTTGGCAACGAACGAGTAGCTCCAACGAGCGGCGGTAGGTGGCTCAACCACCTCCCAGGCGAACCGACGGCCGCGGTCTGCCGCGACGACCTCCGAGCGTGTCTCCCACGTTCGCTCTTGACGCTCATTGCGTCCAGTGAACTTGGCACCGACACGCGGTCCGTCGCCCTCGTCCCACCAACATGCCGTGCACATTGGGCTCCATTCGCCCACGCGAGTCACGTCAACGACCATGTCGTAGAGCTCCTCAGGAGAGCGCTTGATGATGATTGAACCGGAGTGGCGAAGCGTATCCATCACATCAGTATGACGAATCGAATCGGAGTTGTCAGTTGCCCTGGAAGTGACTCCTATGTTGCAGACCCGGCGTATGGAGCAGGCGGGGCCCTCAGGACACAACGTCGTAGAAGGTCTGTACGACGCCCTCATCGAGTGCCGCGAGCACCTTCTCCAGGTGGCCGCTTGCCATGATCAGCTCGCCGAAGGCGGCGTCATGTGCCTCGCGAGATGACCAGGTCTGAACGAAAGCGAAGCATCGCGGATCGGCCTGATCGCGCAGGATGTCGAAAGACTCGCATCCGTCGGCAGCCAACATGCGTCGCCGTCCTTCAGATTGCAGATTGAGGAGCGTTTCCTCTTGGCCAGCAGCAGCGTGAAATCGGGTCACGGTGGATACGCTCATTGACGTTCCTCGATTTCTGAAGAGGAGATCGGCTATAGCCGTACAGCACCGCTGGGATCGCCGCCCACGGTGACACGGTGGCAACGGGCCATTGCAGACTGGCCAAAGTGCCCAGTGTCCGCGTACGCGGGCGGGCTTGGACTCCTCGGCCCTGGCGGCTTTCTTGCTGAAGAGCCATAGTTTCGGGAGTGCCGAAACCAGTCGATTGGGAACGTCTACTTGTCAAGGGTCACGAGCCCCTGAAAATCTCGCAACGGATCTTTCGTCTCCTTCCCCGCGATCCCCGCTGCAAACTTTGCCTGAACCCCTTTGCCGGCGTGGGCGGCAAAATGATCGGTCTCCTCGGGCACAAGCCCTCTCGTAAGAACCCAAACATTTGTCAGTTCTGTTTCGATCGTCTGCCGACAGGAGGCATCGAGATCGACATTGGAGTTGTGTTCGCCGACGTGCGAGCTTCGACGGCTCTAGGTGAGCAGTCGGACGCCACTACGTTCGCCGAGCGTCTGAACGAGTTCTATGCCACGGCAACGAAGGTGCTGATTCACAATGAAGGCATTGTGGACAAGTTGATCGGCGACGAAGTGATGGGTCTCTTCATCCAGGGTATCGCTGGCCCCGAATATCGGCGCAAGACAGCGATTGCCGCTCTCGAACTGGCCTCGAAGGTCACCGAGCTACCCCTCGGTGTCGCTGCCAACGCTGGTGTCGCTTTCGTCGGCAATGTCGGATCGGGAAGCGTGTTGGACTTCACCGCTCTGGGTGATGCCGTCAACGTTGGTGCTCGCCTCCAGGCCCACGCGGGAGCAGGCGAGATTGTGCTTGCAGCTTCGCTTTACCCGCTGGTTGAGGCGGAGTACCCAGGGGGCCGACCGGATCGGGTAGCCATACGTGGCCGGGACCAACAGGTTGACGTTATGGTCTTGACCTCGCCCGCGTAAATCCACGACGTTCGCTCCACCGCCCGGTACTGCCACTCCGGACATCGGTGGCCCAACGAGTTCTGGGGGACTGCCACCGCTGTGCCCAACTGTCCCATCCTCCCGGCGTACTGAGACCGATCGAACTCCGTCGAACGGCTTGGCACCGTGGCGACGCCACAGATCCTGGAGCGCGCGACCGCGACCCGCATTGTTGATTATCCAGTATTCAACCCATATTCGTAATAGATGTTTCGAATCCGATGGGCAGTAGCGTCACATCGGCATCCACCACATCACCAGATCGGCGGAACGGAATGACGCTCAAGGTCGTAGGTGCTGGAGTTGGTCGTACAGGCACCCATTCTTTGAAGATCGCGCTCGAACAGTTGTTGGGCGGCCCGTGTCATCACATGATCGAGATACTCGGAGATCCGACTCAAGCGCCAGGCTGGATCGACGCTATCGAAGGCCGACCCGTCGACTGGGCAACGATGCCTGCTGGCTACGTTTCTCTTGTCGACTGGCCCGGGTGTTCATTCTGGCCCGAGCTGTCAGCCGCTAACCCGGACGCGCTGGTATTGCTTTCTGTACGAGATCCAGAATCTTGGTACCGCAGCGCATCCAACACGATCTTTCAGTCGTTCGACAAGGTTCCGCCGGACATGACGCCGTGGATGGCTGCTCTCGTTCAGCTGTTACGTGATCGCTTCAGCGATTCGTTCGAAGATCCCATGGTCATGATGGATGCCTACGAGCGGCATAACGAAGCGGTCCGGCAAAGTGTCCCGGCCGATCGCCTGCTGGAATGGACCGCGACAGACGGGTGGGGTCCCATCTGCGACCGGTTAGGCCTCGAAGTGCCGAGTGAGCCATTCCCAGTCACAAATACGACTGACGAGTTCCGAGCCATGGTCGGGATGCCCCCGATCTCCTGACCCGTTCGGCGGGCGAATCCGCCTCAGGGGTGACCGCATCTGCCGGTCAGTACAGCTCGATTCGCGCCACCGTCCCGGCAGCGAGGATTGACGTAGCCGCTGACGGTCCACCACTGCAGAGGCAGAATTGGCCAGCGTGTGGGTGCGTGCCCGAGCCGGTCTGACCCAATGCAAGTCCAGCTGACGTCCCCTGGGGCTGTACTAAGGGCGCCCCGTCCCTCCGCCAGGCTCCGTTCGTCCGAAGAGGGCGGACCTGCCCCTATCCCCGCAGGCACTTCGGGGCTAAGCGTTGACCTCGGCGAGACTAGGTATCGTCCAAGCCATATCGTCGGGAGGGATGAACCATGGTAAGTACGCCCGCCGTTCCGGACATGCGGCTGGAACTCGTACCAATCCCCGTGTCCGATGTCGACCAAGCGAAGGCCTTCTACGAGCAGGCTGGATTCGCGAACCTGCACGATACCCAGGTCACAGAAACCATGCGGGTCGTTCAGCTCACTCCACCGGGATCGTCTTGTGCCATCGTCTTCGGAACGGGCATGGGCCCAATCACGGATATGACACCAGGCTTGATCAAGGGACTCCACCTTGTCGTAGCGGACATGGCAGCGACTCACGCAGCATTGACGGCCCGTGGCATCGAACTAAGCGATGTCGAGGACATGGGTGGGGTTCTCTACTCCTACTTCAGCGATCCGGACGGGAACATGTGGGCTCTTCAACAGTGGCCCTCCGACTACCAGGCCTGAGTCGCGGAGCCGTACGGCCAACCCAAGCGAAGCCGTCACGAAAAGATGGCCCCGTACGCCGGGTCAGGGCGCATCACGCGACTTTCGGGCTCGTGCAGATTTGGGTGGACGACCCGCAGAGTCGGGTTCTCGACGAAAGCCAAACCGAACATCAGAGGTGTCCGGAACTCCAAGTAGACCTGCTCCCCAGGAGCGATTCACCGTCGTGCTCGCCTCGGGATCAGATCCACCCCGCCAACGAAAGGATACGGATACCTCATGAGAACCAGGTGACGTCGGAAAGAAGTGCTTTCCCCAGTCTCTGGGTTCCGACCTCCCATCTATCGTCACCTTGGTCTTCACGAGCAGTGGCAGCGGGGACAGCCAGTTGACCCGACCACGGACATTGCTCCCCGTTTCCACGACTTCAACGTATCCGAGACACTGTCCCCTAACGCCGTACATGAAGGTCTGTGGCGTTACGTCTGATCCGCGACGCAGGCGAGGGGCAGTTCCATCGGCGCAGGATTATCCTCCGACGATCCGAGAGGCAAGGGGAACGATGTCGATCCAGAGCTGGGTAGGGGTGTCGCTCTACGCTCTTGGAGTTGTCTCGCTCTGCACATCCGGGATCCTTTGGCTCGTTCTGAAACGTTGGAAATGGGTCGACGGGTTCACGTGGGAGATCGTCATGCTCTTGGCTGTGATCCTCGGATGCGGGTCCATCCTGATTGGCCAGATCGTCCTAAACCAGACAGGTGGCCCATGAAGGCAGGCCCCGCCTCTCATTGGGATGGTTGCGCGTCGGCAACCGAACCTTCCGAGTGCCCCCGTTCGCTGCCGGGACTGAGGCGTATTAGGGCGCTATGAAGACCTCTCCGCCGTAGGGCCGCTGAGCGTCGCATCCCAGTCGTCGCTGCTCTCGTACTCACTGATCTCGGCCACGCGCCGGGCGTGTCGCCCACCTTCAAACGCAGTGGAAACGAAGGCGTCGACAATGTCGATTGCCTCGGCCGTCGCCGTCGTCCGACCGCCGAGACAGATGACGTTGGCGTCGCCGTGGCGCCGGGCCAGGTCGGCACCGGTCGCATCGTGGACGAGGGCGGCGCGTACTCCGCGCACCTTGTTGGCTGAGATGCTGATGCCGATCCCTGTCCCGCAGACGCAGACACCCCGTTCGACCGTGCCCTCGGCCACCGCACGGGCCACGGCAATTCCGTAGATCGGATAGTCCACGGACACAGCGGCGGAGTCGGTGCCAAAGTCAAAGACTTCGTGTCCATCCTCGGCCAGGTGCCGGGCCAGGTCCGCCTTGAGGTCGAATCCGGCATGATCCGAGCCGACTGCTATGCGCATCGTTCGAGTGTACGAGTTGACGGCAGGGCTGACTCATAGCTGTCCCTTGGTGACCCCGCCCCCCTACGCCGGAACTGTCGCAGGGCCGCTGAGCCGTGAGTATCTACGCACCACAGACCTGCTGAGACGGAGTGGGTGTGGTGGGACGGTCAAAGATAGGGGTCACCACCCGCCTGGCCGAAGCCAACACCTGTCCAGGGTCGTCGTCGATAGCCGACCTGCCACTCGGGCTCGTAGCGCTTCGAGGACTCCCCTTACATCGTCGGGGAAACCCCTTGAAGGGCGGCATTATTCCGCTTGTACCTCTGGGACCAAGGTTCTTCCATGCGCCTCTGCAGCCAGATTTCTTCCATGCTGCGTCTCTCCCATCCCATCGATCAATTGTCGCAGATCCGGCGTTTGGGGCAGCCGAGGCGGAGCGTCTTTCGGATAGCAATTTTCAAACCGGGTATGCGAGTTGAGTGGACTCCATTCCCGACCGGGGAGCCTTGACGGGGGCGATGATCTCAGGCGCATTCGGTGTGGCCTGGACCGAATGGGCTGCGTCGGGGATTTCCGGAACGGTCTCGACGACAATCCGGGTGGTCGGGTTCGCGGTCGGGCTGGTCATCTTGTTCTGGAGCGCTCGCCTGCGGCTGTCCGTTGGCGAGAATGAATCGGGGTCTATGTTCTCGTCGCCGAGCTATCGACGCATTGTGGTTTCGGAGGTGCTCGCTCTCTTTGGAGGGGCTGCGCTCCTCGGGGCGACTGGGCACGACGAATACGTCATCGCCTGGTTCGCCACCGTGGTCGGCACACATTTTCTCGTATTCGGCAAACTCTTTTTTGCGGGCTTCTACTGGCTTGGACTGGCCTTGATCGTTGCCGGGATCGCCGGGACAATAGTCGGCTTGGCCGGCGGCGGTTTCGGGGGCATCGAAATGACCGCTGGACTGATCGCAGCGGCAAGTCTGTTTGCGGCCGGGGGATCGACCATTGCTAGAGCACGAGCCAGCAATCGCGTCTGATCGCAAGCCGATGTAAACGGGTGCCCGACGCGCCGCACAGTTGCACCCCCGTGCCGGCGTTCGGGAGCAGTCCTAGCGCCGTGTCGATCCCCTCTTGGCTACTTTTGTTCCGTGCGAGCAGAAAGCACCATAGCGACATAGCGTGTGAGTCGTGGGACCGAAGAATGGCGATGACAGGTTGGAGGACCTACTGCTTCCTGTGGAGTCCATCGCCTTACTTCCAGGAGAGGCGATCATCGCCGAGGCGGCCTGTAAAGAAGGAAGACGGGCTAACCCAAACGGCCCGCTACTTCGGGCTGCGGTGACCAATAGGCGCTTTCTCTTGGTCGAAGAGGGTCTTGATCGACTGGGTCGAAGGACCGGCAAACCCGGCAAACTGCTTCAAGATATCAACTTTGACGTTGTTCGGTCCGTCGATTCGAAGACGGTGTATGCCATTCACAACCTCTGTATACCGACAGTGCAGATTCGAGTTGAATGTGCTGACCGACAAACAGTGGAAATAGTCACATCCGGTTTCGGTAATCGCCAGCTACGGACGCTCGCAACGGTTCTCTCGAATCGTGTCTGATTTGAGCTGAGGCTTGCGACTCACGACTCCTGGCAACTCGGTCGAACTCCTGAACCACTGCAACCACGACATCCTGCGTCACTAGCCCTTCGCCACTCGTCCCCAAACGCCCCCCCAGCCCCGCCCTCCTCGTCCGCCGTCCTGGTGCTCGCCTTCGGCTGCGCCCGGCTGGCTGGGGGTCCCGTTTTCGCCCTGTCCCCGCCTGCGCTTTGTCCGCGCTCCTTTCGGCGCCCCTGGCTCGCTGTCGGTCGTTCTCTCTCTTTCCCCCTGCCGACAGTGGGTATTGAAAGGACTCGGGCTAGGGACGCTGGAGCAGCGATCCCATCATCTCTCAATGGCCTCGCGAACTGCCCCTCACAGCGGACTGCCCTGATCAGGGCGGTGGGAGATCCCAATCGATAGCGTGGGGAGTCGTCGGCAGCGAGCCATCAAACCGGCAGACCAGGCAGGTTCTGTCGGCAACCCACGAGCGACGTGACGTCTCAGAGTTTCTGAGACGTCTGAACCCGCACAGCGCAGCTTCCACCCGATGGGCTGGTAGTCCTTGGAGGGATTGAGGGTCAGGTGCCGCAAGACGTGCCGTCCGTGTCGAGAATGCGGACGTCGAGGTCGGCCACGAGCATAAGGACCCGCTCGTTCTTGCGGGCTCGGCCAACCCGATGTGTTGCAACTTGGAGCGGTGGCGCAGCGTCACCGTGCCGTTGGTGTCGACCCGATCCCGACGAACTTTGGTGGACGGTGGGACCACCTGGCTCTCGACGATCGGTTCCATGCCGTCCGTCGAGATGAATCACGCCTCTCAGGGCGCCCGGAGTCAGGGTGTCAGCCGCCGGCCGACACGCCAACGATCGGTGCGGCCAAGTGGATTCCGACGAGAGAGCCCAGATAGTTCGCGTCTCCGTAGGAATAGAGAGAACCGTCCTGACCGACGACCCAGTACCCATCACCATCGGGAGCGGCGACGATACCCTCGATTGGCACGCGACTCACAATGCCTTGACCTGGAACAGAGCCGTAGAAGCTGGCGTCGCCGAACGTGAAGACCCCGCCGTCGGACGCGACCAGCCAGTAGCCGCCGCCGTCGGGCGTGGCCGCCATGCCGACGATGGGCTTGTTCAGGGTCATGCCGCCTGTCGATCCGTAGAAGCCGGCATCGCCGAAGGAGAACACACCTCCGTCGGAGGCGACCAGCCAGTAGCCCTTGCCGTCGGGGGTGTCCGCCATGGCGACGATGGGCTTGTTCAGGGTCATGCCGCCTGTCGATCCGTAGAAGCCGGCATCGCCGAAGGAGAACACACCTCCGTCGGAGGCGACCAGCCAGTAGCCCTTGCCGTCGGGGGTGTCCGCCATGCCGACGACGGGCTTGTTCAGGGTCATGCCGCCTGTCGATCCGTAGAAGCCGGCATCGCCGAAGGAGAACACACCTCCGTCGGAGGCGACCAGCCAGTAGCCCTTGCCGTCGGGGGTGTCCGCCATGCCGACGACGGGCTCGTTCAGGGTCATGCCGCCTGTCGATCCGTAGAAGCCGGCATCGCCGAAGGAGAACACCCCTCCGTCGGAGGCGACCATATGGATCCCTTGACTGCTCGCCGCTGGCAGCTGCAGCTGCTCAATGAGCGTTTGCAGTGTCGTGGTGTTGTTCAGACTGGTCGCCGAGAACCCGGTTGCAAAACACCCGGTCCCTGGCACACATGCCAATCCAGCGAGCCAGCCGAAGGCGATGACATTTGGACTCGGCTCGACCGTCCAGGACGTCCCGTTCCAGTTCTCGATGTATGGGGCCGGCGTCGTGTTTTGCCCGCTGGCGTCATTGGTCGCACCGGTGGCCCAGCAGCTCGATGCGTCAAGACACGTGACGGTAGTGAGGATGTTGGCTGGCGTGGACGGATCGAGACTGGGGGTAGTGCTCCATGTCGATCCGTTCCAATGGTCCACCAGCGAAGAGGAAGGATTTCCGTTGGCGTCCATGGTGGTGCCCACCGCCCAGCAATTGGACGATTCCGTGCAAGTGACCGCCGTCAGCTCCTGACCGAGAGGGGCAGACACCCCTGGGGTCGGAACGATCGTCCAGTCAATTCCGTTCCAATGCTCGACCAGGGCAGCTCCGCCGGTGAGCGATGGCGCCACCCCGGGCAAGAAGTTGTACTGAATCTGGTTTGGCCCGGCGTAGCCGACAGCCCAACAGTCTGAGCTGTCCGTACACGTGACGGAATCGAATTCGTCAAAGGGCTGACCCGAGGACGCCCGCGACGCCTCGGACCATTGCGCGCCGTTCCAGTGATAGATGATGCCGTTGAGGGGGTTCTTCTGGCTGTCGAGACTGGCGCCCACGGCCCAGCACTCCGAGGTGCTCGAACACGTCACCGAGAAGAGGTAGCCACTATCGGCCGGCGTCGGGACGACCGACCAAGCGGAGCCGTTCCAATGCTCGGCCAGCGTCACCGGGCTTTGCTGGTTGCTGGGCTCTTGCGCGCCCACCGCCCAACAATCCGATGATGTCACGCAGGCAACGCCCCAAAGAAGTGAGGCCTGGCTACCCGGTGGGGTCACGTCGGGTCCAAGCGACCACCTCGAACCGTTCCACGTATCGATCAGGGCAACGGGCTGTGAGTTGTTCCCCAGCGAGGAGAATTCACCACCGACTGCGACGCAACTCCACGCACTCGTGCACGTGGTTCCCATGAGGAGGTTGGTCTCCGAAGGTGCGGTATTCGGGCTGGTGATGATGTTCCATCCCGAATCGGTGGCACCGCTTAGCCCCGATCCCGCTGTCGTGAGGAGGAGGACGATGAAGACAAGCGCTGCAACACCGAAGCCGAAGCGACCACGTCGATTCTCGCCCCGTCTCGACATCTCCCTACCATCGGCACCCTTGCGCTGAGGCTTGAGCAGCCGAACGACCATTTGAACTCTCGTTTGCAAGCGCGCACGGTGTCACTGGCTGACGCTGTGATGAAGTCATCCGGCCTGGCATCCTGCCAACTCGTCTCTCCACTGGGGCACGCCCCGAACTAGTGGAAGCGGGGGTCCCCCGGCGGAACGACGATCTTCTCGACGACATTGCCGACGTAGAGGGGAAGCTCGGTGATGGACTGCACACACGGCGCCACCAGGGGCTTGCCCGGTCGCGGCAGCAGCGTGCAGAGCGGCAGGAGCCCCGTCGTGACCGGGCGGCCGTAGAGGTCCGTGAACGACGACTGGGACTGGTAGCACACGGCGAACGGAACGAACCACGCACCGGCAGCGGCCTTGTTGGCGAAGGTCACCGTGTAGACGATGTTGGCGTTCAAACCGGTGTCGGTCACCGTTGTGACCTGCGGAGCATGTCGGAACGGGTCGCCGCACGAGGCGCTGTTGTCGACCGGGTCGACATCGGTCTGAATGGAGCCCGTCGTGGAGGTCGAGGAGACCCCGACCGTCTGCTGCGATGTCGTGACCGATCCGGTACAGCCAGATCCGGTGCACGTGGTCACCGCGTCGGCGACGCTCACCGGGTCGGAGACCGAGGCCGCCCCGCCGGCGTTGGACGTGATCGTCACTCCGGCCGTGTAGGTCCCGTGGGCGGCGTAGGCGTGCGTGCCCGTGACCGTGAAGGTCGACCCCGACTGGGTGATCGTCGCCGAGGTGTCGGTCGCGGTGCCGTCACCCCATGTGATGGACGCCTCGAAGTCGGCCGGCGACCCGAGGTAGCTGTCCGTGAATGTCGCCACCGGCACCGTGAAGGATTGGGCGGTGGTCTGGGGCGACACGGTCACCGGGGAGGCGGAGATGGTGTCGGCGGTGGCGGTCAGCGACACATCGTCGAGCGCGGGGCCCTGATTGGTGTCCCCCGGAGTGGCGTCGTCGAATTCGATCCGCGTCAAGGAAGAGGTCGCCGTCACGGTGGCCGTTTGCTGCACCCATTGGAGCGGTCTCCCGGCACTGACCGCCCCAATGCTGGCCACCGTCGTGCCACCGACGACGACGTTCATCGTGTGGGTTTGGCCCGGGGCCTGATCCCCGTTGACCGCGGTCCAGTAGCTGAGGGAATACCGGACCCCCGGCGTGGTGGGCACATTTTGGTAGACGCCGCCGGGCACGCTCGACGTCCCGGCCAGGTCGATCGAGTAGTTGCCGTCTTGCGCGTTCCAGTAGCTGTTGGACACGAGGTCGACACTGCCACCACTCGCCCCGTAGAGAGCCGGTGTCACCACGGTCCACCCCTCAATGGTCGTCGAGTCGCCCGCGAGCACCGTGGAGTAGGAGCTCGTCGGAGCGGTCGTGGTCTCGAAGCTCCCGTTGGTGACGAGGTTGACCGGAGCACCCGCCGCGACGTCCGGAGCAAGAGACGTGCCCACGAAGGTGGCCAGCCCGACGATCGGCAACAACGCGACCGCGGTGAGGCGGAGCCGCCCGGCGTTCGAGCGGCCATGCGAGAGCAACGACGCCGTCTTGAGCCTGCGCTTCGGAGTGGGCACAACATGTTCGTTCTTCAAGGGTCCTCCTGGTACTCAGTGCTCAATACAGCGCAGACGTCTACGGCCGGCAGAAAGGAAGGAGAGATGCTTCGCCAAGTTGATCTCCTCGCAGCACGCTACACGCAACGGCCGGTGCGTCAAGGCCGGTCACCCGCATTTCACCTGCCTGTCACATCCGCAACGGCGCACTCGTGCAGCCCTCAGCGCCAGCTCAGGAATCACCCAGTCCGCATACACGTGCCCGAAACACAGCGCCTCCTCAGGGGGACGGCTCCAGCCGAAGATCCAAGCGAGCGGCCGCCCGTTCCGTGAGCTCCACCTCATGTTCTGCGCCGCGGCTGCGCGCCGCCTGCAGGCTCTGCCGCAATGCCTCGACGGCCGCACCGGTTCGGCCGAGCCAGGCGAGCGCGGCGCCGCGCACGCGGTGGATCAACGGGATCTGCGGCGCCACTCCGCCGAGGTCCTGGGCGACGTCGAGACAGCGGTCGGCCAGGTCGAGCGCACCGCTGCTGTCGCCGCTCAGGAGCAGGCACTCGGCCATGCGCGCGCTTGCTTCGAGCGCGTCCGCCCGGCTCCCGATGTCCTCCATGTCCCCGATACACGACGCGAAGAGCTCCAGTGCCTCGGCGTAACGGCCCTGCGCGGCCTTGACCCGGGCCAACTTCCCCTTGGCATCGGCCGCGCCCGACCGGTAGCCGGCCGCCCGCCAGGTCCGGTACACGGCGACGAACGCCTCCTCGGCTTCGTCGAGGCGATCCTGCTCCAAAGCGATCTCGCCGATGTTGAACACGTAGAACGCATCCATGACGGCGTTCCCGGTCCGTCGCGCCGTGGCCTGCGCGCGTCGGTACAGGGCTACGGCCCCGTCCCAGTCGCCCTTGAAGTAGGCGAAGCCCCCGAGCATGTTGAGGACGCCGGCTTGGCCGGGGAGGTCGCCGACCTCCTCGAAGAGGAGGAGCGCCCGTTCCCAGTTAACGGGATCATCGAGCTGACCGAGGTCCATCTTCGCCCAGTCGATGATCCGGAGGGCGTCCGCCGTCGTCTCCTTGTCGCCCACTGCCTCCGCCTGTTCGGCCGCCTGCGTACACCACTTGATGGCAAGGCGGTGCTTGCCGCCCTCTTGGCAGAACCGCCCATACCAGCCGAAGAGCTCCGCCCGCTGTCGCGCGGCCTGCGCGCCGTCGACGTCCTCGAGAGTGCGGATCCCCCGGGTGATCCAGCGCAACGCGTTCGTGTAGCGATCGAGCCACCCTTCGACCCGCGCCAGCTTGAGGAGCAGTCGCGCCTGGGCCACCGCATCGTGATCGATCAATCGCCGGGCCGTGCGGTACGCGTTGGCCGCCGCCGCATAGTCGCCCGTGAGGTTCCGGGCGTCCCCCAGGCCCTCGTGCGACGAAGCCACGGCAATCGGCGGGAGCAGAGGAAGGCGGCGGCTGGCAGCGATCGCCCGCTCGAAGTACTCAGCGGCCTCCGCGTTGGCATACATGCCCTTGGCCTGCTCGGCCGCGTGCAGCGCATACGTCCAGGCCTCCTGCGAGCGTTGCGCGTGCAGGAAGTGGAAGGAGAGCAAACCGGCGAGGTCATCCCCGCTCTGTGTCGCGACACCCGCGATGGTGTCGCCCGCACGGGAGTGCAACTCGCGTCGCAGACGGAAGGAGAGCCCGTTGTAGGCGCTGTCGCGCAGCAAGGCGTTGCGGAACGCCAGGTTGCCGAACTCGTCCCGGAAGATGAAGGGCTCGAGCCTGGTCCAGATCGATTCGCTCTCGTCCGGCGTGTCCTCGACGACGGCGGTCAGCAGGTCGGAGGAGAAGGACTGGCCCAGGACGGACATCCGGCGCAGCAGGTGACGCTCGTCGGCAGCCAGGCGATCGATACGGGCCACCACGACGTCCTCGACCGAGTCAGGGAGCGCACCGACGTCATCCCCCTGCAGCACGGCCGCGATGAGCTCCCGGACGAAAAGGGGATTCCCTCCGGACCGATCGACGAGAAGCGAGACCTCCCGACCGGGCAGCGGCGACTCCCGGGTCGCCGCCAGGGCCAGCTCGGCTGCCTCCTCCTCGCTCAAGGGACCGAGCTCCAGGCGGGTCACCGGGCTCTCCTCGGGCGCGATGAAGCCAGTCGCCACGTCGCGGCGGGTCAGACACCAGAGCCACGACGTCTGGTGGACGGCCCGGGCCAGGTGCCCGAAGAGGTCCGCCGACGCCTCGTCCATGAAGTGGACGTCCTCAATGGTGATGAGCCCCGAGTCCGGCAACAGCACGGCCAGCAAGGCGATAACGGACTCGGCCAGCTTCGTCCGCCTGAATTCCTCCTCGAGCTCCCTGGTCTCCCGGGTCTCGGGAACCGTGACCGCGATCGCCATGCCGAGGAGCGGGGCCCACGGGAGGAGATCGGGGGCCAGCCCCTCCAATTGAGCGAGGAACGAAGCCGTGAGGTCCCCGTCACTTCCCTCGAGCGGCAACCCCAGGAGTCCCCGCAGCAGACGCCGCACCGTGAAGTACGGGGTCGACGAGTCGTAGCGCTCGCAGACTGCGAAGAGCTGCATTCGGTCGGCCGTCGTCTCCCGCAGGCGACCGGCCAGTCTCGACTTCCCGACCCCGGTGGCACCGACGATCTCCACGAGGGCGCCGTGACCCGCGGCCGCCTGCGCCGCCACATCCTCGAGCTGCTGGAGCTCACGCCGGCGCCCGACGAAGGGCAGCTCGTCGTCGGTTCCCGCCGCCGCTCCTCTCGTCATCGCCCCGATGCGCACGGCGCGGACCGGTTTCGCCTTTCCTTTCACGAAGAACGGTTCGAGCTCAGCCGACTCGAAGCCGGTCCGCGAACGGGCCAGGAGGTCCGGGGTCGTCAGGATCTCGCCCGGCTCCGACTTGGCCATGAGGCGGGCGGCGAGGTTGACAGCATCCCCCATCACGGTGAAGGTACGCCTGTAGTGGGGCCCCACCTCGCCGACGAAGACCGATCCCTGGTTGACGCCGATCCGGATCGGGAGCGGGTTCTCGGCGTCCATGATCTCGCGGATGGCGAGCAGCATGCGGTGTTCGTCGTCCCCCGAAGACGACGGCGCGCCCGCAGTCAGGATGATCTTCCCGCCGTCCCTGTCGGCATCGGTGGCCAGGAACGTGACGCCTTGCCGATCGGCGGCGCCCTGCACATGGGTCACCAGCACGTCGAGCTGGCGGGCAGCTTCCTCGGGACCCTGCTCGGAGATGAGGCGGTCGGTCCCGTCGTAGTGGATGAAGGCGATCGTGACCCTGCGGTGCTCGGGCTCGGTGCGGGTGATCAGCGCGCCCCGGAGCCCGACCGGAATGCCCAGGCGGAGATCGACCTCGGCGTCGACCTGCTCGAACTCGAGGAACGGCAGCTCCTGCAGCGACGGCGCACGCAGCAGCAGATGACCGGGGCCCTTCGCCCGCCCGATCAGCCCCGGCCTGAGCGCGGCAGCGGTGGCGGCACTGACCACGATCTCCCCGGCGTCGGCGGCGGCCTCCATTGCGACGACAGCGCTGGCACCGGGCCCGGTGACGATGAACTCGCGATGGGACTCCCCGACCAGGAAGAAGTTGAACTCGCCGCTGTGGACTCCCACCGACATGCGGAGCGACACCTTCTGCCCCAGCACAATGAGCCGACCGACCACCCGAAGCGCACGCCGCATGGCAATGGCCGCGTTGCACGCCCGGGCGGCGTGCTCTGCACCCGAGAAGTACACCAACAGGGCATCACCGCCGAACTTGAGCAGGCGGCCGCCGTTGGCCACGGCCAGATCGAGAAGAGCGACGAAGCAGGTGTCGATCGTCGCGGTGAGCTCCTCCGCTCCGGCTTGCCCGAGGCGGGCCAGGCGTTCGGAGAGCTTGGTGAACCCCGAGATGTCGATGAACGCGATGGTGCCCTCGAGCTCTTGGTGCAGCAGCTCGGGCCTCGCACGGATCCATTCGATGGCAAGGCGCGGAAAGTACGGCGCCAGGGGGTGGCCGACATCCGTCTGGACGACCGCCCTGGACAGGTCCGTCATGGTCGGCTGCGCTGCCGTCTCACGTCACCCGTCGCTGGCGCGACCGGCCTCCACATCCACGGCGACGTTCGCAGGTGAAACCGGAATGAACTCTTCGAGCGTGACGACCTTGGTCGACCGGTTGGGGTACGGGTCCGGGTAGTCGACCACCCGGACGACGCCGGAAGGCCGGTACCGCCCGTCGACGATCACTTGCCTGGGTACGTAGGGATGGAGCCCCATGCTCCGGAACAGCCGCGTGGTCGGTTCCCAGATGGAGCTGCGCTCGTGCCAGCGCAGGAGGTCGAGTTTGCGGAGCAGCACGACCAAGGTGACCAGGGTGCCGGCTAGCGCTCCGGCGATCAACGCCCCCCAGACGGTCCCGCCGGGCAGGACGACGATCAACGCCATCAGGATCAACAACAGGAGCAGCAGGCCGAACCACTCGATGGGCTGCAGCGATTGACCGGTCGTGGCCTCAATCTGCGAACGGTTCGCCGTCATGTCGATGCAGGTGTCCAGCAGGCTGCGGTACGCCTGCTCCTCCTGGAGGGTCTGGGGATCGAGCGAAATGACGGCGGCCGTCAGGGCGAGGTGCGACGGTGTCGAGAGGTGGTTGTCCAGGAGCCGGTAGTCGATCTGGTGCGTCAGCTGTCGATCGATCAGCTCGCGCACGCGCGCCGCCTCGTCCTCGCGGAAGACGGCCATGAGCTGGTGGATGGACAGCAGGGAGGCATTGCCGCGGCTGACGAGCGTCTGCACCACAGCCAGTCGTTCCGTCGTCCGCGCGATGGTGAAGGCGATGAGCACGCCGAACAGGAAGGTGGCCATACTGGCCAGCGCCACATCCACCTCGAGGTCACCCCCGGTGGGACCCACGCAGTAGGACGCGACGGCCACAATCACGCCGGCGATCAGCGCGGGCCAGAGTGTCGTCTCTCCCTGCCGCACCGAGACGGCCGCTCGCTGCAGCTTTGCTGGCATCTGCGTAAGGTAGCCGGGCCCCGAGGAGCACCTCCAGTGCCCGGCGGCCATTCGAGCGGGCGCAACATGAACATCAGGTGAACCGAGTCCCCGCGTGGCGGGAGAGTCGCCGCTCCGCGGCGGTACCATTTCCTTTGTGTCTGACATGGTTGGTCTGTCGATGCACCTGCCGCTCGTCGAGATGCAGGCCGGTGAAGAGCTGGTCACACAGGGCGGGCCCAGCGGGAGCGTCTGGATCCTGATCTCCGGTGCGCTCCAGGTCTTCAAGGGCGACGTGGCCGTGAACACCATCACCAAGGCCGGAGCGATCGTCGGCGAGATGTCCGTCCTCCTGGGCACCGACCACGGTGCCACCGTCGTGGCCACCCAGCCGAGCACCTTGCGCTACGCCGACGACGGCCACGCCTTCCTGCTCGGCGACGCGGAGATCACGAAACTCATCGCGATCGGCTTGGCCGAGCGCCTGAACTTCGTCTCGACCTACCTGGCCGACCTCAAGGATCAGTACGGCGACGTCTCCGGGCTCTCCATGGTCAGCGAGGTCCTCTCGCACCTGGCGGAGCGGCAGGTCGTGACGGCGCGGCCGGGCTCGGCGCGGGATCCCGACCCCGACTACTGACTCAGAAGACCGTGCGGGCCGGTGCCACCGTCTCGCGCAGGTCGACCGACTCGGTCCCCATGATGGAGTCCCACGTGGCCTGTTGACGGGTCAGATCCAGCACGACAGACGCCGGGACCTTGCCGATCTGGTGACCGGCGTTGAACACCCAGGTGCGGCCGATCCGGTCCACCCATGAGCCGTCACTCTTGAAGGGTGCCTCGTGGACGTGTCCGGCCAGCACGATGTCGGGCTGGAATTCCCCGATCCACTGGCGGAGGTCCGGGTCCCCGTAGTCGCGGCGGCCCGTCCAGCACGTGGGCGAGCCCAACGGTGGCCAGTGGTACAGCCAGATCCACGTATCCGGACGGCGAGCCGCGTCGGCGGCGAGCTGGGCGACGACATCGGCCCGGCCGAGCGGCCCGTCCCACCACGGGCAGATGGTGATGCGCGTGCTGCCGAGCGCCAATGCATCCCCGTCGGTGAGGATGTCCCCGTGCGGCGCATCGCGGAGCCACAGGGCGGACTGCTCTCCCCCGGCGTCGGGACCGGTCAAGTCATGGTTCCCCGAGCTGACCACGAGTCGGGTCTGCGAAGCGATCAACGCCAGATAGCGGTGCACGACGACGCTCTGCGCATCGAGGGGGACGGGCGAGTTGATGTCGAGGCAGTCCCCGGCCACGGCAACCACATCAAACGACGCGCTGGCGGCGACGACCCAATCGAACTGCGGCAGCGAGTAGTGGAGATCGGAGACCAGGAGGATTCGCATCTGCGTGCCGCCACCAACCTAGGTGCCGGGCGGCACCCCGGCGCTACCGGGTGGAGCCGAGAACGGCGTTGCCGGCTGCGCAGCCGCCTCAGCCCACGGCGACCGGCTCTTTGGCCAGCTTGGCCAGTTCCTCGGTGACCATCTGATCGTGCTCGGCCAGGTCCCGCCGAGCCGCCCGAGGGCTCCAGCGGCCCCGCATGAAGAAGACGAGGATGGCAAAGACGAACTGGCCGGCGAGGCACACCCCCCACCAGCGCTTCCATTCGCCGGGCGAGGTCTTTTGCGCCGGAACCAGCTTCTGCTCGGCGACCAGAAGACTGGCCAGGTTCTGCGAGTGCACGCCCACTTTGGTGTTGATGTCCGACTGACTCACCGGCTGGCCGTTCTGGATGGCCTTGGCCAGCGGGTTGTAGGCCAGCAGGCCTGCGACCTGGGGATTGGTGAGCCCCCCGGCCGCCGTCAACGCCTGGGTCAAGCTGTGCGTCGAGTTGCACGCGGTGAGCAGGGTGGCCAACGTCCGTGGGCCCGCCTCGTCGGTGGCCTGCAGACCGCTGATCACCGCGGCCGGCGCCGGCGTCGAGTTACAGGCAGGGGGGGCGGTGGAGGGGGCGTACGGCTCGGCGGCTTGGATCGCCTGCAGTGCAGTGGCCGCCGTCTGGTTGTCCACCAGGACGGTCGAGGTGGTGATCACGTAGGGCAGCACCAGGAACGACAGGGCAACCGTGATGCGCAGAATCCATCCCCAGACGGCCAGGCCCGACGCCGTCAGGGCCGGGTTGTGCGACTCGACCTGCTCGGTGTAGTTCGCCATCCACGGGGCATAGGCGATCGCAATCGAGACCGCCAGCAGGACGATCACGAGGACGTTGGCGTAGTAGCCCGTGTGCGGGTGGCCTGTCTGAATGATGAGGAACCCCAGCATGACCATGGAGCACACCGCCCCGAAGAGCATGAAGGGCTTGCGCACCCGGGCCACGTCCGAGAGGAAGCCGGCCAGGACGAGCCCCCCCGAGAGGAACGCGGCGAGCCAGACGTTGATCCCGTTCGCCTGGGGTGTCGAACGGTTGTAGATGACGACCCAGTAGATGGTGAGCACACTCACCGAGGCGTAATAGAAGAGCAGGAAGACCGAGATGGCGATCGAAGACGAAACCAGGTCGAGCCGCATCATGGAGCGGATCGGGTGCTGCGTGGCCTTCTCGACGTCGATCCCCATGGCGCGCGCCTCCACCAGTGCCCGTTCGCGTTCGCTCACCATCAACTGGTCTCGCAGTTGCGGCGACAGCTCGCGCAGGAAGAAGAAGGCGATGATCACCACACCCAGGCACACCAGGCCCGAAATGATGAACTGGTCCTGAAACGGCTTGAGGTGGTCCAACGTGTGCGTCGCCACCAAGCTGGCGCACAGCGCGCCCATGGTGGGGCCGAGCGCCCAGAACCCCATGGCGACACCGCGGCCCATCTGTGGAGAGAAGTCCCGCATCAGTGCCGGTGTCGAGACGAGGATGACGCCTTCCACGAAGCCGATCACACAGTAGGCAGCGGCGAAACCCCACTTGTCGTGGATGTGGGGGATGGCGAGCAGCTGGACCAGCGCGACGACGAGCGTCCCGTAAATGGTGAGGTTCGCCCGCCCGATCCTGTCGGACAACCCGCCGATGAACGCGCTGAATGCACCGATCGCGTTGGAGACGACCAACAGGTACAGGAAGAACTGGAACGACATGTGGTAGTAGGGCAACAACAGCGGCGTGACCGCGCCCTCCACGTAGTAGAGGTAGTAGAGCATGATCGTGGTCAGCACCACGATGGCCAGGTACCCGAGCCGGGGCAGCGTGTCGGGGTACTTGGTGAGCTGGCGCTTGCCCAGGGCGCGTGCCAGCCTTCCCCGGGCGGGAACCGGTGCCGTCACCGCTGTTGTGGTCATGTTCGAACCCCTTTCCCGCGATACAGCAGCCCGACACCCCCCGTGACCGGGCCACAGCGGACCCGGCCCCGACCTCGGGCCACCGCCGATGCTAGGACCAGGACGGGGGCGCTGCCGGATCGACGGCTCTCGTCGCGGCGACACGACGGGTGACGTACCTGTGCAGAAGCTCTGACACGTGCTCGCGTCCCGTCCGCTCGAAAAGGGTGTGCTCCAAGCCGGGAACGGTCTCCACCTCCAGATGGCCCTTGCGGGAGAGGGCTCGGAATCGGTGCCGTTCACCACGACACAACTTCCGCTCTTCTACGCTGCCGACGATCAGGAGCGCGTCCACGCCGGACTGCGCGAGTCGCTCAAAGGTCCGGGCCGGGCTTGCGGTCACCAAGAACCGTTTGTGAGCCCACCACACGCCGGGGATCCGACGGGCCGCCCGCCTCAGCGGATCCAGCTGACCAATGAGCGACGATATCCGGGGGCGGGTCGCCCCCCAGGCCTCCCGGTCGCTGAAGCCGAACCCCGCATTGGGCTCGAAGCGCCGCGGCGGCGGGTCCCCGGGCCGATAGTAGGCCAAGGCCGGGTTGATCACGCAGACTGACGCGCCGGGGGTCATGAGCGCGGATTCGATGGCGTGATAGCCGCCCGAGCACAGACCGACGAGGATCTGCTCCGATTCCGGTTCCGTGCTCATGGCGCGACGCACGTCGTCGAGATCATCGAGAGCGTCGGCCGGGAACTCGACCAGCTCCGTTCGACCCGGTCGAGTGGGGCTGTCGCCGATACCGCTGAGGTCCACCCGCAAACACCGGATGCCCTCTGCCGCCCAGGACCGGGCCAGATCAACCCACAAACGAGCAGGGCCGTCGTGGCCGATCCGACCCGCATTGAGAAAGACCGCGCTGAGGGCCGCGGCCGGTGCGTCCACTGCTTCGGTCAGGATACCGAAGAGGCGGGCGGGCCCTATTTCGACGGGCCGTTCCTGCACGGCCGGCCCCCCGTGGGACCGGAGCACGGCAGTCGTCACGGCCTCGGGCTCGACGATCCGGACGACCGGACCAGCTGCGTGCGAGATCCACGACACGATGTGCTCCAACGCCGCCTCAGGGGTCACCGCGTCCGTGTCGAGGAGTGCCTCCTGTCCGGTTGTCTCGGCGGATTCGACGTGTGACAGTGCCAGCCGTTCGGCGAGTGCGCGAGGTGGCTTCCGGCCCTTGCGGAGCAGGAAGAGCTCCCGCGAGGCCAGGACCTCCCCCGCCGGTGCCACGGCAAGACGTTCGAGATCCGAAGTCGTGCCCGCCGAGAAGAGGACGCCTGGCGCCTCCACCGACCCGTCGGCGACGGACTCCCCTGAACCCCAGGCTTCCCCTTCTCCCAGCGTGCCCCACTCAGTGGCCTGATCCCGCAGGAACGACCACAGCGCACGCTGTTCGCGCAGGAACGCTTTGCCCGTCGCACATGGATCCCACAGCACCAGATCGTCCACACCCCCACCGCGAGCCACCTCGGCGGCGAGGGTCGCACCGATCCGCAGGCCGACGACGGCGATGCGCGGGACATCGAGAGCCCGGGCGTACTGGATGGCGACGCGTATGCTCTGCAACCACTCTGCGACGAGGTCGGGGTCTGTCCAGGTGCCGCCGGAATCCCCCATGCCCGGGTAGTCCACCCGAACAACGGCCCAACCGTTCGCAACCAAACGGCGAGCCAAGTCACTGACCGCGCGGGCGGAGTATGCAGCCTCCAATCCCATGGAGGGACAGACGACGACGGCACCCACGACCAGGCCTTCGGCGGGAGTGTCCAGCCGAGTGAAGAGCGGCCGATCGGACGGCCCGAGCCAGCACGCGACCGACCGGACCTCCGTTGCACCATCTCGCTCGGCTGTGTCTGGCGCGCCGGAACGCACGAACCCCGGGTCCGCCGGTCCACCCTCTCCAGCCACGGAAAGGACCTTACTGCGCCCGGGTTCTGAGACAGCCCGAGGGGATCCGGCAGCGAGCCGGACAGCCGTTGACGCTGCACGGTGTGCGCGGGCGCACGAGGGGACCGCGGAGAACGAGGCCGTTGCGGACGAGTGCCGGCAGCCAATCCCTGCTGGAGGGTGTCAACCCATCCCGTTACTCATTGCTCACCGGCGGCCGCACGGAGCGATCGCTCCACACCATCGACAGTCCGGTCGAGCGAGAAGTTGTCCCTCACATGGGCGCGGCAGCGAGCGCCGAGTGAAGTCTCCCGCTCCTGCCAACCGATGAGGGACTCCAGCGCAAGAGCGATCGCTTCCGGGTCTCCGGGCTCCATCAGAAACCTCGCGAACTCGCCCGTCAGGATCTCGGAGATTCCTCCTGTCCGAGAGGCCAGGGCGGGGCGCCCCGTGGCCATCGCCTCGACGATCACCCGCCCGAAGGGTTCCGCCCAGAGGGACGGCACGACCACCACGTCCGCAGCGTGGAGCGGCCCCAGCACGTCGCTCTGCGCCGGCAGCCAGACACACCCGGGCGGCGCCGTAGCCCGGAGGCGTTCGAGGAACCGGGTGCCGTCCTCAAGGTGGGCGCTCGGCGAGCCGACCACCAGGAGGGTTCCTTGCTTTCCGCCTATTCCCAGTCTCCTCCAGGCTTCGAGGAGCACGTCGATGCCCTTCTCTGGGTCGAGCCGGCCGTAGTACAGCGCGACGAAGCCGTGTTGAGGAAGATGTAGGCGGGCTCGCGCCGTGACGCGTTCGGCCTCTCCACCCATGGGGTAGTCGTCGCAGGAGACGCCGTTGTGGACCACGTCTATGTGATCTGGACTCAACCCCACTTCGACCCATTGACGCCGCAGGAATTCGGAGACGGCGATGAAGCGTCGCACATGGTCGTTCGGAAAGGCCCCGGGTCGGGCATGGCGGATTTCATGCAGATGGCAGACGACGGGAGCGCCGGTGAGTCGACCCACGGCCGCTGCCCAGACGATTTCGGCGAAGCGATTGGGATAGACGACATCAGGTCTTCTGCGCGCGGCGGACACCACCGCCGGAACCATCCGCACGAGGTCACGCAAACCGGTTGCGCGCGCGAAATCAAAGGTCGGACAACGGGTCACGGTCCGGCAGAACATCCGGTATTCCCCGGCCAGCGCACCGTCTCTCGCTGCCAGAAGATCAACGACATGTCCCCGCTGGGCCAGTCCACGCGCCACCTGGAACGCGTTGATCTCGGTTCCTCCGACGGGAGCCATGGAATGAACTCCCACCGTCAAGTCCATGCCACTCCTCCCGCCTCAGCCTCCTCGACGGCCGTGTGGCCGTGTCGCTCGGAAAGCCTGCGCCTCGGACCCGTGGACGCCATAGGGGCCCGCATTCTGCCGGGCCTCACGCCGATCCGGGTGACGAGTCGATAATCCTCGACACTGGGGTGGAGGAATCCCGTGGCGCGAAAGTCCGCGGGCGCCGGCGGACCCCTCACCCCCGACGACCCTAGTGCAGGCGAGCCGTCAACCGGCCCAGCGAAGTTCGCAATCGGGCCAGGAGTTCCTGCCGCTGCGCGCCCGGAGAGGTCATCAGGAAGAGCGCGTAGAAGACGACCATGAGCGCGATCCCGGCGACCGCAACCGCCGTCAGCCCGATGAACCGGCCGTGCGTGTCGGTGAAGATGTACAGCGGACCGCCTCCGCGCCCGATCACCCAGGCGAGGGCCGCGGTGGCCACCGTCGGGAGGGCTAGGGCACGCACGGAGCGCAACGCTCGCCGCATCAGGGAGTCCCCGAGCCGCTTGTACCCCAGTGGCAGCATCACCATGCCCTCCATGACCACGACTCCGATCAGCGCTGCCTCCGCCATGCCCAGCGCGCCGTAACGCGACGCCAGGGCAATGCCGAGTGCCACGTGGAGCACGGCTTCGGTGCCGTAGACGGTCGCCACGAACCTGGGGCGTCCGGCTCCGTTCATTGTGATCTTGAGCGACTGGGCCCAGGCCTGCACCACCGCCGCCAGACAGAGGAGGCCGATTACCGGGGCCGCCTCACGGTAGAGCGGGCCCACCCATGCCTCGAGAGCGGGACCGGCTAGGAACCCCAGGGCAATGGCGGCGGGAATGCTCAGGCACAGGACGAAGCGCACCACGTCATCGAGGCTCTCCCTCAGGCCCGCCCAATTGTCCCGGGCCGCCAACTCCCCGCCCTTCGCGAACAGGATGGCCGTGCGGGGCTGCACGACCCTCAGCGGGAGCTGAGCGAGCCGCTGGGCCACCGCGTAAATGGCGGCGGCCCGGACCCCCGCGACGGCGCCCACCACAAGGACGTCGGACAGTCCGAGTATGGCGTCGGAGACCTGCCCGAGTGAGTACCAGCCCGATGCGGTCGTGAACCTCTTGACGATGCTGCGGTCGAATTTTCGCAGCGACAAGCGGAACCACGGCAAGAGGCGATGGATCATGATCACCCGCGACAGCTGGCCCACCTCGCTGACCACGACGGTGACGACACCCAGCGCGATGAGACCGCCGTGGAGCGACAACACGATGACCCACCCGATCGCCTGTGCGGTGATGACGGCGATCAGGCTGTAGTTCAACAGGTCGAAACGCTGCATGGCCACGAGCGTTCCGCCGAACGTGTCCATTGGAATCGAAAGTGCCATGTCGAAGGCCAACAGCAGCAGGAGGAACCGCGCCTGGCCGACCATGCTCTTGGGGATGCTCGTGATGATGTCCGGCAGGAAGACGGCGAAGACGACGACTCCGGCGAACGCCAGAAGCCCCAGTACGGCGAGAATCACCAGAGAGGTGTTGATCGTGGCCTCGACCTGATCGTTGTCCCGCAGCTCGAGATGCCGGCTGACGAAGGCGGTCGTCGCACTGGCGAACCCGAGCTCGAGGATCTCCAGGAACGGGATGAGTGCGCCGATGAGGGCCCAGACGCCGTAGCGGACGATGCCCAGTTGGTGGGTCAGGATGGGTGTGGTGATGAAGCCGACCGCCACCAGAACGATGGCGACCAGGTAGTTCGTCGTCACGTTGCGACGGACGGTCGCCCTCTTCGGCTGGCCGCTCCCCGAAGCACCTTGCGGGTCGGTCTCGGGCTCGCGGAGCATGCCGGGTTAGCCCGATCGAGCGAGCCGGTGGGGCTTCACCGAGGGCTTCTCGGGACTGCTCGGCTGGGACGGCCTGAGGTCGCCGTCGGGCGTTCCGCCCTGCCGCCGCCGCACCCGGTTCAAGACGATGCCCGCCACGACCGCTCCCGCGGCCCGGATCTCGGCCAGGCTGCGCTCGAGGTTGTCGAAGTTGAACTTCCGGGCGTCGACCACGACCACGACGGCATCCGCCTTGGCCATGAGGATCGTGGTCTCGGCAATCCCGGTGATCGAAGGGCAGTCCAGCACGACGGTCCGTTCCGATTCGCGCAGCGCACGGAGAAGTCGCGGCACGTCCGCGGCGGCGATGTCGGCGGGGTGCCGGGTCGGGACGCCGGCCGGGATGACCTCCAGATAGCGATTGTCAGTGGAAGCCAGCAGCTCGCCGGGCCCGTTGGCTAAGGGAATGTCGCTCACGCCGGGCGACAGCTCGACCCCGAAGATCTCGTGCAGGGTGGGTTGCCTCAGGTCGCCGTCGACGGCGACCACGAAGTGACCAGGGGTCGCGAGCGCCCAGGCCGTGCGGCTGGCCACGCAGGACTTTCCCTCACGCGGCTCATACGAGGTGATGGCGATGACCGGATGGGTGTCCTGGAACATGACGTGCAGATGGCTTCTGAGCTGCTGGAACGCTTCCAGGCCGCGCTCGTCTCCCGCCAACGCGAACATCTGGGCCGGGTTCGAACCGGGACGGGCCAACGTGGGCACCTCCCCGAGAACCGGGACGCCGAGTCGCTCTGCGATCTCGTCCGCGGCGACGAAACGTCGCAGGGCCCCGGCGAGGAGCGCCGCGAACACGGCGGCGATGAGTCCGAACACCACGGACGCCAGCGCAACCGTGGCGCGGGGGTTCGTCGGTTTGTTCGGGAGCTCCGCCGCCCCCAGCTCGGACAGGACCAGCAGGGACCCCGCATCGCGATTCGTCACCTTCAACACCCTCGCCGCTGTGGCGTTGGCGTACGCCTGGGCGGCGGCGGGATCGGTGCTCGAGGCATTGATCGTCACGGTGTTCGAACCAGGATCGGCCGACGCCGTGATGGTCGCCGGTGCGGACTGGAAGCGCACCGGCACCCGTGCCTTGGCCTCTGCGTCGACCGTCGGGTTCTCCGCTTCTACGGCGATCTGGGGGATCTCGAGTTGAATCGCGCCGACGTCCGATGCCGGATCGAGGGCGTTGGCAGGCGGCTGAGCCAGCAGGACCACCGTGGCCTGGTACACCTTCGCCGGGAGCACCGCGTAGGCCCCGCCGATCAACAGGCACACCAAGAAGGTCACGAGAGCCACCACCCATTTGGCACGCACCGTGCGTACGATCTGTCTTACGTCCATCCCGGCCCCTCTGCTCGAATCCCGACGGTGGCCGCAGTGCACGACCGCTCTCCGCCCTCGAGCCGCCACTCGAGTGAGAGATGATCGCGCGCGCGAGCGCGGCAGCGGCTGGCCAGCCCGGGCTCCCGCTCGGGACAGCCTACGAGGCCCCCCGGGTCGCGAGCGGTCATCCCGGCCCTTCGTGCCTGGACGGATTCCGGGGGGTCACATCCCGCACGCTCACGAAACCCATCGCGTCCCTCCGGCCACCGGGCCCGAGCCGACCGCTTCCACATGCCAGGTCAGAGGCCGGCGTCGGCTGTCCAAGGACGTCGCACAGGCTCGGAGCATGCCCAGGCTGACGCCGAACAAGGTGACAAACCTGTACTCGTCGAGCATCGGTTCGAGGAGCCCTGTGACGGTGAGCCCCACCACCACCGCCACCAGAGCCAGCGCCAAGCCGGCCACCACGGGATCGGTCTGTCTTCGCCACACCCGCAGTCCCTCGGCGATGGAGGCCCCCAGCGCGGCGAGAAAACTCAGGAGACCGATGAGGCCCAGCCGGAGCCAGAGGTCGAGCACGATGTCGTGCACGTAGGGATTGAGCTCGACTTTGCGCACTCCGGCCTCGTAGAACGGGAATTGCACTCCCAACCCCCACCCGATGTAGAGGTGCTGGGGAATCAGCCGCTCGGCTGCCGCGGCCATGTTCAGGCGGTCCTGGGCCGATTCCGCCTTCCCCTCGTTGTGGAAGAGCCTCTCGTAACTCGCGGCGAGCGGGATCTGGGCCGGCCGCCGTTGCACCGCGGCCGGTACCACCACAATGGCGATGAACACGGCGACGATCGCGAGGAGCGCGACGGTCACCTGGCCGGAGCGGACACGGAAGCGTCGGTCCAAACCCCTCCACCAGCGCACGATCACCGCTGCGACCACCACCAGGACAACCACGCCCAGGTTGAGCAGCACGGCGCGCTCCTGGGCCAGAACCACGCACACCACCACCGGGATAAGCGCCAGGACGTGGCGCAGCCGGACGGGCTCTGACGCCAGCCTGGCGAGGAAGCTCATGGTTGTGACAGCCATGAGAACGGCGGCCGATTCGTTGCCGACCTGACCGAAGCCTTGCAGCGGGAGCAGGGGGAGGGTGGTATTGACGCTGACTCCGGCGAAGGTCATGAGGTCGAGGAGGGTGGCGCACACGATGCAGAGGGTCCCCAGCCTGAAGAGATCGCCGCCGTCGTAGTAGCGCCGAACCGGGACTCCGGCGGCCAGCACGTAGCTCCCACCGATGTAGATGATCGCCTTGGCCTCGTAAATGTTCTGCGAGAACTGGTTGTGATACAGGACTCCCTCCGCCATCCCGACGAAGAGACACACGATGAAGACCAACCACAGGGCCGCCGGAAGGCCGATCCGCTTGGGTCTGCCGCGGGCGATCAGGCGGGCGATCAGGGCGAGCGTGATGTAGATCTCAGGCAGGCGGAGCTGGGTCGAGCCAGAACCGGGATGGAACAGACCGCGTGGGATGCCACCGGGGCCCGAGTAGAGCGTGCATTCCACGATCAGCAGGCCGAGCAGCACCAACGGAACCAGCTGCGGATTGCCTTCACGCTCCCAACGAACGAAGAGGGCGATGAGCGCCACCGCCACGACGAGACCGACGACTCCCCCCAAAATCAGGAGCATGGGCGGACCACCTCGAGGAGTGGGGCCAGGGCGGCATCCCACGTGTGCCGTGCCACGACGGCGTCGTGCCCCTCGCGCCCCAGCGCGGCGGCGCGGCAGGGGTCGGTCAGCAGGGCGGCGATCGCCGCGGCCAGATCCCCTGCGGTGTCGGCGACGAGCACCCCTTGACCGACCAGGTCCTCCATACCCTCGCAACCCAGCGACGTGGCGACGACCGGCCGCCCGACGTCGAGCGCCTCCATGATCTTCAACCGCGTCCCCCCGCCGGCCCGGAGCGGCGCCACGACAACCCGGGCTCGGGCCAGGAGCGGGCGCACATCGGCCACCGTCCCCGTGACCTCGACGCGCTCACCGGCCAGCGCCCGCACGGCCGGCGCGGGGTCCTTGCCCACGAGCAGGAGCCGAGCATCGGGAACGCGGGCCACGACCTCGGGCCAGATCTCGCGCCCGAGCCAGACGGCCGCGTCGACGTTGGGAGCCCACCCCATGGTGGCCACGAACGCCACGGTGGCCTCCGACGAGTCGGGCAGCACGGCCGACGGCTCCCTCCCGTTGGGGCAGACCAGAACGGAACGGGCCTGGGTCGTCAGTCTCGTCCGCTCCAGGTCGCTGACCACGACCACGTGATCGAACCGGCCGATCGTCCGACGCTCCATGCGGCGCAGCGCGGCCGCCTCGGCTTGAAGGAGCGCCCCGGCGGGGCCGCCCCGGGCCCGCGCGTAACTGGCCACCAGCGCGGATTCGACGTTGTGGAGATCGAGGATCGACCTCTTCGCCGCGATAGTGCGCACCAGGGGCACCGACTGCTGGTATTCGACCTGCAAGAGATCTATCTCTTTTTCGTCGGCAACACCGCGGATCGTCTTGACCATCGCGGCGCTCCAGAACCTCCCCGCCGAGACGCTGCGTGCCGCCGTGACCCCCCGGGCCACCCGCAGGGGGGAGATCCGCCACGGAACGGCCCGCACGTCAACCCCCAGGTCGCGAAGGCCCGAGCGGTCAGCGGTGCCGTCGTCGTAGGCACACAGCACGAGCTCACCCAGGTCGGCCAACCTGCGGGCGATCGCGAGCGATCGCTGACGACCCCCGTTGTCGGCGGGCAGTGGGAGGAATTTCGTCACCATGAGCGTCCTCACCGGTCCCCCCCGGCCTCCCGAGCGGTCACCTCACGGTAGATCGCCGCGAGGGCGTCGGCCCGAACCGCCAAGGCATGCTGTGCCACCACGGCATGTCGGGCCGCCACGACCAGGTCGTGGCGCAAGCCGGGCTCGTCGAGGATCCGGCTCAGACCGGCGGCCAGCGCCTCGGGTCGGCCAGGAGCGACGAGTAGACCGGTTTGACCGTCGGTGACGAACTCGGGGATGCCTCCCGCATCGGTCCCGATCACGGGGACGCCGCAGGCCTGCGCTTCCAGAACGCTGAGGCCGAACGGCTCCGACGCTGACGCGTTCACGAGCACATCGAGGGAGCGGAGCACGGCGGGTACCTCCTCGACCGGACCGACGAAGCGATGTCGGTCACGGAGAAGGCTCGACGCCTCCACCCGCAGCGCCGCCTCGTAGGTGCCGTCGTCGAGCGCGGGCGCCCCGACCACCGCCAGGTGGCTGCAACCGGCCGGGCCGGCCAACATGGCCATGGCCTGCACCACCGTCCCGATCCCCTTCTCGGGATCGACGCGACCGACCACCCCGATGATCGGTTGATCGGGCCGGCTGCTGAGCCGGGCCCGCCAGGACGCCTCCGCCGGGCCGGGGTGGAACCGCTCGGTGTCGACAGCCTGGGGGATGATGCGCAGCCCCCCCGCCGACGGTCCCAACGTGTCGGCCACGGCACGACTGACGGCGACGGTGCGGGAGGCCAGACGCTCAGCGACGCGCAGGACGCGCCGGCCGAGGCCTGGGCGCACCAGGTCGTGGAGCTCCAGCACCACGGGTCGCCGGGCCATCCGTCCGGCCAGAGCGCAATCGAGGTGGATCCACAGGCTGTTGGAGTGGACGACGTCCGCCTGCCGGGCCAGGCGCGCCACCTGGCGGGCACTGCGGACGGTGGTCGCCATCTCCGTGGCCAGCGCACGCGGTCCAGGCCGTCCGTCGCTGGCCGTACGCAACCCGAGACGGGGCGGGGCGGCCCATTCCAGATGGGGGAGGCCCAATGCACACCACGCCTCGGCCATCTGGCCGGGCGGCGACGCCAGCGTCAGTGCGATCCCGCGTTGCGCGAGCAGAGGCGCCAGGGCGAGGAGGCTTCGCTCAGCTCCCCACACCAATGGCGACGCCGAGACGACCAGCACGCGCACCGTGCGGCCCGACTTCGTCCCGGGTCGCTCCCCGTTGCCATTCATCGCTCCACAGTCGACCACATGGTCGATCGGTCACCGCGCAGGTAGCGCACCATGCCCCCCAGGGCGACGCCTTGAAGGAACATCACCTGCCCCGCCCCCGCCGTCGCGGCAAGGAGGAGGCCGCGAAGCGCGAACCCGTCTGCAGGATCGTCCTCCCGGTCGCCCGCGTCCGTCCCCACGAGGAGTCCGGCGCAGGCACCCGCGTTGGCCAACACGAACACACGGGCCAGCGCGCTCGAGCGCAGCTTCGAGACGGCCAATATCAGGAGTGTCACATGGGCGAGGGGGCCGACCGTGTAGCGGACCAGGCGGTGACCCCATAGCTCGGCGGCGACCAATCCGGTTGAGGGCCGCAGTTGACGACGGCGCCGGACCATAATGTGCAGCGCACCGGACACGCTACGGATCCGACGTTCCCACGACAGCGCTCGCGACTCCGCGGCGGGATCGAGCGCGCGGGCCCGCGGCTCGTAGGCGATCCGATACCCCTGCTCGACGATGTCGAGTGCGATCCAGAAATCGTCTGTGGCGATGTCGGGGGGGATCGGACGCCAGGCCTCAGTCCGGATCGCGGCGAGCTCACCAACGAGGCCGATCGTCGTACCGAGCTGGTCCTCGCGCCGTTTGAGCCATGACTCGAACCGCCAGTAGATGCTCTCACCCCCTCCCCCGTCGTCCTCGACCTTCTCGCCGGCCACCGCGCCCACCGCGGAGTCGGCGAAGTGCTCCACCGCGGCGGCCAGCGCGCCGGGGGCAAGACGATTGTTGGCGTCGGTGATGACGACGATGGGCGTCGTGGCATTCTCGAAGCCGCGGTTGAGCGCCTGCGACTTGCCGAGCCGCTCCGGGCCGGTCAACGCCCGCGCGCCCGCTCGCTCCGCCACGGCGGCGGTCTCGGGATCACCGTCGGCGACCACCAGGATCTCGAGCCCACCCGGGTACCCGTTGGCGCGGACGTCCTCCACCTTGGCCTCGATCACGCCGGCCTCGCGGTACGCAGGCACGACGACAGTGAGATCGGGTGACGTATCCGTATGCGCCGGAGCGGGCCCGGCGCGCGCCCTGCCGCGCCCGCCGCGGGTTCGCCACGCCAGCCAGGCTGGGTAAAGCAGATGCCCCGCCGACGCGGCGGCGACGAGGGCGGCAACGGCGACGCTCGTTCGCGGGCGTGGCCGGCTCACGCCAGCATCGCTTCGTCGACCCGGTCGCGCCGGCACTGCCCGACCCGGAATGCGACCTCGTCGTGACCTCGCACCACCCATCCCCACGGCGGGGAGCACAGCGCCATGTTCGCCTCCGCCGGTCGCCCGGCAACATCAGCGACCAGGTCGCCGTCATCGTCCGAAAGTGCCCGGTGCTCCCACCCGCATGGGCGCATGGGAACCCGGCGTTCGGGCGGAAGCCTACTCCCGGACCTGCCGGATCACGGCGCCAGCCGTTCGGGCCAAAATCTTGAGATCTCCGCCGACCGACCAGTTCTCGATGTAGTGGTTGTCGAACCAGGCTCTGTCCTCAATGGACGTGTCGCCGCGCAATCCGTTGACCTGAGCCAGACCGGTCAGGCCCACGGGCACCCGGTGCCGGTCGCCGTAGCGGGGCACCTCCTGCTCGAACTGCTCTACGAAGAAGGGCCGCTCGGGACGGGGGCCGACGAGCGACATGTCCCCCCGCAGCACGTTCCACAACTGCGGCAGCTCGTCCAGGGAGGTCTTGCGCATGATGCCACCGACCTTCGTGACCCGGTCGTCCTCGTTGACGCTCCACTGCGTATCCGACTCGTTGTTCACCCGCATGGAACGGAACTTGAGGATCTCCACCTCGCGCCCGTCTTTCCCGATGCGGCGCTGGCGGAAGTAGATGGGCCCCGGGCTGGTGACCTTGACGGCCAGTGCGAGGACTCCGTAGAGCGGCGAGAGGAGGAGGAGCATCAGCGCGGCGATGCCCGAGTCGAAGGCACGCTTGGCGGCGCGGCCGGAGGAGCGCATGGTTGAGCGCCGCAGTCGCACGAGGGGATAGCCCCAGACCATGTCGACGTCACGCGGCGCCGCCTGCAGTCCCAACTCGAAGAAGCGAGGGATGATGTACATGTCCACGGCCGCGTTCTCGCAGGAGCGGATGACCCGCACCAGGTCGGGGTCGCGGTTGACACCGAAGGCGATGACCACGCGGTCGATCTGGTGACCCTTCAGGACACTGTCCAGCTCGTCGATCCCGCCGAGGACAGGGCGCGACAGCGACTCGTCGGCGCAGTCGTCCAACAATCCGACCGGGTGCAGCCCGTAGCTCGGGTTCAGCTCGAGCGCATCGGCGAAGCGCTCGGCGACCTGCCCGGCACCAACGATGAGCACCCGCTGCCCGAGCGCACCCCGGGTCCGGGCGCGGCGGATACCGGCGTAGGCACAGGCCCGGCCGATGAGCAGAAGGCAGAGCGTGGAGACACCCACGAGGACGAAGGGGCGGACCTGCCGCCCGAAGCCGTCGAATGCCCCGATGATGGTCAGGGGCACTGCGACCGCCGCCGCCACCGTGCTGACGTCCTTGCTCACGCTCAGGGTGATGCGGGAGGCGTACTGACCCCGTACCGCACATATGCCGAGCACACCGAAGACGAAGAGGGCGGTCGTCCACTGCAGCACCACCGGTGCGAAAGCGGCGACGGCGACAGCAAGGACCAGAAGATCCGTGCCCGCCACCACCTCGCCACTGGTGCGGGCCGCGAACCGACGGCGCACCCGCGCCACCGCCCCGGACTCAGCCCCTGGCTGACCCCACCGCCAACTCTGTAGATCTCTGCCGATCGTGACCGACGACATTCAGTTTTGCTCCCTCGCCGAGCGTTGCTTCTGGGTCAGGCCGTACGCCGGCGACCGCGAACGAGCACGGCACCCACGCCGATCGCCACGACACCGATGACCGCCATCTCCTCGATGTCAGCACCAGTGAACGCCAGACCGCTCGACGTGGTCGGGGTGGCGGTGACTGACGACGTTGTCGCAGCACCGGTCGCCGGCCCGTCAGCCGGAGCAGTGGCGATGCCCGTGGTCTGCGAGTTGCAGCCCGTGCCGCTCACGTAGCAACCAGAGTTGTCCGCCCCGGCGGCTCCTGCCAGAAGCCCGCCCACGGGCACCGCGAGCAGCACACCCAGGGCCGGACCGCACGCCACGGCAAGCACTCGCTGTGCCTTGGTCCTTTTCATCCTGATCTCCTCCACTGTGTCCGCTCGACGAGCGGATCTTTCTCGGAGCCACTTGGTTCTTCGACCGATTCCCGCAAACCCTTCAGTAGAAGACGCCGAGCCGCCGCAGTCATCATTCCAGGGAATCCGGTCGGCAGGACAGAGCCAAAGGTCACAATGCCGGGCAGGCACGCGACAACTGCCCGACAAATCCGCCCGAGTGCCCCCTCTTCCAGGAGTAATGCCCAGAATCCACAAAGTGACCACCCCACGAAACGTTCGCGCAACAGTCACCATGGTGCATCCGGTTTCGGGGGTGGTCGCTGTACGCTCCGCCCGGTGGAAAACGGCGAGCCCGGGGGACCGAGCGCCGACGTCCCCGACGGGTCCGCGCGGAGCGACGCGCCGGAACGTCGGCGCTTCACCGGACGGCGGAAGATCGCCGCCATCGTCGTCGTCCTCGCAGCGCTCTGGGCGATTGCCGCCGCCGTCGTCGTGGCGGTGGCGGCCGAGCACATTCACCACGGGGAGGCGGCGGTGCAGTCGGCGCGACAGGGCTTGTCCGCCGACGGCATCCTGTCCGGTGCCCCCAGCCAGTCCCTCCACGTGGCCGACTCCGACTTCAGCTCGGCGCACGCCTTGCTGTCCTCGCCGCTGCTCTGGCCCGTCGATGTCCTCCCGGTCGCCGGGCGCCAGCTCCGCTCGGTGCAAGCCCTCTCGGGGGCCGCGGGGCAGGTCGCTCGGACGGGTATCGACACGGTCGGGCGATCCCAGTCGCTGCTGCGACTCCCCCATTCCGCCGGTCCTGACCGGGTGGCGGCCCTCCAGCAGCTGGCTTCGCTGGCGGCCTCCACCCACCGGGCGCTCTCGGGACTCGATCTGGGTCCTGACCAGGGACTCATTGGCCCACTGGTCCACGAGCGGAACACCTTCATCGGCGACTTGACCCAGGTGCAGACCACCCTGGCGCGGACAACGGAGGCGGCTTCCTCGGCCGCCACCATCCTGCAGGGGCCGGGCACCTACCTCCTCCTGGCCGGCAACAACGCCGAAATGCGGTCCGGCTCGGGTGCCTTCGAGGAGGCGGGCGTCATCACCACGAGTGACGGCGAGCTCCACCTCTCGAGCATGACCCCCACCTCCTCCCTGATCCTTCCTCCCGGCGCCGTCACAGTGACCGGCGACCTCGCTGCCCGTTGGGGCTGGCTCAAGCCCGGCGTCGACTGGCGAAACCTGGGCCTGACGCCCCAGTTCGATGTCAACGGGTCCCTCGCCGCTCAGATGTGGAAGGCCAACACCGGCCAGAGCGTGGACGGTGTTCTCGCTATTGACGTCCAGGGGCTCCAGGAGCTCCTCGACGTGACTGGCCCGGTGACGACAGACACGGGTCAGGTCGTCAGCTCGGCCAACGTCGACCAGCTGCTGCTCCACGACCAGTACGTCGGCGAGACCTACGGCTCCGACTCGACGGCCCGGGTCGACGAACTGTCGACACTCGCCTCGGCCACCCTGCACGCACTGGAGGACCGACCCTTCAAGCTGCACGCCATGGCCGACGCAATGTCGGCGGCGGCCGAGGGGCGCCACGTGCTCCTCTGGTCCGCTAACCCCAAGACGGAGGCCGCCTGGAGCGGCGCCGGCGTGTCCGGCCAGCTCCAGCCGTCGTCCCTCATGGCCGACATGATCAACCGGGGCGGGAACAAGCTCGACCAGTACCTGTCGGAGGACGTGTCGCTCCGGCTGACACCGCAGGGCTCACAGACGGACGGCAGCATCACCATGACCTTTGCCAACCACACGCCGCCAGGACAGTCCCCCTTCATCGCCGGCCCCTTTCCCGGGCTCGGTACCGTCTACGGCCAATATGTCGGGATCGCCACCGTGAACCTCCCGGGGTACGCGCGGGACATCACCTCGCCGTCGGACAGTTCCGTCGTGACAAGCGGTCCCGAAGGCCCCACCATCCTGGAAGGAGCCACCATGAGCATTTTGGCCGGGGCGACGCAGAGCATCACGTTCCATTTCGTCCTGCCCGAGGCGCACGGCTCCATGACGGTGGTGCCCAGCGCGCGGATTCCCCCGGCGACGTGGCAGGTCACCGGCAGCACCGGGAGCTCGACCTTCGAGGACTCCGCACCGCACACCATCACGTGGTAGCGACGCCCGTCCCCGTCTGCGCTGCGCCACGGGGACACGTGCGGCCTACCCCAGGTCGGCTGAGAAAGCCACCAGGCTGTTGGGGAACAAACCCCCGGTGAGCTGGGAGTCGAGGCCGCTGGGGTTGTAATCGAAATAGGTCTCGTACGTCACGTTGTTCGAACCGCTCTTCATCCACGAGACCATCTGGTTGATGTAATACGGGTCGTCACCGAGCCCGTGGCCGTCGCTCCGGATGATCGCGCCCCATTCCGTCAGGGCGAGCGGCTTGCCCTGGGTGGACGCGAACTGCCGGGCCGCGGTGAGGGCGGGCAACGTGGTCGAGGACCAGGCGTTGCTCGGTGTGAGCGGACTCGCCCAGGACTGGTCATAGGCGTCCAGGCCGATGACGTCGACGTAGGCGCTGCCGGGGTAGGCGGCTGCGACCGAGTATCCCGACTGGGTGAAGGCCGCGGCGTCGGGGTTCCACACGAAGCGGAAGTTTTCACCGGGTACGGCCCGCATGGCCGTGACGATCTGCTGGAAGTAGGCGGCGAAACTGGCCTCGGTGCTCGGTGTCGTGGCGGCCCAGGCCATCCACGCGCCGTCGAACTCAAAACCGAGGCGCAGGTACGCATTGGCCTCGCCGCCGCTGATGAGCGTCTGGGCCAGGGTGACGAAGTACAAGTTGTACGCGCCCGACGCCCCCAGGGCCAAGGTCCCGACGGGCGCTCCGCTCGAGCTGTCCGGGATGATCGGCACGCCCAGGGACAGCGTGTAGCCGGTGCCCTTCCAGGCCCCGGTGAGCCAGTTCAAGCTGCCACCGGCGCCGTCCATCCCCGCCCATCCGTCGTTGGAGGGCAGGTAGTCCGTGGCAACCGTGGGCCTGGTCCCCGTCTGCTGCGCAAACGCCGCCAGGCCGGACGGGTCCGCCGCGCCGACGTACGCCCCCTGCTGCAGCCCACTCGCTGGCGGGGCGGGCGTGCTGGGTGGCGTGGTGGTCGAGGGGCCGCTCGGGGCCCCGGTCGTGGTGGTGACGCGGGACGGCCTGGTCGTGGTGGTGGCCGGTGGCCTCGTGGCCGTGGTGGTGCCCGATCGCCCGGAGCCGTCGGGCGGCGTCGGTTGCACGTTGCCGTTGGGTGCCGAAGGGCCGAAGGAGGTCTCGTTGCCCTCCTCGCTCACCACCGCGTAGCCCGGCACCGGCGGGTCGATGACGATGCCGAGGGCGGTCACGCCGCTCCCGGCGGTCGATCCGTAGTAACCGGCGTCGCCGAAGGTGAAGACGCCGCCGTCGGAGGCGACGAGCCAGTAGCCCGCCCCGTCTGCGGTGGGAGCCATGCCGATGATGGGCTGGTTGAGGCGGATGGCTCCCGTCGATCCGTGGAAGGCGGCGTCGCCGTAGCTGAAGATGCCGCCGTCGGAAGCGACGAGCCAGTAGCCACGGCCGTCGGTCGTGGACGCCATACCGACAATGGCCTTGTTGAGGTGGATGGACCCGGTCGAACCGTAGAACGTCGCGTCGCCGTAGCTGAAGATGCCGCCGTCGGAGGCGACGAGCCAGTAGCCGTCGCCGTCCGGCGTGGGCGCCATGCCCACGATGGGTTGGTTGAGGTGCATGGCGCCGGTCGAACCGTAGAACGTCGCGTCGCCGTAGTTGAAAATGCCGCCGTCGGAGGCGACGAGCCAGTAGCCGCCGCCGTCCGGTGTGGCCGCCATGCCGATGATGGGCTTGGTCAATCGGAGCCCCGACTCGGCGGGGGATCCGAGGGCTGGCGCCGAGCCGTGGGGAGCCACCGCGCCCGCCCAGCTGACGGTCCAGTACCCACCGGTCGGGTCCGCGGCAAGGTTCGCACCGCCGCCGTAGCTGTTCGTCCGGGCCGCGACCGGCGTGGGTGTGGCGCTTGCGCCGGACGAGAGCTCGACGGCGACACCGAGCGCGAGGGTGGGGACCGTCACCAGCAGCGCCACGGCTCGCGCCACCGCACACAGCAGCGAACGACTCCATCCGGATTGGCGCATCGTCTCCCCCCACCCCGCAGACGACGGACCGCGAAGCGACGAGCAGTGCGCTCATGGCTGAATCGGCGGCCCGGCGAACTCAACGAGTCCCGTAGCTTTGCGTCCCCCCCTCACGGGAGGTTTGCCTTTTTCGTTCAGGTCGAACGATGAAGGGGCGGGTGGCCCCGGACAAGGGGCTCTTGGACTATTTGGGCGTCCGGTGTGCGTTTTTTGTAGTGCGAAAGTTGTGTGCGTCCCCCCCGCGCGCGAACTTCAGCTGGAGGGGCGAGCCCCCGCTTCCACGGGTCCAAGCGGAACATGCCAGGTCAGACGGGTGCCGCCCTCACGAGAGGTCCCCAGCTCAATGTTGCCACCCAGGCGTTCAGCGCGTTGGCGCAGGTTCTTGAGTCCGTGTCCCGACGTCGTCACGTCAGCGATGCCGTCGCCGTCGTCAGCCACCACCAGGCGCAGCTCGTCGCCGGCGGCGATGGTGATGACGACCTGCGACGCGTGCGCGTGCTTGCCGACGTTGGTCAGCGCCTCGCGGAGCACGGCCAGTACCTCTTCGACCAACGGATCGCCGACCATGGTGTCCACCGGGCCGCTGAAGGAGACCTGCGGGAGGAGGCCGAGCACCGGGCGCAGCTCGTGCACCAGGTCGAGGACCTTGGGGTGCAGGCCCTCCTTGTTGATGGTGAGCTCAATGTCGAAGATCGCCTTGCGCAGCTGGCGGATCGTCTCGTCCAGCTTCTCGATCGCCTCGCCGATCCGCATGACGGCTTCTGGCCGCTCGACCAGGCGGGCGGTTCCCTGCAACGACAGCCCGATGGCGAACAGTCGTTGAATCACCGAGTCGTGCAGATCACGCGCGATCCGGTCCCGGTCCTCGGTGAGGGCCCGGTCACGTACGAGACCGTGGAGCCGGGCGTTCTCAATGGCGATGCCGGCGGCCATGACCAGGGCATGGACGAGCTCTTCGTCCTCCTCGGAGAACTCCGGGGCCGTCTTCTTGTTGGTCAGGTAGAGGATCCCATAGACCTCGCCGTGGATCCGGATCGGCACACCCAAGAAGGACGTCATGTCGGGATGGTGCGGGGGGAACCCGAAGCTTTCCGGGCTCTGGGCGAGGTCGGCCAGACGTAGCGGTTTGTCCTGGCTGATCAGGGTGCCCAACACGCCACGCCCACTCGGGCGGGCGCCGATGACCCGTTCCTCCTCGTGGTTGAGCCCCACCGTCAGGAACTGGTCGAGCGCCCGCCCGTCTTCGGTGAGGACGCCGAGAGCCCCGAACTGCGCCTCGACGAGGTCGCAGGCTTCGGCGATGATCCGCCGGAGCACGACCGGCAGATTCAGTTCCGCGTCGAGGATGAGGATCGCTTGGACCAGACGGCGCAGCTTGGCGGGATCGTCGATCCGGTCGAAGGGCTGCACGGGACAGCAGGATAGAGGCGACGCAATCGGCCGTGTGCCGGACCGGAGCCGTAGTGCAGCGTGGCAATATTGGGAAAATGACCATTCGGGTGTTCCTCCTCGACGATCACGAGCTGGTACGGACAGGCCTTCGCACCTTGCTCGAAGCCGAGGAGGACATGGAGGTCGTCGGCGAGGCGGGGACCGCCGGAGAAGGTCTGGAGTCGATTTGCGACCTCGTGCCCGACGTCGCCATCCTCGACGTGCGTCTCCCCGACGGGAACGGCATTGAGGTCTGCCGGGAGGTCCAATCGCTGACTCCCCAGGTCAGGTGCCTGATGCTGACCTCGTACTCCGACGACGATGCGTTGTTCTCGTCCATCATGGCCGGCGCTTCGGGCTACGTCCTCAAGGAGGTCGGCGGCGGCGACCTGCTGGGGGACATTCGCCGGGTGAGCCAGGGCATGTCGCTCCTCGACCCGGTCCTGACACAGGAGCTCTTCGACCGCCTGCGCAAGGATCAGGAAGCCGAATCACGCCTGACCGTCTTGACCCCACAGGAGCGCAAGGTCCTGGAGCTCATCGCGGAGGGGCAATCGAACCGTCAGATTGCCGAACAGCTCTTCCTGGCCGAGGCCACGGTCAAGAACTACGTCTCGAGCTTGCTGTCGAAGCTCGGCATGCGGCGCCGTACCGAGGCGGCCGTCTACGCCGCCGTCCTGGCCGAGCGCAAAGCATTCAATCCCCGGTCCTGAGCCCGGCCCTGGCTTGCTAGGCGACCTGCATCCGGCGGTGGTCGTCGAGGGTTCGGAAGTCGACCCCGACGGCGCGGAGCTGGTTTTCGAGCCTCTCGCGCTCCACCAGCGGATTCTCGAACCGCTCAGGCTCGGATTCGATGCCCATGGCGGTGCAGAGGCGGAGCAACATGCGGTCGTGATCGAGCTCCAACGCCAGATCTTCGGTCATGACGCGTTCGCCGTCGCCGTCGTGTCCGTTGAGCCCGCGCCGGCACTGCAACAGGATCACCACCAGCTCATCCCGTGAAACGGGCAGGGGAAGGGGATCCACGTCGGCACACAGGCCGGCGAGCAACTCGCTGTACATAGACATCGCTCACAATTTTGCCGGAATTGGGTTCGACCAATAGGGCCGATACTCCTGTTTCCTATAGAGCCGATACGCCCTATCGGGGCGGCCCACCCCCTGATAGCCAGCAGCGGGCGCCGGGCCGGCCGGTTCGGCCCACCCGGAAACCCAGGTCAGCGGGCCCTCCGATGCTCAGCGCCGGCTGGCCCGCGTGGAGCGGTCCGCCCGGGCCAGCACGTCCTCGGGGGATTCGGCGTCCTCGGCCACGGCGACACCCATGGAGGACTGCAGCCGGATGGGGTCGCCCTCCACGCTCACGGGCTCGTCGAGGGTGTGCTGCAATCGGCGCAGCAGAGGCCCCACCGCGTGTTCGTCGGTCACGGCCACGACCACGACGAGCTCGCTGCCCCCCGCCCGGGCCACGGTGTCCTCCGCCCGCACCACGGAGGTGAGGCGACGGGCCTTCTCGAGGAGCACGGTGTTCCCGACGACGTAACCGAAGTCCCCGTTGATCTCGCGCAGGTTGTCCAGGTCGATGTGGCACACGACGACCTCGCCTCCGTGGCGGCGCCGTCGGGCCAGGGCCTGGGTCAGGCGGTCCAGCAACAGGAGCTGGTTGGCCAGGCCTGTATGCGGATCGGCCATAGAGAGCTGCCACAGCTGGTCGTACTTGCCCGGGGGCGGTCCACCCGCTACCGGGGCGTCAACTCCGCCCGAACTGAACTCGCGAAGCATGGACTCGACGCTCTTGGGAACTCCGACTGGCCCCTCGCCGCCGACGTCGCGTGTCGACTCGGCGTCAGCCGCGGGCGCCGCCCCCTCCGCCGGGTCAACTTCGCCGAGTTTCTTCTTGGCCTTCCTCACACTGTTCCCCTCCGATTCGGACCTTTCGGTCTTATCGGTACAACCAGGGCCGAAGAAGAGCCGGAACTCACGAGATGGGCTGCACACGTGCGCCCGCGCCGACCGGACATCGAGGCTGACAAGGTGCCCAGTGTACCGGGCGAACCGGCCAAATCGTGCTCGGCAGCGACATACCTTGGGCGATTTTATCCCTTCTGAACTGGGAAAAGAGCCCGGTGCCTGGCCTCGGTGGCCTCTCCCTGGGCTAACCTCGGAGGGTTGCCGGCGCGGGGCCCTGCGGCACCCGCTGAGGTCGCACCTGCCGTGAGGCCGCCCGGCCTCGGGCCCAACAAGACGACGAGTCGGACCCATCGAGCCAGCCTCCCCAGCCGTGAAGACGAGCCCACCGGACCACTGGGCCGCCGCGGCCAGGCGCCTGTGACGACGCCGGCGACCATGGTGGTCGACACGGAGGGCCTCGAGGACCTGGTCGCCGAATTGGCGGGGCAGGACGTCTACGGCTTCGACACCGAGTTCCACACGGAGCGCACCTACGTACCCGATCTGGCCCTCATTCAGATCGCCTGGGCCGGCAGGGTCGCGTTGGTCGATCCCCTCGCTGTCGATCCCGCGCCCCTGGCGGCCGTCTTCGCCGGAGCCGGTGTCGCGGTGGCCCACGCCGCGTCACAGGACCTTGACGTGCTCATGGCGGCCTGTGGGGCCATCCCCACCACCGTCTTCGACACCCAGATCGTCGCCGGCTTCCTCGGCATGTCCACGCCGTCGCTCTCCCGCCTCGTGGATCACATGCTCGGCGTCTCTCTGCCGAAGGCAGACCGACTCTCTGACTGGCTGATCCGGCCCATCTCGGAACGCCAGATCTCCTATGCCCTCAACGACGTCGCCCACCTGTTGGAGCTGCGCGACGTGCTGACCGAGCGACTGCGGGCACTGGGACGCCTGGAGTGGGCCCTCAGCGAATGTGACCAGGTACTGGGCGATCGCACGCCGGCGCGGGTCCCCGAGGAGGCGTGGTGGAAGCTGGGCGATATACGGAGCATGTCGCGACGTTCGCGCGCCGTGGCACAAGAGGTGGCCGCCTGGCGCGAGCGCACCGCCGCAGAGACCAACCGACCCCGCCGCATGGTGTTGTCGGATCTGGGTCTCCTCGCCGTGTCGCAACGACCGCCGCGGAACGGGGACGAGCTGCGTACAACGCGTGGCGTCGACGGACGGCACCTGGCGCAGGGCCGGGCGGCCGCCATCCTGCGTGCCGTCGAGCGTGGTCTCGCCCTCCCCCCGGACCAGATCCGGATGCCCGCGGAGGGGCGGGACGCACCGGCTCCCCCCGCCGCCGTCGCCGTGTGCTCGGGCGTCGTGCGCCAGATCGCCGACGACCTCGATTTCGACCAGGGACTCCTCGCCACGCGCGCCGACATCGCCCAACTGCTCTGCGGTGAGCCCAGTCGGCTCGATACGGGGTGGCGGCGCACCATCGTGGGGGACCCGCTGCGCCGGTTGATCGCCGGCGAGGTCGCCGCCGCCTTCGACTCCGGCGGTCACCTCGTCATAGAGGAACGCTCCGGAAGAGTGCCGCCGGCTAATTGACGAGCTTCTCCCGGTCCTCCCAGTAGGGCTGGCGCAGCTTGTACTTCTGCAGCTTGCCCGTAGCCGTGCGGTCGAGCGCATCACGCAGCTCGACGCTGGTGGGCGCCTTGAAATGGGCCAGCCGTTGGCGGCAATGGGAGATCAGCTCCGCCTCAGTGACGGTGGAGCCGTCGCGCACGACCACCAATGCCTTGATCGTCTCACCCCACTTCTCGTCGGGCACGCCGATCACGGCCACCTCCGCCACCGCGGCGTGCTGGTACAGGCAGTCCTCCACCTCGATGGACGACACGTTCTCCCCACCCGTGATGATCACGTCCTTCTTGCGGTCCGAGATGACAAGGTGTGCCTCCTGCAGGTGGCCTCCGTCCCCTGTGTGGAACCACCCACCCCGCAACGCGGCCTCGGTCTCCTCCGGCTGCTCCCAGTACCCGGCAAAGACGTGATTCGAGCGCGCCAGGACCTCGCCGTCCTCGTCGACCGCGATCTGCACACCGAGGGCCGGGGTCCCGGCGCGGCTGAGAAGTTGCGACCGCAGACCGGGGCCCAGGTCGTCCCACTCCGCCGGGGCCCGGTTGATGGTGAGCAGGGGAGCGGTCTCGGTCAGGCCGTAGATCTGAATGAACTCCCACCCCAGCTCCGACTCCACCCGCTCGATCGTCTTCGACGGCGGTGGCGCGCCGGCCACCACAATGCGCACGGTGCCGTAGCCGGGAACCGGCCGTCCCTCGGCGGCACGACCCTCGGCCGCGCTCAGGATGGCCGCGACCACGGCCGGCGCGCCACACAGCAGCGTCACGCCGTGTTGCTCGATGCGCGAGAGGATCTCCTCGCCATCGATCTTGCGCTGCACGACGTGCGTGCCGCCCATGCCGGTCACCGCGTACGGCATGCCCCACCCGTTGCAGTGGAACATGGGCAACGTATGCAAGAGCACGTCGCGATCGCTGACGCCGGTGTGCCACCCGAACGTCGCTGCGTTCAACCAGCAATTGCGCTGGGTGAGCTGCACCCCTTTGGGCCGTGCGGTCGTGCCCGACGTGTAATTCACGGAGCAGGCGGCGTCCTCGTCGGCCTCCCAGGCCCGCGGCACCACGCCGTCGGGCGCCGCCGCAAACAGGGCGGCGTCGTCGACACCGTCCAGACAGAATCGATGCGCCACCTTGATGGAACTGACCTCGCTGGTGAGGTCGGGGTCGAACAGGAGGACTGACGCCCCGGAATGCTCGACGACGTAGGCGATCTCGTCGGTCGTCAGGCGGAAGTTGATGGGCACCAGCGTCCGCCCGTAGCCGCTGACGCCGAAGTACGACGTCAGGAAGCGCCCGGAGTTCGGACTGACGATCGCAACCCTCTCCCCGTGTTCGACCCCGAGGTCGTCCAGCGCCAGGGCCATGCCGCGCGCCCGGGCGTCGAGGTCACGGTAGGTGAGCGTCCCGTAGGAACCGGGCACCGAAGGCTCGTCCACGACCGCCGTCCGGTTTCCGTGGACCAACGCGGCACGGTTGAGGAAGTCGCCCACCGTCAGTGGTACCCGCATGCCACCCCCGATCTCTGCTGCCCGACTCGAACCGGCGGCGCGACCCTACCGGACCGCCCGCGTCGACCTCCTAAAAGTGGCCCAGAACCGGGTGGGGCATGTACGGCTTCTCCAGGGCGGCGGTCTCGTCCTCGGACAACTGCAGCTCCTCGGCGGCCAGCGCGTCCTTCAAGTGCTTCTTCTTGGTGGCGCCCACAATGGGCGCCGTCACTCCCGACTTGGCGAGTACCCACGCCAGCGCGACCTGTGCGGGCGGGATGTCGCGTGCGCCGGCGACCTGCACTGCGGCGTCGACCACGTCGAAATCGGTGGGCTGGTCGTAGAGATAGTCGGTGAATGCGTCCGTACTGGAGCGGGTCGTGTGCCGCCCGCCGTCACGAGTCCGGTTCCCCGCCAGCATTCCCCTGGCCAGTGGGCTCCATGGGATGCATCCCACACCCTGGTCGAGACAGAGCGGGATCATCTCGCGCTCTTCCTCGCGGTAGATCAGGTTGTAGTGGTTCTGCATGGAGACGAACTTCGTCCAGCCATGTGCTTCCGCTATGTACTGGGCCTTGGCGAACTGCCACGAGAACATGCTGCTGGCCCCGATGTACCGGGCCTTGCCGGACCGCACGACATCGTGCAGGGCCTCCATCGTCTCCTCAATGGGCGTCCGGGGATCCCAGCGGTGGATCTGGTACAGGTCCACGTAGTCCATCTTCAGGCGCTTGAGCGACGCGTCAATGCCCGAGAGGATGTGCTTGCGACCGAGTCCTCCGCCATTCTCGCCTGGGCTGACGGGCATGAACACCTTGGTGGCGATGACAACCTCGTCCCGGCTGAGGAACTTGGGCACCAGGCGCCCCGTGGCCACCTCACTGGCTCCGCCGGAATAGGCGTCTGCCGTGTCGAAGAAGGTCACTCCACCTTCGACGGCCGCCCGCACAATCGGCTCTGCGGCGTCCTCGTCAATGACCCAGGGCCGATCACTGTCGTTCCCGAAGCCCATCATGCCCAGACAGATCCTCGAGACCCGCAGTCCGGACGTTCCAAGATTCGTGTAGTTCATGCCTGACCTCGCTTGTGCCCAGACGCGACATTCACGTCGTCCGCATGCTTACCAGCCAGCGCATCGGCTTCCTACATCCACCCGTTCGAGGTGCGACGGCAATGTGGCGACGCTCTCAGGAGCAGTTCCCGGTGCCGTTGCCAGTCCCAGTGCCGTTCCCGGTGCCGTTGCCAGTCCCAGTGCCGGTGCCGTTCCCGGTGCCAGTGCCAGTCCCAGTGCCGGTGCCAGTGCCAGTGCCAGTCCCAGTGCCGGTGCCGTTCCCGGTGCCGGTGCCAGTCCCAGTGCCGGTGCCAGTCCCAGTGCCGGTGCCAGTCCCAGTGCCGGTGCCGGTCCCAGTGCCAGTGCCAGTGCCAGTGCCAGTGCCAGTGCCGGTGCCAGTGCCAGTGCCAGTGCCCAGTGCCAGTGCCAGTCCCAGTGCCAGTCCCAGTGCCAGTGCCGGTGCCAGTGCCAGTGCCGGTGCCGGTCCCAGTGCCAGTGCCAGTGCCAGTGCCGGTGCCGGTGCCGGTCCCGGTCCCAGTGCCGGTGCCAGTCCCAGTGCCGGTGCCGGTGCCAGTGCCAGTCCCGGTGCCGGAGCCGGTGCCAGTCCCGGTGCCAGTCCCAGTGCCAGTCCCAGTGCCAGTCCCAGTGCCGGTGCCGGTGCCAGTGCCAGTGCCGGTGCCGGTGCCGGTGCCAGTCCCAGTGCCGGTGCCAGTCCCAGTCCCGGTGCCGTTGCCAACGGGCGCCGCGCCACCAGACGCTGACGAGACGGGGATCGACGGGGTCGTCGGTGTGGGTGTCGGTGTCGTCGTCGTCGTGGTCGTCGATGTGCTCGTCGCTCCAGGGGTCGGTGCGGAAGACCTGCTCCCGCCGGCAGCCAGGTAGGTCGTCGGTGTTGACCTGTTGCTCTGTGGCAACGGCGCACTGGCCACGACTGCGGGCGCCGGTGTCGGCGGCACGGTCGTGGCTGAGACGAGTCCCGAGCTACCCGATTGCGCGCCAACGTTTCCAGCCGAAGCGGGGCTGCCCGAAGTCCCGGCCGTCGAGTCGGGAATGGTGGTCGTCGTGGGGCTCGAAGGCGGGCCAACGGGGCCGGTCGAGCTGGCGGAGAACACGGACTGGGCCATGGGGCCGGCCCCGATACTCAGCCCGGCCACGACCGACAGTGCGGCTGCCATGCTCGCTCCCGCCGCCACGAGGCGATTCCGAACGAAGTACAACTTCGACGCTGTGATCGCTTCCGGCACGACCGCGCGTGGAGTGGGCTCGGGAAGCGGATGTCCGAACGAACGCGACGCGAAGACTTCTTCCAACGTCGCGTGATCGTTCGTGTCAGCCCATTCGGGCTTCGACCCCCCCATGATCCTCCACTGCAATCGTCTGTCCGGCAGGGCTCGGCCGCTCGAAGTTTCGCTCCGAGGTTCAGACGCCCCCTCACGTTCAACCATATAGCGGGTGCCTCGGTGTGAATACGAGGAAACTGGAATCTGTCCGTAATTAGTTTGAACCGTTGCGAGCAGTTGGGAAACGACAGTTCTGCTGCACGCGCGGTGCATCAATCACACGGAGTTTTGCGTGGTTGTCCGAGGATTGTCACACGCGACGATGCTCTGTTGCTCCAATTCGATACAGCACAAAGCTCTGCGCCGCGCCTCGCAATCAACGTGCAACTCGACAGCAACGCGCAGTTGTCAGAGCGTCGCCGTGCGGACCGCTTCGTCGACCGCGCCGGCGACGTTCCCGGCCAAATAGGTGGCCGCCACAACTGCCGGATCTTCACATGCGAGTTGGTTCGCGTCGCGCCGGCGGACGTGTGGCCGATGCTTCGGATCTCGCCCTACTTGGCGAGACTCTTTCGGCCTGCCCGGCGGCGGCCGGAACGACTGATCACAAGGCCGAGAAGAAGCGCACCCGCTCCGATCACGACCTCGAGCACGAGCGGGGCACCCGTGGACGCCAGGGACGAAGCGCCTGATGCGGCCGTGGCCACGGTCGGCGCGCTCACGGGCCCCTGGTTGGCGGCCAAGGTCGCCGTCACCGGTGACGCGCCGGACGAGGACAGAGCCGAAGCCGGAGCAGCGGACGTCCCCGTACCCGGATTCGGGGAGGATGTCGTGGGTGACGTGGCGGGTTGCGGGCAGGAGGCGTCTGCGGTGCCCTCGAGTGCGGCCTGCACGCCGCAGAGCGTCACGGGCACCGTGCCACCGGTACCCGTGCTGCCGGGACCTCCCGCGGTGGTCGTGATGGAGCCAGTGCCAGTGCAGGTGCCATTGGCCGTGCCTTGGAGGGCGGCCGACACCGCGCAGACGGTCACGGGTGCAAAGACAGGGACGGACCCTGTCGTGGAAGTCGACACATGGGTCGGCTCACACGAGTTGTTCGCCGTGCCCGCCACCGCCACCACAATGCTGCACGCGTCCACCGGAATGACTCCGTCGACCGGAGCGCTCTGGCTTCCGTCATCAGTGGGCAGGTCGTTCACGAGCGGGAATCCGGCGTCGGGCATGCACATGCCGTTGGCGGAGCCATCGACCTCGACGACGGCACCGCACGCCGTCACCGGAACGAAGACGGCGGCGGCCTGAGCTTGCTGACTCGTCGGATCGGACTGCTGAGGGCAGTTGGCCGAGCTGTTCCCGTCGATCTCCGCAATGACATCACACACGGTGACGGGCACCTCGGCATCGACGATGCCTGTCTGGGCCACGGAACCGCTCGTCCCCGCGGTATTGCATCTGCTCGAGGTGCTGCCAACCAGACCGACGTTGACCGAACAGATGCTCACCGGAGCGTCGGCGTTGATGGCGCCGTCCTGCGCCGTCGACGCAGATTGTCCCCCGGCCAGTCCAAACGCAGAGGCGGCTTCGTCCAGTAACCCGACGGCGTTGTCCTGTGCCGTGATCGGAGCATTGACATTGGCGATTCCTCCGGCCTGGTCCACCCCGACCGAGGTCGTGGAGCAGCCACTACTGGAGTCGGCGGCGACACCCACTGAAAGCGAGCACACGTTGATGGGCGCGTCGGCGTTGGCGACGGGTGATGACTGCCTCGTCGTACTGGTACCAGTTGTCGAATCCTGGTCGGGCAGCACCGTGCCGCCGACTTCGTTCGACAGCCCGCTGATCGGAACGGCGACGGACGCAGGCAGGGGGGGCAGGGAATCGGACACCGGCCCAGGCGGGGTGGGATTGGCCGCGCCGGTGGCCTGTGCCACCGCAGTGGCCGCGGCGTTTTGCATCGCCTGCACTGTCGTCTGCAGATTGCTGGGAGGGGATGCAGCACCGGCAGGCGCCACACCGGCAACCGCGCCCAGCGCCAGGATCAACCCACCGGTCAAGACGCCGATAGATGTCGTTCGGATCCGCCTCATGTCGTTGCTCCTTCTGTGTCGTGGACACACACCGGCTCGAAGGCCGGCGCTCATCCCTCGTACCCGGCGAAACGAGGAACCTCGTGAGCCCATGCGAAGGTGCTGAAGAATTGTGAATGCACCCCCGCTGCATGTGCAGCAGTTGACGCGATGTGCCGAAGGAGGCAGTCAATTTGAACGAGGGATGGTGCCGTCCCACTTTCGTCAGCCGCGGCCGCCCGGCTCACGAACCAACCCGCTGTGATTCTCGGCTACCCCTATGAGCGGCGGAAGTACCGGCTCAGCGTCTCTTCTTGTTGCTGGTAGGACGAGCCGATGCCCGACCCGTACAGAGAAGTGGGCTCCTCGAGCATGCGCTCGAAGGTGAGCTTGCACACGGCCTGGCCGTTCTCGACCATGAAGGGAACGTCGTGTGCGCGCACCTCGAGCGCGGCGCGCGAACCGCGGAACCCGCCGGTTGGATCGAACCCGAACCCGGGATCGAAGAACCCCGCGTAGTGGGTACGCAGCTCGCCGCTCGTTGGGTCGTAGGCCGTCATTTCGGCCGCCAGGTTCGGCGGGATGCTGACGGCCTCGTTCGACATCAAGAGGTAGAAACGCTTCGGCGAGAGCACGAGACGGTCACCGTCCTCCCGGAACACCGGGTCCCAGAATGGCAATGGATCCACTTCACCGCCTGACGTCAGATCGAGGAGGGGCGCGCTGTCGCGGGTGCTGTGGCCGACCTGTCCCGTCTCGTCGCCCCGCAGATCGAGGCCCAGGAAAAGTCCATTCGAGAGGACCAGGTCGTCGACGGACACCGGCCCGCCCGACCGGTAAAGGATCGGCTCCTCGAGATGTGTCTGCCTGACCTCGTCGTCGCTGAGCCACGGGTGGCCCATGGAGAGCCGGAGTTGATTGAGCGTCAGGTCCTCTCGGACGCGGACTGGAAAGGAGAGGGGGACGACCTCCAGGTACAAGGGACCGTGATAACCCGGCGCCACCTCGTCGAACCGGTCGCTGTTGTCCGTGATGACACGGGTGAAGACGTCGATGCGCCCCGTCGAGCTCTTTGGGTTGGCCTTGCCACGCAGCCCCGCCGGGAGGTCGAGCCGCTCCTTAAGCTCAATCAGGTAGGGGCACCGCGCTTCGAGCATCGCCCCGTCGCCGCGCAGGTCGATCTCGTCGAGGATGTAGTCCTTGAGCTTCCGCTCGACCGAATCGGTCCCCGGGAGAAAGCTGCAACGGATGCGCAGGGCCCGCTCCCCGAGGCGCAGGTCGAGGCTGGCGGGCTGCACGTTCCCACCAGGGATGTTGAAGCGGCCGGCGTCGATGTAGCCGGCTCGGATGGCCCGTTCGAGGAGTTGGCCGGGGAGCACGCCTTCGGATGTCGGTTGGAGGTTCAGCACCAAGGCGCTGGCACCGGGTCGCGAGGTCTTCTGGCGGACACACCCAGAGCAAAGCACGTGGCGTCCCACCGCGAAAGACCCGGGGTGGGGATGGCGTCGGGCACAGCCTGTGGACGACTTGGGGACGATTCCCCGTACACAGGGGTTCCGCAGGAAGGAACTGTCATCCACAAGGGGCCGGACATTTTCTCTCCTTCCTCCGGTCCCGCCTCATCGGCGTCCGAACATTGGCCCGGCGAAGGGGCATCACCCCGGTCCTCTCGGCCTGCGTGCTAGAGAAAAGAGCGAGGAAGGGTCGGCTCGAGGAGCCCCGTGGGGCGGAAATGGGAGTGTGGCCTGAATGTCAGCAACCCGCGCGCCCGTCCCCGGCAACGGGGGGGACAACGCGGCCGAGCTTTCCCTGCAGGACCGACCGATCGATCTGGTCGACATCGGTCGAGTCCTCGGGGCCTCGGCCCACGTCGAGCGTCTGGGTGCAGCCGCCCCCATCCGGGCCTGGAGGGACGACCTCACGCTGATCGAAGAGGCCCTGAGCTACGCCCGAGCGGTCCTCACCGCCGACGTGGCCATTCTGGCGAATGCGGGCTCGCCGAGTCCCTCGGAACCGGAGAGCATCATCGACGAGCTGTCCAGCGTGCTTGCCGACGGCCTCCGGGAGGAGCGCTGGGCAGAGCCGGAAGGCGAAGGCGACGACCTGGGGCTCGACGACCTGGGGCTCGACGACCTGGGGCTCGACGAGAGTCTCTTCATTCGTACGGACCATCTCCTGGCCGCCCACCAGGAGATGGCGCGGGTGAACCTGTCTTCCCCGGCCGCTGCGGCTCGCGTCCAAGAGCGGGTCGAAGAGCAGCTGGCCATCCTGACCGAACGACAGGCTGCCGTCGAGGCTCGGCTCCAACAGATCAGCGCCGTGATCATCCGCCGCTACCAGATTGCGGCGGAGCCGGTTCGCGATCAACCCGCCTGACTCCGGGCCGGGGGCAGGCCTGCGACCGGCTGTAAGCTGACGGGTCGTCAGATTTCGGCGTCCGGCAGCCGCCGTGCGCACCCGCCCCGCGGAGGTCCCATGCTCGACTACGTCATCCGATCCGGCACGGTCATGGACGGAACCGGTGACCCCGGCCGCCTCGCCGATGTCGGCATCCGCGACGGGCGGATCGCCGCCGTCGGACGAGTCGACGACGAAGGGGCAACCGAGCTCGATGCCGCCGGGCTGATTGTGATGCCGGGCGTGGTCGACCCCCACACGCACTACGACGCGCAGCTCTTCTGGGACCCCCTGGCGTCTCCTTCCAACGTGCACGGCGTGACCACCGTCATCGGCGGCAACTGCGGGTTCACGCTCGCCCCCATCAACGCCGAGGACGCGGACTACATCCGCCAGATGATGGCCAAGGTCGAGGGGATGCCGCTCGCTGCCCTGGAGAACGGCGTGCCGTGGAACTGGTCGACCTTCGGGGAGTACCTCGACAGGCTCGAGGGCAGGCTGGGCGTGAACGCCGGGTTCCTGGTGGGGCACTGCGCCCTGCGGCGCAAGGTGATGGGGGCCGAGCGGGGCGAAGAGGTGGCCACCGACGACGAGGTCGCCGCCATGCGCGCCCTGCTGGCCGAGTCACTGGATGCGGGCGGCTTGGGCTTTTCGTCGTCTCAGTCCCGCACCCACTCCGACGGAGACGGGCGCCCCATCAGCTCGCGCTACGCCGACCGCCGCGAGATGCTCGCCTTCTGTGAGGAGGTGGGAGCCCACGAGGGCACCACGCTCGAGTACATCACCAATGGGTGCCTGGACTCCTTTACCCCCGAAGAGATCGACCTGATGACGACCATGAGCGTGACCGCCCAGCGGCCGCTCAACTGGAACGTCCTGACGGTCGACGCCCGCTCGGCCGACCGCATTCAGCATCAGCTGTCCGCGTCGTCCGCCGCCGCTGCGGCGGGCGGGCGGATCGTCGCCCTGACCATGCCGACGCTCGTTCCCATGAACATGAGCTTTCGCACCCACTGCGCGCTGTTCCTCATTCCGGGATGGGGCGACGTCATGGGGCTCCCCGAGGTCGAGCGGATGCGCCAGCTGGCCGATCCCGCCGTGCGAGCCCTGCTCGACGAGCGGGCGCACAGCAAGGAGGCCGGGGTGTTCCGTGGGCTGGCCCGCTGGGGCAGCTACGTGATCGGGGACACCTACGCGCCGGCCAATGAGGGCTGTGCCTTCCGCACCGTGGCCGACATCGCGGCCGAACGGGGGACGGCCCCCTTTGACACCCTGCTCGATATCGTCCTGGCCGATGACCTCCGCACCGTCTTATGGCCCAACACCGACGACGGCGAAGAGGCCACCTGGGACATGCGAGCAGAAATCTGGAGCGACCCGCGTGCGATGGTCGGGGGCTCCGACGCCGGTGCACACCTCGACCGTATGTGCGGCTCGAGCTATCCGACCGGCTTCCTCGGTGACTGCCTGCGGGGCCGCAAGCTGGTGCCGGTCGAGAAGGCGGTGCACATGCTGACGGCCCAGCCCGCCCAGCTCTTCGGGCTGCGCGACCGGGGGCTCATTCGTGAGGGCTACGTCGCCGACCTCTTCGTGTTCGATCCCGAGACCGTCGACTCCGAACCCGCCCGACTCGTGCACGACCTGCCTGGCGACACGCCGCGCCTCTACGCCGGCTCACATGGGGTCGTCCGCGTCCTGGTCAACGGGACCGAGACCATCCGCGACGGCGCCCCCACCGGCGCACTGCCGGGCACGCTCCTGCGGTCCGGCCGCGACACGGCCTCCGTAATTCCAACCCCGGTCTGATCTCCAGGCTCCCGCGTCGCCGTCTAGCCTGCCTCCGGTGACGCCCGACCCGAACGAGCCGGTGCTTGCCGTCGAAGAACCACCCCCGGCCGGGCCGCCGGACGTCGAGTCGGTGCTCGCGCCGCCTCCCGCCAACCCCCATCCGACGCGTTGGATCAAGGAGGCGGTGATCGTCGTCGTGGTTGCCGTCCTGGTGGCGGTGCTCCTGCGGGCGTTCGTCGTCCAGACCTTCTTCATCCCGTCCGGATCCATGGAGCCCACGTTGCAGATCGGGGACCGCATCCTCGTCAACAAGCTGAGCTACCACCTACACGGGGTTGACCGCGGCGACATCGTCGTCTTCTCGCGGCCACCGACCGAGAACTGCGGTGGGCCCGAGGTGAACGACCTCGTCAAGCGTGTCATCGGGCTCCCGGGCGACGTCGTCTCGCTCACCAACGGCTACGTCTACATCGACGGGAAGCGCCTCGACGAGACCTGGCTACCGTCGTCAGAACAGGGCATCACCGTGGCGGGGCCGGCCGGCAACAACTCCAACCTGGCGCGCCCCTACCGGGTGCCGTCCAACGACTACTTCGTGATGGGTGACAACCGGACGGACTCGTGCGACAGCCGGTACTGGGGACCGATCAACCGGTCGCTGATCGTCGGCAAGGTCGAACTCCGCGTCTGGCCGATCTCGTCCCTGCACATCTTCTGAGCCCGCACCGGGCGCAGCGGGCCGGCCTCAGCCTTCGTCTTCGGTCTCCGCACTCACCCGCGCCACGGCGGCCACGCTCTGGCCCTCATCGAGGTTCATGACTCGGACTCCGGTGGCGTCGCGGCCTTGGGACGCGATCTCGCGGGCCTGCGTGCGGATGACCACGCCGCCCGAAGAGACCAGCAGGATCTCCTCGTCGAGGGCGATCATGAACGCGGCGACCACGGAGCCCCGTTTGCCGGTCAGACGGATGCCCCGGACACCCTGGCCTCCGCGCGCCTGCCGGTTGAATCGCTCGAGCTTGGTGCGTTTGCCGTAGCCGGCATCGGTCACGATCAGAATATCCGTGTCGTCGGCTGCTACGTCCAGGGACACCACGGCGTCCCCGGCGCGGAGTCGGATGCCGCGCACACCGGCGGCGTCCCTGCCCATGGCGCGCACGTCCTCCTCGTTGAAGCGGATCGTCATACCGTTGCGCGTGACCTCGAAGAGGTCGTCGTCGCCCGACGTAGCCACGACCCGGACCAGCTCGTCGCCGTCGCGCAGATTGATCGCGATGAATCCCTCACGACGAGACTTGTCGTACTCGCTCAGGGCCGTTTTCTTGACCTGACCGAGCGCCGTGGCGAACACCAGGAACTGGTCGGGAGAGAACTCGCGAGTGGCGATGATGGCCGTGATCGACTCGTTCGGCGCCAGGGGCACCAGGTTGATCGCCGCCGTCCCGCGGGCGGTCCGGTCCTTCATCGGGATCTCGTGGCCACGCAGCCGGTAGACCTTTCCCTGGTTCGAGAACAGCAGGAGGAATGCGTGGGCGGAGGTATGGACTACCTGGCTGACCAGGTCCTCCTCCTTGAGCCGTGCCCCTTGCACACCCCGGCCCCCGCGACCCTGGGTCCGGAAGGCCACGGCGGCGACGGACTTGATGTAGCCGGCCCTGGTCATGGTCACCACGATCTCCTCGTCGGAGATCAGGTCCTCCACACCCATCTCGCCCGGATCGTGGGTGATCACGCTCCGGCGCGGATTGCTGTACTTGTCGCGGATCGCGGTCATCTCGGTCTCGATGACGCCGCGCAACTTGTTGTCGTCCGAAAGGATGGCTTCCAGTTCGGCGATGGTGGCCCGCAGCTCCTCCATCTCCGCCTCGAGCTCGGAACGGCCCAGCCGGGTCAAGCGACCGAGTGTCATGTCCAAAATGTGCGTGGCTTGTACTTCGGTGAAGGAGAACGGCTCCGCCATCAGCGCCGTTCGGGCCTCGGGCCGGTCGGCCGATGCCCGGATGGTCGCGATCACGGCATCGAGCATGTCGATGGCGCGCAGGAGGCCCTCGACGATGTGGGCCCGGTTGCGTGCCTTCTCCAGGCGGTAGGCCGAACGGCGCTGAATGACCTCAATCTGGTGGTCGATGTAGTGCGACAGCGCCTGCGCCAGGTTCAGCGTGCGAGGCACACCGTCCACGAGAGCCAACATGTTGACGCCGAAGCTTGTCTGCAAGGGCGTCTGCTTGTACAGGTTGTTCAGGACGACGTTGGCATTGGCGTCGCGCTTCAACTCAATGATCAGACTCGGCTGCTGGTTGGCGGACGCGTTCCGCATGCCGCTGATGCCGTCGAGGTCACCGGCGCGCACCAGCTCGGTGATCTTCTGCTCAATCACCTCGACGGAGGTCTGGTACGGGAGCTCGGAGACGACGATCCGGTCGCCGCTGCGACCCTCTTCGATCTCGGCGACGGCGCGCATCTTGATGGAGCCACGACCGGTCCGGTAGGCGTCGAGAATGCCCTGTCGGCCGAGGATCTGCGCCCCCGTCGGGAAGTCGGGTCCTTTGACGAACTCCATGAGCTCGTCCGGGGTCGCGGCGGGGTTGCGCAGCACGTGGAGGGCCGCGTCGATCACCTCACCCATGTTGTGCGGCGGGATGTTGGTCGCCATGCCCACTGCGATGCCCTGCGACCCGTTGATGAGCAGGTTGGGGAAGCGGCCCGGGAGCACCACGGGCTCTTGGGCCGATCCGTCGTAGTTGGCCACCATGTCGACGGTCTCTTCGTCGATGTCGGCCATCAGCTCCAGGGCCAACGGAGCGAGGCGGCACTCGGTGTAGCGCATGGCCGCAGCGCCGTCGTCGGGGCCCCGGCCCCCGAAGCTCCCGTGCCCGTCGATCAGCGGGTGGCGGAGGGAGAACTCCTGGACCATGCGCGCCAGCGCCTCGTAAATCGCCGAGTCGCCATGCGGGTGATACGTCCCCATGACCTCGCCGACGACCTTGGCGCACTTGCTGTGCGGCCGGTCGGGACGCTGCCCGTTGTCGAACATGGAGTAGAGGATCCGGCGGTGCACCGGCTTGAGCCCATCGCGCACGTCCGGGAGGGCGCGGGCGACGATGACCGACATGGAGTATTCGAGGAACGAGCGCTCCATCTCCTCTTGGATCTCAATCGGTTCGATCGAACCGCTGATCGGTTCCTCGGCTGCGGATGGGGTCTCGTCGCCCCCGCCCCGGCCCGCTCCCCCGCGGCCTGAGCCGCGTGTCGACTGTGGCATGTGCTCCCTACTTCCGGTCCGGTCGCTCAGATGTCGAGGAAACGGACGTCTTTGGCATTGGTCTGGATGAAGTGGCGCCGCAGCTCCACGTCGTCACCCATGAGAATGGAACAGACCTCGTCAGCCGTCGCCGCCTGCTCGACGTTGATCTGCAGCAGCGAACGCTTACCGGGGTCCATCGTGGTGTCGCGCAACTCCGCATAGTCCATTTCGCCGAGGCCCTTCAGCCGGTTGAAATCGTGCTTGTGGTCGGGGTGTTCGGCTAGAAAGGCGGCCCGGGCCGCGTCGTCCTTGAGGTAGATCTTCTCCTTGCCGACCAGCGTCGAGTAGAGCGGCGGCTGGGCCACGTAGACGAATCCGCCCTCCACCAGCGGCTTCATCTGGCGATAGAAGAACGTGAGGAGCAGCGTCCGGATGTGGCTGCCGTCGACGTCGGCATCGGCCAGCAGGATCACCTTGTGATAGCGAATCTTTTCGACGTCGAATTCCTCGGCGAGCCCCGCGCCGATCGCTGAGATCAGCGCCTGGATCTCCGCGTTCTTGAGCATCTTGTCGATTCGGGCGCGTTCGACGTTGAGGATCTTGCCGCGTATCGGCAGGATGGCCTGCGTGTGAGGATTGCGGGCGTCCTTGGCCGACCCGCCGGCGGAGTTCCCCTCAACAATGAAGAGTTCGGACTCCCGCGGGTCGTGTGACGAGCAATCCGCCAGCTTGCCCGGCAGTCCGGCTCCGTCGAGGGCCGACTTGCGTCGTGTGAGGTCGCGGGCACCCTGAGCGGCCATGCGGGCCCGGGCGGCCTGCATGGACTTCTGGACGATCTGGCTCGCCTCGCGTGGATTCTCCTCGAGCCATTCGGTCAGCTTCTGGTTCGTCGTCCGCTCCGCGAGGGAACGAATGGACGTGTTGCCCAGCTTGGACTTCGTCTGGCCCTCGAACTGCGGATCGCGGAAACGGACCGACACAATCGCCGTCAATCCTTCACGGATGTCCTCACCCTTGAGGTTCTCCTCTTTCTCCTTGAGGATGTTCCGCGCCCGGGCGTAACGGTTCACGACGTTGGTCAAGGACTTGGAGAACCCCTCAACGTGCATCCCGCCCTCAATGGTCGAGATGCCGTTGGCGAACGAGTGGATCGACTCGTGGTACCCGGCGTTCCACTGCAACGCGATCTCGACCTCCTGACCCTCCTCCGCCTGCTCGAAGTTCGCCACCTTGCGGAAGAGCGACTCCTTGGAGGCGTTGAGGTGCTTCACGAAGTCGACGATGCCGCCGTTGTACTTGTAGATCGTCTTGGTCACCGGGTCGGTGCGCTCGTCGACGAAGCGGATCTCCAGGCCTTTGTTCAAGAAGGCCATGATCTGCATCCGCTCCAGGATCGTCTGGGCCCGGAACTCTGTCTCGTCGAAGACCGTGCCATCAGGCCAGAAGGTGACGGTCGTCCCGGTCCGGGGCTCGCCGGTCGTCCGGTCCTTGGGGGCGGGGCCCGTGGCAGTGATCTTCTTCTTGAGCTTGCCGCCCTTCTCGAATTCGGCCTCCCAGTGCCGGGCGTCGCGATCGATCTCGAGCAGGAGCCGGGAGGAGAGGGCGTTGACGACCGAGATCCCGACGCCGTGGAGGCCGCCCGAGACCTGGTAGCCCTTGCCGCCGAACTTGCCGCCGGCGTGCAGGGTGGTCAGGACGATCTCGGCCGTCGACTGCTTTGGGTACTTGGGATGGGGGCCGACGGGGATTCCCGCCCCGTCGTCGGTGACGCGCACCCCGCCGTCGGCCAGCAGAGTGACGTCGATGCGGGTGGCGCGGCCCGCCATCGCCTCGTCGACGGAGTTGTCGACGACTTCCCACACCAGATGGTGCAGGCCAGTCGGGCCGGTCGAGCCGATGTACATACCGGGCCGCTTGCGAACCGCTTCGAGCCCTTCGAGGATTGTGATGTCGTCCTCGGTGTACGACGCACCGGTCTCACCAGGTCTCTCATCCACCTTCACTGCCACAGGCGCGCCCTTTCAGAACAGAGGTCTTCGCGGTGCGAATCGAGTCCCCGGATGACGACATCCGGCCTTTCGATGCGAACGCACCATTCTACCCGACAGCGGCTTCAATTCGGCACTTCTGAACGGTCGCAGCAACCGCCACCCACGTGTTGCTCAGACGCGCTCCACGACGACCTCCAGGCGGTCGATCGAGGTCTCTCCCAGCTCACGGAGCCGGGCCAGAATTCGGCCTGATTCCATGCGGGCGCGAGTCGCCCATACCGGGTGCTCCACCGCCACGACGAGGACACGTCCGTCCACCCGCTGCGGTCGCAGGTGGCCCCCCAGCTCGCTTCCCACCAGCTCCTCCCAGCGCATGAACACGACCTCCATGACGGCGGGGGTCGGCGCCGATCCCAGACGGCTGAGCAGCCGGGGCATGGATTCGCCCACCGGTCTCGGGCCGCTGTCAGGTCGCCACCTCGTCACGGGGAGCCCAAGCTCTGCACAGGGAGGAGCCGGGCGACCGCGATTCCTTGGGGGAGCGGTGCCGCCGTCGTGAGGATCGCTTGCCCGGTCGGGAGCTCGGCCACCAGAGCGCGGCTCCGGGCCGGATCCAACTCGGAGAACACGTCGTCGAGGAGCAGGGTCGGGACGAGTGGTGTTCGGACGCGGATGAGCTGATGCACCCCCAGCCGCAGGGCGAGGGCCATACAGCGCTGCTCTCCCTGCGACGCGTGGGTCCGGGCTTCCCTGCCCTCAATCTCGAGGAGCAGGTCGTCTCGGTGGGGACCGACCGTGTTCACGCCGCGGCGCAGGTCGTCGGTGCGCGAGGCCCCCAGCGCATCCAACAGATCGCCGTCCCAGCTGCGGATGTAGCGCTGTACCGTGAGGATCCGGTCCCCGACGCCGGCCAGATGGCCGTACGCCGAGGCCACCAGTGGGTCGAGCTCCGCCACCAAGCGCTCGCGGGCAGCGACGAGCACCTTGCCGACGTCAGCCAACCGTTGGTCCCACACATCGAGGGTCGCCGCGATCTCCGCCCCCGCCCGCCCCCCCGACTGGCGCAAGAGGGCGGCGCGCTGGCGCAACACGCGGTCCGTCTCGTCTGCGGCGCGTGCTCCCTCAGGGTCCAGCACCGCCAACGCATCGTCGAGAATCTCCCGGCGGCCCCTCGGTCCGCCGCTGACGATGACCAGGTCTTCTGGAGAGAAGATCGTGCACGGCGCCGCAGCGCCGAGCTCCCGCCGCCCGCTGACCGCCTTGCGGTTGACCCTGGTGCGGCTACGCCCGGCTGGAAGAATTTGGGCCTCCACCAGGGTGGGGCTGTCCCGGGCCTCGAGCTCGGCTCGCACAATGGCACTCTCGGCCCCGGTCCGTACCATGGCCTCGGGGGGGGCGCCACGAAAGGACCGGCGGGTCCCGAGGTAGGCCAATCCTTCCAGCACACTCGTCTTCCCGGTGCCGTTCGACCCCGTGATGACGGTGGTTCCCTCCGCGTCCAGGTCGACCTCCATGGACCGAAAGATACGAAAGTCGGCCAGCTCCAGGTGTCGGACGCTCACCGCGACCGCGGGCCGTTCAGGAGACGCGGACCGGCATCAGGAGATAGCGGAACTCCTGATCTTCGGCGCCGCGCACGGTGGCGGCGCGCGAGGCATCCGCTGTCTCGACGATCACCTCGTCACCGGCGACGGCCTCGACACCGTCGATGAGATACGACGGGTTGAACGCAATGACGAGGTCCTCCCCGGTGTAATCCCCGTCCACGGCCTCCGACGCGTCGCCGATGTCCTGGCTCTGCACGCTCAGATCGACCCCACCTTGACGCATGGACAGCCGTACCGGCGTCGTGTTGTCGCGCACCAAGAGCTGCACCCGCCGCAGCGCCGAGAGGAAGCTTTCCTTTCCGAGGTGCAGACGATTCGGATAGTGGTCCGGGATCAATTGCTTGTAGTCCGGGTACCGACCTTCCAGCAACCGGGTGCTGATCTGGACGTTGCCCTGCCAGAACGTGATTTCGTTGGTGCTGGCGGCCACACCCACGCGATTCGTATCCGAACCCTCCGAAATCGTCCCGGTTGGGAGCCGTTGCAGCTCGGAAAGGGCTCGGGCCGGCACCAGCAGGTCCTCCTCCCCGGGAATCGTCTCGGAGTCCGGCAGATCCCGCATGGCCATGCGGTACGAATCCGTGGCCACCATGCGTATCGATCCGTCGACGCGTGAGACCAGTACCCCGGTCAGCAACGGACGCCCGTCATCGTGTGAGGCGGCTCGAACCACCTGGCGCACCGCCTCACCCAACGCCGTCTCCGACAGCTGGGTCGTCGGTTCATCCGTCTTTCCCACCGGTGGAAACTCCACAACCGGGTACGTGTGGAGCTTGAACGTCGACCGTGCCGCACTGATCGTGATGTGGTCTCCCTGGTCGGCAAACGTCACGGCCCCCGGCTCGAGACGGCGCACGATGTCGGTCGAGAGCCGGGCTGGAATGACACAACTTCCGTTGTCGATCCCGATGACCTCTCCGGTCACCTGAATCGTGAGGTCGAGGTCAGTCCCTGTGACGGTCAAGGAATTTCCGTCACAGGTCAGCAGCAGGCCCAACAGCACTGGTGACGACCCGCCACGCCCTCCTACGGCCCGGCTCGAGGTGGCCAGCATGTCGACGAGTGCATCGCGCTCGGATCTGAACTTCACCGACGCTTGTCCTTTCGAGAGTTTTCCCAGTCCTTCATTTTGGAGGGAGAGGTATATGTGTCTTGTAAAGGTAGTAAGGGGTGTGGATTGTGGATGACATGGTCCCACCCCTGCTCGACGCGGGAGTGGTTGTCCCCACGGTGGTGTGGGCTGCGCGCGAGGCTGATGCTACGCGCGGGGTTTGCCGGGTCCGCCTGGGGACAAGCACGGCGGCGGTCCCCAGGGTTGGTGGGGGCGGTCCCCAGCCTTTGCCTTCGGCAAACCACAAGGTGGTGGACGGCGTAGGGGAAAGGAGAGAGGTCAGGCCGAGCCGGCACGGATCTTCTGGATGAGCTCGGTGACCTGCTCGTAGATCTGTCGTCGTTCCTGCATTTGGCCGGCGATCTTGTCCACGGCATGGATGACGGTCGTGTGATCGCGTTTGCCGAAGACGCGTCCGATAGCGGGATAGCTGTAGTCCGTCAGTTCCCTGGTCAGGTACATCGCGACCTGGCGTGCGGTGACGAGCGGGCGGGTGCGGCTCGGGCCGCAGATCGCATCGATGGAGAACCCGTAACTCGCCGAGGTGGCCTCCAAGATCATTTGTGGGGTGATCCGGCGGGGTTCGCCGGCCAGGACGAGGTCTGAGAGAACTTTTTCCGCCTGCGCGAGGGAAATAGGCTCCTTGTTGAGGTTGGCGAAGGCACAAATGCGGGTCAGTGCCCCCTCGAGCTCCCGAATGTTGTCCTTGACGTGGGATGCGATGAATTCGAGGACGTCGTCGGGGACGTCCTGGTGTTCGCTCATGGACTTGGAGCGCAAGATGGCCAGGCGCGTCTCGAGGTCGGGTGGGTCGATCTCGGTGATCAGGCCCGAGAGAAAGCGGCTCCGCAGGCGGTCTTCGAGCGTCTCGATGGACTTGGGTGGCCGGTCGGAGGTGAGGACGATCTGTTTTGAGGCGCCCTTGAGGTCGTTGTAGGTGTGGAAGAACTCCTCCTGCAGGCCCTCTTTGCGCTCCATGAACTGGACGTCGTCAATGAGCAGGACGTCGCAGTCTCGGTAGCGCCGCTTGAACGTCAGGGTGGTCGAGGTTCGGAGGGAGTCGACGAAGTCGTTCATGAAGGTCTCGGTGGTGACATAGAGGACCTTGCGGCGCGGGTAGTTCTCGGTCACGTAATTCCCGATGGCGTGGAGCAGGTGGGTCTTGCCCAGCCCGGAATCCCCGTAAATGAAGAGCGGGTTGTAGGACCGGCCGGGAGTTTCCGCCACCGCCTGGGCGGCGGCGTGCGCCAAACGGTTCGAGGATGCCGCGACGAAGGTCTCGAACGTGAATTTGGTGTCGAGCTGGACGGCCGGCGATTCGCGGCCGCCCCGGTTCGCCGCCCCGGGCGAGGGAGCGGGTTCCCGCTCGGGCTCCGGGGACAGGCCGAAAACCCGCTCAGTCGTGGGCTCGACCGGTGTCGCCACGGGCTCCGGCTCCTGGACCTCGAGCCTGCCGCGGACGGGGGAGCCGACCTCGTTGGCCAGGGTGTCCTCAATCATCGGCAGATAGCGCGACTCCACCCGCTCGCGGATGAGGCCATTGGGGACGGACAGCACGAACTCCCCGTCGGTGTAGGCCACGGGCTCAATGCCGGAAAGCCACAGCTGCCAGGTGCTCTCCGACACCTGGTCGCGCAGAGACCCGGTGCATCGTGTCCAAAGATCTCCTGCTTGGGTCACTGCGAGTTCCGAACGCCCCTTCTCCCCCCTCGGCGTCCAGCTCACAACTTCGGAACGATCCTCGGTACGGGTAATTGGATGAACGTACACCGTGCCAGGCGATGCGACTAGAGGCCATCGGCAAATCGCGCCTAACATGGGAGGACTCGCCGCCGGCGGCCGGAATCGATTCGAAGGCCGAGGCATGGAACCTGCGACGAACCGGCTCCGGATTGCCGTATGGCTGTCGCGAAAGGCTGAATTGACGTGAAGCGCACTTATCAACCGAACACCCGGAAACGGGCTCGCACCCACGGGTTCCGCAAGCGCATGTCCACGCGGGCGGGGCGGGCCATCTTGAAGTCGCGGCGGCTCAAGGGGCGCCACCGTCTCACCGTCTGAGGGCGTCGAGTGCCTGTACGGACGGTCGGACGCATCACCCGCCGCGCGGCGTTCGCCGAGCTGCAACGCTCACGAGCACGCGGGGCCAGTGGCCCGGTACGGGTGACGTTTGCCCCGGCCCCCAGCGGCGATACCGGAGTGTATCCCCAGGTGGCGTACGCAATCGGCCGGAACTGCGGCGGCGCAGTCGTACGGAATTCGCTCAGGCGACGTGCCCGCGAAGTGGCCCGCTGGACGGCGCCGAAGTTGGCGCGGGGCACCTTCCTGGTGCGACTGGAGCCCGCCGCGGCCGCACTGACGCCCGCCGTGTTCCGAGAAGACGTGGCGAAAGCACTCCTGAAGGCAGGGCGGAGCCGGGTGACGGCATGAGCAGCCCCGAAACCGGGGGCAGCCTGCCCGTTCGGGTCATGGTGGCCCTGGTCACCGCCTACCAGGGCGCCGCCTCGGGGCGAATCTCTCCCTGTCGCTTCTATCCGAGCTGCTCGACCTACGCCGTGGAGGCCTTCACGGAGCATGGCTTCTGGCGAGGCCTGGCGCTGAGCGCCCGACGACTCCTGCGCTGCCGGCCCTTCGGGCCTCACGGCGTGGACCTGGTGCCCGTGCGAGTCCACGCCCATGAACGGAGCCGTCCGTGTTGAGCCACCCTCTCCTGGCAGAGAATTCCCTGTTCAAGCTGGTTGGAGAGATCTTCCATCCCCTCTTCGAGCTGTTCGGGTACATCCTGGCCGCGCTGTACTCGGTCTGGCCCAACTACGGGTTCGCCATCACGGGCCTGACGATCATCATCATGCTGGCCCTGACACCGGTCACGGTGAAGAGCACCAAGTCGATGCTGGCGATGCAGCGGCTGCAACCCGAAATGAAGAAGCTCCAGGCCAAGTACAAGGGCCCGGAGAACCGGGAAATGCTCAACCAAGAGATGATGAAGCTCTACAAGGAGAACGGGACGAGCCCGTTCGGGGCTTGCCTCCCCAGTCTCCTGCAGATGCCGTTCCTCATCGTTCTGTACTCGCTCATTCGCGGGCTTTCGTATGTGGTGCCCAAGGGTCAGACATATACGAACGCAGCGGGCCACACAGTCACGTGTGCCGCAAAGGCGGGGTGCGCGTCCCCGCGTTACATTCCGGAAAGTTCCGCAATGCACCAAGCACTGGTGGCCAGTAATGGCCAAATGCATTGGTGGTTTGGAATGGATTTGTCGTCTCTTCCGCTCTCGCATCACGCGTACCCCGGTAGTGCCAGTCAGGCAGTGTTGGTCCTCCCCTACCTGGTGCTTATTGGGGCTGCAATGTTCCTGCAGTTCTACCAAATGAAGCAGATGAATAGCCGTAATCCTCAGGCTGCTGCGGCGAATCCACAGATGCAAACAATGCAGAAGTTTTTCCCTATTATTTTCGGTGTCATTTACCTAAGAGTGCCGGCCGGAGCAACCATTTACATGGTGGTGTCGTCGGCCATGCGCATCGGAACGCAAGAGGTGATGTTCCGTAGCGGCATGGTGACCCCGGTCGTGCACGAGCGTGAGATCGGCTCGGCCGCCAAGGAGAAGGAGAAACCGGCTCCGGCCAAACCGGCTCCGGCGAAACCGTCCAAGAAGACTTCGAAGGCGACGGACGGCACGGCAGCTGCCAAGGCGACGCTGCCACCGGCCAAGGGCGCTGTGAAGGCCAACGGCTCCAAGGCAAGCGGCCGGGCGCCCACGAACGGACAGAAGCCGGCGACTGGGAAGCAGGCCGGGAACGGCGCCGCAGCGGACGACGTCGTCGAGGACGCACCTGCCCCCAAGGCTCACCCGCGGTCGCGCTCGAAGCGAACCAGAAAGGCTCGATAACGACGTGGAGTGGGTTGAGGTGGCGGGCAGGACCGTCGAAGAGGCGACCGAGCAGGCATTAGACCAGCTGGGAGTTGCGGTCGGTGACGCCGAGGTGATTGTGGTCGACGAGCCCAAGACAGGACTCTTCGGTCGGGTGCGCGTCGAGGCCAGGGTGCGGGCGCGGGTTCGTCCCGTCGGGGCCCGGCCCCGCCGGGAACGGTCCCGGCGCGGCGCCGGCCGATCCGGGCAGAGCGGTCAAGGCGGCCGTCAGAACGGTCAGCGTTCCTCGGGCGGGGGCGGCGGAGGGAGCCGGGGCGACAACGCTGTAAGGGACGCTGAGTCGGCCGCATCGAACGGGGATGGGACGAACCCGGCACCGAACAAGGCAGGGACGACGGCGGCCACAACGGGGAGCGGCACCAGCCGCTCTGCCCGGCGTCGGCGCAATCGCAGCAAGGCGACGAGCACCGGCGCCGAGTCGGTGGCAGGCTCCCGGAATGGTTCTAGGGGGCCGGCAACCGAGAAGGCTCCTCAGCGGAGCACCGAAGTGAAGGAGACACTGGACATGGCCGAAGGTATGACGCTCGAAGAGCAGGGCGAGGTCGGGCGGGCCTTCGTGGCCGACCTCCTCGGTGAGTTCGGCATGGAAGGGACCGTGGAGACCCGACTCCTCGACGAGGACACGGTCGAGATCGCCGCGCTCGGGGAGGACCTCGGCATTCTCGTCGGCCCTCGAGGGTCGACGCTGGCCGCACTCCAAGACCTGACCCGCGCCGTGGTGCAGCGTCAGTGCCCATCACGCACGGATCGCATTCTGGTGGATGTGGCCGGTTACCGGGAGCGGCGATCGGCGGCGCTGAAGCGGTTCAGCGTCCAGATCGCCGAGGAGGTCCTGACCTCGGGTCAGGAAAAGGCACTGGAGCCGATGAGCCCGGCAGACCGCAAGGCTGTGCACGACGCCATTAACGAGATGGCAGGGGTCGAGACCCGCTCTGAAGGCGAAGATCCCAACCGCCACATCGTCATCGCGCCCTCGAACTGACCAGTCGTCGGTGCCCGGCGCCGACGAGGGGGACCACTCCCCCACCCTCTTGCACGAGCTCCTGCTGGAGGCCCGCGCCCTTGGGTTCCTGGGGCCCGGTCCACTGGAGCCGCAGCTGCGCCATGCGGAGGGGTTCGTGGCGATCGCGCTGCGGCTGTCCGCCGGTGGTCCGGCCAGGCTGGTGGATCTCGGCTCGGGTGGGGGGCTGCCCGGTCTGGTGGTAGCAGTCGAGTGGGCCGACGCCACCCTCGACCTCGTGGAGGCCAACGGCCGGCGCGCCGCCTTCCTCCGGCGGGCGGTCGAGCGATTGGGATTGGCTCACCGGGTCACGGTTCAGGAGGAGCGGGCTGAGGTCCTGGGCCGGGTACCGGGACTCAGGGCCGGTTTCGACGGCGTACTGGCCCGCTCTTTCGGGCGTCCGGCCGTCGTGGCCGAGTGTGCCGCTCCTCTCCTCAAAACCGGAGGATGGCTGCTCGTGTCGGAGCCACCGCATTCTGACGACAGCGAAGTCCATCGCTGGCCAGAGGATCCGCTGCGCCAGTTGGGGCTGGAGCCTTCCGACGTCCTCCATGAGGGTTTCGAGTACCGGGTCCTGGCGCAGGCCCAGCCTTGCCCCGACCGCTTCCCCCGGCGCAACGGGGTTCCGGCCAAGAAGCCTCTGTTCTGAATTAGTCGGCCCTGGCGATGTCCGGGTGGTCCACGCGGGGGCGAGTGAGCGCCAAGCGGCAGGAGACCTCGGTCGGTGCAGCGCCGGCCACGACATCGGCAGCAGCGGTGCCTCAAGGGCGAATGGCAGAAGCGGAGAAGAGCCATGGTTCTGCGCCACACCGACGCCGACGGCGGGCAGAGGGGTCCTGCAATGGGCCGTGGACACCTCAGGTAGAGGAGGGTCTTCGGACGGGGACGGGTTGCCTGCCTGGAAACGACGCGGACCGAGGTGACCGAAAGGTGTTCCACGTGGAACCGCAAGGTGAAAACTCGCAGAGCGTTGTTGTGCGGCCGTTGTTTCACGTGGAACAATCTCAACCCTTGACCTCGGGACGCAAGCAGGCCAGGATAGGCGCCGTGCGGCGGTGTGACGAAGGTCCTAACTGATGCGTATCAGACGCCGAGACAGAGATCCGGCCGAGACAGCGCGATCAGACCAGCCGGCGGTCGCGCCCTACGACTACGACCAGGACGGACCGGCCGTGGCCGATCCGGTCACGGCGTTGGCCACAGAGACAGAGCACGTGCCCGGCCCCGATCCGGACCCGCCTGCTCCGGCGCCCGTCGAAGCGCAGACATACGTCCAGCCCGAGTCCGTCGTCGCCGCCCCCGCCCCGGCTCCGGCCCCGGCCGCCTCTCCCCCGGACCCGGCCCCAGCGACCCCCGCGTCCCCGGCTGAACCCGAAGCGGTGCACGGTGCCCCACCGGAGCCGACGAGCCCGACTCCGAGCACCCCGGTGCCTCCTGAGGCCGAGGCCGAGGCTGTGGCTGTGGCCTCCCCCTCTGACGCTGGGGACTCCCCCGCCGAGCCGGCACCCGTCCACGCGTCGGTCTCACCTACGGCAACGCCGGTCGCACCGGTGGACGATCCCCCACCGGTTGCCACCGAGCCCGCCGCCGTGAAGCCCTCGTCCTCGGCGCCCAAACACGCGATGCGGACTCCCTCCATCGGGGAAGAGGCCACGGGGCTCCTCAACGGGTTCAAGCCAGCCGAGCGGGAGCTTCCCCGCATCATCGCCATTGCCAACCAGAAGGGCGGCGTCGGCAAGACCACGACGACGGTCAATCTGGGGGCGGCGCTGGCCGAGTTGGACTACCGGGTCCTCGTGATCGACCTCGACCCTCAAGGCAACGCCACGACGGGTCTCGGGGTGGAAGCGCGCAACTTCGAGCTCTCCATGTACGACGTGATCATGCGGGACCAGCCTCTCGAGGACTGCATCGAGCCGACCAGCGTCAAGAACCTCTTCGTGGCCCCCGCCACCATCGACCTCGCCGGCGTGGAGATCGAACTCGTCCCGGCGTTCAGTCGGGAGCTGAAGCTCAAGAAGGCCATTGACACGGTGGTCGACGATTTCGACTTCGTCCTGATCGACTGCCCCCCCTCGCTGGGTCTCATCACGGTCAACGGGTTGGCGGCGGCCGACGAGGTCCTGGTTCCCATTCAGTGTGAGTACTACGCCCTCGAGGGTTTGAGCCAGCTCCTGCGCAACGTGAACCTGGTCTCGACCAATCTCAATCAGACTCTGGAGGTCAGCACAATTGTGTTGACCATGTACGACGCCCGGACCCGGCTTTCGGTGGACGTCGCCAACGAAGTGCGGGCGCACTTCTCCGAACGGGTCTGCCGCGCGGTGATCCCGCGCACGGTGCGCCTCTCCGAGGCGCCCTCCTTCGGGCAGCCCATCACGGTGTTCGATCCTGCCTCGCGGGGTGCCGTGGCCTACCGCGAGCTGGCCAAGGAGGTGAGCAATGGCGCGCCGCAGCGGTCTCGGTAAGGGTCTCAGTGCGCTGATCCCGAGTGAGGCGACGGGGGAGACCGACTCCCTTCTCCGGGTGGTGCCGATTTCGCATATCCGGCCCAATGCCTACCAACCCCGAAGCCACTTCGACGAGGAGTCGATGGGGGCGCTGGCAGCCTCCATCCGGGAGGTCGGACTGCTCCAGCCCGTGCTGGTCCGTCAACTCGAGGACGAAGAGGACAGCTACGAGCTCATCGCGGGGGAGCGGCGCTGGCGGGCAGCCCGCCGGGCGGGCCTGCAGACCATCCCGGTCCTGGTCCAGGTGGCCGACGACGTGGCCAGCCTGGAGCAGGCTCTGGTCGAGAACCTCCACCGGGTCGACCTCAACGCTCTGGAGGAGGCAGCGGCCTACCAGCAGTTGATCGACGAGTTCGGTCTGACGCACGAGCAGGTGGCGACCCGAATGGGCAAGGGCAGAGCCACGGTGACCAACACCCTGCGGTTGTTGCAGTTGCCGGCCGGAGCCCAGCGCGCCCTGGCCGAGCGCACCATTTCGGCCGGCCATGCCCGGGCGCTGCTCGGCACTCCGGACCGAGCCCTGCAGGAGAAGATGGTCGAGCAAATTGTCGAGGAGGGGTTGACGGTTCGAGCGGTAGAGGAGCTGGTGCGCCAGGGAGGCTCGGAGCTCAGGGTGGTCCCCGACGAACCCGAAACTGCGGAGGAGGTCGTAGTCGTAGCGGGTGTTACCCCGGGTACCACCGTCAATACCGTCGAAACGATCAGCCGCCGGCCCACCGTCCGCAAGCTGCCCGAACCGGGCGTGCTCGAGCTCGAGGACCTCTTGTCGACCTACCTCAACACCCGGGTGAAGGTTGACATCCAGAACCGAAGGGGCAGGCTGGTGGTCGAATTCGCCACCCTCGAGGACCTCGAGCGCATCTACCGGGCCATGGTCGGCGACGGCGGCGTCGCGTAGTTCACGCAACTGTCAAGGGTCGGTACAGCTTCATCCACAACCTGTGCATGACGTTGTGGATTGTCACTTCGTTCACCTGCCGGAAGCTTTGGTCGCACAACCGTCGCCGGGCTCGCGGAGGCGTCCACGCTGCTCTTACGTGGCAATTCCGACTACCGTGATTACCAGTAATTAGTCCCAGGAGGCGTCGGCCCAGCGGCCGAGCGCGGTCGCCAGGGCGGCGGCGAGTGCCGGCGTACCCTCGACCACGCTGCTGGCCGGCCCGACCTCAATGAGCACTGCGGGCATGCGGGTCTCCCGCAGGAGGGGCACCGACATACCGTGGACGCCGACGTCGGCGACACCGAGCGCCTCGGGGACAGCGGACTGGACCAGCTCGGCCAGCCGACGCCCGCCGAGGGACTCGTCGTGCCGCCCGGACCAGAAGGCCGTCCTGCACCCTGAGGTAGAGGGATCGAGCCGGAGCCCCACGAAGACGTCGACCCCGAGCTCGTTGGCCTCCTTGGCCTGCACGGCGTCGTCGGGGTGGTGCAGTTCCGTCACCCGGATGCCGCCCCAGGTCAGCCGGCGCCGCAGCGCGCCGGTGACGCTGCCCAGGCCACCGCTCTCGCCGACGGCGATATGGCGTCCACGCAGCGTGGGGGGGGCGTCGCGCAGGGTGGCCCGGGCCCGCACGGCCGAGACCAGGGCAGGGTCGTGGTGGCGGCTCTCCAGGCGCACGAGCTCCTTGAGGGTTGCCCCGCCGACGATCCCGTCGACGGGCAGGCCCGCGTTGCGCTGGAACTCGGCCAGGGCGTGCCCGGTGGCGTCCCCGAAGATGCCGTCGACCCGGCCCGTATCGAAGCCGAGGGTGCACAGGCGCTGCTGCAGTTCCGCCACGTCGTCACCCCGCAGCATGGGAGTCCGGCGGTACAGGAAGCGGTCACCCATCCGAAAACCGGCCTCGACCAGGGTGTTCCAGGTCTGAGGACCACACACGCCGTCGACGTGGAGGCCGCGCAGGCGTTGGAAGGCCTCGAGCGCGGCCCGGGTGCCGGGCCCGAAGATGCCGTCGGCGTCGACCGGCGCGCCGGGCACGATCGCGGCCAGCCGGTGCTGGACGTCGGACACCGCGTCACCGCGGTCGCCGACGGCGAGGGGCAGACCGGGGGGGAGAGGCTGCCCTACAGGTAGGCCGAGATCTCTTCGAGGAGCTGGCCCTTGGGCTTGGCCCCGATCAGGCGTACCTGCGGCTCCCCGTCCTTGAACAGGATCAGCGTCGGAATGCTCATCACGTCGAAGCGCCGGGTCACGTCCAGGTTGTCGTCGATGTTGAGCTTGCCGATCCGGATCTTGCCGGCCTGCTCCTCCGCGATCTCCTCCAACACCGGGGAGATCATCTTGCACGGGCCGCACCATTCCGCCCAGAAGTCCACCAGGACGGGGACATCCGAAGCTTTGACATGCTCGTCAAACGTAGCGTCGGTGAGGGTCTCGATCTTCTCGCTCATGGCAATCTCCTTGTCAGCGGGTGTAACGCCCACCCGCCCGGTTCTGTTCCCGGCTACTCGCCGCGCTCTTCGAGCCAGCGCTCGGCGTCGATGGCGGCCATGCAGCCCGACCCGGCCGAGGTGATGGCCTGGCGGTAGTAGTGGTCCTGCACGTCGCCGGCGGCGAAGACGCCGTCCACGCTGGTCCTGGTCGTGCCGCCGAACGTCCGGACGTAGCCGTTGTCCTCCAGCTCGATCTGGCCCTTGAGCAGGGAGCTGTTGGGCTCGTGCCCGATGGCGACGAAGAGACCGGTCACATCGAGCTCGGACTCCTCGTCAGTGACCGTGTCGCGCAGCTTCACCCCGCTGACCTTGGTGTCACCCAGGATCTCGGTGATCACCGCGTTCCAGTGGAACTCGATCTTCGGGTTGGAAAAGGCGCGCTCCTGCATGATCTTCGAGGCCCGCAGCTCGTCGCGCCGGTGGACGACGGTGACCTTGGAGGCGAAGCGGGTCAGGAAGATGGCCTCCTCCAGGGCGGAATCGCCGCCTCCGGCCACCGCGATGTGCTGCTCGCGGAAGAAGAACCCGTCGCAGGTGGCGCAGGTCGACACCCCGTAGCCGAGCAGGCGGGCCTCATTGGGGCAGCCCAGCATGAGGGAGCGGGCGCCGGTGGCCACAATGAGCGTGTCGGCCAGAACGGTGGGCTCGTCGGCCTCGGGGTCGCCGATCCAGACCTCGAACGGCCACGGCGTGACATCGATGCGGCTCACCTTGGCCGTGCGCAGCTCCGCCTCGAAGCGCAACGCCTGGGCCCGCATGAAGCCCATGAGCTCGGGACCCATGATCCCGTCGACGAAGCCGGGGTAGTTCTCCACGTCGGTGGTCAGCATGAGCTGGCCGCCGGGCTGGTCGCTGGTGGAGGAGGGCTCGCCCTCGACCACCAGAGGTTCAAGCTGAGCCCGCGCCGCGTAGAGGGCGGCGGTGAGGCCGGCCGGACCGCTCCCGATGATGACGACCTTGCGGCGCTCAGGCATCGGGTGGCACGCCGCGGCGCGAGTACAGGAAGGCGCCGACAGCACAGAAGATCAGGCCCAACACCAGGTAGGAGGCCCAGATGCGGTGCCCGGCGATGGTGGTGAGACGGATGAATCCGACGCAGAAGAGCACCACGACGGTGATGCCGAGGACGGCGATGACGACGCCGAAGACGATGCCGCGGGCGGCGACGATGGCCGGCCGGATGGCCTTGTCGTTGACGGTGGCGACCACCGTGTCGACGGCCCCGAGGGCCCGCTCCGACAATCCGTCGGCAAGATCGTTCTCAGCCACGGCGTGGAGACTACCCGGCGGAACCGGCCGCCCTGGCAGGGACGATGTAGCACACGCCCACGGTGTTGGGCCCGGCATGGGTCCCGACCACCGGTCCGAGATCGACGGGCACCAGCGGGTGCTCGGTGACGATGTCGCCCAGGCGGGCCAGCACGTCGCTGAAGTCGTCGCAGGCGCCGTCGGCCACGGCCAGGCGCTCGAGCGGTGCGTCGGCCCTGACCTTGTCACTGAGGTAGGCCAGCGCCTTGCTCCGGGTCCGCTGCTTGGACTCCTCGGCCACCTCGCCGTCCTTGAGCTGAATCACCGGCTTGATGTTGAGCAGCGAGCCGAGCAGGGCGCGGGCACCGCCGACACGGCCGCCACGTTGCAGGTGCTCGAGCCCGCCGAGCACGCCGTAGATGTGGGTGCGCGGGATGCGGTCCTCGGTGGCGGCGATCAGGTCGTCCATGTTCGCACCAGCGGCGGCCTCCTCGGCGGCGGCGAGGACAAGCAGCCCCTGGCCCATGGTGAGCGAATACGTATCGACGACGCGGACGGGGATGGTGCTGAACGTGTCGGCCGCGGTCACGGCCGAGCCGTAGGTGCCGGAGACCTTGGACGAGATGGTCAGGCACAGGACGGCGTCGGCCCCTTCGTCGGCGGCCGCCTGGAAGGCGGCCTGGAAGGCGCCGGGGGAGGGGGCCGCCGTCTCGGGCAGGTCGCCCTTGCCGCGGCAGCGCTCCCAGAACTCGGTCGGCGTGAGCTGCCTGCGGTCCTCGAGCTCCTCCGTGCCGAAGCGGATGGTCAAGGGCACCACGGTGACGTTGTGCTCCTTGACGAGTTGGTCGGTCAGGTCGCAGGCACTGTCGGTCACGATGTGGACGCCGGGCATGCACGGAGTCTTGCACGGAGGGGCTCGGCGGGCGGGCTCTAGACGATCCGGTGCAATGTCGGGGGTGAGGGCTCCGGCGGCTCCGACGGCTCCGGCTCGTCCGGATCTGCGTCAGCCTGTCTGGAGGAGGCGACGAGGCGGGTGGCACCGGGATTCGGGTCGGCGGCGGGCTCGGCGTCAGGGCTGGGGCCGGGGCCGGGTTGTCGCGAGGAGGCGACGAGGCGGGTCGCACCGGGCGGGCCGTCCGGACCGTACGGGCGGCTGGATCCGGGACGGCCGGGGGGACTCGTCGGTCCGGCCGGACCGTCGAGTGGCCCGATCGGCCGCGGCGGGGGAGGCCGGCGCGCGTCGTGGCGCCGGCCCAGCCAGATGATCACCGCGCCGAAGGTCAGGCCACCGGCGACGACGGACCCGACCACACGGGCGAACAGGCCGGCGACGCTGGTCGAGGCCGAGAGGTTCGACACCACCAGGACGACCACGGCCATGGGCACGCAGGCGATGAGGACGCGGACGAGCGGCGCCCACGAGGCGCGCGCGGCCAGGCGACCGAACCACTGGTGGAAGACGGCGAGGGCCAGCAACGCCGCCACGGTGTAGGCGATGGACAGCGAGAGGGCGAGGCCGCGCACGCCCAGGGGATGGACCAGCAGAAGCGCCAGCGCGATGTTCAACGCGTTCTCCACCAGGTAGAGGTAGAACGCGACCCTGGTGCGCTGCATCGACTGCAGCACGCGCACCAGGTAGAGGTAGGTGCAGAAGCCGGGGAGCCCGAGGGCGAACATGGCCAGCGCCGCCCCGGTGGTGGCCGTTTCGGCCGGTGTGCTGTGCCCGTTCCCGAGCAACAGGGCCACGGAGGGCTTGGCGAGCAGCAGAATGCCGACGGCCGAGGGAATGATGAGCGCCAGGACGGCGCGCAACCCGCCGGTCATGCGGTGCAGGAACGCGGTCTGCTGGCCGGTGGACCAGCGCTCGGCCAGGTCGGGCGTCACGACCGACATCACGGTGACGGCGACGATGCCGTAGGGCAGCTGGAAGAAGGCGTAGGCGTAGGTGTAGGAGGACACCGGGTCGGGCCCGGCCACGCTGCCGGCCAGAATGGTCACGACGAAGAGCGCGATCTGGTTGGCCAGCACGAAGCCGAACGTCCAGCCGCCCAGCCGGGTGACGGCGCGCAGGGCCTCGTCGCGCGGGTTCCAGCGCCAGCGCAGCAGCCCGAGATCGGCCCGGCGCAGGCTGGGGATGAGCGCCACGCCCTGCAGGACGACGCCCAGCGAGGTGCCGAGCCCGAGGAGGACGAGCTGGGTGTGGTGCTGCTCCACCCCGGCCAGCGAGGCGCCGCGACCGGCCCAGAGCCCGAACCACACCAGGATGCCGATGCAGACGATGTTGTTGACGATCGGGGCCCAGGCGACGGCGATGAAGCGGCGCCGGGTGTTGAGCAGTGCCGCCGCCAGCGCGAAGAGGCCGTAGGCGGCGATCTGGATCACGAACCAGCGCAGGAACCCGGTGGCCACCTCGCGCTCGAGCAGGACGCGGTGGACCTGGTTGGCGCCGGCATGCGTATCGAGCACGGTGAGGGCGTCAATGAGGAAGGGCGCGGCGACGAGTGCCGCCAGCGTGGTGGCCAGCAGCACCACCACCGACACCGTGAGGACGGCGGAAATGGAGTCGAAGGCCTCCCGCTCGCTCTTGTTGGCCAGCCGATCGACGAAGACGGGGATGAAGGTGGCGGAGAGCACACCGCCGAGGACGACGTCGTAGAGCATGTTGGGCGTGGTGTTGGCCAGGTTGTAGGAGTCGGCCAGCGTGGTCTGCCCGAGGGCCCAGGCCAGAGCCACGAAGCGGAGCAGCCCGGTGACCCGGGACACGCCGGTCCCGACCGCGACATAGGCGGCCGACGTGCGGAGGGCCAGCGGCCGGGCGCGCCGGGGGGCGACCACGGTCAGTTGGCCCGCGGGCGGGAGCGCCGGGACCGTCGCCAGGTGCGCACCCACCAGACCAGCAGGACGGCGCCGGCGAGGGCGGTGAGGGCGACGCCGACGAAGGAGATCTCGGTCGAGTGCACCGTGAGCACGGTGTGGGCGATGAGGACCTGGCCGTCCGGCGTGTGCAGGGTCACTTCGATCGGCAGGCGGTCGCCCGAGGTGCGGGCCTGGGCGGTCACCCGGACCGAGGTGGTGGGGTGGACGAGCGTCAGGCGCTGCGTGTTGCCGTCGGGGAAGGTGAACTTGTCGCTGCTGAGCGTGACGACGACGGTGACCGGATACGGAGCCGAGGACAGCACCGTGACGGGGATGGCGGCCTTCTGCGACGTGAACGTGACGGTGCGCTCGGTTCCCAACGTGACCTGACCGGTCGTGCCCTCGAAGGTCTTCGAGTACGCGTTCAGCGCGCTGCTGCGTCCCGCCGCGCTGAGGCCGCGCGCCTCGGTGGTCAAGAGGGTGTCGCCCAGCGTGGTCAGGTTGGCGGGGTGTCCCGTGACGGCCGAGGTGAACGAGGACAGCTGCTGGCGGTCGAGCGCGATGCGGCCCGCCGCTCCGCGCGTGATGCCGCGGCTGGCGGCGCCCGCCTGCAGTTGGCGCACGACGGGCTCACGGTTGCCGCCGGCCGGCACCTGGGCGAAGAACTGCGCCAGCGTCACCGGGCTCAGTGCCGGGTTGTCCGACAATCCGGCCAGGAGCGCGTCCATGAACGGGGCCGAGGGGCGCCACTGCGGCGGCGGGCCCACCAGCACCCCGCGCGCTTGCGAGAGAAAGGCGTTCTCGTAGTGCACGAAGGAGAGCCCGGCGAGCAATTGCTCCGCTCCGAGGACGGGGTTGCGCTCGTTGGCGGTGAAGCGTGTGTCGAGGGCGGAGTCGGCGGCGGCCGCAGTGATGGTGGAGTTGTTCCCCAGGTCCAGGGTGAAGGGCTGGGCGAAGGTCAGGTTCTTGACGCCGGCCGAGGCCAGGTCCTCGTCGCTGATCACGGTCTGGGACGCCCCGGTCAGCGCCAGGCCGGTGGCGAGGTTGCTGGCGTCGCCCTGGGAGAACGTGGAGGCGGTGTCGACCCATGGGCCACCCCCGGGCTTCAGGCCGGCGCTGCGCAGCACGGTGTCGCCCCTGTCGATTTGCGTCTCGATCTCCCCCGAGATCCCGGCTTCGGAGAGAGCGGCCACGTTGACGGGCACGTAGGACTGGTCGATCACCTGGTCGCTGTCGAGCGCAGCCACCTGGGCCAGCGCACGCGCTTCGCCGCGGGACCGCGTCGCCTCAATCTGATTGACGGCCAGCGGGCTCACGGCGAGCGTGGTGGCCACGTCACGGTGGTCCGTCAGCGCGTCGGCCATCGGACTCAAGCTGCTCGTCGTGACGGGGACCATCACGCCGACCCGCAGGGGCCCGGTGTCGCCGACGGCCGCCGGCTGCTGATAGGTGAGGAACGTGGTGAAGCGTGACAACGGGGTGGACGATCCCGTCCGCACCAGCGCGACCGACACGGCGTAGACCCCGGCGCACAAGTCGGTGGACAACGTGCACCCCAACAGCAGGGTGGAGGCCGACTGGCCGGGCGCGCAGACGCCCGGCCCGCTGGACGGCGGACTGGCGTCGGCGTTGGGCAGGACGGTCACGCAGGCCGCCGCCGTGAGGCCGTTCGGCCCGGCGCTGACAGGGAGGCCGGTCAGATGCTTCAGTGGCGACGAGCTGGGCGTGCCGGACATGGCTTGCTGCAGGTCGGAACCGTCGGTGATGCGGCCGTAGAAGGTCAGGTTGACGCTGAGGTCGCCGGCCGCCCCCTCGGCCGGGGAGACGGCGAGGGCGATGTTGAACCAGGGCTGGTCGGCCGTCACCCACGGCGTCTGGGACACCAGGACGAGGGGCGCACCGGCGGCGCGCGCCTGCGCGACGCCACCGGCCGCAGTCGTTCCCAGGGTGCTGACCAGGGCTGCAACGGCCACCGCGAGCGTGCAGAGGGCGGTGCTGGCCCGGCGCGTCGACACAGGGAGAGGCTAGAGGGCGCACTACCGTGGGCGGGTGCAGTCCACGTCGGTTCCCGAGCGGTTCCGCCCCTATGTCGACGCCACCGAAGAGGTGGCGCGGCGGTTCGCCTCGGCCGGGAAGACCCTGGCCCTGGTCGGAGGTTCGGTGCGCGACGCCCTCTTTCCGGGCCCCTCGGGGACGGCCGCGCCGCACGACCTCGATCTGACGACCGATGCCCTCCCGGCCGAGACCGAGCGGTTGGTGCGGGGCTGGGCCGACGACATCTGGACGCAGGGCGCTCGTTACGGCACCATCGGTTGCCGCAAGGGCACCCAGGTCTACGAGATCACGACCCACCGGGCCGAGGTCTACGTGCCCGATTCGCGCAAGCCCGAGGTCACGTTCGGCACGGACCTGGTCGTGGACCTGTCGCGCCGGGACTTCACCATCAATGCGATGGCGCTCCGGCTTCCCGACATGGAGCTGGTCGACCCCTTCGACGGCCTGGGGGACCTGGCGGCCGGTCGGCTGCGCACGCCGCTCGATCCGGAGATCTCCTTCGGCGACGACCCCCTGCGGATGCTGCGCGCCGCCCGCTTCGCCGCCCGCTTCTCGCTCGAACCCGACCGGGCCCTGACAGAAGCGGTGGAGCGCATGCACGAACGGCTCTCCATCGTCTCCGCCGAGCGCATCCGGGACGAGCTCGACAAGATCGTCATGGTCGACGTGCCCTCGGTGGCGCTGTGGTTCGTGGTGCGCACGGGCCTGGCCGGCGAGTTCCTGCCCGAACTGCCGGGCCTCGCCCTCGAACAGGACCCGATCCACCGGCACAAGGACGTGCTGGGGCACACGCTGGCCGTCGTGGACAAGACGTCGCCCAACCGGCTGCTGCGGTTGGCCGCGTTGTTCCACGACGTCGGCAAGCCCCGCACGCGCGCCATCACCGACGGCGGGGTCAGCTTCCACCACCACGAGGTCGTCGGCGCCCGCATGACGCGCACGCGCATGGAGGCCCTGCGCTACGCCGCCTCCGACATCGACACGGTGGTGCGGCTGGTCGAGCTGCACCTGCGCTTCCACACGTACCGCCTGGGCTGGACGGACAAGGCGGTACGCCGCTACGTGCGCGACGCCGGCCCGCACCTCGACCTGTTGAACGAACTGACCCGCTGCGACTGCACGACGCGCAACGCGGCCAAGGCCAGGGCCCTGGCCCGGCGGATGGACGAGCTCGAGGCCCGCATCACCGAGCTGGGCGAGCAGGAGGAGCTGCGCGCGCTGCGCCCCGACCTGGACGGCAACCAGATCATGGCCCTGCTCGACATCGGCCCCGGCCGCGCCGTCGGCGACGCGTTGGACTTCCTCATGGAGCTGCGCCTCGACGAGGGGCCGCTCGGCGAGGAGGAGGCGGCCAACCGCCTGCGCGCCTGGTGGGCCGAGCGCCCATAGGGCACGAGGGGAGCGCCCGCAGTCGGGCGCCGGGAGGCCGGGAGACGGGCAGCGGGAGAGGCCCGGCGGTAGCGTCGCGGGCATGACGAGGATTGCGGCACCACAGAGCGGCATGGGCGAGCACATCGACTGGGCGCTCCTGCGCCCGGACATGGCGGCGGGCATGGGGAAGCTGTCGGCCGCGGTCTACGGGAACTCGCAGCTGTCGGTGCGCGAGCGCGAGGCGGCGCGCTGGACCATCGCACTCATCAACGACTGCGCCGTGTGCCGTGACACCCGGGCCCGTGACGGAGAGGCCGTCGGTGCCGGTGAGCCGTTCTACGCCGAGGTGACCGACTGGCGCGCCGCGACCGGGTTGAGCACCCGGGAACGGCTGGCGGCCGAGTTCGCCGAGCGCTTCGCCATCGACCATCTGGGCATGGACGACGAGCTCTGGGACCGCCTGCACGACGCCTTCTCGGAGGCCGAGCTGGCCGACCTCACCATCTGCTGCGGTTGCTTCCTCGGCATGGGCCGGACGCTGGCCGTGGTCGGGGTGCGGGCCCCCGACGAGCGCATCCTCGTCTGAGGCGGGCCCTGCCGCCCAGCCCAGTCGCTCAGCTCAGTCACTCAGTCGGTGGGCCAGCTGTCCTGGGCCTCGCCGGCGGCGAACCCTTCGACGAGGGCGTGCGCCACGTCGTCGTGGTACTGCACCGGGGGCGACTTCATGAAGTAGGCCGAGGGGCCGAGCAGGGGGCCGCCGATGCCACGGTCGAGCGCCAGCTTGGCGCAGCGCACGGCATCGATGATCACGCCGGCCGAGTTGGGGGAGTCCCACACCTCGAGCTTGAGCTCCAGGTTGAGCGGCACGTCGCCGAAGTTGCGGCCCTCCATGCGGATGTAGGCCCACTTGCGGTCCTTGAGCCACGGCACGTGGTCCGACGGGCCGACGTGGACGTCGTCGGCGTCGAGGACGTTGTCCTCCAGCTGGCTGGTGACGGCCTGGGTCTTCGAAATCTTCTTGGACTCCAACCGCTGGCGCTCGAGCATGTTCTTGAAGTCCATGTTGCCGCCGAAGTTCAACTGGTAGGTGTGGTCGAGGGCGAGGCCACGGTCCTCGAAGAGCCGGGTCAGGATGCGGTGGACGATGGTGGAGCCGACCTGGCTCTTGATGTCGTCGCCGACGATCGGCACGCCGGCGTCACGGAACTTGCGGGCCCACTCGGGGTCCGAGGCGATGAAGACGGGGATGGCGTTGACGAAGGCGACCCCGGCATCGAGGCAGGCCTGTGCATAGTGGCGCTGGGCCTGTTCGGACCCGACGGGCAGGTAGGAGACCAGGACGTCGACGTCGGCCCGGCGCAGCGCCTCGGCCACGTCGACCGGCTCGAACGGCGACTCCTCGATCAGCTCTCGGTAGTAGAGCCCGAGCCCGTCGAAGGTCGGCCCCCGTTGGACGGTCACGCCGAGCTCGCTGACGTCGGCGAAGCGAACCGTGTTGTTCAGCCCGGCATGGATGGCCTTGCCCAGGTCGGTCCCGACCTTGGTCTGGTCCACGTCGAAGGCGGCCACCGGGAGCAGGTCGCGCACGTGATAGCCACCCAGCTCCACATGCATGAGCCCGGGCACCACGTCGCCCGGCTCCGCGTCGCGGTAGTAGGTGATGCCCTGAATGAGCGAGCTGGCGCAGTTGCCGACACCGGCGATGGCGAGGCGGATGGGCTTGGGCATGGACATGTCTCCTTCGGTGTCGGTGAGGCGGGTCGTGTCAGGCCACCGGCTCCGTACCGGCGGTGGCGAGGGCGGCGCGTTCGGACGCGATGAGGGTGTCGAGCCAGTTGATGTCGCGCGCCACGCCGTCGGCGGTGTGCTGCACGACCGAGCGGGCGTAGACATCGAGGTCGGTGCGGGCGGCTTCGGCTTCGCCGAGGCGCTGCACGAGCTGGGCCCGCCGGCGTTCGAGCAGGGTCAGGCGGGCCTGGGGGGCCAGATGCCGGGCGAAGGCCAGGCGCAGCCCGAAGCTGCGGGCGTCGTCAGTGGCCCCACTGCCTGCCAGCAGCTCGACGAAGAGCTCCCGTCCGGTGTCGGTGATGCGGTACACCTTGCGGCCACGCCGGGCGCGGGTGGGGGAGTGCCGGCGGGCCCGCAGGACCGCCAGCTCGCCGCTGAGCGAGCCCGTCGGGGGCGCCGGCGTGGCCGGGGCCGTCGGGTTCTCGGCGCCCGTTCCCTCGGTGGCCATCACGGCGCCGGACTTCTCCAGGCGAGTCAGGGCGGGGTAGATGGAGCCGAAGGAGACGTTGGCCAGAAGTCCCAGGTGCTCCCGCAATTGCCGCCGTATCTCGTATCCGTGGAGGTCCCGCTCTTCGAGCAGGCCCAGGATGGCCAGGTCCAACATAACGGATGAGTATATCGGATCGATATAGCGGTGGCGCTGTTCGCGTCCGTCACGCCCCGGGTCCGTGCCTGATTTGCCGCACAATTGGTGCCGCGATTCGGGGCGCGGGGGGTAGCCTGGCCGCCGTGTCCGTCACCTCGGAGCCGAGGTCCCCGTCCCGTGCGGTGAGCCCTGATGTCACGGCCGAGGTGGAGTACCGGATCGTCCGCAACGGCGTGGTGCGCGAGGTGGACCGCGGCAAGCTCCTGAAGACCGACGTCTGCGACGCCCACCCCGAGTTGCTGCGGGCGGCCCGCAACGTGGGCCGGCCCACCAAGGAGGTCTGCCCCATCTGCGACGACGGTCGCCTGGTGACGGTGACCTTCGTCTTCGGGGCCAAGCTGCCGCCGGGCGGACGCTGCCCCGGCACCGCCGCCGAGCTCAAGGCGCTGTGCCGGCGGCCCGAGCCCGTCCTCTGCTACGAGGTGGAGGTCTGTCCGGCCTGTGCCTGGCACCACCTCATGCGCAAGTACCCCGCCGGCGGGCGGACGCCGAGCCCGAAGAAGGGGGCCCCGAAGAAGGGGGCCCCGGACCGATGAGCGAGCGCCCCGACCGCGCTCGGGTCACCGTTCCTGCGCTGCGGTCGCGCAAGCGGCGCAACGGCGACACGCCGATTGTGATGGTCACGGCCTACGACGAGCCGGGGGCCCGCATCGTGTCGGACGCCGGAGCCGACATCATCCTCGTGGGTGACTCGGTGGCCAACACGGTGCTCGGCCACCCCGACACCCTGCACGTCGACATCGACGTCATGGCGCACCACACAGCTGCCGTGGCCCGCGCCGCGCCGCACTGCCTCATCCTCGGCGACATGCCGTGGATGAGCTACCACGTCTCGACGGAGGACGCGGTGCGCAACGCGGCCACGCTGATCCGCGCCGGGGCCCAGGCCGTCAAGCTCGAGGGCGGGCGGGCCCGCCTCCCCGTGGTGGAGGCGATCATCCGGGCCGAGATCCCGGTCATGGGGCATCTCGGCCTCACCCCCCAGTCGGTGCTCGCCATGGGCGGCTTCCGGGTGCAGGGCAAGAGCGTCGACGCCGCCGGCGCGCTGCTCGATGCCGCCAAGGCACTGGCCGCCGCCGGCTGCTTCGGATTCGTCATCGAGGGGGTGCCCGACGTGGTGGGTGCCGCCGTCACCGACCACCTCGACGTGCCGACCATCGGCATCGGGGCCGGCCCGGCCTGTGACGGTCAGGTCCTGGTGTTCCACGACCTGCTGGGCCTGGGCAAGGGCACGCCCCCCAAGTTCGTGCGGCAGTACGCCGACGTGGGCCGCATCGCCACCGAGGCCATCGCCGCCTTCGCCGACGACGTGCGCAGCGGGAGCTTCCCGGGCGACGCCGAGACCTATCACGCACCGGCGGGCCTGGGCGACGCCCTGGCCTGAGGGCGGCTAGCATGGCTCCCCGCAACAGACCCTGCTCCTGACCGTCAGGGGCCCGGGCACGTCCCGGTCCAGAGGGAGGTACGCCGCTCATGCGGCCCTACGAAGTCATGGCCATCTTTGAGGCCACCACCGAAGCGACGGTGATTCAGGGCGTGCTCGACCAGGCCCTCGACGTGATTCGCACCACGGGCGGCACCCCCGGCGCCATCGACCGTTGGGGCAAGCGCACCCTGGCCTACGAGGTCAACCACAAGCGCGAGGGGTACTACGTGGTGGTGGAATTCACCGCCGAGCCCGAGACCGTGGCCGCCCTGGACCGCATGCTGGGCCTGGCCGACGAGGTCGTCCGCCACAAGGTCGTGCGCCTGCCGGACCACAAGGCCCCGGCCGTGGCCGGGCCCGCGGCAAGCTGAGCGACCGGCGAGAGGAGCAGACATGGCGACTGACAACAGCGTGACGCTGGTGGGGAACGTGACCCGTGACCCCGAGCTGCGCTTCACCAACACCGGACAGGCCAATGTGACGTTCGGCCTGGCGGTCAACCGCCGCTGGCAGAACCGCCAGACCCAGGAGTGGGAGGAGGCGACGTCCTTCTTCGACGTGGTCTGCTGGCGCGAGATGGCCGAGAACGTGAGCGAGACCATCACCAGGGGGGCCAGGGTCATGGTGGCCGGCCGGCTGGAGCAGCGCAGCTGGGAGACCCAGGAGGGTGACCGTCGGTCCAAGGTCGAGGTGGTGGCGGACGAGATCGGGCCGTCGCTGCGCTGGGCCACGGCACAGATCACCAAGAACGAGCGCCGCGGCCCCGGGGAGTACGGCCGGGGTGGCGGAGGCGGTGGGGGCGGCCGTCCGGCCGCCGCTCCGCCGGCACAACCCCAGCCCGCGGCGGATGCCGGCACCGGCTACGGATTCGACGAGGAGCCCTTCTGATGGCACGGAACAATCAGCGCGGCGGGACGACGTCACGGCGCGCCCCCAAGGATCTCGGTCGGCGGGTCAAGAAGAAGCCCTGCGCCCTCTGCCGCGACAAGGTCGAGTGGGTCGACTACAAGGACGTGCCCATGCTGCGCAAGTACATGAGCGACCGCGGCAAGATCCGCTCGCGCCGCGTGACGGGCAACTGCGCCCAGCACCAGCGCGCCCTGGCCATGGCGATCAAGACGGCGCGCGAGCTCGTCCTGCTGCCCTACACGCAGCGCACCGTGACGGAGCGCCCGGGCGGCCGCGGCGGCCGCGACAGGGGCGAGCGCACGCTCGACTCGGTGCCGACCGAGGCACCGCGGCAGCGGCCCTCCCCGGATGCGCCGGCGGCCGATACGGCGTCGCCCGACGCCGCGGAGGCCATCGTCGAGCAGGCGGTGCAGGATGCCGAGGCGGGGGCCGTGGTCGAGGTCGTCGTGGAGCCAGCCGAGGCGGGAGCGGACACATGAGGGTCGTGCTGCGCGACGACGTCGCCGGCGTCGGTCGCCGGGGGGACATCGTCAAGGTGGCAGGCGGCTTCGCCCGCAACTTCCTCCTGCCCGAGGGCCGGGCCATTGTGGCCACCGAGGGCGTCGAGGGCCAGGCGCAGCAGATGCGCCGTGGGCGTGACCAGCGCGAGGCGCAGGACCGCGGTGCCGCCGAGGCACAGGCCACGGTGCTGGCCGGGGCCGTGATCCCGATCGCCGCCCGGGCCTCGGGGGCCGGGCGCCTCTTCGGCTCGATCGGACCCGCCGACGTGGTGGAGGCGATCAAGGCCTCCAAGGGCATCGACGTGGACCGCAGGCACATTCTGCTGCCCGAGCACATCAAGAGCACGGGCTCCTTCGAGGTCACGGTCGAGTTGTTCCGCGACGTGGCCACCATCGTGACGGTGGAGGTCTCAGCCGCCTCCTGACCAGGGAGTATCCACCCCCCTGTCACACCCGCCTGCCCATCATGGTGGCGTGTCGATTTGCGTTTCCGGCGGTCCACAGTCACTGACCACTCGTGCACCGCTTATCCACACGGCGGCGTGCCTTACCCACACCTATTGGGGCCTTACGTTCCCCAGACCCCGACCGGCAGAGTGAGTGAGCCGTGGTCCAAGCCTTTGACGACACCCGCCCCCGTCCCCTCCGGACGGCTCCCACCCCCGTCCCGAGCGGCACGCGGGTGCCCCCGCACGACGTCGAGGCCGAGGAGTCCCTGTTGGGGGCCATGCTGCTCTCCAACGACGCCGCCTCGGTCGGGATAGAGAAGTGCTCGGCGGCGGACTTCTACAAGCCGGCGCACGGCCACATCTTCGGCGCCATCCAGGCGCTCATGGAGCGCGGCGAAGCCATCGACGCGGTGACGGTGACAGACGAGTTGAAGCGCTCCGGCGTGCTGGAGGCGGTCGGTGACCGTTCCATCTTCATTTCGTTGCTGGCCAACACGCCCTCCATCGCCAACGCCCGCCACTACGCCGAGATCGTCGAGGAGCACGCGCTGTTGCGCAAGCTCATCGGCGTCGCCGGGGACATCGCGGACATGGGTTACTCCGTGCCCGAGGACGTCAAGGCGGCGGTCGACGAAGCGGAGCAGATGGTCTTCAACGTCGGCGAGCGACGCACCGTCGACACCATGCGGCCCCTGCACGAGCTGCTGGGCGCGGGACTGGACCGCATTGAGGAGCTGGGCCAGCGCGGCTCGGCGATCACCGGGGTGGCGACGGGCTACCACGAACTGGACAAGATCCTGCTCGGCTTCCAACCGTCGTCGCTCAACATCGTGGGGGCCCGCCCCGGTATGGGGAAGACGAGCTTCGCCCTCGGCGTCCTGGCCAACGTCGGCCTGCAGTCACAGCGGCCGGCCCTCCTCTTCTCCCTGGAGATGGGCCATCTGGAGCTGACACAGCGCCTGCTCGCCTCGGAGGCCGAGGTGAACGGGCAGAGCCTGCAGACGGGCCGGATCCGCACGCAGGACTGGAGCAAAATCGGGATGGCCGTCACACGGCTGTCGGGGGCGCCGATCTTCATCGACGACAACCCCAACGTCACGGTCATGGACATCCGGGCCCGGGCGCGCCGGCTCAAGAAGTCGCAGGGCGACCTCGGGATCGTCGTCGTCGACTACCTGCAGCTCATGACCGGCCGGGGCCGGGCAGAGAACCGTCAGACCGAGGTGGCCGAGATCAGCCGCGGCCTCAAGATCCTCGCCCGCGAGCTCGAGGTGCCCGTGGTCGCCCTGTCACAGCTCTCCCGGAACCTGGAGTCCCGCCAGGACAAGACGCCGCAGCTGTCGGACCTGCGGGAGTCGGGGTCGCTCGAGCAGGACGCCGACGTGGTGCTCTTCATCTACCGCGAGTCCGAGTACAACGACGAGGTGCCGATCGACCGGGCCGACGACGCCCTGATCGAAGTGGCGAAGCACAGGAACGGCCCGACCGGCAAGGCCAACCTCTTGTTCTTGAAGCAGTACGCCCGCTTCGAGAACCACCGCGGCGTCTGATCCGGCGGGTCCCCCGCCGTCAGGCGCCGGCGGCCGGCAGCACGAAATGCTCGACGGCGTAGGCGAAGCCCTCGTCCTCGTTGCTCCGCGAGGTCTCGTGTGCCGCCTCCTTCGCCTCGGGGTCGGCGTTGCCCATGGCGATGCTGAGGCCGGAATGGTCGAACATCAGAATGTCGTTGGGCTGGTCGCCGATGGTGGCGATCTCCTCGGGCTCGAGCTTGTAGCGCCGGGCCAGGTAGCGGGCGACCTCACCCTTGTTGGCCCGCGGGTGCGTGACGTCGAGGTAGTACGGCTGGGAGGGCGCCGCCGTCACGTGGTCGCCGAACTTCTTCGCCGTCGCCGCGGCGGCCTTCTCAATGGCGTCGTGGTCATCGCTGACGCCGACCAGCTTGACGACGCCGTCGGTCAACCCCTCGAAGGTCTTCCGGACCTTGGGCTCGAACTTGACGGTCCAGGCCTCCCGGTCGACGTGCGGGGCCTTGGGGTCGGGCACGTACCAGTCGTCGCCCCGGTAGAGCCACACGTCGAGGTCGAAGGACTGCATGTGGCCGACGAGGGGCAGCACGATGTGCTGGGGCAGGGCCCGCTCCTCCAGCACGGCCAGGTCCTCGTCCACCATCAGGCCGCCGTTGAAGGCGGCGAGGGGGGAGTCGAGCTGCAGGGGCTCGACCAGCATCTCCATGCCGCGGGGTGGCCGACCGCTCGTGATGGCGAAGAGGACGCCGGCCCGGCGCAGGCTGTGCACGGCGGCGACGGCGCCGTCGGTGAGAACCTTGTCCTGGGTGACGAGCGTCCCGTCCACGTCGGCCAGGAAGAGGCGGATGGGAGTCGTGCGGTCGGAGGCGATGGGTCGATGGTACGCGCCGTCGGCCGGGTTCGCGCCATGGCCCGCGCATGCATGACTCCTACGCCGGGTAGAGGTCCTCGCATGGCCCACAACGACATTCCCGACAGCCACCGCGACCTTCTGGACGGTGCATTCCTCACGTTGGCCACGGTCGGCGAGGACGGCTACCCCCAGGTGTCCGAGGTGTGGTTCGTGGCCGAGGGCGACCAGGTCGCCATGTCACTGAACACGCGCCGCCAGAAGGTGAAGAACCTCGAGACGGATCCGGCCTGCACCGCGCTCCTCCTCGACCTGCAGAACCCGTACCGCTACCTCGAGATACGGGGCACCGCCGTCGTGACGCCCGACGAGGACCGGGCCTTCGCCGAGCAGGTCGGTGCCAAGTACAACGCCGATCTGCGGGAGCACGACGCCCCCGGTGACCGCCGGGTCGTCGTGCGCATCGTCCCCGCCCACGTGACCGCCGTGGACATGAGCGGCTAAGCGGAGGTCTGCGCCGCAGCCGGCGTCCGCCGGCGGGTACAGGCGCGGCATCCAAGGGCGGTGCGCGTCGGGGAATCCTCGGGCATACTCCGGTCTGTGCCGGTCGACGATCTCTTCCTGCCCGAACCCGAACCGCGCCCGGTGCGCTACACGGTGATTTCGGTGGACGACCATGTCGTCGAGCCCGCCCACACCTTCGAGAACCGGGTGCCCCCCGCGTTGGCGGACCGTGCCCCCCGCATCGTCGAGACGCCCGAGGGGCATCAGGTCTGGGAGTTCGAGGGTGCGCGGTACACCCAAGTGGGGATGAACGCAGTGGCCGGCCGACGGCCGGAGACCTACGGACTCGAGCCGTTCCGCTTCGACCAGATGCGACCGGGCTGCTACGACGTCGACGCGCGCGTGCGCGACATGGACATCAACGGCGTCTGGGCGTCGGTGAACTTCCCGTCCATGATCACCGGCTTCTGTGGCCGGGTCTTCTTCGACGCCCGGGACCGCGATCTGGGCCTGGCCTGTGTGCGGGCCTGGAACGACTGGCTCTACGAGGAGTGGTACACGCGTCATCCCGACCGCATCGTCCCGCTCGGGATCACCTACCTCGCCGACCCGGGCCTCGCCGTGGCCGAGATCCGCCGCAACGCCGAACGGGGCTTCACGTCGGTCACCTTCCCGGAGCGGCCGCACGAAATCGGGTTGCCCTCGCTGTGGGACCGGGCCCACTGGGACCCGATCATGGAAGCCGTGGTCGACACCGACACCGTCGTGTCCCTCCACGTCGGGAGCTCGGGCCTGACCCCGCCCCCCCCGGGCGCCGGCATGGACGCCCTGCAGCTCGGCGCCACGCTGTTCGGCCAGCTGTCGCTGATCGCCTGCGCCGAGTGGCTGTGGTCCGGGTACGCCCTGCGGCTGCCGACCCTCAAGATCGCCATGAGCGAGGGTGGGATCGGCTGGGTGGCCATGCTGCGCGACCGGCTCGAGAACATCGTCGACCGCTCCCGCTACGGAATGGGTTGGGAGGTACGGCCGGCAGACGTCCTGCAACGCAACTTCTGGTTCTGCACCATTGACGACCCGTCGACCATCGACACGCGCCATGCCATTGGGGTCGACCACATCATGGTGGAGGTGGACTACCCGCACGGCGACAGCACGTGGCCGGACACGCAGGACGTCATCGCGCGCTGCTGGGGTCACATTCCGGCCGACGAGCTGCGCGCCATGTGCTGCGAGAACGCCGCCGCGCTCTATCGTCACCCCCTTCCCGAGACCGTTCTGCCGCGCTGAGAGGAGCCGACCATGTTCAGGCCGACCGCCGAGAAGCTGGTCCCCGACCTGACGCCCCGCGAGGAGCTCGTCGTGCTCGCCCGGGCGCTGTGGCGTGAGGGGTACAACGACCATCTGGCCGGGCACATCACGGTCAACCTGGGTGACGGCACCCTCCTGTGCAACCCGTGGCTGCTGACCTGGGCCGAGCTGCGCCCGTCCCAGGTGCTGCGCATCGACCTCCACGGCCGCGTGGTCGAAGGCGACTGGCCGGTCCCTCTCGGCATTCCGTTGCACCTCGAACTGCACAGGCTGCGCCAGGACGTGGGCTGGGCGGTGCACAACCATCCACTCTTCGGCACGGTGTGGGCCGACCTGGGCGAGCTCCCGCCCATCCTCGACCAGAGCTCGGCGCTCGGCGGCGGCGCCCTGGTCCTGGTCGACGAGTACGAGGGGCCCGTCAACGACGCCGCGAGCGCGCAATCGGCGGTCGAGAAGATGGGTGACGCCTCCATGGCGCTGCTGGCCGGCCACGGCGTGTTCGTGCTGGGCGGCTCGGCCCGGGCGGTGCACCAGCGCGCCGTCGCGCTGGAGCAACGGTGCCAGCACGCCTGGTACGCCAGAGTGGCGGGCGGCACGGGGGCGTCCCGCCTGCCGCAGTCCTTCGTCGACCTGGTGGCCCGGAGCGACGGCGAGGGGTTCATCGGCTTCTGGGAGGCGGCCGTGCGTGCCGAGTTGGCGGCCGATCCCGATCTGCTCGACTGACTACCCTGAGGACGTCCCGAACACCTCGTTCAACTCCATCGGCACCGGCGTGTCGAGCTGCGCGTACGTGCACGACGCCGGGTCTCGGTCCGGGCGCCAGCGCACGAAGGACGTGGCGTGGCGGAAGCGGTCCTGCTGCAGGTGGTCGTAGGAGACCTCGCACACGGCCTCGGGCCGGACCGGTTCCCAGGTCATGTCCTTGCCGGCGTTCCAGCGGTTCGTCCCCCCCGGCGCCCGGCCGGCCGCCTGTGCCTCGGCCCACCCCGCCCAGGGGTGATCCTTCCGCGCGTGCTTCCGGTACGGCTCGAGCTCGGCCACCAGCTCACCTCGGCGGGCCACGCTGAACCCCGAGGCCACGCCGACGTGGTGGAGCGTCCCGGCCGGGTCGAACAGACCCAGGAGCAGCGACCCCACACCGGCGCCGTCCTTGTGGGTGCGGAAACCCGCCACGACGCAGTCCGCCGTCCGCTGGTGCTTTACCTTGACCATGGCCCGCTTGTCGGGCAGGTACCTCAGTGCGCCGTCCTTGACGACGACGCCGTCGAGTCCGGCGCCCTCGAAGCGCGAGAACCAGTCCGTGGCCACGTCGGGATCGTCGGTCACCGGGGTGAGGTGCACGGGTGGACGCGCCTTGGCGAGCGCCTTCTCCAACACGGCGCGTCGCTCCGCGTACGGCGCCTCCATGAAGGAACGGTCGCCCTCGGCCAGCAGGTCGAAGGCGACGAAGGACGCGGGCGTCGACTCGGCGAGTAGGCGGATGCGCTTCTCGGCCGGATGGATGCGCTGGGAGAGCGCGTCGAACTCGAGACCACCGGGGCCGGCGATCACGATCTCGCCGTCGAGCACGCACCGCGGCGGGAGCTCGTGCCGGAGGGCGTCGACCAGCTCGGGGAAGTAGCGCGTCAAGGGCTTTTCGTTGCGGCTGCCCAGCTCGACGTCGTCCCCGTCGCGGAAGACGATGCAGCGGAACCCGTCCCACTTCGGTTCGTAGAAGAGCCCGGTGTCCCGGGGCAGCTCGCGCGCGAGCTTGGCCAGCATGGGGGCGACGGGGGGGCGGACGGGGAGCGTCACGGCGGGTCAGCCCTCATGCGCACCGGCCCAGGCGAGGAGCTGGCCGACCGAGCCACGGTTGACGATCCGCTCGGGCGGCACCTCGGCGTCCACGGCCTTGGCGCAGCCTCGGCCGAGCCAGCCCAGCTGGCCGGGCGCATGGGCATCGGTGTCGATGCTGAACGAGCAGCCGAGTGCGACGGCCTGGCGGAGGAGGTCCTGGGGCGGGTCCTGGCGTTCGGGCCGCGAGTTGATCTCCACCGCCGTGCCGGTGCGGGCGCAGGCGGTGAACACCGCGTCGGCGTCGAAGGTGGATTGGGCCCGGCCCCGTCCGGTGATGAGCCGGCCTGTGCAGTGGCCCAGGATGTCGGTGTGCGGGCTCTCGACCGCGGCCAGCATCCGTTCGGTCATGGCCGGCGACTCCATGCGCAGCTTGGAGTGCACGCTGGCCACCACGACGTCCAACTCGGCCAGCAGGTCCAGCTCCTGGTCGAGGGAGCCGTCCTCGAGGATGTCGACCTCAATGCCGGTCAGGATGCGGAAGGGCGCCAGATCCTCGTTCAACTCGGCCAGCACCTCGAGCTGGGCGCGCAACCGGTCGGCGTCCAGCCCGTGGGCCACGGTGAGGCGGGCGCTGTGGTCGGTGAGCACCAGGTACTCGTGGCCCAATTCCCGGGCCGCCTCCGCCATCTCCCTGATGGGGCTCCCACCGTCGGACCAGTCGGAGTGCGAGTGGCAGTCCCCGCGCAGCGAGCCCAGGAGCGCCCGTGCCGGCGCGTCGAGCTCGACGTCGTCCGGCGCCTCCTCCAACCGGGCCAGGCGGTCCGGGACCTTGCCGTCCAGGGCCTCGGTGATGACCAGCGCCGTGGACTTGCCGATGCCCTCAATGCTCTGCAGTCGTCCGGACGTGGCCAGCGCGCGGAGCGTGGCGGGATCGAGCGTGGCCACTGCCCTGGCCGCATGGCGGAAGGCGCGCACCTTGTAGGTGTCGGCGCCGCTGCGCTCGAGGAGGAAGGCGATGCGGTTGAGAGCGTCGAGCGGTTCCACGGCTCAGGTCTTCTTGGCCCGGCTGGGGGCCACCCGGGGCGGCTCGTCCGGCATCTTCGGGTACTGGGGCGGCCACGGTGCGTCGTGGAGTCCGGCCTCCTTGTCGCGCTCGGCCAGCGCCAGCAGGGGCTCGATCGACTGCGGTGCGCCGGCGATGTCCGCCCAGGGGTCGCCGCGCCGCCGCACCAGCTCGGGCACGCTGCGGATGGTCAGGTCGTTGGGGACCACCGTCTCGACCTCGTCCCACGTGAGCGGGGTCGAAACCTGTCCGCCCGTGCGGGGTCGGGCGAACCAGGCGCCGAAGACGGTCTTGTGCGGAGCGTTCTGGTTGAAGTCCACGAAGACACGGCTGCCGCGCTCCTCCTTCCACCAGTTGGCCGTGATGAGGTCGGGGAAGCGGCGTTCGAGCTCGCGGGCCAGCGCGACCGCGGCGGCGCGCACCTCCACCGAGTCCCAGCGGGGTTGCAGGCGAAGGTACACGTGCAGCCCGTTGTTCCCCGTCGTCTTGGGATAGCTGCGCAGCCCGAGCTCCTCGAGCACGTCGCGGCAGAGCAGGGCGACGGCGCGCACCTCGTCGAAGCCGATGCCCTCTGTCGGGTCGAGGTCGATGCGCAGCTCGTCGGCGTGCGCCGGATCGGCGGCGAGGTAGGGCCACAGGTGCAGCCCCAGGCAGCCGATGTTCACGGCCCAGATGACGTGGGCGATGTCGGCGACGACGAGGGCATTGGACGTGGTCCCGTTCGGGGTCGAGACGGTCGTCGACTGCAACCAGGCCGGCGCGCCGGCGGGGATGCGCTTTTGGTAGAAGGACTTCCCGGTGGCACCGTCGGGAAAGCGCTGCAGCATGGCCGGCCGTCCGCCGGCGGTGTTGAGCAGGTGGGTGCCGATGTCGAGGTAGTAGGTGACGAGGTCGAACTTGGTGGCGTCGAGTGCGGGGAAGTAGATCTTGTCCGGCCGGGACACGCGCACCTCGCGTCCATCGACCTCCACCAACCGCTCGTCGTCCCCTGGCACCGCAGTCGACTCTACAGAGGGCGGCGGGCACCGGCTCTGCCGGGTCGGACGGCCGACCACCGCTCGGGAGGCTGCGGAGCGGGGAGCCGGATGCCGCGCCGCGCCAACTCCCCTTCGAGGCGGGCCCGCTCTCGCTCGGGGCTGTCGAACCAGGCTGGAGTGGCGCGGACGTCGAGCGCGGCACACAGCCGGATCAACGCGCCGTCGTAGGAGAGCTCACGGGCGAGTGCCTCCGCCACCGGGGCCGCCGCACGCGTCCCCCGCAGCCTGGCGCGGCGTTCCACCAGCTCGGCGAGCAGCAGATCGTCGGGCCGGCCCGGTGCCGCACCCTGGCCGAGCGCCTGCGTGAGGAGGTCCCTGTACATGACCACACAAGTGATGGTGCACCGCCGGCGCTGGCACGGGTAGGGCTGAAGGACCGGGACTTTCGGCCCGTCTCGGCCGGCCGTCAGCCGTGGCGCATCGATGTCAGATGAAGTCGGACAGCCCCTCCCAGCCGGCAGGCGGCGGGGCCAGGTGCCAGAACTGCTCGGGGACGCGCCCCTCCATGCGGGCCGTCAGGGCATGGTCCTGCTCCAGCGGCGCAATCTGCGAGGTGTAGCACCAGATGGCGCGCCGCTTGCGCTCCTCGTCGGGCACGTGGGGGACGATGGCCGGCGTCGGCCACGGCCGGGCGCGCAGCAGCTTGGCCACCCGCCAGGCGAGCATGCCGGGCAGGTGCTTGTAGCCGTGGTCCTCGTAGCAGAACCACTCCCGATCAGGTTGGTCCTCCCGCAGCAGGAGACAGGCGTCGTGCACCATGACGTGGTCGGGGTTGCCCAGGCCCATGGGAAAGAACACCGAGGTGGGATTGCGTGCTGCGATGGTGGCTCCGAGGACGGGTGCGACGTCGGCCGGCGTCGGGCGATCCGTCGGCGCCAGGTACTGGTGGTCGGCGAACTCCAGCCATTCGTACGAAGACTCGAGGACGGCCATTGCGGCGACGTCTTCCTCCCGCCGCACGGCGACCACATCGTCACCGGCCACGAAGCCGCCCAACGCGTCCCAATCGGAGGGCACTTCGGGGTACGCGGGCGGTCGGCCGCCCAGCACCGTGACGACGGTGGTGTCGTCGTAGCTGGCGATCAGGTGCCCCGCGCCCATGGCGGCGTCGTCGAAGTGTGGCGAGACGACGAGGATGCGACTGAAGGCGGCGGGGTCGACCTCACCCCACGTCGGCTCGGCGAAGGTGCCGCTCATGCCCGGATCATACGGGCACGTCGTCGATCTCACCGGCGACGTGACGCCGGAAGACCGGCAGCAGCGCGCCGATCACGGCTGCGCCGGCGATGCAGGCGAGGCCACCCGAGACGACGGAGAACTCAATGCTGGTCAGCGATGCGACCGCACCCGACTCCATGTCACCGAGGCGTGGTCCGCCCTGCACGACGGCCATCTGTATGGAGGACATGCGGCTCCGGAAGCGCTCGGGGATGGAGCTCTGCAGCATGGTGTTGCGCAGGACGGCGGAAATGACGTCGGCCCACCCGGCCACGGCCAAAAGAGCGAGCGCGACCCACAGTGTGTCGGTCAGCCCGAACAGCGCGATGGCCGCCCCCCAGACGGAGACCGCCACAATCACCGCCCAACCCTGGCGGCGCAGGTTGGCCACCCAGCCCGTGGTCACGGCCCCGATGAGCGCGCCGACGCCCGGCGCGGCATACAGGAAGCCCAGGGTGATGGTGCCGCCGCCGAAAACCGCCCCCGCCATGGCCGGGAACAGCGCCCGCGGCATGCCGAACACCATGGCGTTGATGTCGATCAGGTAGACGCCCTGAAGCGCCTGGCGAGAGCGGAGGTAGCGCAGGCCCTCCTTGGTCGATTGCCATGGGGAGAGCGCGCCGCCGTGGTGGGCCGGCGGGATCGGGCGCAGCATGGCCGAGGTGACGGCGGCCACGACGAACGAGGCGGCGTCGAGCCCGTAGACGAGCGGCAGCCCGATGCCGAGCAGGAGCCCGGACAGCGCCGGTCCCACGATGACGCCGATCTGGAAGACGATCTGCGTCATGGCCGCAGCAGCGGGGATCTGTCGCCGCTCTACCATGCCGGGCACCGAGGCCATGCGGGCGGTGCTCGAGAATCCGGTCAGGCCGGCCGCCAGCGAGCTGACGACGTAGAGCACGGCCAACGACGGGTGCGTCAGGGCGGCATTGATGGCCAGGGCGCCGCTGGTCAGCACCATGGCCGCCGCCGTCCACATCATGATGCGGCGCTTGTCCGTCGAGTCGCCGACCGGACCGGCGGAGAGGGCACCGGCGAGAAAGGGGAAGAGCTGGGCCAGGCTGATCGCCCCCACCTGCAGCGTGGAGTGCGTCATGGAGTACACCTGATAGGGGATGGCGACGACCGTCAGCTGCGTTCCCATGACGGAGATGAGCTGACCGATGAAGAGAAGACGGAAGTCGCGGCTCTCCCGTAGCGGGGTGGTGTCCACCAGGATCCGGCCCGGCACGGCTGTCAGCCTACGGTTGGCGCCGGCCGTCGCGGCACGGGAAGCGCTCGGTCAGGAGAGTTGCCGACCGAGGTCGCGCACCGAGATGTCCCACGGCGCCGGCCACTCGTTCGTGCGCAGGAGCGCGTCGCTCCCGCCGTCGCAGAAGAGCACCGATCCACAGAAGAACGCGCCGTCAGGACCGAGCAAGAGGTCCACCAGGGCGGCGATCTCCTCGGGCCGGCCGGGACGGCCGACCGGGATGGGCAGCAGGTCGAGGAGCGGACCGGCCTCGGCGTCCGCCCGTATGCCCGCCACCATCGGCGTGTCGATCATGCCCGGGGCGATGGCGTTGAGGCGCAACCCCGATCCGGCCCAGTCCGGTCCGGTTGCGTTGCGGCGCACCCAGTAGGCGACCGCCAACTTGGTCGCCGGGTAGGCCACGAGGGAGTCCCGGCTGTCGGCGATCCGCGCGCTCGCCTCCTCGTCGTGGCGGAGGCAGGCTTCGACGAGGTCGGTGGGGATGGCGGGCTGCACGGTGGTCGAGTTCGAGCTGATGGCCACAGCGGCGGCGCCCGGTGTCAGGAGTGGGCGGAGGCCGTCCAGCACCTCGACGGTCCCGAAGTAGTTCACGGCCGTCAGCAACGAACCCGCGCGGCCCGGCGTGCCGGCCAGGCCGGCACACGTGACGATGCCGGCGAGCGCTCCACCGCAACGCTCGGTTGCCTTCCCGACGGCCTCCCGACGCCCGGCAGGCGTGGCGAGATCAGCCACGATATCGGTGTCGTCCTTGTCCACGCCGATGACCTTCCACCCTGCGGCACCCAGGCGAGTGGCGGTGGCGGCGCCGATGCCCGAGGCGGCGCCGGTGATGACGACGCAGCGGTCAGGCAGCGGGTCGCGCCTTCAGCACGGCGAGCGCCTTGTCGGCGTGCGCACCCATGGAGACCTCGGTGTGGATGACGTCGAGGAGGGTCCGGTCCGTGTCGATGACGAACGTGACCCGCTTGTTGGGGAGGAAACTCATGCCGCGCTTGGCGCCCAACTGCGACGCGACGGACCGGTCGGCGTCGGAGAGGAGCGGGAAGCCGAGGGATTCCTTCTCGTCGAACTGCTTCTGCTTCTCGACGGCGTCGGCGCTGATGCCCACCGGCTGGGCGCCGACAGCGGCGAACTCGCCGGCCATGTCCCGGAAGTGGCAGCTCTCTTTCGTGCAGCCATAGGTCATGGCGGCGGGGTAGAAGAACAGCACCACGGGCCCGTTGGCGAGGAACCCGCTCAGGGAGCGTGGTGCCCCCGTCTGGTCGGGGAGCGTGAAGTCGGGGACGATGTCGCCTTTCTGCATCCGCTCAATGTAGGGCGAAAGGGTCGCGTCCTGCCGGGCTACCCCTCGAAGCGGAAGCCGACGCCCCGCACGGTGACCAGGTGGCGGGGGTTGGCGGGGTCTGGCTCCACCTTCCGACGGAGTCGCTTGATATGCGTATCGAGCGTGCGGGTGTCGGTCAGCTCCTGGTCCCACCAGAGCCGATCGATGCACCAGTCCCGGGTGACCACCTGCCCGCTATGGGCCATGAGCAGGGCGAGGAGGTCGAATTCCTTGCGGGACAGCTCGACCGGGGCTTCGTCGACCGTCACCTCGCGTCGACCCGCGTCGAGTCGCACCGGGCCCACGGCGAGGATCTCGTCGTGGTGCTCGGCAATGGCCACGCCGCGCCGCAGCACGGCCCGCATCCGAGCGACCAGCTCACGCAGCCGGAAGGGCTTCGCCACGTAGTCGCTGGCGCCCAGCTCCAGCCCGAGCACGATGTCGACCTCGGAGTCGCGCGCCGTCACCATGATGATCGGGACAGGCTTGAGATTCCGCATCTGCTGGCAGATCTCGATCCCGGACTGGTCGGGGAGCATGACATCGAGGAGGACGAGGTCGGGATGCACGCGGTGGAAGAGGTGCAACGCCTCGTGGCCGTCGCCGGCGGCCTCCACCGCGAACCCCTCGCGGGTCAGGCCCGAGGCCAAGGCCTGGCGGTAGGACTCCTCGTCGTCGACGACGAGGACCAGCGGCCGGTTGTCCCTGGCCGGGCCGGGTAGAGGGGGCCGGCCGCTCGCGGCCGGCGCGTTCGCAATCGCCACGCTGTGCTCGGCCTCAGGCAGCGTCGTGGGGGAACCGGGGCGACCTGATGGGGAGAAGAGCAGGCGACGACGGTGGACGGGGGGGAGTTCGCACCGGCGTCGCCTGGGGGCGCGGGAAGGCGACTGCCCGCGCCATGGTGACCAATGATCCGAGGAGCCCGTTGCGGGGTGAGCGCGCCGGTCGGATCATGATGACCTCGGCCAGGGATTCCCGGCCGCAATGACGTCCGGCACCGGGAACGCAACGGAGGTCCCGGTTGCTGTGATCCATGGAATGATCGACGGTCGCCATCGGCAGTCACGCTACGAAGCCGAGGTGAACGTGTTGTGAAACGGGTGCAACCTCCACGTGTTCTGAAGATGAACTCTTAAGGTTGTGGTCCTGTTCAGAGGATTACGCTCCCTTGCACACGAGTGGGAGGTGCCGAATGACGGAGGCCATGGGCCACGGCGTGAACCAGCGCAAGGCCATACAGATGACGCCCGACGAGGTGGACGCCTTCCTCGCCGAGAGGCGGAACATGACGATGTGCTCCATCTCTCGTGACGGCTCCATTCACGCGGTGGCCATGTGGTACGGGTTCCTCGACGGCTGCGTGACCGTGGAGACGAAGGCGAAGTCGCAGAAGGTGCAGAACCTGCGCCGTGACCCGCGCCTGACGCTCCTCTTCGAGGACGGCGACTACTACGAGGAGCTTCGTGGGGTGGAGCTCGTCGGCAGGGCGGAGATCGTCGACGACCCCGACCGGTTGTGGCAGCTCGGGATCAGCGTCTACGAGCGGTACAACGGGCCGTACACAGACGATCTCAAGCCGATTTTGGAGATCATGTTGCACAAGCGGGTGGCGGTGCAGCTGCACGTCGAGCGGACCGTCAGCTGGGACCACCGCAAGCTGGGACTGCCGTCCACGCGTCCGACTCCGTGAAGTTCAGCGTCCGGCAGGCGGTGGCCGTGCCGCCCGCCCGGGCGATGGCCGCTTACGGGTCGCCGCGGTTCTACGAGGGACGTCCGGCTCGCGACGACATCGTGGTGCGGGAGGTCGTCCGCCACCAGGCGGCCGGAGACCGCATCCTGCTCGAGGTGCGGTTCGCGTTCACGGGATCGGTGTCGCCGGCGGTGCGGGCCGTCGTCGACCCCGCAAGGATGTCCTGGATCACGCGGACCCAAATCCTGCTTGCCGAGGGCCGCTCCAGCTGGGTCGTGGTGCCCGACCACTACCCGGACCGGTTGCGCGCCAGCGGCGCGTACCGGTTCCGCGAGGACGACGCCGGGCCCGGCACGTGCGCGGTCGAGGTCGAGGGTGATCTGAATGTCCGCGTGCCCATTGTCGGGCGTTCCGTCGAGAAGGTCATCGTCGGTGACCTGCGGGCTTATATCGCCGAGGAGGTGGCGGGCATCGTCGACTGGGAGGGGTGACGATCAGCCGCCGGGCTGCTCGCACACCTTGAGCATCTGGGTCATGCCGTCTTCGATCCCACCGGCCAGAATGTCGATGTCCGCCGTCGAGTCGTAGTCACCGGTGATCCCGAAGTTGACCTCGCCGTCGTAGGAGAAGATGGCGATGCCCAGCCGCATCTGACCGCCGAGCGGCACGTAGGGGAAGGCTCGGATCATCCGTCGGCCCACGGCGTACAGGGGGAATTGCGGTCCGGGCACGTTCGTGGTGACCGTGTTCACGTTGCGCTGACCGGCCCTGGTGGCCAGACGCATGCCGAGGGCGAGGAGCATGGGGGGCGCGAAGCCGGACATGGAGGTGAGCGCCTCGCCGGCCACCGCCTGGCTGGAGTCCTTGAGGTCCTTCATCTGCTCGGTGATGACATGGAGCCGCAGGGCCGGATCGTCGATGTCGACCGGGAGCTCGGCGAACATGGCCGAGACCTTGTTCTCGTAGGTGCCGTCGCCGACGGCCTTGCCCGACGAGTCGCGCGGCCGGACCGAGACGGGGACCAGCGTGCGCACCACGCGCTCGACGTCCTCGTCGCGTGACAACAAGAGCTCCCGGAAGCCGTTGGTGATGCTGGCGAGCACCACATCGTTGAACGTGCCACCGAGAGCCCTGCGCACCCGCTTGATGTCGTCGACCGACGTGGAGGCCCAGGCGTAGCGCCGATGGGGACCGAGGGGCCCGTTGAGGCTGGAGAGGGGGGTCGGCCGGACCAGGCCCCCGAGGGAGAACAGCCCGCCGGCCACGTCGAGCAGGTAGCCCGCCATCCGGCGCAGGGCCCGGGTCTGGGCCCGTGCCGCCCGCACCTGCTCATAGGGCGATTCCACGACGTTCTCCAGGGCGTCCAGGACGAGCTGGAGGCTGGACGGCTCCGGCTGCGGCGTCCACTGCGACGGTTCGGGGCGCACGGTATCCGGGCTCAGGTCCATGATCACGGCCAACAGATCCGTGCCGGAGATGCCGTCCACCAGCGCATGGTGTGTCTTGGCCAACATGGCCCACCGCCCGTCCTCGAGGCCCTCGACCACCCAGATCTCCCAGAGAGGCTTGGAACGGTCGAGCTGTTGCGCCATCACTCGCCCCACGAGCTTGCGCAGCTCGCTCTCTCCGCCGGGGGATGGAAGCGCGGTGTGGCGCAGGTGGTACTCAATGTTGAAATGCGGGTCGTCGACCCAGACCGGACGTCCCAGCTCGAATGGGACGAAGCGGACCTTCTGGCGGTACCGCGGCACCAGGTCCAGCTTGCCCTCCACCATGGCGACGATCTCGCTGAAGAGGGGCGGGGGACCCTCGAAGATCGCCACCGAGGCGATGTGCATGTGCGACACGTGGTCCTCAATGTGGAGGAACGACGCATCGAGCGGGCTCAGGCGGTCAGGACTCATGTCGACCCTCCCTTCACGGGCATCCCTTGCCGCGGAGCCTACCCCCGGACGGTGGGGCGCTCCCGGGTCAGCCCGCGCTCGCCGCGGCGAGCGGGCCGCCCAGCGATGCCAGCTCGGACTTGGCGAGAATCAGCTGTCTGGTTTCCTCGTAGGCCGCCGCAATGACCTGCGGGCCACGATCCTCGGCCATGGCCCGCAATCCCATGGCGCGGCGCGATTCGGCGCCCGGCTCCAGGCTGATCACCACGAAGCCAGCCTCCTGCAGACGGGCGATCTCGCGCCCCATACGGCGATGCACGCTTCGCCGGAGCCAGCCGTCGGCTCCGTTGGCACTGCCGTGCGCCGCCGACATGGAGGAGATGACGACCACGACGTCCAGCGACTCGGACCGGAGGACGTCGGCATTCGTGGCCGAGTGCACACCCCCGTCGACGTACTCGGTGCCCCCGATGTCGACGGGCTGGAAGTAGCCGGGTATGGCGCACGAGGCCAGGACGGCAGCGGCCAGCCGCGCCACCGGGGCACCTGTCCGGCCGAAGACGACCCGGGCGCCGTCCGAACGCCGGACGGTGCAGATCCGCAGGCCCTCGGGCCAGCGACGCCCAATGTGCTCGTCGAGTCCCTGGGCCCGCTCGGAGATGTCGACCTGACCCCTGGGCAGCAGTGTCATGGCGGCCACGTCGGGCCGAAAGGCCAGGGGGCGCCGGAGGGCCCGCGTGATGAGCGCAGGGGAGGGCAGGTTCCACGGCCGGAACAGTGAGCCGACCGACGGGGTCGGAAGCGGTGCCCCGTCGTCCGGGAGGATACGTCGGAGGATGGCGCCGCCACGGCGTGACGTCGGCACCCCGTAGAGCGACGCCGCCAGGTCGGTGGCTGGCACGCCGACCCGCAAGGCGGCACCGGTCACGGAACCGGCGGAGGTGCCGACGATGATGGTGGCCTGACGTGGGTCCCAGCCCGTCTCGCGCTCGAGGGCCGAGAGGACCCCGGCTTGGTAGGCCTGGCCGACGACGCCCCCGGCACCCAGCACGAGGCCGACCGAAGGGGCCTTCCGCCCCCCGAATCCCCCAGGGATCGCCGTCATCACCCACCCTGTCTACCCGGCGGGGCAATTGTGTGCACCGGCCCGGCCCGCTCGTGGGCCATCAGGCCAGGTGAATGGGCATTGCGGCGTCAGGACTCCAGGAAGCGGAGCACGGCCAGCACCCGGCGGTGGTCCTTCTCGGAGACCGGGAGATCGAGCTTGGCGAAGATGTTGGCCACGTGCTTCTCCACCGCCCCCTCGCTCACGACCAGTGCATTGGCGATGGCGGCGTTGGATCGGCCCTCGGCCATCAGGGAGAGGACCTCCCGCTCACGGGTGGTGAGGACGGAGAGGGAGTCCGTGCGCCGCGTGGCCCCGAGCAGCTGGGTCACGACTTCAGGGTCCAACGCGGTACCTCCGACGGCGACCCGTTCCAGGGCCTCGACGAAGTCGCTGACGTCGGCCACCCGGTCCTTCAGGAGGTAGCCGATCCCGGCGGCGTCGTCCGCCAACAGATCGGCGGCATAGCGGGTCTCGATGTACTGGGAGAACAGCAGGATGCCGAGCCCGTCGTGGCGGGCGCGCAGCTCCAGGGCCAGGCGAAGGCCCTCGTCGGTGAAGGTCGGCGGCATGCGGATGTCGATCACGGCCACGTCCGGCGGGTTCTGCGCCACCGAGCTGCGCAGCGCCGCCGGGTCCCCGACGGCGCCGGTGATGGTGAAGCCGCGGTCGACCAGGAGCTGCACGAGGCCGTCGCGCAGAATGGCGGAATCCTCGGCGATGGCGATGCGGAGCGTGCCGACCATCACGGGGTGAGCGGGAGGTCGACGGTGACGACGGTGGGGCCACCGGATGGGCTGACGAGGTAGAGCTGCCCGTCGACGGCGTGGACCCGGTCGGCCAGCCCAGCCAGGCCGCTCGAGGAGGATCCGACCGTGGTCAGCTGCGCCCCACCGGTCCCGTCGTCCCGCACGACGAGGCGCAGCCAGGTTCCCTGTTGCGTGCAGAAGATCGACGCCCGTGAGGCCTGAGCGTGCTGCGCCACGTTGGCCAGGAGCTCTGCCACGCAGAAGTAGGCGATGGCCTCAATGGCGGGTGTCGGCCGCGTCTGCATGGTGACGGAGAGCTCGGTGGGCACTGCACTGCGCGCGGCCAACGTGGCCAGCGCGCCCTCCAAGCCGATGTCGAGTGCGGGGGGATGGATGCCGCGCGCAATGTCGCGCAGCTCGGCGATGGCCTCCTTGGCGCCCCTGTGCGCGGCGTCCACCAGTTCGCGCACCCGCTCGAGGTCGACGTGGTCGGGGTCGACTTCGAGCTTTTCCTTGGCCATGCCCAGGCGCATGGCGAGCGCCACCAGTTGGGCCTGGGTGCCGTCGTGCAGGTCGCGTTCGATGCGTCGCAGCGTGGCGGCCGAGGCATCGACTGTCTGGGTCCTGGCCTGTTCGAGGGAGTGCACGCGCGTCGCCATGGGATCGGGGCCGAGGAGGCCGCGGATCAGCAGGCGATCGACGTTGACGAAGCCCCGCATCACCCAGGGCGCGGCGAAGAAGAAGATGGCGCCGAGGATGAAGACGCCCACGCTCTGGAGGAAGCCGATGGGGCCGAATCCGAACTCGCCCGCTGGAAAGAAGGCCCTCGCAAGACCCCACACCGGTGGGCCGCCGCCGTTCCGGCCGAAGAGCGGGTGGAGGAGGCAGGCGAACGCGTCCCACCACAGGCTGACCGCCACCAGGACGCCGAGGATCGACCACGGGACCTTGAGGGCGAGGTAGCCCACGGCGCGCCAGGCCACGCGATCGCGCAAGCTCGACTGGAGCCAGCCCAGGAACCCGGGCCGCCCGGCGAAGGGTTGGGGGTCCTCCACCGTCTCACCGAGCATGCTGCGGGCCAGGCCGCGTTCGAACCCGCCGATGCCACGTGCGCTGCGGAGCGACAGCGCCAACACGGCGAGGCCGAAGAACGTGATCGCCAGGACGAGCCCGGCCGCCATGGTGAAGGAGACGAAGGCGAGACCGGCTCCAGCCAGCACCGAGCTCAGGAGGAAGAAGGCCAGCTCGGACCAGACCCGTTTCGTGAACGGCTCGTGCAGAACGTGGCGTGCCAGTTCCCTGGCCCGGGCGGCCTGTTGCTCGGTCATGGCGAACGACAGCTCGCGCCCGCGGATCCGCACCCGGACGCTGGAGTCGTCGGGCTGGTCCGGCGTCACGCGTCCCGTCGGTTCAGCACCATGGCACCCAGGCCCAGCGATGTGGCGCAGTAGGCGAGCATGAGCACGACCCCGATTGTGGCCGAGAACGAGTCGGACTGCGGCACGACGGCGGCCACGGAGTTGGCGAAGATGAGCTCGGGGGCGTAACGGGCGGTGCTCTCCGAGACGGAGTGCAGCAAGACGGGGGCCAACATGGTGAAGCCCGCGAATACCGCAATGGCCCCGGCGGTATGGCGGATGACGGCGCCGAGGCCCAGCCCGAGCAGCGCAAAGAGGGCGAGAAACGCTCCTGACAGGGCCACCACCCGCGCCACGCCCGGTTGGCCCAGGGAGGCGGTCGGTGCGCCCCCCGAAAGTACGGCCTGGCCCTCGAAGAACGCGACGAAGCTGAGCACCTCACCGACGACCAGGGTGGCGAGCCCGACGACGGCGATCTTCGCAGTTAGCAGCACGCCGCGGCGTGGCATGGCGGCGAGGGAGGAGCGGATCGTCCCGGTGCCGTACTCGCCGCTGATGACCAGCACGCCGAGGACCCCGATGGCAAGGGAGGCGAGAGCAAGTCCCGCCATTGACTGATTGGTCGGATCGAACCCCTGGTACCACCCGGGGGGATGGTGCAGCGCGCCGTGCGTCGACAGAAAGGTGACAAGCAGAGTGCCGAGCGCGGTGACGAGGAGCGTCCATCGGGTGGAACGAAGCGAGACGAGCTTGGTCCACTCGGCCCGCATGGCCTGGCGCAGTCCGGCGCGCCACCGACGGGCGCTGGCGGTGTCGGCGCCGCGGGCGGGGGTGACGGACGTGAGAGGGAGGGTGGTCATGCGTGGTCCTTTCAGCGAACGGTCAGCGCGTCAGACGCCGCGACATGGTCCTCGGTGTGGGAGCGGTACTCGACCGATGTGCTGGTGAGCTCCATGAAGACGTCTTCGAGGGACGCGCGCAGGGGCGTGAGCTCGTGCACGGTGAGCGATTGATCGGCAGCCAGGTCTCCGACGGCCGAAGAGGACAATCCGGAGACCACAATGGCCCCGTCGTCCTGGACGCAGGGCCGGGCCCCCGCCCGCGAGAGCGCGACGACGAACCGCTGCGGCATCGGCGACACGATCCGGACGGTGTCGCTCCGGTGGTTCGACAGGAAGTCCTCGACGCTCGTGTCGGCGATCAACGTGCCCCGTCCGATGACGACGAGCCGATCGGCGGTGAGGGCCATCTCGTTGATGAGGTGGCTCGAGACCAGCACCGTCCGTCCCTCGCCGGCGAGGTCCCGCAACAGGTGGCGGACCCAGCGGATGCCTTCGGGGTCGAGGCCGTTGACCGGCTCATCGAAGAGCAGCACGCCGGGATCGCCGAGGAGCGCGCTGGCGATACCCAGCCGCTGGCCCATTCCCAACGAGAACTTGCCGGCTCGGCGGTCGGCCACCGCGGTGAGCCCGACGGTCTCGAGCACAGTGTCGACCCGCGCCGGCGGGATGTCGTTGGTCTGGGCGAGCCAGCGCAGGTGGTTCCGGGCACTGCGACCGGGGTGGAAAGCCTTGGCATCGAGCAGGGCACCCACCTCGCGCAGGGGCCACGACAGCTCGTCGTAGGCGTGGCCATTGACGAGTGCCGAACCGGCATCGGGTCGGTCGAGCCCGAGGACCATGCGCATGGTGGTGGATTTCCCCGAACCGTTCGGCCCGAGGAAGCCGGTGACGACACCAGGAGGGACGGTGAAGCTGAGGTTGTCGACAGCTCGCGTCCTGCCGTAGCACTTCGTCAGCCCGTGGGTGACGATCATGGCTCTCCTTCCGCAACCGGGGCCGGGCTTTCCGCGCCACCTGTTTCCCAGCATGAGGGCATGGCGCCGCGCCGGGAATGCCGCTACCGGGCGTCCGGAACTGGGGCTAGCACCAGTCGTGGCAGCGCTTCGGAGCGCCGCACTGCCCGGAGGGCTCAGCGCGCTCCAGAGGCGGCCGGCGAGCCGGGCCATGCCGGGTAGGAGGGAGGCCGATCCGGCGCAACCGTGTAGGTGGTGACCGAGCCGGCCACCGTGAACATCGGGACGGGCCCGGACGGCACCGTGCCGGACTTGTAGCGGTGGCCGCCGTTGACGTAGCGCATCAACCCCGTGCCGTTGACGCCCTCCTCGTCGGGTCCCTTCGCCGTGGCGTCGTACCAGAGAAAGGTGTAGTCGGCCGGCGACGAGTAGCTCGGGCGCGGCGCCGCCCCCTGGTAGCCGTAGGCGTCGAGCGGCGTCGTCGGGCCACCCCCGGCCGGCGGGGCACGGAACAGCCCGGTGGCGAAGGTGTAAGGCGTGAGGTCGGGTCCGGCCAGTTGTACGCCCTCGAAGAACTGCTGCACCGGGGGGATCAGCGCCGGGGCCGCCAGCGACGCGGGCGAGGTGTCCGCTCCGTACCACCAGCGGTACAGACGGTCTGCATCGCCGGCGCCGACGGGGACCGGGACGCCGAGGCTGGTCACCCCGAAGGCGTGGGCCCATTCGCTCTGGTCGTAGTAGCGCCCCAGCGCGGCGGTGTCGGTCAGGACGATGCCGGTGATGATCCATTCAGGGAAGTAGCCGATGGTGGCGGCTGCCTTGGTGAGGTAGATCGGCATGATGGGGTCACCGGCGAACACCACACTGGTGGCGCCGGAGGCCTTGAGTTTCTCGGCGATCGTGGCGGCCTGCGTGGGCAGGGTCGTCAGGTCGAGGGTGTACGAGAGCGTGGTCGGTGACGCCATGTTGACCTTGCCGGCCTCGAGCTTCTTCGTCAGCGACGCCGTGAGCTCGGCCGTGCCGGGTGCGGGCGGTTCCGACGTCTCGCTCACCACAATGAAGGAGCGCTTGCGCTGGTGGAAGGCGGGCTCGCCGGCCCAGACGGCGTCCTTCCCGTTCAGCTTGGCGATCAGATACCCCACCGTCTCGTAGAGCGAGGTGTCGGCGGTGGGGAGGTTGGCCCATTGGAACGGCGCGTTCTTCTGGATTTCGCCGTTGGTGGAGGAGTCACCGCACCCCATGCACAGGACGTGCAGCCGGGCCAACTCGTCCTGGTAGGCCGAGGTCTGTGCCGGCCCGCCGATGGAGGCGAACGCGTGGTCCTGTTGGGCCACCGTGATGGCGTCGGCATGGGCCGCCACCGGATCGGTGGCGGCGCCGGTGGCGTTGAAGACGATGAGGTTCACGTGCCGCCCGTACATCTCGTAGAGGTGGTTGAACATCGCCACGAAGGACTGGTAGGTGGCCAGGGCCTGGGCCGGGGTTCCCGCCGCGCTCGAAATGGCAGAGGTCAGCCCGCCCGGCTGGGCCTGGTAATAGACGAGGTTGACGGTCGTGGCAGTCACGCCGCTCGACGTGGCGCCACCGTTGCTGGTGCCGACGGCGGGCACGGGCACACAGGGAGGGGAGTAGGCGGTCGGGATCTTGAGCCGGCCGGTCTGGTGGTCGCACTCGGTCCCCCAGTCGTAGGCGGCGGTCTTGCCGATTTTGGCTGCGGCGGCGTAGGTGAGCGGCACCGTCGCGTGCGCGATTTGGCTCCTGCTCCCCGTACCGGGTGCGCCGGCGGAGCTGGACCCGTTGTTCTCGTGCACGGTGGCCGTGATGCCCGCCGCCACCAGTGCGGCCACAATGAGGACGACCGGGCCGGCACGCCGCAGCAGGCTCACGCTGGGCCAGGGCCGCACGGGCCGTGGGTCGGGATCGCGGTCGCTCATGCGGGGTCCACCTCCGTGGCGGTCGTGGTGGCGCCGGTGCTCGAGCGCGACAGCGTCAGTGGGTCGGAGCCGAGGAAAGCCTCGCCCACCACGGGGAGCTCGAGAACCTGCCGTGGTGGCCCGCTGGCGAGCACCGTGCCCCGGTCCATGGCGACGAGACGATCAGCGAGCTCCGCGATAAAGGCGATGTCGTGCTCCACGACGAGCATGGTGGCGTCGAGCCGGTCGCGCACAGTGCGGAGGAGCCCGACCATGGCCTCGACCTCGCGTTGGGCCACACCCGAGGACGGCTCGTCCAGCAGGACCACGGACGGTTGCAGCGCCACGACGGCTGCCAGGTCGACCAGGCGGCGTGAGCCGGTCGACAGCTCGCTCACCAGACTGTCGGCGTAGCGGTCGAGGCCGAACATGTCCAGAATCTCGTCGACCCGTTGTCGCACGGCGGCTTCGGTCCGCACCTGGAGCGGCAGGCGCAACATGGCGTTGAAGGGGTCGCGGACGTCGGTGAACCGTTCCAGTGAGACGGCCAGGGCGTCTCGTACGGTCAAGCCGGCGAAGAGCCGCGAGTCCTGGAAGGAGCGGCCCAGACCGAGTCGGGCCCGGGCCGATGCCGTTCGATCGGTGATGTCGACGCCGGCCAGTTCCACGCTTCCCGCGTCCGGGCGGAGGAAGCCGGAGATCACGTCGAACAGCGTCGTCTTGCCCGCGCCGTTCGGCCCGATGATGCCCACGATCTCCCCATGGCCTGCGTGCAGGGAGACGTCGTCGAGTGCGGCGTTGCCACCGAACGCGAGGGCGATGCCGCGTACCGCGAGCTCGGGCCCACCGGTGGCGGTGGGAGACTGCAGCGCAGCGGACGTCCCGAGCGTGTCCGACGCCTTCTGGAGATAGACGGACCACAACAGCTCGGGATGTGCGGCCAACTCGTCGGCGGTCCCGGAGAAGCGCACGGCACCGGTCTCCATGACGTACACACGATCCGCCACCGCCACCGCGACGTTCATGGATTGCTCGACCAGGAGGATGGCCGTCCCGGCCTGGCGCATCGATTCGACGGCACCCAGCAACTGTTCGACGACGATCGGCGAGAGGCCGAGGGAGAGCTCGTCAATGAGGAAGAGCTTGGGCCGGGTGATGGTCGCCATGGCCAGGGCCAGCATCTGCTGCTGTCCTCCGGAGAGGTTGGCGGCGCGTTCCTCGCGTCGCGAGGCGAGCGTCGGGAACGAGGCGAGCGCCTCGTCGATCATGTCGACGTCGTGCTCGCCGCGGCGCCGGCCCTGCCAGGCCGCCACCCGCAGGTTGTCCTCGACGCGCAGGTTGGGAAAGATCCCCTCGCCGCCGGGTACCTGCGCCACACCCAGCCGGGCGATCTCGTCGGGCGGGAGGTGGGTGATGTCGCGTCCGTCGAAGACGATGGCCCCGTGATCGGCCTCGACGACCCCGCCGATGGCTCGCAGCAGTGTCGATTTGCCGGCGCCGTTGGTACCGACCAACGCGACGATCTCGCCCTCGCCGACCTCGATGGCCATGTCGGCCAGGACGACCACGCCGTCGTAGCCGACGCTGAGCTCCCGCACGGCCAGCAGCGGTAGCCGGCCCTCGTGGCGATCAACCAGCATTTGGGTCCGGGTACGCACCGACGTCCACACGTCCCGCACGTCCCGCTCGATCAGGCTCCCGGCGCTCGCCACGATGAGGCCGCCGATGGCGAAGATGGGAACGAGTATGAGCAGCCCGTAGCGGAATCCGATCGCATCGCCCAGTGCACCGACACTCGGAAGGACGAGGAACCCGGGCAGGATGAAGAGCGCGCCGATGGAGAACCCCACCGACCGCACGCGCGCCGGGATGGCCAGTGAGAGCGAGGCCAGGACCCCGGGCCCCACGATGGCGAGTGAGGCGTCGATGCCGGCGTTGCCGATGAAGGCCACGGGGACGTTCGGGGCCAGCGCGAAGAGGACGGCGAAGCCCGCCGCGACGATCGACGCCACCGCCAACATGCGGAAGACCAGGCTGATGTCTCGCTGGGCCAGACGAGTGGCGATGACCGCGCCGACGGCCAGACCGAGCAGGTCGAAGAGCTGAATCGGCGCGATGAGGTAGGCGCGCTGCACCGCGTCGAGGTGGAACGTCTCCTGGTACTGCAGGGAGGCGAGGGAGGTGAAGCCGGCGATGGCGGCGGCGAGGAAGGGGAGGGCGATGAAGATCCGGCGCAGCACGCCGATCTTCCACACCGTGCGCCAGGCCTCGCCGAGCGACGGCGGGGTCTCGACGGGGATGTCTACGGCAGACGGTGCGACGGCAGACGGCTCGACGGCAGACGGTGCGACGTCACCCAGCGGGGCGGGCTCCCCACGCTCGGAGGCCAACATCTGTTCGCGCAGCTCGAGCTGTTCGTGGCGCCCCCGCGGGGGCTCGCGCAGGCGGAGGCCGATGATGACCACGATCACGATCGGCACCGCAAAGAAGAAGAACGGGGCACGCCAGCTGAAGAGCGAGGCCAACCCGGCACCGAGAAGGACCCCGATGATGGCCCCGATGCTGATGCCCGAGCGGTGGGCGGAGTAGACGCGTGGTCGAGCGGGGACGGGGTAGTAGTCGGCCAGCAGGGAGTTGTGCGTGGGAAAGATCACGGCCTGTCCCATGGACACGCCCACCAGCATGATGGTGGCCACCACGACGGATTGGGCGATGCCGAGCCCGATGGAGAACGCGGCACCGACGAGCGCGCCGACGAGCGCGATGCGCACCCGGTTGGTCCGGTCCGCCAGCACGGCGATGGGCAGCGTGCAGGCCAGCGCCGCGGCGCCGGCGATGGCGACGATCAACAGGATCCCGGCGTTCGTGAGGTGGAAGGCGTCGCGGATGTTCGGTGTCAGGACGTTGAAGGCGCTCTGCGTGGCCTGGTCGAGCAGTTCGATGCCGAAGAGCACTCCGAGCGGGAACAGCGAGACGCCGCCACCGAGCTTGGCCAAGCGGCTCATGGTGCGAGCGCCCCTTCGACCGGCCCGGCCGCGCCCGGCCGCGCCTCCCTGTGGCGCCGGGCCAACCCCTCGAGGGCCCAGTCGCGCACGTCGTAGCAGAGGCCCGCCAGCCCGCGGGGGAAGAGGATGAGCACCAGCAGGACTCCCAGTGCGGAAGGGAAGAGCTGCCAGCTCGGCGGCAGGTAGATGGTGCTGCCCTCCACGATGGCGGCACCGAGGATGGCGCCGAAGGCCGAGCCCAGCCCACCGACGGCGGTCGACGTGAAGACGATGAGGCTGACCGGGACCAGGAAGGACGTCTCCTCGTACTGCTGGTTCACCACCAGAAGGAGGCAGCCGGCCAGCCCCGCGATGAATCCCGAGATGGCGAAGGCCGTCAGTTTCGCCCAGACGACGCGGACGCCGTAGCCGGACGCCGCCCGCTGGTTGGTGGGCAGCGCCCGCAGCACGCGCCCGGTCCGGCTGTGGCGCAGACCGTGCAGCGCCACGAGCACGAGCACCAGGACGCCCAGGCACAGTTCGAAGACGGCCGACTGCGAGGTGAGGGAGAGCCCGAAGAGGTAGGGGGTCCCGAGTTGGGCTTGAGGGATCCAGGAGAACTCCTCGCGCACGAGGAGGTAACCGGAGGCCGCAAGGCCGAAGGCCAACGTCGTCACCGCGGCGAACATCCCGTCGAGGCGGAGGGTGGGGATGCCCACCACCACCGCGACCAGAGCGGCCGCGGCACCGGCGAGGAGGAGGGCGAGGCTCAGATCCCAGTGCCAGTCCAGCAGTGCCACCGCTCCGACGGTCGCCCCCACGGCGGCGAAGGACATCTGGCCGAGGCTCACCTGTCCCGACCAGCCGGTCAGGACGACGATGGAGCAGCCGACGATGGCCAGGACGATCAGCTCGGAGCCGCGGATCAACTCGCCCGGCCCCATCCACAGGGGCAGCGTGCAGGCGGCGGCAAAGGCCACGAGCGCAGCCACCGGCGTCCCCACCCGCACTTCGGTGAGGTCGCGCAGGGAGGTCGGCAGGTCGCGCACGCTGCCGGCCAACGCCAGGGACGACTCGGCCTCACGGTCGGTGTGAGAGGCGAGGAGCTGGCGCACCACAATGGCGGCGAACACCACGCCGGCCAGGACCGCCAGTCCGAGCGCCGCGTTCGTAGGGTCGTTCCAGGCCACCCCCTGCTCCAAAATGCCGAGGGCCACGGCGGACGCCGCAATGACGGGAAGCTCGCTGAAGTTGCCGAGCGCGAGCGCGGCCAGTGCGGTGACGAGGGCGGTCAGGCCGTACGTCGGGTCGAGCGGGAGTCCCAGGATGGTCGCCTGGAAGAAGATGCTGGTAAAGGACAGGACCCCGGCCACCACCCACGTCACCGACTGCAGGCGGCCGACGGGGATGCCGAGCATGGACGCGCGGGTCGCGCCGGTCTCCGACGGCCTGTACCGCCAGCCCGACGTCGCTCCGGGTGAACCACACCGACACCGCGGCCAGGCAGGAGACCGAGACGATGACCGCCACCAGGTGGTCGGCCGTGAAGACGACGGGCCCGACATGCCAGGCGACGTGCCACGGGAAGGACACGGTCGCGCTGGCGATGGGCGTCTGGCCCCAGATGCGCGGGATCAGGAGGCTCAACACGACCAGGAGCTGGGAGAGCCCGATGGTGGCGACGGTCAGGATCAGGCGCGGCGAACGACGGAAGCGCCGGACCACGAGGATCTCGACCGTCGCGGTGAGCAGGAGCGAGGCCACCAGGCCGGTGGCCAGTCCCAGGAAGTAGTTGACCCCCGAGAAGCCGATCAGGCCGACGGCCAGCACCGCCGGAGCGGTGCCGAGGTCGCCCTGGGCGAAGTTGATGACCTTGTTCAGGCGGTACGTCAGGCCGAGGCCGACCGCCATCAGGGACCCGAGGAGACCGAGCACGGCCCCCTGGAGCCAGACGCCGAACGGGATCGGGAACACCAGAAGCTGGAATGCGAGGACCGCCACGACGGAGGCAACCCCCGCCGTCACCGTCGACGTACGCCCCGGCAACCGCAGGTGGGTACTCAGCGGCTCATGCCCTTCTGTTGGCGTCGTGCCGCATTGGCGAACCTGCCCCCCCGGGTAGCTCACTGGACGGATCTGTGTGCGCGCTCAGGGTAGTAGTCCCGCCCGCTCCGTGCCGGGGAAATCCCCCGTTGCACCGCCGCACGTCAGCGCCGAGGCGGGAGACGACCGCAGTAGCCTTGTCTGGCGCCGCGACCCACGGGAGGTGGGACCGGCGCTTCGCTTCTGCCCGCCGCACTCCTGAACGACGAATTGAGGCATGGTGACGCTCACCGACGCAGCACCGGCAGCACAACGTCCGGCCTCGCCGGCAGCGCACGCCGTCGAGTTGCGCAAGACGTACGGAACGGGGCAGGCGACCGTGCACGCCCTGGCCGGTATCGATGTGACCTTCGAGCGCGGGCGCTTCACCGCGGTGATGGGACCGTCAGGATCGGGGAAGTCGACGCTGATGCACTGCATGGCCGGTCTCGACCGTCCGACCTCGGGCCAGTCCTTTGTCGGCGACCTCGACATCGGGCGCCTCGACGACGCCGGGCTGACGCAGATGCGGCGCGACCACATCGGTTTCGTCTTCCAGTCCTTCAATCTCGTGCCGACCCTGACGGCCGGCGAGAACATCACACTGCCGGTGGACCTCGCCGGGCGCAAGGTTGACAAGGAGTGGTTCGACTACCTCGTCGACCAGCTCGGCATCGGCGATCGGCTGACGCACCGGCCGGGCGAGATGTCGGGGGGCCAGCAACAGCGCTGCGCCTGCGCCCGGGCCCTCATCAACCGCCCCGACCTCGTGTTCGCCGACGAACCGACCGGGAACCTGGACTCCAACTCCACCAACGAGATGCTGGCATTCCTGCGCCGCTCGGTGACCGAGTTCGGCCAGTCCATCGTCATGGTCACCCACGATCCCCACGGGGCCGCGTACGCCGACCGGGTGGTCTTCCTGGCCGACGGCAACATCGTCGACGAACTGGCCCAGCCGACCTCTGACTCCGTGCTCGAGCGCATCCGCACCTTGGGGACCTGACGTGTGGCGGGTCACCATCAAGGGCCTGTTGGCCCACAAGCTTCGGCTGGCCCTCACCGCGCTGGCCATCGTGCTCGGCGTCACGTTCATTGCGGGGACGTTCGTCCTCACGGACACCCTGCACAACACCTTCAACACGCTGTTCGGCAACATCTACCAGAGTGTCGACTTCCAGGTGCGGGGGGTGGCGCAGTTTGGCAGCGGGGGCACCGCCACCCGCAATCCCGTCCCTGAGTCGCTGCTCTCCACGGTGCGCGGCGTGCCCGGCGTGGAGGCCGCGGAGGGATCGGTCACCGGGTACGCGCAGTACATCGCCCCCGACGGGAAGGCGATCACGACGGGCGGCGCACCCACTCTCGGGTTCGCCTTCGACCCCGACCCGAAGCTCTCTCCCCTCCGGCTGACGCAGGGCACCGCGCCCAGCACGCCCCGCGACGTCGTGATGGACCTCGGCACGGCGCAGAAGTACCACTTCCGAGTCGGGGAGGACGTCCGCATTCTGCTGGAGGGCCCGACGAGAACCTTCACCATCACCGGCCTGGCGCGCTTCGGCACGGCGAACAACCTGGCCGGGGCGACGCTCGCCGCCTTCGACACCCCGACGGCCCAGGCGTTGCTGGGCGAGGTGGGCAAGTTCGACACCATCAACGTGATCGCGCAACCCGGAGCGGACAAGGCAACCGTGCAGCGCGCCATCGCGCGGGCCCTGCCGCGCGGCGACGAGGTGGTGACCGGTCAGACCGTGATCAACGAGGCCACGAGCTCCATCAGCCAGGCGCTGGGCTTCTTCAACACCGCACTGCTCGTCTTCGCGTTCATCGCGCTCTTCGTGGGCGGCTTCACCATCCTCAACACGTTCTCCATCATTGTGGGCCAGCGCACGCGTGAACTGGCCCTGCTGCGGATCGTCGGGGCCAGCCGTCGCCAGGTCTTCCGCTCCGTGCTCCTCGAGGCAGCGATCGTGGGCCTGGTGTCGTCGTTGATCGGACTCGGCCTGGGGGTGCTGGCGGCCCTCGGGCTGGAGGCCCTTTTGAGCGGGTTCGGCGTGACGTTGCCGTCCGGTCCGCTGGTCTTCGAGGCCCGCACGGTGATCGTCTGCCTGATCGTCGGTGTGGGCGTGACGGTGGTGTCGGCCATCAGCCCGGCGCGGCGCGCCGTGCGCATCCCACCGGTGGCCGCCGTTTCCGACCAGCAGAGCGAGGTCGAGATATCCATGCGGCGGCGCTTCACCTGGGGCCTCGCCATCACTCTGCTGGGCGTGGTCGGGCTGGCCCTCGGGCTCACGGCCCCCGCCATCGGCCTGGTCGGCCTCGGGGCCATCCTGATCTTCGTGGGGGTGGCCCGCCTGGCGCCGGCGGTGGCGCGGCCGATGGCCAGTGTCATTGGTCGGCCCCTGGCCCGACTGCTCGGCATGTCGGGTCGGCTCGGGCGGGAGAACTCAATGCGCAGCCCGCGCCGCACGGCGCAGACGGCGTCGGCTCTCATGGTCGGTCTGGCCCTGGTCTCGGCGATCGCCGTCTTCGGGGCCTCGCTGTCGCGGTCGGCCACGAGCAGCGTGGACAACGCCATCAGTGCCGACCTCATTGTGACCACTCCCAACAACGCGCAGGGTGGTTTCAGCGAGGCGGTAGGGCCGACCGCGGCGACGGTCGACGGTGTCACCGCGTCGTCCACCGTGTACCAGGACCAATTCCAGGTCAAGGGCTCGCTGGAGAACTTGACCGCGATCTCGACGCGCCACATCGCCGACACGGTGATCCTCGACATGACCGAGGGCTCGTCGTCGGCGTTGGCCGAAGGCCAACTGCTGATCGACACCACCACGGCCAACTCCAAGCATCTCGCCGTGGGGGACGTGGTGCCGGTGAAGTTCGCCAAGACGGGGAACACGACCATGCGCATCGGCGGCGTGTTCAAGGCGAACTCGCTGATCGGCAAGTACCTCGTCGGCGACGACTACTTCCTCGCCCACTTCTCGAACGAGTTGCCGATCGCCGTGCTGCTGCAGACCGACGGCAGTTCCGGGGTCGAGCAGAGCGTCTCCCACGCCCTGAGCGCCTATCCGAACCTGAAGATCCAGACGCGAGCTCAGTTCGAGCAGTCACAGGCGGCGCAGGTCAACCAACTGCTGGGGCTGGTCTACGCGCTGCTCGCCCTGGCTGTCCTCATCGCACTGATCGGAATCGTCAACACGTTGATGTTGTCGGTGTTCGAGCGCACGCACGAAATCGGTCTGCTGCGCGCCGTCGGTATGAAGCGCCGCCAGATCCGGGCGATGATCCGCTCCGAGTCGGTGATCCTGGCCGTGTTCGGTGCCATCATCGGCATCATCGTCGGGATGGGACTCGGCATCGCGCTGGCCTGGTCGCTGAGGTCGCAGGGGATCACCGACATTGTGGTGCCGTTCGTCAGCCTCGTCGTGTTCCTGGTCCTGTCCGCGCTGCTCGGGTTGCTCGCGGCCAGCTGGCCGGCGCGGCGCGCGGCCAAGCTCGATGTTCTGGCCGCCATTGCGGCGGACTGAGCCCCCTTAGGAGAGCGGTTCACCGCTGCAGGTCCCGCCGGGCAGCGCTACAGGGCGGTTCGGTACAGTACGGGCATGACGACGACGGCAGCGACCTCCAAGCCGCCCGGTACCTTCCGCCTGCCGGGGTACACGATCGCCGTCGGGCCGTTCACCCACGTGGCGGCGGAGCGGGATCGCCTCGCCGGGCTGCAGTGGCGCCACTTCGACGCCCACCAGATCGGCGCGACCGTGGGTGCGGAGATCACCGGGGTCGACCTGACCGCGCCGCTTCCCGACGACGTGGTGGCCGAGCTCCGGCAGGCGCTGCACGACTACAAGGTCATCTTCTTTCGGGACCAGGCGATGGATCCCCACCAGCACGTGGCTTTCGCGCGCCGCTTCGGCGACCTGGAGGTCCATCCGTTCCTCCCGTCCAACACCGGCGAGCCCGAGCTGGTGCGCTTCGAGAAGACGGCGGAAGTCAGCGGCTACGAGAATTCCTGGCACCACGACGTGACCTGGCGGGCGCGCCCCTCCATGGGCGCGATCCTCCACGCCGTGTCGGTGCCGGACACTGGCGGTGACACCTTGTTCTCGGACATGTACGCCGCCTACGACGGTCTCGACCAGACGACGAAGGACGAGATCGACGGACTGCAGGCCGTGCACGACTTCACGCAGACCTTTGGGCACACCCTTTCAGACGAGGAGCGCCGCACGGCGCAGGAGCAGTACCCGCCGGTGCGCCACCCCGTGGTATGCACGCATGCCTCCACCGGGAAGCTGCACCTGTACGTCAATCGCCCGTTCGTCAGCCACATTGAGGGCCTCGATCGCGCGTCAAGTCTGGAGCTGCTCGATCGTCTCTGCCGGCAGGCCGACGCACCCGAGCACCAGTGCCGCTTCACCTGGAGCAAGGACGCGGTGGCGTTCTGGGACAATCGCGCCGTGCAGCACTACGCCTCGAGCGACTACTGGCCCCAGCGGCGCTCCATGGAGCGCGCCTCGGTGATCGGGACGGCGCCAGCCCGCACGTGAGGGGGCCGGCGAACCCGGTACCGCGGGTCGTCGGTCGTAAGCTCCCGCAATGCCCCGTGCGCTGCGACCCCGGTCGATCCGTCTGCTCATCCTCCCGGTCTGCGCCGTGGCGCTCGCCGCCTGTTCGGGCAGCCCTTCTTCCTCGAGCTCGTCATCGACCACCACCACGGCGCGCTCGACCGCCACGACGAGATCCCCGGTCAGCACGACGTCGAGCAGTTCCCAGACGTCTGACACCCTGCTGCCGCAGACCTCCACGAGCACCGAATTCTTCTCCCCGTCCAAGAACATCAGCTGCGAGATCGACTCCGACTTCGGGCCGAGCGCGCTGAGCAGTGCGCTGTGCCTCACGCTCTCACCACCGAAGTCGGTCACCCTGATGACGGACAGCAGCCTCACCGAGTGCGCCGGGGTCGCCTGCCTCTCCAATGCAGGGGAGAACACTCCGACGTTGGCCTACGGTCAGTCGATCACGCTCGGGCCGTTCACCTGCACCTCGTCGACGGCGGGCATGAAGTGCACGCTGGCCGGCGGAGACGGGTTCCTCATCTCGAGCAGCGCCACCACGGCGCTGGGCAACGCCAAGGTGGCCGCCGGCACGGGCTGAACCCGTAGCCGGACGGGGCTTTCCGCGGTCTTGCACGACGGAATTGAGAAGCCCGGATCGAGCCGAGGCGGGGGGTCAGTTGTGTTGCGGTTCCCTGAAGGCGACGTCCATGGCATTGCCGTTGGCGATTCTCGGGTCCAACCGGACGCTCACAGCCGCCGGATCGCCCGCCGGCTGTTCCGGCCAGGCGGAAAGGACGATCTGGTCCCGGCCACCGGTCTTCGCTCGCATGAGGGCGGCATCGGCCAATGAGACCACCTGCTCGAAGTCTGGGGCCTGGTCCGATGAGGCGAGCCCGAAGCTGATGGTGAATCGGGGGAGCTCGGCGGACGGGATCCGTTCGGCCAGACGCTCGCGCACCCGCTCCAGCACCTGGCGCGCCTCATCGACGGGACACTCGGGGAGGACGATGACAAACTCCTCGCCCCCGTAACGGCCCGGGATGTCGGCCGGTCGCAGGGAGTCCCGGAGCACCTGCGAGAAGGTCCGCAGGGCGCGGTCGCCGGTGGCGTGACCGAAGAGGTCGTTCAGATCTTTGAAGTGGTCGAGGTCGCCGTAGGCCACGGAGTACGGCGTGCCCGTGGCGTGAAGATCGCGGACCGCTGTCTGCAGGCTCCTCCGGGTCATGAGTCCGGTGAGGGAGTCGCTGTTGGCCTGGGTCTGGGAGACCTCGAAGGCCCGCAGCATGGCCAAACGCTCCGAGGTGCGGCGCGCCACCACTTCCACGTTCTTCTCGACCTCCTCCGACGGAGGCGAACCGTCCTTTGTCGTCACGTGGAAGACCCCCACCGCGTTGCCGCCCGTGCTCATGGGGACGCACAGGGCGGAGCAATCTCGACCCCGCAGATTGGGGCAGGCATCGAGCGCCGTGCTGTCGGGGAACACCATTGTCCGTGCCCTCGATGCCGCCGGGCAGTCGTCGGGGGACATGACCCCGCATCCGGCGTCGCCGGTCTGCGCGGAACTGACGAGCACCTGGCGGAAGTGGGCCTTGCTCGAGTCGGCCAGGAGCAGCTCGGATCGCATGTCAGGGGCGGCCTGGCTCAGCGCCTCGGCCACCCGATCGAAGACGGACGCCTCCGCCCGCGACATTTCAAGGGCCGTCTGCAGGCTCGCCTCGAAGGCGATTCTCTGGGCGACGTCGGACTGCACGGCCTCACGCAGGGCCTGGTCACGCTCCACCCGGAGCGCGTGTCGGGACAGGACCGCGATCACGGTGCCGGCCATGACCACGCCGACGGCAATGCACCACAGGAGATCGATGCGGGCCCGGTACGCTGCATTGTGCGCCTGTTCGGCCGTCGTGGTGAGGCGGTTGGTGATGGTCGTCTGCACAGAGGCAAGCGTCGCGTCGAGCTCGGCGTAGGCCGACTGTTCGACCGCGGCCAAATGTGTGGTCTGCGGCGTCTGCGCCTGGCCGGCCAGGAACGCACCGAGGGTGTTCTGCGAGGCGATGTAGGCCGCCATCTTGCGCGTGAGGCCGGGAGCCAGGTCGGCGTTGCCCGGGGACGCCAAGAGGCGTTGCAACGTGTCATAGGACTTGTCCATGGCGTTGGCGGCGCTCTCGGCGGAGGACACCAAGGTATCGGCCGGCGCCGTGTTGTTGAACGCCTCGGCCGCCAACACCTGGAAGTCCGCGGCCGACGTCCGGATTGCCCTTACCGGCGCGAAGAGCACGAGGTACCGCTGCGTCAGCTGGGCATTGAGCGATTCGGCCCGGGAGGCGTTCACCACCCCGAGGCAGGCCCCCGCCAGCGCGATCAGGGTCAGCACGACGCCCAGCAGGACGATGGCCCGGTGGGGCGAATACCACTTCCAGGGGTCCCGGACGTTCGTCTTCGCCCGGGTGCTCACGGCAATTCATATCGGCGCGTTTGCGCCTTTTCATAAGGCGCAAGGCGGTTCCGCGGCATTTGTACAATCCGGCCCGGGGCGGTGGGGGACCTGGGTAGGAAGCACTTCGACCGGCTCGACGACCGCTCCTATCAGGACTTCGAGGTCATGCGCCGGGTGCACGAGCAGAACTTGGCCAAACTTCCGGAGCTCCTCCTCTCCACGCCCACAGTTCGCGGGCGATGCCGCCTATCCGGTCGACCACTCGGAAAACAGCGTGCAGCCGGCCACATGCGCCATGCGCGCGCTCCTCCACGATGTGGGCGAGACGCTCGGACCGCTGCACCACGGCCAGGTGGAGCGGCGTTGCTCTGGCCCTTCATCTCGGAACGGAACCACTGGGTGCTGGCGCATCACGCCATCTTTCAGAACTACTGCTACGCCCGGCATTTCGGCCTCGATCCCAACGCCCGCCAGCGGTACAAGGATTGGCCAGCCCTCGGCACGACCTGAGGACCCGCCCCTGTAAACCGATGGCCGCCGGGCGTAACCTCCGGGCATGGCTGGCACCGGCCCTTTCTCGCGTCGCCTGCGCGACCGACCCGACGACCAGCTGCCGCTCCACGCGGGGCCCGTTTCCAACGGCGAATTCGTCCCGGCCGCCCCGGGGGAGGAGGACCGCAAGGTCAACGCGCTCATCCGTGAGTCCATTGACGGTTCGGCCCGGCGGGCTGGGGTGGACCGGCGCCGTTTCCTGCTGGGCGCAGGGGCGGTGGCGGCGACGCTCGCCGTGTTCGAGTTCGCCGGCTGCGGCTCTCCGCCCGGGTCGCACCCGAAGGCGGGTTCGGCTCGGGGCAAGGGTGGCCGGTTCAACGTGCCGCCGCCCGAGGACACGGCCGCGTGCGAGCAGGCGCTGACCGGGTCGGAGTTCATCTTCGACGTCCACACGCACCACGTGATCCCGACCGGGGCCTGGGTCGACGATGCCCCCGAGACGACGTCGCTCGTGCTCTCCATGCTCCCGGCCGGCTGCACCGACACCGAGCAGCTCGATTGCGTCGACCGGGCCAGCTACCTGCACGACATCTTCCTGGCCAGCGACACGACGGTGGCGATCCTGACCGACGTCCCGAATTCGGGACCGGCCAACGCCCCGATCCCGTTCCCCGAGGCCCTGCGCACGCAGCAGATCACGGCGGGGCTCACCGACGGCGGAGCCAGCCGGCTGCTGGTCGAGAACATCATCGCCCCCAACGTCGGGCCCGTCAGTGCCACCCTGGAGGAGATGTCGAGCGCGGTGACCACCGGCCCACCGGCCGCCTTCAAGGTCTACACGGCCTGGAGCCCCAGCGGTCAGGGCTACTCACTGGAGGACCCCACCATCGGCCTCCCCACCGTCCAGCACGCGCACGACCTCGGGGTCAAGGTGTTCGTCGCCCACAAGGGTCTGCCGCTGGTGAATTTCGACCCGACCTTCAACCACCCCGAGGACGTGGTCGCGGTCTCGCGCCAGTTCCCCGACATGCAGTTCGTCATCTACCACGCCGCCTGGGACCCCTCGCACGTGGAGGGCCCGTACGATCCCGCGGCGACCATCGGCATCGACACGCTGCTGGCTGCGCTCGACCGCCATGCCGTGCCGCCGAACGACAACGTCTGGGTGGACATCGCCACCCTCTGGCGCCAGCTCCTCACGACGCCCGACCAGGCCGCGCATGCAATGGGCAAGCTGCTGAGCCGGGTCGGCGCGCAACGGGTCCTGTGGGGGACCGATGCCATCTGGTACGGGAGCCCCGAGCCGCAGATCATGGCCATGCGTACTTTCGAGATCACGCCCCAGTTCCAGGAGACCTACAGCTACCCGGCCCTCACGACCGAGGTGAAGGCCGGGCTGTTCGGGCTCAACGCCGCCACGCTCTTCGGTCTCGACGCCACGGCCATGCGGTGCGGGCTCACGCAAGATCCCCTGACGGCGAACATCTCGGAAGCGGCGGCGTTGCGCGCAGAGGGTGCGTTGCCCTCGGCCTGGCAGACCCGCGGCCCGACGACGCGCCGCCAGGTCCTCGACTGGCTCGGCTCGTCCGCCACGCAGTGGCTCCCGTTCTGACGCGGCAGCTCGCCGCCGCCTACGACGCGACCGGCAGCGCGACCGGTGCCGCCGGCTCGCCGGCCGCCGTCGTGACGGTCATGTCGGCGACCGAGGCGACCGGCGCACGGTTCGGGTAGAGGGCCAGCGCCAACAGGACAAGGAGTGGCCCGGTGTTGGGGTCGGTGGCGATGCCGCTGAAGGGCTGCCCCAGGGCCTCTCCGAAGAGCCAGTAGTCGAGGGCCAGCGCGGCACCCGCCACCAGGAAAACGGTCGTGTGCCGTGAGACCAAGGGGCCGAGGGCGACGAGGAACGACAGAATGGCGCAGGCGACGGCCACGGAACCTCCGCCGTTCGCGAAGGCGTGTGCCACCGAAAGCTGGACGTGGGCCAGCCACCCCGGCTCGCCAGTGACGGCGCCGCTGATCCCCGCCGAGATGCTCCCGCCCGCCCGGTTGGCCGGCAGGAGCCACAGGATTCCCATGCCGCCCCAGACGATCGCCCACGCGGCCTTGCCGCCGCCCGTCCCCAGCGGCCCTTCGGCCGTGGCCGGACCAGAGACCTGTGGATCAGCGGACGTCCGCGCGGTGCGGGGCCACACCAGGAGGCCGATGGCGACGTAGAGGAGTGCCCCGCCCGGAGCCCCCGTGAGCGGGGACGCCATGCCGGTGAAAAGCATGCCGAAGCCCTCGCCGAACGCCCAGACACCGAGCGCCCAGGCGAACGAGAGGGCGAGTGCCGGCCGCACCGTCTGGCGGATCAAGAGCCCGACGCCGATGAGGATCTGGACACTGGCAAAGACGGCGTTGGCCAGTGCCGGTTGCAGCGCGATGAGATGCGCAACGTGGGTGATGGTGGTCGATACCAGGGCCGGCTGACCCTGGGCCGTCGGGAGGATCACCTGGTTGGCGAAGTCGGGGCCGAACATCCTGGGCTGCAGCTGCAGCAACCCGTCGACCAACCAGATGATCCCGAGGCCGATCTGAATGGTCCGGGCACTGACCCGGCCGGCGGCCCGCACCCGCTCAGTGGTCACGCCTGGCCCCGAATGATCGGCGCCAGCTCGGCCCGTGTCAGGTCGGGCTGGAATTGGTGCGTCGAGGCCAGGGACGGTTCGGTCCAGACGTGGAGCATGAAGTACGTGTCGGTGTTGTGCACGCCGGTGGCGCACGAGCCGGTGGCCGACGTCCGGCCGACGACCTGCCCGCCCGAGAGGCAGAGGTTGTCGTGGGCGTGCCACTGGGTGAGCGGACCACCGACGTCGGGACCGGGGGTGCACGGTGCCGGCCCGAGATACATGGCGCCCATGAGCTTCGGGCCGTTGACGGTGTTGGCGTACATCAAGAAGGCGGGATGCGACGGGTCGAACCCGTCGGACTTGGCGATCTGCCAGTTGGCGTAATGGACGAGGTAGCCGTCCGGATTGGTGGCCGGGGTGTAGCCCGCCGCGGTGGCGGCGGAGAGGCTCGTGTACTTCGACAGCGTGGCCGTGGTTGCAGCGACGAGCCGGTTGGCCGCCGCCTGCTGGGTCGCGGTCGGGCTCCCCGAGGGGACCGGTGCCATCACCATGCCGTCGGCCATGGTCGTCGCCCCCTTGACGTTGCCGCACACCGTCGACGCCGTCGGCGCGGCGGTCGACGACGCCGAGCTCGTTCGAGCACCCGCCATCGACATGCCCGCCATCGACCCGCTGCCGCTGCCCGTGCCCGCGGGCGTGCCCTTCGACGCCGAAGTTGGAGAAGCCGACGTCGGGCCCGGTGCCCGGTGCGAGGAGGCGTCCGACACGGTCGTTGCCGCCAACACGAGCACTGCGGCGAGACCCACTGCAACCAGGCCGGTCCACCACAGTCGCGCCGCTAGGCCCAGCCTGGACCACCGCTCTGTCATCGAATGCTGCAGTCGCTGCACGTGGTCCTCCTCGTCCTCTCTTCGGAGCCAGCGTCGGCCCCAGATGTGACGAACCGGCAAGCCGGGTGTGAGGGAAGTGTGAGCCGCGCTCGGCCGGCACCTCGGGCCGAGCTGGAACGCACCCGGCATCCGGCTCACCGCGCCGCTCCGAAGACCTTCCGTGGCCATTCCCGGGCAGTGCGGTGTCACCGCGGCGGGTTCCCTTGACGAAAGGTGTACGCAATGAGGCAACGATTGGATCTGATTGGAATTTCGCTGCGAACGGTGACGACCTTGGTGGCGTCGCTGTTCGTGGTCGTCCTCGGCGTGTCCGGCATCGTCGGGATGCAGGCCGCCACGGCCGCCACGTCTCCGCACTCGGTGCAGGTACCACCGCCATCCGGTGACAACGGGACCACCATCGATCCGCTGCAGTACAACTGCGGCAACGACGCTCCGACCTGTGGTCAGGTCGGTGAGTCCTACGGCTACTACAACGGCACCAACGTCGACCTCCTCTACAGCGAGGACTACTACTGCGACTCCAACGTGAGCTCGAGTGCATCGACCGGCTGCGAGGCCGGTGCCCCGCAGTCGGGCTCACCCAGCGCCACCTCGCCGAACGGGACCTCCCTCGGCAACACCACCCACGAGGACACGCTGTACATCCCCGTCCCCCTCTTCGCGAACGCCCCACCTACGCAATGCACGGCGACGGCCACCTGTATCGACCACCCACCGACCATCGACCTCTCGCGCATCGCCGGCGCCCTCCCGGGGAGCCCGTCACCGAGCAGCGTCGACAACGTGCCGATTCCGGCGCATGACCACGTCGTGGGTACCCGCAACAGCGGCCTCCCCGAGTGGTGGAACGTCGAGGTGGTGGCGACGACCGATCCGGCCACCTTCGCCACGCTGACCAGCACCGCAGCGATCACCGCCGCCGTCAACGCGTCGAAGGCCATTGAGGCTCCCACCAATGTCTCGCTCTTCTTCCAGGTCCTCCCCGGGACGGTCCCGGCCGCCCAGGCCGCCGACCTGACGGCCACGGCTCCTCCGGGAGCGCCGGTCGCCACCGCTCCGGACCCCGACCCGACGGTCAACCAGACCGAGCCGGGTTCCGTGATCAACAACCTGCAGAACGACTGCGGTGCCACGGCGCCCAACTGCCAGAACATCGGGATCAGCCACGACTGGATCGACGGACAGGACGTGAACGCGCTCTACACCGAACCGTTCTTCTGCGACACCACGGTTTCCGCCGCATCCGCCACCGGTTGCGAGGCCGGCGCAGCACCCAACAGGGTGCCACCGGGCGTGGCCGACCAGACGCCGCCGTCACCCACGGTGACGAACGCCAACATCGACCCCCTGTACATACCGGTGCCGCTGTACTCCACCCCACCGGTCACCTACAACCAGTGTTCGAGCGCCATCACCTGCATCGACCATCCGGCGACCATCGACCTCTCCCGACTGGCCCCGGTGCTCGGCGCGCCCGCAGCAGCGCTGGACAATGTGCCCCTCCCGGGACACGACCACCTCCTGACCACCCGCAACGGTGACCAGCCGGAGTGGTGGAACGTCATCGTGATCCCGGTGACCTCGGCCGCCGGCCTGAGCTCGGTGGAGACTGCCAAGAGCTACACGGCCGTCAAGGCGCTGGAGAACCAGCCCAACAGCGGCATCGGCGTCGACGGCGTCGGCGAGGTGCCCACCAACGCCTACCTGTGGTTCCAGACGCTGCCCGGGGCCGGTCCGGCCACGCCGGGCCCGGTCCAGACGAGCTGCGTCTCGACCCTGCCCTCGGGCACGGTGGTCGGCGGTGCCGCCCTCGACGACGGCACGGGCTACTACGAGGTGAACTCGGCCGGCGCCGTGGCGACCTTCGGTGCCGCCACCTGCTACGGCTCGCTGACGGGCGTGAAGCTCAACCAGCCCATCGTGGGCATGGCGGTGGACCGCGCCACCGGTGGCTACTGGCTCGTCGGGTCCGACGGCGGGGTGTTCGCCTTCAACGCGCCGTTCCTCGGCTCGACGGGGAGCATCCACCTGAACAAGCCGGTGGTCGGCATGACCGCCACACTGAACGGGACGGGTTACTGGCTCGTCGCCTCCGACGGCGGAGTGTTCTCCTACAACGCCCCGTTCCAGGGCTCGACGGGGAGCATCAAGCTCAACAAGCCGGTGGTCGGCATGGGGCTCGACCGGGCGACCGGCGGCTACTGGCTCGTCGCCTCCGACGGCGGGGTGTTCTCCTACAACGCTCCCTTCTTCGGGTCGACGGGGAGCATCAAGCTCAACAAGCCGGTCGTGGCCATCGCACCGGTGTCGGACGGCAGCGGATACCGCTTGATCGCCTCCGACGGCGGGGTGTTCTCCTACGACGCACCCTTCTTCGGGTCGACGGGGAGCATCAAGCTCAACAAGCCAGTGGTCGGCGGGTTCGACAACAACTCCTACGACGGGTACTGGATGGTGGCGTCCGACGGCGGTCTCTTCTCCTTCGGCCCACCCGGGGAGAACATGCCGTTCTTCGGCTCAGCCGTCTGACGTCTCCTCAGACGGATCGCCGCGAGTGGGCGGGGCTTCGGCCCCGCCCACTCTCGCGTTGCGGGGCTGTCCCGAGGAGCCCGCAATCGGTGCGCATGGCGTCACCCTTGCCGAAGGGGGCATCCCGCCGTCGTCACGGCCGGACCGGCGGGATTTCCGGCCGGGTGCGATGATGCCCCCATGAGCGAGCAGAAGAGGGTCGTGGTCTGGGGAACGGGGTTCGTGGGGAAGATGATCATCCCCGAGGTGGTGCGCCACCCCAACTTCGAGCTGGTCGGGGTGGGGGTCAACGACAAGGACAAGGTCGGCCGCGACGCCGGGGAGATCTGCGGCATCGACCCGATCGGCCTGACCGCCACGGACGATCGTGACGCGCTGATCGCGCTCCGCCCCGACGCGCTCGTGCACTACGGGCCCACGGCCGGCCTGGCCGACGCCAACATCCGCGATATTGGCGCCTTCCTGCGCGCCGGCATCGACGTGTCCTCGACGGCGATGACCCCGTGGGTCTGGCCATTCATGAAGCTCAATCCGCCGTCGTGGATCGACCCGATCACCGAGGCGTGCGCCGAGGGGGCGCGACCTGCTTCACCACGGGTATCGACCCCGGCTTTGCCAACGACCTGTTCCCCATGACCCTGATGGGTCTGTGCGCGGAGGTGCGCAAGGTCAAGGCGCTCGAGCTCGTGGACTACATCAACTACACGGGCGCGTACGAGGACGAAATGGGCATCGGGCGCCCACCCGAGTTCACGCCGCTCCTCGAGCACACCGACATCCTCGTGATGTCGTGGGGAGCCACGGTGCCGATGATGGCGCACGCCGCCGGCATCGAGCTCGACGAGATCACCTCCACCTGGGACAAGTGGGTGACCGAGGCGTCGATCACGACCGCCAAGGGCGTCATCAACCCGGGCGAGGTGGCGGCCATCCACTTCACCATCAACGGCATGTACAAGGGGGAGCCGCGCATCTGCCTGGAGCACGTCAACCGGGTGGGCACGGACGCCGCGCCGGACTGGCCCCGTGGCACCCAGGATGACGTCTACCGGGTGGAGATCGAGGGCACGCCGTCGATCACGCAGGAGACCGCCTTCCGCTTCACCGACGGATCGGGACGCGACGCGGCCGCCGCCGGCTGCCTGGCCACCGGCCTGCGCGCGCTCAACGCCGTGCCCGCCGTCAACGACCTGCCACCAGGGTGGGCCACCGCGCTGGATCTGCCGCTCATCCCGGGGGCGGGGACCATCCGCTGAGCATGCGGGTGGGCCGAGGTGCAACAGCAGGGGAGCCGTGACGGACGAGCCGCTCGTCCCGTCGACCGCTCCCTTCGCTCCGGGATCGGTCTCCATCCGGCTCTACCCCCACAACGAGCTGGCTCCCGGCGCCATCGTCCGCGAGCTGTGTGCCCAGGCATCGCTCGCCCTGACGCACGGCTTCGACGGCGTGATGACCAGCGAGCACCACGGCGGTTTCGCCGGCTACATGGCGCAGCCACTGCAGATGGCCTCCTTCATATTGGAAGAGAACCCGACGGGGTGGGCCGCCGCCGCACCGCTCCTGCTTCCCTTGCGCCCGACGGCGCTCGTCGCCGAGGAGGTGGCCTGGCTCCAGGCCCGCCATCGAGGCCGCGTCGGCCTCGGCGTCGCCGCGGGCGCCCTGCCACTGGACTTCGAGGCGGCAGGCGTGGACCAGACTGATGCGGTGGAGCGTTTCAAGACGGAGCTCCCACGGCTCGTGGCCATGTTGGACGGTCGGCAGCTCGGTGCGTTGGAGGGGGATCCCGCGCTCCTGGCCTGCCGGGACCTGCCCGTGCCGGTGCTGAGCGCCGCCGTCTCGGTGGCCGCCGCCGTCCGGTCCGCCCGGTGTGGCGCGGGCATCCTCATGGAGGGCATGTCGGCGGCGCCACGGCTGGCCCGTCTGACCCAGGCCTTCGAGGAAGCGGGCGGTGCGGGCGCCAAGGTCCTGATTCGACGGGTGTGGTTGGGTCGCGTGCGCGCCGACCTGGTCGAGGACCAGCGGGCGGTGTACGAGAGCTACGCGGGGGGCGCCGGTGCGTTCGGTGCAGATCAAACCGTTGGGTCCGATGATCCCGGCGAGCTGGCGGACAGGCTGGCGGCCGTCATGGGCGACGTCGGTGCCGATGGGCTCAACCTGCGGGTGCAGCTTCCGGGCATGGCGCCCGACCAGGTCCGGGAGCAGATCGGGCAGATCGGGTCGGAGGTGGTCGGGCCCTTGAAGCGGATGCTGGCCTCGTCGCCTCCTCGCTAGCGAATCGGTGTCCACCCGCTGGCGAGGTGGTTCCCACCGTCGACGTCAAGGGTGATGCCGGTGATCTGCCGGGCGTCGCCGGACAGGAGGAAGCACACGGCCGCCGCGACGTCATCGGCTTCGGTCAAGCGCCCGAGAGGGAGCGCCGATCCCGCGGCGGCGCCGTCGTCGGCCTTCCAGATGGGACGCGTCGCCGTGGTGCGGACCAACCCGGGGCTCACGGCGTTGAGCCGCACCCCTTGACCCGCCAGATCGGCCGCCATGGTGCGTGTCATGGCGTTCAGCGCAGCTTTGGCCGCGGCGTAGGACACCATGGCGGAGGTCGTCTTGCGCGGAGAGCCGCTGGAAATGGTGACGATCGAGCCCGCGTTGTCGGCCAGCCCTCGAGCGAGCGCGGCCCGGACCAGCACCAGCGTCGGCCAGGTGTTCAGCCGGAACGTCTCGAGGAGCTGCGCCTCGCTGATGGCGTCGAAGGAGAGCGGGTGGGGAGCCCCGCCCACCGTGCTGACGATCAGGTCGATCCGGCCGAACGCCTCCATGGCTCGACCGGCCAGTGCCTCTGCTGCCGATTCTGTGTCCATGGAACCGACGACGCCGACAGCTGCGAATCCCTCGGCACGAAGCGCGGCTTCGGTGGCCGCGACCCGATCCGCATCTCGGCCGTTGATCACCACCGACGCGCCCTCCCGGGCGAGCCGGAAGGCACAGGATCGGCCGATGCTCGGCTCGGCGGTCGAACCCGTGACGATGGCCACCTGACCGGAGAACCGTCGGACGTCCCCGGTGACATCCGTGTTGATTCGATTGTCGGTCACCCCGTTGCCGTTCCCATCCCGTGCATCCTGTCCCAGCTCGTCAATCGAGTGCCATGGGACCGTCGGCAACGGGAGCGCGCGGCGATGCCCCGTACGACGTCATGAGCTCGAACGCGGTGCCCGGCGCACCACGCACGACCGAGGATGCCCCGGCGCCGCGGGAGGGGCCGATCTCAGGATCCGAGGAGGTCGAGCGCATCGGCAAGCTCGGGGCTCGACGAGTTCGGTGGGAACCGCTCGAGCACAGCGCGGATCCGTTCACGCCAGTCGGGCGGCCGGTCGTGGGGAAGGCCGGCGAGGGCGTTGGCCGCTCGCAGCGCAAGGAGCAGAGACCCCTGGGTCAGGCCGATCTCAATGGCGGCGACGAGATCACCGACCGCTTCGTCTGTCCGGTCCGGGTGGGCCGCTGTCGTGATCTCGGCCCGCAATCGGAGGAGGTCCGGCTGGTGCACCAGCTCGCCCGACGTCCTCGTCCGCTCCATGGCCTCGTCGAGCGAGCGCAGGGCCCGGTCGGCGTCGCCCAGGAAGTAGTGGTTCTGCGCGACGAGGCCGAGGTGCGTCGGACGGAACGCCCCGTGGCCCACCAGATCCATTCCGAGGCCGTACTGCTCCAGCTCGGCCTCGTCACAGGGTCGGTCCGGCTCGGGCAGCAGCACGTACTGCATGCCGAGCAGCTGGAAGTAGTCAAAGCGGCATCGTTGCGCGATCTCCATCGTGCGCCGCCCGAACTCCCGAGCCTCCTCCCAGTTGCCCGTGATCATCCGGATCCAGGCCAGGTAGACGCACACGAACGCAGCACTGAACGGGCCGGATGGGAAGTCCAGCTCCTCCGCAGTGGTGATCGCCCGGCGTTCCCAGAGCGCGCTCTCCTCCGTGGCGCCCTCGAGCGCGGCGACGCAGGCCAGCGCGACCGCTGTCACCGGAACGGCATCGTGGGGAAGGGGCCAGAACGGGGACGATGCCGCGTCGACCGAGCGGGCGCGGTACCCCTCCCACGCCTGGAGCAGCCAGCGGTGCGCCTCCTCGAGCCTGCCCTGGTAGAACGCGCCGTATCCCATGCACGACTTGATCTCGGGCGCGAACCAGGCTGTCGCCGGATCGTCGAGGACGTCGGTGAGGGGCTCGAGCACGAGGCTGGCGGCGTCGACCGAGCCGCGCACGAGCAGGTAGCTCCAGATCCCGACCTGGGCCGGCATGATCTCAGGGCGGTTCGTCAGTTTCCGACAGATCTCCTGGGTGACCGTGAAGTCCTCGAACACGTCGGGATAGCCGTAGCCGAACTGTGAGCTGGTGCTGACGGCGCGCAGTGTCCGGATCATGAGCTCGGTCAGGTCGCGCTCGTCGCCTTCGGGCATCGTCGACGCCAGCTCAAGGGCGCGGTCGAGCTGCTGGCGGGCTTCGGTGTGGCTGGCCGCCGACTGCGCCGACCGGGCGGCCACTATGTAGGCCGGGATCGATTGCGCGACGTCGCCGGCCAGGTCCCAGTGTTGCGCCACGACGGCCAGGTCGCCCGGCGAGGTTGCCGCGGAGCCGAGCAGCTCCGCGACGTCGCGATGGGTCTGTTGGCGGGTGGTCAGCAGTTGGGTCTCATAGGTCGCGTCGCGCAGGAGCCCGTGTCGGAAGCGGTACCGTCCCAGCCGGACTTCGGCTACCCGCTCAACGAGGGCCGCCTCCTCTAAGCGGACCAGTGCATCGTCGACCGATCGCCCCGCCAACTGACGCAACGGCTCCTCGTCGAACTCCGCACCGAGCGTGGCCGCCAGCTGCGCGACACGCAGGTCGATGCCGGGAGCCCGCAGGCGCGCCGTGAGTATCTCGTGAATGCGAGGTGGCAGGACCTCACCGGGATTGGCGGCGAGAGCGCTGTGCGTCAGCTCTTGGAGAAAGAGGGGGACGCCAGCTCCGCGCTCGACGATCAGGCGACTCTGCTCGGGGCCGAGCCCCCCGTCGGTCAGCGCGGCCACCAGCCCGAGCGCCTCTTTGTGCTGCAGCGGCTCCAGCGCGATGTCGACGATCGATGATGCCCACGGTGGGCTGAGCACGTGCTGGGCCGTGATCAGAATCATCGTGCCGGGGACGCCCTGGGTCGCCAGCAATCCCAGGAGGTCGACGGTGGTCGGGTCCGCCCAGTGGAGATCCTCGGCCCACACCAACGTCGGCGTCGACTCGGAGGTATGGGCGAGCCACGCGACGAGGGCCTGGAGGGTCTGTTGACGCAGCGCGAGCGCGTCCACCTCCGGACGGGCCCAGCGTTCGTCGGCAAGGAGTCCGACGAGCGGTGCGAGAAGGGGCACGGCGTCCTGCTCGAGACCGGCTTCGGCCAGGCGGGCCCCCAACTCGCTGCGCCGTTCCTCGAGCGGCTGGTCCGGGAAGAACCCGAGGAGCTGCTCGAGCATGCGACCGACCGGCCAGAGTGCGACGTTGCCGTGGTAGGGCGAGCAGTTGAACTCGAGTACCGCCCCGCCTTCGAGTCGCACCTGCGCCGCGAGTTCTGCGGCCAGCGCCGACTTCCCCATCCCGGCCACGCCCCGGACCACGACCACCGTCTCCTCTGGCCGCGGGGCACTCCCGTTCTTGTGGATGACTCGGCTCCAGATATAGCGAAGGAGGCGACTCTGGCCCTCTCGCCCGACCAGGGCGACCGTTTCGGCCAGGCCGTGGCCGGAAGGGGGAACAGCAAGGTTCGATCGCACCACTCTGAAGAGCTCCATCGGGCGCGCGATTCCCTTGAGCGAGCGTGCCCCGACCGGCTGGAGTTCGAAGTGCGCCGCAACGAGTCGCCTGGTGGTGTCGCTGATGACCACGGTGCCCGGCTCCGCCTCACCCTGCAGCCGCGCCGCCACGTTGGGCACCGATCCCGCGAGGGCAGAGCCGTCGAGGGTCCCTGAGGCGAGCCCGGCGATCACGACGGTGCCCGAATGGACGCCGACCCGGACGGCCGGTTCGATGCCATGGCGACGGCCCAGCTCGACGGCAGCGAGCGCCATCCGCTCGACGAGCCGCAGGGCGGCTTGGACCGCCCGTCGAGCGTCGTCCTCGTGTGCCACGGGGTAGCCGAAGCACGCGACGACCCCATCTCCCTGGAACTGGAGCACGCGGCCGCCCAGCTCCTCTATGGTCTCGGCGACCACTCGGCGGTACAGGACGAAGACATCCTGTATGACCTCCGGCTCGGCCACGTCGGCCATGTCGGTCGACTGGACGATGTCGGCGAAAACCAGGCTGACGAAGGCACGTTGCCCGGCGGGGAGGGAGCGCTCCAGTCTCGCTCGTTCCATCATTGCGGCAGCGCGCCCGTTCGGGGGATCGGCGGCGAGCACGTCGCCGGCGAGCTCGACCACGCGATCCCACGCTCCGGTCGACGCCGCGGCGTCCATGGAGTCCAGGAGCCGGTTGATGAGGAGCGAAAGACGGTCTTCTGCCGACAAGGCCTCCGGTTCCTCCGGCGGGATCACGGCGCCCGCCCGCTCATGGCGCCGTGGGTGTGCCGTTGCTCATGGGGAACGGCGCGCGGGCCGGCGCACCTTCGAGCTCTGCCGGCGCCGCGCCGCGGGACACCTCGGGCTGCGTCCCCCTCGGCATCCGTCTTCATGCCGCCTCCAGTGTGCCGCGCAGCGTCGCACGTGAATATGGCCGCTGAGCTGGGGAGGATAGTCGAGAATCCTCTTCGCGACCCCAGGTGGATCTCAGCGCGGAGCGAGACTCGACCCCGCCCACGGAGCCCGTCGGCTCCCGCAGGCGGCTGGGTAGGGTGGCAGGGCAGGCCGTGCACGACCTCACGGCGCATGCGTCGGCGGGTCCGACCAGAGAGGACCGGCGTGGCAGAACTTGGAGGCTTCGCCGAGCCCGGCTTCGGCCCGGTGGCCGACGCACTGGCGTCCACCTTCGACCAGGGCGATCTGGGGGCGGGGTGTGTCCTCTACGTCGGCGGCCGTGCAGTGGTCGACCTCTGGGGTGGAGTGGCGGACAAGGCCACGGGCCGTGTGTGGGACCGTGACACCCTGACGCTGGTGTTCTCCGTCACCAAGGGCGTGTCCGCCATTTGTGCCCACATGCTGGTCGAGCGGGGCGACTTGGACCTCGACGCACACGTCACGACCTATTGGCCCGAGTTCGGTGCGCAAGGCAAGGAGGCCACGACCGTGCGCGACGTTCTGAGCCACCGGACGGGCCTGCCCGTCGTCGATGGGCCGGTCTCGCTTGCGGACCTCGCCGATCCCGCAGGTATGGCGGCCCGCATGGCGGCCCAGGCGCCGCTGTTCGAGCCCGGGAAAGAGCACGTGTACCAAGCCTTGACCTTCAGTTGGAACTTCGGCGAGATCGTTCGGCGGATCACCGGCCAGACGCTGGCCACATTCGTGGCCCGAGAGCTCGCCGCACCCCTCGGCCTCGACCTCTACATCGGGCTCCCGCCCGAACTGGAGGCGCGGGTCTCGACCCTTGAACCGCCCAACGCGCCACCCGAGCTCGTCGCGCTCGTGTTACCGGAGGGCAGCGTTCCCTGGCGCGCCATCACCCTCAATGGCCTGCTGTCGGTGACCATGGCGGGAAGTGGGCTCGGGTTCAACTCGGCCGAGGTCCATCAGCTTCAGCTTCCGGCGGCCAACGGCATCACCAATGCCCGGTCCCTCGCGCGTCTCTACGCAGCCACCATCGGCGACGTCGACGGCATCCGGCTCCTACGAGCCGAAACCGTGGCGGCTGCGTCAGTCGTCCGCTCGGAGGGCAAGCCCTGGGGCGAGCCGTTCGATGGACCCACCTGGGGCACCGGCTTCCTCCGGCCTTTTCCACGGCAGCCCATGTTGGGCGGCGCCTCCTTCGGCCACGACGGGGCCGGTGGCTCCATCGCCTTCGCCGAGCCTGAGCTCGGCCTGGCGTTCAGTCACGTCATCAACCGAATGGTCGCGACGCCGCGAGAGGATCGGCGCACGGCGGCGTTGTTGGCCGCCGTGCGGCAGTGCGTCCATCGCTGAGCAGAGTCTCAGCCCGGATAGGGCTCATCGAGGAGCGACGTACCGCCCTGCAGGGTGGCCAGAGAGAACCCGGCCGTCGTGCGGTACTGCTCAGTGACGGCAGCGATCTCGTCGGACGTGATCACTGTCGTGATGTCCGCAAAGCCGTCAGGCGCCCGCTCTTCGACGAGCTGCATCGGGATCTCCGGTCCGAGACTCCGGTTCGCCCGCACGATGGCCGCCGTGGCCGGACGGCGAGTCTCTTCGTAGCGGCGCAGGGCCTCATCGAGGTCCGGACGATGGCGCCGCAGACAGCCCGCCAACACTCGGCCGTCGAGAATCGCCTGGGACGCTCCGTTGGAGCCGATGGGGTACATCGGATGGGCGGCGTCCCCGAGCAGCGTGACGCGGCCGAACGTCCATCGCGGAAGGGGCTCCCGGTCCACCATCGGGAAGAGGAAGGTTTCGGGTGCCCCTTCAACGATGGCTGGCACGTTCAGCCATCCGAAGTCCCATGCCGCGAATTGGGGAAGGAAGTCGTCCAGCGAGCCGGGGCGGTTCCAGTCCTCCGCTGTGGCGAGATCGGAGTCGGGCCGCCTCAACTCGGCGATGAAATTGAACCGCTGTCTTCCGTCAGGGAGGTCTGCGATGGGGTAGCCGACGAATTTCTGCTCCGGATGCCCGGCCCAAATCATTGTGCGCCCGTCGAGGACGGGCTCCACCTCTCCAATGCCGCGCCACAGCAATGACCCGTTCCAGAGAAAACGACCCTCGTTGGGATAGCGCTGCGCCCGCACCGCGCTGTGGATACCATCGGCCGCAACGATGAGGTCTGCCCCGACTTCGCCGCCATCCTCGAACACCGCGGCGGGCTTCGCGTCATCACCGCCGATCCGGACGAGCCGCCGTCCCAGATGCAGCGCGTCCGGCCCCAAACGCTGGAGCACCGCATTCCGCAGCACCTCCTGCAGCGTGCCGCGGTGGATGGAAAGCTGCGGCCAGGGATAACCCGCGGCAAGCCCGCGTGGCTCACGCCAGATCTCCTGGCCCCTCTTCGTGCAGTAGACGAGGGCAGCGGGAGCGATGGCGTGAGCGCGCAGCTCCTCGAGGAGGCCGAGCGCGTCGAGCTCGCGTACCGCGTGGGGGAGCAAATTGATGCCGACGCCGAGAGGGCGCAGCTCGGCCACGGTGTCGAACACGTCCACCTGCGCCCCGACCTCGTGCAGGCTGAGGGCCGTCGCCAGGCCTCCGATACCGGCTCCGACCACGACGGCACGCGGCATGGAGTCGCTTCGGCTCACAGGACCTCGTGCACATGGATTCGCACAGTGCTGCGTTCCCTGTCACCGGTCGAGACGGCGATGAGGTCGTTCAACCAGAGCAGTCGCGGCGCAGCGCTCGAGAGCCGTACCAAGGTCCGGAAATAGTACTCACCGGGGTCGACCGGCTCCCCTTGCGCCAATCGTGCCGCTACGGACTCCGATGCCTTGCGGACACCCTGCGAACGGACCTCGATCGCATCGCCCGCCCCGGTTCGCAACGCGTAGTGGGCATCAATCTCGAGCACGCCACCCGGGCGGACGCTCTGCCAATCCACACCGCCGCCGAGCACGGTCCCGGCCAATCCGTCCCGTCCTTCGAAGGTACCCCCGTCGAAGGCCACAAAACGACGTCCGCCCCCCATGTCGATGACGGGGCGGACCGCGATGGTGATCAGCATCAGCTCCCGCAGCTCCACCGATCTCATTGGTGTTTGCCCGTCTTTCTCCCTGCATCCCGGAGAGACATGGCTGGCATGACCCTCCGAGCGGTTGGACCGGCGATGGTAACAGCGGCACTCATGAGTCCTGGCTAGGTTGAAGGAATCGCTTCTGAACCGCCGCCACCGCTGCGCACCCGCGTCGCCGAGCTGCTCGGCGTCGACTACCCGTTGATGCAGGCCCCGATGGGTTTCATCGCCAGGGCGCATCTGGCGTCCGCTGTCTCCAATGCAGGAGGTTTCGGCATCATCGAGACCTCTTCCGGCCGCCTTGACGAGGTCCGGGACGAGATGACTGCCATGCGCGAGCGAACCGACAGACCGTGGGGCGTCAACATCGCCCAAATGTTCGTCGCCGACCCCCACATCGTCGAGTTCGTTGGTGCACAAGGCGTCAGATTCGTGACCACCTCGGCGGGGAATCCCGCCAGGTACACCCCGCAGCTGCATGACGCCGGGATCACCGTCTTCCACGTCGTCCCGTCGATGCGAGCCGCGCAGAAGGCCGTGGATGCCGGGGTCGATGGGCTGGTCGTCGAGGGTGGCGAAGGGGGAGGATTCAAGAGCACAAGGCCGGTCTCGACGATGGTCTTGTTGCCGCAGATCTGCCATGCCTTCGACCTCCCGGTGGTCGCGGCTGGTGGGATCGTCGACGGCCTTTCCATGGCTGCCGCCTTCGCGTTGGGTGCCGAAGGCGTCCAGATGGGAACGCGTATGGTCAGCGCCGCGGAATCCCCCGTGCACGACAATTACAAGCGGTTGATCACTGATGCCGACGCCACCGACACGGTGATGTTGAGTGCCCACTCCAGCCCGGCCTACCGCGTCATGCGAACCCCTTTCAGCGAGAGCCTCGAGCAGGAACACTCGGTAGTCATGGGCCGAACTGTCGGCATGGAGGGGATCTTGAAGCTCTATTTCCAGGGCGACCTCGGTGCCGCCTTCGCCTTCGGAGGTCAAGCGGCGGGTCGTGTCACGGGTGTCCTTCCGGTCCGCCAGATCGTGCATCAGACCATCAGGGAGTTCTACTCAGTGGTGCACGAGCTGGGGCGATTTCTCCCTCCCGATTGAGGCAGCGCGAAATTCAACACGGTGACACTCCCGCGGGCGCGTTCGGAGCACGAGACGAAAGGAAAGCACGCAATGAAGCACATCACGCTCGGAACTCTTGACGTCGGCCGGATCGGCCTGGGCGCCATGGGCATGTCCACCGCCTTTACGGGAGCGGGCACCGATGACGCTGAGTCCATTCGGACGATCCACCGTGCCCTCGATCTGGGTGTCACCCTCCTCGACACGGCGGAGATCTACGGTCCGTTCACCAACGAGGAACTTGTCGGGCAGGCCATCAAAGATCGTCGTCACCAGGTGGTGCTGGCGACGAAGTTCGGGATGATCTCGCACGCGGGGGATGGCCCGGGCCATCTCGACAGCAGCCCGGCCAATGTGCGCACCGCGCTCGAGGGCTCATTGCGGCGTCTCGCCACGGACCACGTCGACTTGTACTACCAGCATCGAGTGGATCCGACTACCCCCATTGAGGACACGGTGGGTGCCCTGGCTGAGCTGGTGCAAGAGGGCAAGGTCCGTCATATCGGTCTCTCGGAGGCATGGGTCGGGACGATTCGCCGAGCCCACGCCGTGCATCCGGTCACTGCCCTGCAGTCGGAGTACTCATTGTTCACCCGTGATCAAGAAGTTGAAGTGCTTCCGCTCTTGCGGGAGCTGGGTATCGGCTTCGTCGCCTATTCGCCGCTCGGAAGAGGGATGCTGACGGGGAAGATTCGTTCGTTGGACGAGATGGACGACAGCGATTTCCGGAAATCCAATCCGCGCTTCATGGGCGAGAACTTCCAGCGGAATCAGCGCCTGGTCGACGAGGTCGAACGTGTCGCCGCGGAAGTCGAAGCGACGCCGGGTCAGGTCGCCCTGGCCTGGCTCCTCTCGAAGGGAGACGACATCGCCCCGATTCCCGGCACCAAGCACGTCGCCAGAGTTGAAGAGAACGTCGCCGCAGATGGTCTCGACCTCAGTGCTGAGCAGATCGACAGGCTGGACCAGCTGCCCCCTGCTGCCGGCGAGCACCACAATGAGCAGCAGATGGGGATGATCGAACGGTCAGGGAGGTGACATCGACAAAGAAGAGCGCGAGCACTCCCTACTTCCGATCTTGCCGCCACAGGTCGGCGACCTGGACGCCCACCTCGAACAGCATCTCGCGCAGGTCCGGCAACGAAAGCCCGAGGACGTTGCTCGGGCTGCCGTGCACCGCCTCGACGAAGGGCCCTGAGAGTCCCTCGATGCTGAACGCCCCGGCCAACGAAAGTGGTTCATCGGTGGCCGCGTAGGCGCTGAGCTCAGTTTCGCTGGGGACGCCGAACTGCACCACAGAGCTGGCGAGCCGATTGACCCGATGGCCGGTTGAGGTCTCAATGAGGCAATGGCCGGTGTGCAGCGTGGCCTGCCTCCCAGAGAGTCGCCTCCATACGTGCACCACCTCGGCACCCGAGGCAGGTTTGCCGAGGGCCTCGCCGTCGAACTCGAGCATGGAATCACAGCCAATGACCAGGCCCTCTCCGCAGTGGTCCGCGACGGCCAGGGCTTTGCGTTCGGCCAGAACCTCAACTGCTTGCGCGGGGGTGAAGGTGAGGCCGTCGAACTCCTCGCTGACGCCGCTGACGACCACCTCGGGGTCGAAGCCGGCATCGCGCAGAACGGACAGACGGGAGAGTGAGCCGGAAGCGAGGATGAGCCGTGGGGATCGGGTGGCCATGGGGTCACCCGACCGAGTCTCTGGTGAGCCGGCCCTCCATGCGCCCGCCGGCGGGGTGCGCATCCCCGTGATCTCGGCGTCCGGCCGTGCGGCCTCGGCGGACATGATGTCGTTGCAGAGTTCGACGCACTCATTGCAGATAAAGGCGTCCGGCCCGGCTACGAGTTTCGTGACTCTGTCCTGCGCCTTCCCGCAGAACGAGCACGTGGGGGGAGCGTTCCACATCTGGAGTTTGGCCATCGGTACTCCCTTCGCGTGCTGTCTGCTGCGGCAAGGCTAGAAGAAGTTCGTGCCTGCTTCACCGACTCCGGAAGCAACGGCCGAGCTGCTCCAACGGGCGCATCACACGGTGAAGCCCTCCATCACTGCCCGAGGGCCGGACCGAGCATGGCGGCAGCGAACCGGAACGCCCCCGACGAGTACACATCGCACACGCTGAACAAGTTCTCCACCGCAACGATCCCGTCGGGGCAGAAATGCACGCCGTCGGGTGACCTCACCACATTTGTGCCGGACGGTCCGGTGCACGGTTCGATCGGGAGACAGGGCAGTGTCTTGGTGAACTGACCGTTCGACGACACGGACTGGCCAGCGTCGTCATAGAGAACGCCCGAATTGCTTGCCGCGAGCGATGCGTAAATCTGGTTGAGGAAGTTGATGTTCGCGGTGAGGCTCGTCGAAGCGTCCGGGGGTGCGCCGATCAGAACCACCGGGATCCCGTCGCTCCGAAAGAGAGTGATGGCTGTCTGGGCGTCATTCTGGTACTTCTCGTAGTAGGCGGCGGTGCCCTTCGTGTACCCCGCCATGCACGGCGTTTGGTTGTCCCCCGAAAACTCGATCACGGCCACGGCCGGATGCAGAGTCGCCACATCGCTCGCCATGTCCCCGAGGTCGTCACAGATGGCCGCACCACCAAAGGCTCGCAACAGCGTGAGTGATCCGGATGAACCGGCCAGGTACTCGAAGTCCTGGGCCGCTTCCATGCCAAGCGAGTCGCCATAGAGGGCGATGATTTTGGAGATTGCGCCGAAGAACCCGGCGTCGCCGAAGGTGAACACGCGTCCTTCGGCGGTCGGGAGCCAATAGCCACCGGCATCCGAACTTGCGGCCATGCCGACCACCGGTTCGCCGGGGACCTCACCGCCGGCGGAGCCGTAGAACCGAGCATCGCCGTACGCGAAAACACCGCCGTCGGCAGCCACGAGCCAGTAGCCATCACCGTCAGAGGCGGCCGCCATGCCGACCACTGGCTCACTGAGGTCGATCCCGCCGGTCGAGCCGTAGAACCGAGCATCGCCATATGCGAAGACGCCGCCGTCGGCAGCCACGAGCCAGTACCCGTCACCATCGGGAGTGGCGGCCATGCCGACCACCGGCTTGCTGAGGACGATCCCGCCGGTCGAGCCGTAGAACCGTGCATCGCCGTAGCCGAAGACCCCGCCGTCTGCGCTCACCAACCAATAGCCCTCGCCGTCGGGTGTCGCCTCCATACCGACCACGGGCCTGTTGAGGTACAGGTTGACCGCCGATCCGTCGTAGTGGGCATCGCCATAGGCATAGACCCCACCGTCCGCGCTGACCAACCAATAGCCCCCACCGTCGTGTGTCGCCGCCATGCCGACGACGGGCTGGTTCAGGTGCAGATTGACCGCCGAGCCGTAGAATTGCGCGCCGCCGTACGAAAAGACACCGCCGTCAGAGGCCACGAGCCAGTACCCAGCGTCGTCGGGCGTGGCCGCCATGCCGACAATGGGTGCATGCAGGGCTGCAGCTGCGGACGAGCCGCCCGTGGCCGCGACCACCGTGAGCGTCGACATGGTGAGAACAGCAACCACCACAAGTCGGCCGAGCACCGCCGCAGTATAGGTAGCGCTTTCCGCATCGATCCCACGCTGGGAGCACGGGTCATCTCTGGCAGATGGAGGGATGGTGAGAGCTGGTCTGTGCCTCTACAGATGCCTGGTCGATTGATATCGATTCGAGGGCTAGCTTCTCTTCGTGCGAGTCCTCTTAGTGGCCCCGCCCGGTGCCGGAAAAGGCACGCAGGCGGAGAAGCTCGCCGTTCACTATGGCATCACTCACATATCGAGTGGGGACGTGCTCCGTCAGCAGATTGCGGAGCATTCAGAGATCGGGAGAAAGGTTGCCGACTCTGTCCGGCGGGGCGATCTCGTCCCTGACGACCTGATTCTCGACCTCCTGGCAGCACCGTTGGTTGAGGCGGCCAAGCGTGGTGGCTACGTGTTGGACGGGTTTCCGCGCAACCTTCGTCAGGCCGAAGCCGCGTACCGCGCTGCGAGAGAAGTCAAAACCATCGAGCTCCAGGCGGTGGTGCACCTCGACGTTCCTCGAGAGGAACTCGAACGGCGGTTACGCATCCGGGACAAGCAGGAGGGGCGGATCGACGACGCAGAGGACGTCGTGGCGCACCGGCTCGAGGTGTTCGTTGCCGAAACCGAGCCGATGTTGAGTTTCTATCGTCATCGCGGGATAGTACTGACCGTCGACGGCGACCAAGGCGTCGAAGCGGTGTTCGCGCAGATCGTGGAGGGACTCCATCGTCTCCATCTTGATGAGTGACGTGCTCCAAGGCCCAGTCCCGGGCGACGCGCTACGACGTCGTCGTCGGGAGACGGAGGGCGAGCACCTCGGGGGGATGCGTACCCCCGATCGGGATCACGACGAGGTTGCCGGCAATCGACAACCAGCCGTTCACGGGGCCTGGCAACGCATGCACCCACACAATGCGCCCGGTCGTCCGGTTGATCGCCACCAAGCTTCCTTGGTCTGTGGCGGTCAACACGAGGTCGTTCACCACTGTGGCGGCTCCGGTGGGGTCGCCGGGCACTTTGGTGTCCCACACGATCCTTCCCGTCGCTCCGTTCAGGGCAACCACGTCACCCGGATACGTTCCTATCTTGCCGCCGAAATAGGCCGTCATGTCGGGATACAGGGTGTCGGGAGCGTTCAAGGTGGCCACGTAGACCATCCCATCCGCTGAGGCGGGAGGGGTCAGTACGCCCCCGAAGGTGCCCGGCAGCACCACGGTGGGCCCAGCGAGCACGCGCAGCTCGCCGTTGTGGTGCAGACCCACAAGGGTATGCCACAGGAGGCGCCCCGAACCCGGGTTGAGGCCCACGACAAGTCCGCTCTTGCCGGTCCCGACGACGACGTGTCGATCAGAGTGCGGGATGTCCACGATCATGGTGTGAACAAAGTCGCGATCGAAGATGTCATGGGATGTGGCCTGGTGGTACCACTCCAGACGGCCGTTACGGAGAGTGAGCGCCACGGTGGAGTCGGTGTAGAGGTTTGGGCCGGGCCGGCTCGTACCGTTCGGAAATTGTGTCGTCCCTGGGAACGGAGCGGGGTTCGCCGTACCCCAGTAGACCCGGTTGGCGGCCTGGTCGATTGAGGGTGGATACCAGGCGCCCCCTCCGGAGTTGACGGACGGATTGCCCCAAAGGTCCGGAGAGGCCACCGTGTCGAAGGACCAGGCGGTCTTGCCTGTGGAGGCGTGCAGCGCGAACAGCCAACCTCGGTCGCCCCCCTTGTAGATCCCACCGAGACCCACCGGCACGGTTGCCATGAGGACCAGACCGTCGACGACCGTCGGTTGAATGTCCACGCCCTCCGTGGCGGTACCTGTCAGCCGGCGGTTCCAGAGCACACGACCAGTGGTCGAACTGAGCGCGGCCACGCCGTCGTTGGTGGCTGCGAAGACCTTGCCCCATCCGACCGCCACGCCATTGGGTCCGATGGAGAATCCCAAGGCGGCGCTGCGCCAGATCACGCGTCCACTCGATCGATCGATGCTCGCCACCGATCCGCTGTTGTCCTCCACATAGATCCGGTCACCCATGATGATCGGAGCAGTAGTGAGTGCGCCGTTCATGGGGACGGACCAAGCAGTCAGCAGCTTGGAAATCGACCGCGCGGTAACGGGTGAATTACCGGCGTCCCGAGTGTTGTCGTAATCGTGTCCGGGCAGCGGCCATTGGCCGGAGCCGGCTGCACGGACTTGGGCCGGGGCACCGCTGTACGAATCGTTCCCCGATCCACCCGGGGCGGCACCGGCGGCAATCGATCCGGCGACGCCGAGCGCACCGAGAGCCATGACCGTAGCGAAAGCCATGACCGCACTGACCCGCGGGGCGATTCGCGCTGTCATCTCAGCAACCTAATCCGAGCACAGGCATGAAGCTCAGACCGTGGGAACTGGAATGGGATCCGCCTGTTCGGCTTGACAAGCCTTCCACCGAGCGAGACCGACTGCGGCGCGTCTGTGACCGGCGACGTGTGCCACCTTCTCCGATCGGGCCACGGACTCCTCGCGGATGCGGGACGGGACCAGAGCACGCCGGCCCGCGGGTCAGCGTTTTATGCCGATGCTCTTGCCCTCCGTGTATCGAATCGGCTCTTCCAACGTGTCGACCAAGAATCGATCTCGATCGCCCCGGTCCCACGCCTCTCTCAGGCCTGGTGCCGCCAGGTCGAAATCAGGTCGGACCTGTTGGAACACGCCCCGGAGGTCCACGTGCAACTCCGCCATGGTGGGGCGCCCCCAGTACCAGTAGCCGTTGTAGATCTTGAAGATTTTGAGCTGCGGTCCGAGGACGAACGTGTGCGGAATCATCGGATCGTGAGGTTCATCCGTGTACTCCTGAATATCGAGATCCTTTTGAACCACTCGATCCGGATCCGATAGGAACGGCCAGGTCGCACCCAACGCATCGCGGAATTCGTTGATGTTGAGCTGATTGTCGGTCGAGATCACCACCAAGCGCGTGTAACCGTTCTTGAACTGCGGATAGGCCTCGACGAACTGTCGAAGGAACTGATGCTCCTTGGGGTCGTAACTTCCACGGGAGAGATGGAGGACCATGACATTGCCCCCCTGAAGCTCCGACAGCGACCGCCTCTTGCCCGCTTGATCGACGAGCTCAAAGTCAGGAAAGAGTGCACCGTCACGGATGTCTGTACGCATGTGACCTCCAAACAGGTAGTGATCCAACAGTCTGACTGCGGACTTCATCTGATCACAGGGGAGGTCGTGGAGGCTTCGGCAGAGGGTGTGCCGCAAGCGACTTCGAGGGTAAGGGACCACCAACGTGGCAGGTTGCCTTCGAGGAGCCTGGGTGTCGTGGGTCTCCGGTTCGGCCCGCGATCGCACGCGGTCTTCCGTCGTGCTCTCGGCTCGTTGGGCCGTGGGGGCGCGTCCGGTCACCTCTCACGGTTCCAGCGGCGAGCTCCCGACGAGCTTCTCGACGCGCACGCCTCCGTGACGCCGCGTCAGCTCCGACGTGGCCAAGCAGATCGAACGCTCGGGAGCACTGCTGCGCTTCTTCGGGGCGACCTCACCGACCTCGCCGCCTGAGGTTGCAAGTGTACTAACTTACTAGTACATTGGGATAGGTGGACTCCGAGCCGACGATTCAGTTTCGACTGGATCGAAAGTCCGGCGTGCCGGCCTATCGGCAGGTCGTCGACCAGGTCCGCCAGGCGCTTCGCCTGGGCTCGCTGCGACCCGGAGACCGCCTGCCTACCGTGCGCGACGTGGTCAAACAGATCGCCATCAACCCCAACACGGTCCACCGGGCCTACCGGGACCTCGAAGCACAGGGACTGACGGAGGGCCGACCGGGGAGCGGCACGTACATCAGGCGCTCGCTTTCCCGAGTGCCGCACGAGCAGCCGCAACTCCAGCGCCAACTGGAGAGGTGGATGCGCACCGCCCGCACTGCCGGCCTCGGCGATGAAGCAATCGCTGCGCTGGTCGCGGAAGCCACCGAGTCTTCGAAGAAAGAGGAGTCATGACATCAGCCGCGCTCGAGACAGTTGCCCTTGGCCGCCGCTACGGCAAGAATTGGGCTCTTCGGGATTGCTCGTTGACCGTACCGGAGGGGTCGGTCACCGGGCTGGTGGGACCGAACGGAGCGGGCAAGTCGACCCTCTTGCGAATGGCGGCAGGTCTTTCACGACCAACGCAAGGCACCGTGAAGATATTCGGCAGTCCGGTGCGCTCGAACGGCACTCGGCATCTGCCCCGGATCGGATACTTCGACCAGCTCCGCCCGCTCTACGGGAGCCTGCGGGTCCAGGAGACGTTGACGTTGGGACGGAAGGTCAACGCCACCTGGGACGACACTGCCGCGCTCCGGTGGCTGCATGAGTCGAACGTTCCGCTCGACCAACGCGTGGATCGACTGTCGCTCGGCCAACAAGCACTCGTCGCCCTGGCTCTGTGCGTGGGAAAAGCGCCGGATCTCCTGTTGCTGGACGAGCCGGTCGCCAGCCTGGATCCGCTCGCCCGCCGCCAGCTTCTCGAACTACTCCTGGCCTCGGTGGCGGATCGGGGCACGACCGTCTTCCTTTCGTCGCACATCATCAGTGAGCTCGAGCCGGTCTGCGATCGCCTGATCATTCTTTCTGCCTCGAAGGTCAGGGTCGCGGGATCGATCGACGCTCTGCTGTCGACCCACAGAATCCTCGTTGGTCCACGCGGCGAGCCATTGCCCTCGAACGTCGAAGTCATCGCAACGCGAGGGGCCGAGCGCCAGTTGACCATGGTGGTCCGCGGCAACGTTGGGCTCGTGGGGCCATCGTGGCGAGTGCTCGAGCCCGATCTCGACGAGATAGTGCTCGCTTACCTCTCGGCACCCCCGACCACGCGATCTCCGTCCGGAGGTCACGCCGCTGAGCCCAGAGAGGGGCAGTCATGATCTGGCTCGTTTTACGGCGCCAACGCGTCCTGATGGGTGTGGTTGCCCTGGTCGTCATCGGGCTTGGCCTGTGGATGTACCTCCTGGGGCGTGCCTACGAGTCTGCGCTGACCAGCCGGGGCTGTGGCTACGACACGTTTCGCTGTCCGATCAACTCGGGCGTTTGGTCGGTCTCCAATCAGGCGACCGCGCTGAACTTCCTGTTGCTCTTCGTTCCGTGCCTGCTCGGAATCGTCTTCGGTGCACCACTGGTGGCCGGAGAGTTGGAGCGCCACACCAACCGACTGGTCTGGACCCAGGGCATCTCGAGGACGAAGTGGCTCATCCTCAAGTGGGTGACGGTCGTGCTCATCCTCGTCCTGATGGTGATCGCCCTGACGATGGTCGCCCAATGGTGGGCCGAGCGGACCTACGAGCGAGTTCCGGTCGGCCTGTATCCGGGGGAAACCGGCAGGATGCAGCCGGAGTTCTTCCCGATCACGGGACTGGATCCGATTGCGTACACCCTGCTCGCCTTTGCAATGGGAGCGGCTCTGGGTGCGCTCTTCAGAAGGGTGTCATGGGCGATCGTCGGAACGATTGCTCTGTACACGGTGATCTCGGTAGTGATGGTCGTGTATGTCCGGCCCTCGCTGGCCCCGCAAGTGTTCGTCGCGTTCTCCAGTTCGCCGCAGGGCAATGAGCAGGTGCTGTCGGGAGGGTTCGAGGTGGCCAACGAAGCGTGGGATCTTGGATTCGGTTATCGGTACGCCCCGGGGTCTCTGCAACCCCCGAACAGCCCCTCAGCAGACAGCGCGGCCCAGCGCTGCGAGTATGCCATTGCTCCATCGAACCCGGGTCAGAGCGGACTGACGAGCGCCGACGGATACACGTCATGTCTTACTGCGCATCATGTACAGACGGGAAGCTACTACCAACCGAACAGTCACTACTGGAGCTTGCAATGGCGTGAGTCGGGGATCTTGGCTGCCGTCGCGGCCTTGCTGTTCGGGGCCACGATTCTGTTGGTTCGGCGATGGAGCACCTAGCGGAGAACGAGGCGTCCCAGGTTGGACGCAGCGTCGCTCCCTCCCAGCCGCCCGAGGTGTCGGCAGAGGCCCGAATTCACCCTCTGGTTATCGGATGTATTTCCGGACCCAGCCACCACTCAGAGGTTGTCAGGATGGTCGCGGGGTCGGAGTGGCGGGTGAAGGAGTGACGCGTCGGTAGGCGGGCTCGTCTAGAGGCGGAAGGCGCCGGCTCGCAGCAGGAGCCAAGAAGTGGCCGCTTGCTGCACAACGCGCCTTGACGGCAGGGCTGATGAGTCGCCCGAATTCGTCTTGCGGTCTCTTGTACCCGACCTGACGGATCGGCGACTTCCGCCTACGGTGACAGAGCCACATTGGAGAAAAGATGAGACGTATCCTCGCCGTTTCCGTGATAACCGCCGTCCTGCTGACGAGTTCGACCGCCGCGCTCGCTGCCACCGCCCAGACTCAGCTCACATCGGGACAGTCCCAAAGCGCCACCTGCTCGGGCACACAGCTGATCTTCAAGCAGACGAGTGCGACGGAAGGCTCTCTCCAGTGTGAAGGGAGCCCCACGCCCGTCGCCACAGCAGCGACCACCGGGCAGCTCTCTGAGGCTCGGTGCACCCATCCGACTTTCTCAACCAGAGAGGCCTCAGGAACCAAGAATGTCGGTTCCGGCTCGTCCGGTCCTGAATATTGGTGGGTCAACAACGACGCATGGAACGGGTCAGCTGGTCCTCAGACCATTCACATGTGCAGCCAGTCCAGCTGGAGTGCCGTGTCGCAGCAACCGGACAACGGTGGCGCTGTTGAGACCTATCCCGACACCGAATACGACGTCGGTGGTCGTAATCACCGATCGACCAGGCCCATTTCGGGATGGAGCTCCATCGCCTCCACCTTTTCAGAGGAGTATCCCACCGGAGCCGGAGGATGGGATGCGGCATACGACCTTTGGCTGAACAACTGGGGCACCGAAATCATGATTTGGAATCAGTGGTCCGGAGCACAGTCGCACTGGCCCGATAAGGCGACAACTGCGGTAGTTCTCGACGGCGTGCACTACCACTTCCTCAACAACAACGGCGAGCTGATGTTCTTCCGCGACACCCAGGTCTCCTCGGGTTCGGTGGACATCCTGGCCGCATTCAAATGGCTGGTCTCGCAAGGGATCGTCAAGTCCAGCGACGTGCCCACACAACTCGAGTACGGCGTCGAAGTCTGTTACACCACCGGTACCGAGAGATTTCCGCTCACGGGGCTCACGTTCGCGCTCACTGCCAAGACGTGAACCGGTTGAAGCGGCTCGTGAGACACTGACGAATTTCGGAGGCAGTGCGAGCCCGAGTCGGTCGCACCACGGCCGACCTCGGGTCACTCCGACCGAGTCTCAAGGATGAGCGCCACAACATCAGAGAGCAGAGCCGCCGCCTCCTTGGTCGTGAGGTGAGCCAGGTAGCCGCCCGAAAAGCGGTCCTCGTGCGTCACGTCTGCCACGGAAAGGGCGGGGGCGTTGAGAAATGCTTCATCTTCGGTAAGTTCGACCTCGGCGAGGATGAGACCACCCAGGCTTCCGCTGAACTGATCGACGGAGAACGCACGATCCCCCACCGGCCAATGCCAACGGATCTTGTCGAGAGATGCACCCTGCAACCGACCGAAAGAGTCGAACTCGTTTTGGCTCAGATACAGGTTGGTCATCGAAACGAGTTCCGGCGACCCTGGAGCGGCCCGAACTTTTTGACCCAACTTGAAGACGAGGTCAGAACCCGCACGCATTCGGCGCAGGCGCAACGATGACCCAGTGAGATAGAGATCGTGCACTTCGATCGGATCGGTGAGATCGTCGGGAAGTCCACTCAGAATCCAGCGCTGCTCCCGCTCGGTTCTCGCATAGCGGCCTTGTCCGGCGGTTCTCTCGAACACAAGGCAATTATGGCGCTGACACCCTCGTCTTCCTGCAGCGAGACGTTGCGCCCGTTTGAAGCCTCCCCAAGCCCGGCTCATGGGGGCGTCGGGCCGAAAGCGTCGATGCGGCAGCGCTTAAGGCGAAAGCGCGAATCAGCCGATACAGCAACCCGGCGCTATGAAACATGTCAACGCGGAACGATCGATGGGCTTCGAGGACGACGACTGTCCGTTCTGTGCCCTCACGGACGACCACGAACATCAGTTGAACCATGTCCGTCGGCGGGAGCTGCTCGCGCTCTTGTATGGGCAGATACCGCTGGAGTACTACCCCCGGCGCAAGGGAGTCCGCGGCCACTAGAACGCCCGGCGTACTACCTCGCGTCTGTATCCGGCCGCCGCACCGTGGCGCACGACACGCCGGTCTACCTCCAGCTGTCAGATGGTGCAAGCCGCAGCTTCGACGCCTGCACGAGCGATGTCAGCGGGAGCTGGCCTGCGTGGTGCGTTTGGAGGGCAACAACAACAGAACGATCAGGGTGATGATCGAGAAGAAGAACCCAAGGATCAGCCAACCCAGCGCATGGCGACCTTTGCGCTTGGCGATGTTGTAGATCCAGATCATGATCAAGATCCAAATGACGAAGCCGATGATGCCGCCGAAAGTGGCTCCGGCGCTGGCTAACACGGCATTGCCGTGACGAGCTGGACGATCATGTCGTTGCCTCCGTCTGATACTCGAGCGATGCGCTCATTTCTCGAGCAGTGTATGCGAAACGGTCGTCGAGGAGAGAGAGGCCCTTCGTCTTGAAACCCAGGTCGAGTCTCAGATCGACGCCGCTGCTGATGGCCGGGGTGTGTGACAACAGTCCTCCCTCCACCTGCGCTCCCGCATCGGTATCCCTCCATCGACCCCGGTACGACGCAGTTTCGTCGGGCAGGTCCCGTTCGAGACCAATAGGGTCTCCGCCAGTTGATCGGAAGGAGCGGGGGAAATGGCAACCGTCGAGACAGTCCGAGGTGCGATCGATGTCGCCGATCTCGGACCGACCTACATGCACGAGCACGTCTTCGTACTCAGTCCAGACGTACAGCAGAACTACCCGGCCGAGTGGGGCAGTGAGGACGATCGCGTCGCCGATGCCGTCGAAAAACTCAAGGGTCTCGCCGCCCAGGGGATCCGCAGCATCGCCGACCCCACAGTCGTCGGCCTGGGCCGCTACATCCCCCGTATTCAGCGCATCGCCGAGCAGGTGCCGGAGCTGAACATCGTTGCTGCCACCGGTTGCTACACCTACGACCAGGTGCCGTTCTTCTTCTTCTACCGGGGTCCGGCTCTGTCGGCGGCGCTGGGCACAGAAGTGCCCGATCCCATGGTGGACATGTTCATCGCCGACATCACCGAAGGCATCGCCGGCACCGGGGTCAAGGCCGCGTTTCTCAAGTGCGCCATCGACCACCAGGGCATGACCGATGGCGTGGCGCGGGTCATGCGGGCGGTGGCCCGGGCACACCGCGCCACCGGGGCTCCCATTACCGTGCACACCCACCCCGGCTCCCAGACCGGACTGGCTGTGAAGGCACTCTTGTGCGACGGAGAGGGAGTCGACCCGACCCGAGTGGTGCTGGGTCATTCCGGCGACAGCGTGGACGTCGACCATCTGAGCGCCCTGGCCGACGAGGGCTTCATCCTCGGCATGGACCGCTTCGGGCTCAACGTCGAGACGACCTTCGAGGCTCGGGCCGACACTGTTGTGGAAATGTGCAGCCGTGGCTATGGCGACCGCATGGTGTTGGCTCATGACGCGGCCTGCTATCTCGATTGGATCGATCCCAACGTGCTTGCGATGATGACCGACTGGAACTACCTCCACATCTATGACGACGTCCTTCCCTACCTCCGCGAGCACGGCGTGACGGAGGCCCAGATCGACGCCATGCTCATTGAGACGCCTCGTCGCTACTTCGAGCACAACAGCGCGTACTGATATGCAGGCCTCCTGCCGTCACCAGCCGTGAACGTGGCACGAACTGAAAATTGCACGATCCCACGGGCAGGAGGAGTCCCAAAAACCGACCATTGAGCTGGGTTGTTTGCGTGAGGGCGGGCGACGGGAATCGAACCCGACGTTCTCAGCTTTGGGAAGCTCACCGGACCGGATGAATCTGAGCCCCGACGAACCGTTATGCCAGCTGAGCGGTGTGCGCGAATGAGGGCGGATGGCCGTGATCGCCGGTGCCCGCGGGATATCCGCGGGATGAAACCGACGAGGCGGAGAGACTGCACGCGCATGCTCCGCACCTGTTACCACGGACAAGCGAAGGATGGTTCACGGTGAGGGCCGGAGATGGACCGACATTGGCGGTCGACGCTTCGCCGGGGCGCCCAAGGGCGGCGATATGGGGGAGGCTTGAGCGTCAAGCGTTCGCCGAGGGATTCCCGAAGTCGCAGGTGAGTCGGTCAAGGTGACCGGGACGGACCCACACGACCCGCCACCGATCCCCTCTTGGCGAAAGCCAGTGACATGTCGGTGCCGGGCTCCTCTCAGGTTTTGCCGTGCTGGAGGCAACCTTTCGAACACCAAGGAGGGTTGAAGTAAGTAATGGACGGACGTCGGCATCAGAGCCAGCCCAGGATTGACTTCGACCGGTTCGTCGTTGAGACGGCTGAGCCTCTGCTGAGGTCGGCCTACCTAATCACCTGGGACTTCGCAGAGGCGGAAGACCTGGTCCAGGAGTGTCTGTTCAAGGTCGCTCGCCGTTGGCCGCGGGTCAAGAAGATGGAGCGGCCGGTCGCGTACGCACGCACGGTGCTCATCCATCTTGCGTTGGACGAAGGGAAGCGGCGGAGCCAGCGGCGCTCGGAGCTCGGACCTGAAGCGACCGGGCTCCTCGAGACGCACCACGACGATGCAGCCCGGCGCGAGCTTGGACGAATTGAGACGAGTACCGACCTGCTGGGGGTGCTCAAAGAGTTGCCACCGAGGCAACGCGCCGCCCTCGTGTTGCGTTACTTCGACGACCTGAGCGAAGCGGAGGTCGCGGATGTGATGGGTTGTTCAGTGGGGACGGTGAAAAGCACCACGTCACGAGCCCTCGGGCGCCTCCGTCGGGAAGTCAAACACACAGGATCAGCGTCCGACATCGCGGCGAACGGCGCACAGGCAAATGGTGCCGGTGCTTCGTGGCGGGGAGCAGCCGGCCTTCGAACGGCGGCGCTCGCACACGCCCAGCCGGACATGGGCGCAATCGCACAAGACACGACACAAGCGACTGAAGGGAGCACCACCAAATGAAGACGACATTGGAAGAGGAGCTGATGTCCGCGCTCAGAGCTCGCGCGGCAGCGTTGCCGATGAACGCGTCGGAGAAACTGCGCGCCGTCGATTACCACCCACGCCGACGTCGCCTTGCCGCGCCTGCGGCACTCGGCGCCGCCACTGTCGGTGCCACCGCCGCGGGTACCGCCCTGGTGGTGGTTCTCGGTGGGACCGCTCCCGCGTACGCAGGCTGGAGCGCTGCGCCGACCGCAGCCTCGTCCTCACCGTCGTCGCAGGCCGACCAGAGCTGCCTGGGAGCGCTCCCATCTGACCAATCCGCGGGCGGCGAGCTCGGCTCTGGGCCCTGGCAGCCCCTGCTCAGCGACGTGCGTGGTCCGTTCACGGTGGCGCTCTTCCAGAACGACAGTGCCTACATGGGCTGCTTCACCAGCTCCTCTTTCACGCAGGTGACCCAGGTGAGCTCGGACGGCGACACTTCGAACGGGGTCCTCAAGGTCAGCGGCTCCGCCTCTGGCTCTGGCAGCCCCTCGCAGGGCCTGTCGGCGGTGACGGTAGGCGGGACCACCTCTGGCGACCTCCAAAACGTCGTGCAATCACATCTCTCCACGGCTGACGGCCCGTACACACTCGTCGACGGGCGAGTCGCGTCAGGGGTGACGGGGGTCACCCTCGTGCTCGATACTGCGGAGGACGTTGTGGCCACCGTGGCCGACGGGTGGCTTCTCGCCTGGTGGCCCAGCGACGCCACGGCGACCTCGTCGCAGGTAACGAATGCGTCCGGTACGACGTCCGAAACCCTGGTCTCATCGACCAAGGGACCGCCAACGCCCGCCGCTCCCGGTTCCTGTACGCCGACCACGACTACCGAAGGAACGAACGGGGTAGTCCACTGCACCAGCTCGGGCGGTGGAAGAGTGGGTTCGGGGAACTCTGGCAAAGGGCAACAGCGGCAACAGCGGCAACAGCGGCAACAGCGAGAACGCTGCCCGAGCCGGGAACAGCGGCGACACCGGCGGGAACGGAACCGACCCGACGAAATCCTGAACCCGCCGGCCAACGAACCCGGCGTCCCGAACCGATATCACACCAGAACGACGAACGCACCGCCCAGCGGGTGAGGCAACACCCCCTGATTTGACCCTCACCTATCCGGCGGGGATACCCCTACGGCAACCCAGTGATCATGTCGACAATCTCGTCCCGCCGGTAGCCCTGCAACCTGGCGAACTCCACTAAGTCGCGCACCCGTCTGAGAACCGCGCTCCGTTCGGGGGTGCCGGTGACCGTGATGCCTCGGCCCCGAGTGAACTCAAGCAGTCCCTCGTCCCTCAAGATGTGCATCGCCCGTAGGACGGTGTTCTTGTTCACGCCCAGAACCGCCGCGATGTCTTTGACGAGGGGCAGCCGATCGCCCGGTCCCGCTTCCCCGTCGGCAATTGCTCGGCGGATCTGGGCCGCAACCTGGTGATGGAGAGGGAGGGGGTCAGATCGATCGATGTTGACAGAGAACATGGTACTAGTCATAGTAGTCCTGTGCGGGTGGGAGAGGTGAGCCGATGACCCTCACCGAAGCGCCGCCCACGAGCGCGACGGAACGAGATGCCGAGGCCCTTTTCAAGGAGGCCAGACGGAGGCGCCGACGGCGCTGGGCCATCGGCACTGTTGCCGTCTTGGCTGCCGCCATCATCGTCGCTCTCGTGTTGCGACCGAGTTCCCGCGTTCCGCGGACTCAACGTGCCCCCCATGGCGGGCTCGCGAGGTGGACGCCTCCAAATGGTGGCTCTCATCCAGCTCCCGCCTTCTACGTCGCCGGAGACGGGCAAGGGGGCGTCGGCCTGTACTCAACGTCAACCGGCGTCCTTACACGGAGCCTCAGCTCACAGACTTCAGGCGGGCCCGACTCCGACGTCATGCTCTCCGCTGACCGGAAATGGGTTTTCTTCTCCCAGGCAACGGGCACATGCACCGCCAACATCCTTCGCGTCCCCACCTCGGGAACCGGGAGCCCAGATGTCGTCGTATCGGTTCCGCAGACTCTGGCCATCTCGCCGACGTCCAGCCCGACATCCAACGAGCTGGCCTGGCTCGGAGTCGCCTGCGGAGCGGCCGGCTCGTACGGGTCCCCGACGCTTTACGTGACCGACATGAGCACGGGCGAACGAGATGACCTGGGCACGGTGAGCGGCCAAAGCGGCGGCGACGCCATTGCTTGGAACCATGCGGGCACTCAGCTCGCGGTGGAAGACGGCAACACGGTCGAGCTTTTTCACGCGACCGGTGGAACACTGACCGAGTCTGGCGGCCTCGTCGTCGCCACCAATTGTCGACTGTCAAGCCCGTCCTTCTTGGCACAGCGATTCGAGGTGGGCGTGGTCCGCACCTGTTTCAGCGGGAATACAGCGGGCAGTCTCACGCAGGTTTTGGCCTTCAACACGAAGACAGGAAGGCCCGTCTCGGTGATCGCCACCGCTCCCACGGGGGCGGTTTTCCAAGGACTCTCTGTCGATGCATCAGGGACGGACCTCTTGCTGGGCTTCGTCCCCCGCTCCGCCTCGAGCGCCGAACTCGTCCGGCTTGACGGCCGGCGGACCGTAGTGGTGAGCCGACACGCGATTACGGACGCTGAGTGGTAATCGAGGCAGGAAGGCCCGCACGCTTCTGATGTGTCTCGTCGGATCAAACCGGCGTTAGCGGGGCGCGGCCAGTAACCGCCACGATGCGGTCGAGAAGTGAGGCGTCGGGCAGAACTTCCACCGGAGGGCCCCATAGGTCCCGTAGTGGAGCGTTGGAAACGAACGCAGCCACGTGGTCAAAGGACGCCTGCGGCAGCTGCTCTGGAAGTTCGAACGGTTGGCCCGTTGCCTTTTTGGCTAGGTCCCAGCCGTGCACGACCAACTCCCTGAGATTGATTTTGCCCCAGGTCATGTTGGGCAGGTCCGATCCTGGCAGGTTGCCGATGCCCTCCCAAGCCGCCGGATGGTCCCATGCCCTTCCCAGCGCCTGCACGTGCTCCATGGTCGCGTCCGGCCGGTCTGGTTCGAGGTGTGAGTATCCAGAGCTGGGAAGCGGCTTTGCAGCGCGATCGCAAGGTCGCCGAGGGCAAGACCGAGCGAGATGCGCTGCGGTCAGTCAAGCGTCACGTCAGCAACGCCCTCTATCTATCGCCAGCTCGTTCTCGACTCCCGATACGGAAGTCCGGGAAGACACTCAGGGACGACGCCGTGCCTGCGTGACCGGATCTTCCGTCCGCGGGATGACGGTGAGGACTCACTGACCGGCTCGTCAACGACAACCACCGTGGATTGGACTTCAGTCGAGAGCGGGCGACGGGAATCGAACCCGCGTTCTCAGCTTGGGAAGCTGATGTTCTGCCTCTGAACTACGCCCGCGAGAACCTCGCAAATCTACACGCTGGGCAAACGCACACCGCTGGCGCACGCCGACGCGGGAGGTGCTTCCGTCGGCCACGGCGAGCCCCCGACGTGGCCCCGAGCAGGGTTTCGGGGAGGGCCGGCCCGGGCATCGGGCAGAAGGTTCAGGCGACCAGTGAGAAATGCCTTGACCCCGGACTACGCCCGGGTGGGGTGGCCCCACTATCCTCTGGGCCGCATCGAAACCCAGGTGGCGCTCGCACTCCGCCATCACTTCCTGTTTGACAACTGAGATAGGCGAGGAGCATTCGTGCCCGTCAGAATCATCATCGGACTCCTAGTCACGGTCATCGGCTTCGGCATCGCCGCCCGCCGCTTCCACTGGCTGTCCAAGCTCATCCGCTCGGGCAAGAAGGACCCGAACCGCTCGCGGGGACCGATCAGCCGCAAGGTGGAGGCCGAGACCGTCGAGGTGGCCGGCCAGCGCAAGCTCCTGCAATGGACCGTCCCCGGCCTGGCCCACTTCTTCACCATGTGGGGCTTCACCATCCTGCTGCTCACGATCATTGAGGCCTACGGTCTCCTCTTCGACAAGTACTTCCACATCCCTCTCATCGGGACCTGGGACTGGGTGGGCTTCATTGAGGACTTCTTCGCGGTGGCTGTGCTGGTGGCCCTCATCACCTTCGCCATCATCCGCCTGAAGAACGCCCCGAGCCGGCTCGACCGCAAGTCACGGTTCTACGGCTCCCATCTCGATGCCGCCTGGATCACCCTGCTCATGATCGCCGGCGTCATGATCACCCTGCTGCTCTACCGGGGCGCGCAGGTCAACACCGACCCGACGCAGTTCCCCTACGGCTGGGGCGCCTTCGCCTCACACGCCGTAGCCAAGCTCTTGGCGCCACTCGGGGCCGGGACCAACTCGGTGCTCGTGACGGTCTTCTTGCTGCTCAACATCGCCATCATTTCGGGCTTCATCGTTTTCGTCTCCTACTCCAAGCACCTGCACATCTTCATGGCGCCCATCAACGTGGCCTTCTCGCGGCGCCCCCGGGCCCTCGGTGCCCTCTACAGCACCCCCGACATGGACATGGAGAACGTCGACGAGGACACCGTGTTCGGCGTCGGCGAGATCGGCCACTTCACCTGGAAGCAGATGCTCGACTTTGCCACCTGCACCGAGTGCGGGCGTTGCCAGTCGGCCTGCCCGGCCTGGACGACGGACAAGCCGCTCTCACCGAAGCTGCTCATCATGGGCCTGCGCGACAACATGTTCGCATCGGCCACCCCGCTGCTCAGCGGCGAAGGAGAGCAGACCGCCTTGGTGCCCAACGTCATCGACCCTGACGTGCTGTGGTCCTGCACCACCTGCGGCGCCTGCGTGAACGAGTGCCCGGTCGACATTGAGCACATCGACACCATCGTGGATATGCGCCGTTACCAGGTGCTCATGGAGTCCGAGTTCCCGAGCGAGGCCGGCCTGATGCTGCGCAACGTCGAGAACCAGGGCGACCCCTGGGGCCTGGGGCAGAACAAGCGGGCCGAGTGGACGCAGAGCCTGGACTTCGAGATCCCCGTCATCACGGGCACGATTCCGGACGACATCGAATACCTCTACTGGGTCGGCTGCGCCGGCGCCCTCGACGAACGAGCCCGCAAGGGCGTGCAGGCCACGGCGCGCATGCTGCACCGGGCCGGCGTCACCTTCGGCATCCTCGGCCCGAAGGAGTCCTGCACCGGTGATCCGGTCCGCCGTCTGGGCAACGAGTACCTGTACCAGGAGCAGACGAAACTGAACATCGCCACGCTCGACGAGGCGGGGGCCAAGAAGATCATCGCCAGCTGCCCGCACTGCTTCAACACCATCAAGAACGAGTACCCCGCACTCGGGGGCAACTACGAGGTCATCCACCATGCCGAGCTGCTGGAGCACCTCGTGCGGTCGGGCAAGCTCACGCCGGGCTCGGGCTACTCGGGCAAGGTCACCTACCACGACCCCTGCTACCTCGGACGGCACAATCGGATCATTGAGGAGCCACGCTCGGTGCTCAGCGCCATTCCCGGCGTGGAGCAGATCGAGATGCGGCGCTGCAAGGAGCGCGGCTTCTGCTGCGGCGCCGGCGGCGCCCGCATGTGGCTCGAGGAGAACATCGGCAAGCGGGTGAACATGGAGCGCATGGACGAGGCGCTCGGGACGGGGGCCGACGTCGTGTCGACCGCCTGTCCCTACTGCATGATCATGCTCGATGACGCCGTGCGGGCCAACGCCAAGGAGGACGACGTGCGCGTGCTCGACCTCTCCCAGCTGGTGGAGGAGTCGCTCGGTCAGCCCGCGACCGCCGGCCAGCCGGCCGCCACCAGTTGACGCGGCCCCTGGTCGGAGGAAAAGCGGGGCGCGGCGGCAGGGCGGCCTGGCGGCGACACGCCACCGCGTGGGTCCCAGCGGCGCTCGGTGCACTCGTCGTGAACGTCCTCGGCTTCGTGGCGCCCGCCGGTGCGGCCTCTTCGTCCTCGCTGGCACAGTTTCTGCTCAAGTCCAACGAGATACCCGGGTACACGGTGGGTGGCCATCCCAGCACCATGACCACGGCGGCGGGCCTGCTCGAAGGCGACTCGCTCAGCAGGAAGCAGCGGAAGAGCGCCGTCAGCACGCTGCAGAAGGCCGGGTTCGTCAAGGCGGTCGAGGAGTCGACCAAGGGCTCGAACACCAACGAGGGCCTCTCCCTCGTGCTGCAGTTCAGCAGCCCGGTCGGCGCCCAGACCGGCGCTGCGCTGTTCCTCCAGATGGCCAGAACGGGCCAGGGCGGCACGAAACCGTTCACGGTGGCCGGTGTCCCGACCGCCAAGGGCGTCACCGTGACCGGCAGCGCCGGCGGGTCGGCGAACGCCTACTGGACGGCGGGGGACTGTGCCTTCGGCTCGGGCATCTACGACGCCACCGCCACCTCGGCCAAGGCCGCCGCCTCGCCCCTGCAGACGGGCATCAAGTCGCAAGCCAAGCGCGTCGGCACGACCTGCCCCTGACCGGACGCGTGCGCGGTGATTGCCGCGCCGGTGTCAGCCGCCGATCATCCCGTAGGCCCGCTCGGGCCGCAGCGTCAATGCGATCCGCTTGTCGGCAATCATGGCCGCCCTGTACTCGTCCCAGTCCGGGTGCGCACCCGAACCGGCCTCGTAGTAGCGGATGAGCGCCTCCACCGTGGCGTCGTCCGGCTCGGCGGCCACCGGCGACAGCTCGGCCACCGCTTCGATGACGACGTACTGGTAGAAGTTGTCGCCCAGCACGTAGAGCGAGGCCCGCGGGTCGCGGCGCAGGTTGGCGGTCTTGGCCCGGTCGTCCGTGATGGAGATCAGGAACGTGTCGCCCTCGTCGGGCACGAACATGATGTTGGACAGCTGCGGCCGCCCGTTGGCGCGGATGGTGGCCAGAACCCCTTGCTTGCGGTCCCGGGCGAATGCGAGTGCCTCGGTCAGATCCATGCACCGACCGTAGCGGGCCGTGTCGAGACGGGCGACGCCGAGACGGGCGACGCCGAGACGGGCGACGCCGAGACGGGCTACGCCGAGGCGGACGCCGGCTTGAGAGGCTCCTGCACGATCTCGTCCTTCGAGCGGTCGGCCAGCACGAGATGGATCACCGCCGCCACGATCGCCCCGACCAGCGGGGCGATGATGAAGAGCCAGACCTGGCTGAGGGCCGTGCCGCCGACGACCAGCGCCGGCCCGAGGCTTCGGGCCGGGTTCACCGACGTGCCCGTGAGCGGGATGCCGATGAGGTGCACGATCACCAGGCCGAAGCCGATGGCCACGCCGGCCGCGCCCTGAATGGCGGCCTTGTGCGTCGCGAACAGCACCACCATGACGAAGATGGTCGTCAGGACGACCTCAATGAGGAAGGCACCGCCCTGGCTCACGAGCAGGTGCGACTCCTTGCCGTACCCGTCGGTGCCGAGCCCCTGGACGGACTTCTTGTAGAGCGGCGAGGTCGTGAACATCCAATAGAGGAGGTACGCCCCGACGATGCCGCCGGCGAACTGGGCCACAAGGTAGGCGGCCCCTTCGGCGAGCTTCATGCGGCCCGACGCGATGAAGCCGAGCGTGACGGCCGGGTTCACGTGGCAGCCCGAGATCGGCCCGATGGCGTAGACGAGGGCGACGAGCACGAGCCCGAAGGCGAGGGCCGTGGCGGCGACTCCAGCGGCGTAGCTCAGCCCGAAGAGCTTGAAGCCGAACGTCTCCGTGGCGACGCCGACGGCGACGACCACGAGCACCAAGGTACCCAGGAATTCCGCACCAAGCTTTCTGGGATCGAGATTCATGGCTGTGACCTCCTGTGTCCAGGCGAGGGGAATGGACACAGGCAGTTTCGCAGCGCCGCTGGGCGGATTCGCGGATACCCGGGGACAAACTGCCAGCTCAAAGGGCTGGCAACGCCCGGGCGCCGTCGGCCCCGGGCCGCGTCCTAAATGGCGGCCATTGCCTTCTCGTCAGCTTCGCGCAGGCGGGTCGCCATGGCGGCCAGCATCTTGCGTGACAACGCGGGCACGGCATCGAGCACGCCGTTGAACTGGCGCTGGCCGAGCACGAGCAGGGTCATCTCCGTCTCCGACGTCACCGTCGCCGAGCGGGGTCGCCGGTCCAACAGCGCCATCTCGCCGAAGTACTGGCCCGGCCCGAGCGTCGCCACTTTGCGGTTGTTGCGTCGCACGGCCGCCTGTCCCTTCACGATGAGGAAGAACTCGCGTCCGATGGTGCCCTGCTCGCACAGCATCCTTCCGGGTGGCACCGTCACCTCTTCGAGGGCGCGCTTGATGGTGCGCAGGTCCTTGGCCGACGAGGTGGAGAAGAGCCAAATTTTGGACAGGTCGAACTTGTCGGCGCTCATGGCGCAAACAGTACCCCTGCCCCCTTCTACGTGCTCGGTCCCGCGTCCGTGCGACGGCCTAGACGGCGTCGGCCCCGCGCTCGCCCGTTCGGACTCGCACGACCGTCTCCGCCGGGACGACCCAGACCTTGCCGTCGCCGATCTTGCCGGTGGCCGCCGAAGAGACGATGGCGTCGACCACGGCCTCGGCCCGGTCGTCCTCCACGAGGACCTCGAGCCGGAGTTTGGGCACGAAATCGACCGTGTACTCGGCCCCCCGGTAGTTCTCGGTGTGCCCACGCTGACGCCCGAAGCCCTGCGCCTCGGTGATGGTCATGCCCGCCACGCCCATGTTCTTCAGGACGTTCTTGACGTCGTCGATCTTGAACGGTTTCACCACCGCTACCACGAGCTTCATCTGGAGTACCTCACGTTCGGCCGGGCGCCTTCGCCCACACAGAGCACGTTAGTGACCAGGGTGGGCGGGCCGCCCGGGCGTCCCGCGCGCCCTCCCGGCGGGCTGGCGCGCCGCCGCCGGACCCCATTTGCCGCCCCACGTACCGGCCCCTGCGCCCCGGCGCCGCAGAGAGCAATGCCCGGGGAGGGGTAGCCTTCCCCGATGCCCTCGAGTCCAGTCGCCGGCGAACCGGGAGGGGACGACGCTCCCCGGATGACGTTCTTTCAGCGCCTGAAGTACTCCATGGTGCGCCCCGACGACGACCCGAAAGAGGTGGTCGAGCAGGAGATCCGGCCCGTCGACGAGATTGAGGCGGACATCGCCCGGTCCAACGACAAGGAGCGGGCGATCGGGCTCGTGGCGGCCCCGGTCGCGGCCCTGATCGGCCTGATCATCAGCTCCGCCTCTGTCAATTACGCCAAGACCCACGGCTTGAGCACGTCCGTCTACGACAAGCTCACCTACGTCCTCCTCGGCCTGGCAATCCTGATCCTGATCACCTCGTGGCTGCGCAAGCGCCTGTTCCAGGGCATCACCCTCTCGCTCTACGGCCTGGCCATCTTCCAGCTGCACTACACGTACTTCGGGTTCGCGGCCCCGTTCCTGCTGGCCGGCGCCTGGTATCTCGTACGCGCCTACCGCCTGAATGTCGAGCTCAAGCGCGCCGAGGCCGCTGGTCCCGGCGCGACCCGGCCCAAGGGAACGCCGAGCGCCGCCGCACCGCGCCCCCGCCGCAACAAGCGCTACACCCCGCCTTCCTGAACAGGTTTCGCCACCTGTCGCTCCGTCAAGGAGAGGATGACCCGACCGCCCTTGCGGCGGCCTGACGCCGGCGACGCAGGACCAGTAGCAGCGTCAAGAGCAATAGGAAGACGATGCCGAGAACGGCCGGCAGCACGAAGACGCTCGCCGACGAGTGCTCCGTCGCCACAATGGAAGTCGGCGAGACCAACGCAGCATCGCCCGGCACCGCGACGGCGGCGACCGTGGATCCGGGCCGGTGGAACGTGACGCCCGGAAGCGGCTCGCTGTAGCTGTGGCCGTCGAGGGCGTACGTCCCGCGACAGGCGTACCCGGCGGCGTTGCTCCCGCTGCCCCCGAGGAGCCCCATGCAGCCGGTCACGGTGAAGGTGACAGGGACGCCGTCGTTATGGAGGCGGTCGTCCTGTTGGTTCGTGTGGATCCCGACGACCGTGAAGACGATGGCCAGGACGGCCAGGGTGGCCAGTACGACCCCGAGCGCGACCCGCCCGACCCGCCGTCCGTCCACCGACACGCCAGCACCGCGAAGCTGCCCGACACGATCAGCGGGCTCGCCCTCCGCATCGTCGTTTCCGGGCAGGGGAGCGTCGGGGTCGGTCGTCACGATCGGCAGGATCGTAGTGGGGTCCGCCACCAGGCACGCCGCCGCCCTTCGGCAGATTCGGGGCTGCCGAAAACCCCGGGATTGCGGTGAGGCGGTGGATTAACAATCCCGAAACACACGCGTGATCATGCGGAAACTCCTGAAATGCATTGTGTCTGCGGCGGGGTGAACCGTCCGAATGGCATGAGCCGTACCCGGTGTTTCGTCACGCTCTGGCCGCAGAGCGGGACGCCGGGGCGGATGACAGTTAGGAGAGCTTGAGTGATCCATCTGATAGGAGCGGCTTCGTACGTTCCGTATCCCAGTTGGCTCAATCCGGCAGACAATACGTGGCAGATAACAGCCGCCACCTTCGTCGGCCTGATGAGCCTTCCTGGCCTCGCAGTGCTCTACGCGTCCCTTGTTCCCAAGAAGTGGGCCGTGAACGTACTCGCAATGATGTTCGCCGGATTCTCACTGGTGATGGTTGCGTGGTTCCTGTGGGAGTACAAAATGGGCTTCGGCGACACGTCCATCGGCGGCGGCGTCCACCTCGTCAACGGGGTGGTGACGCAGACGCAGAACGCGGGGACCACCGGAACGCTCACGCACTTCTTCGAGAACTTCCTCGGGAAGCCGGGACCGATCACGAGTGCCTACGGTGAACAGGCGCAAGCCAGTTCGGCAGCCAACACGATCATCCCGTTCCACTTCCCGACCTCGTCCCTGGCCTACTTCCAGTTCGTCTTCGCGGCGATCACACCGTTGCTGTTCCTCGGCAGCGTGCTCGGCCGCATCAAGTTCAGCGCCTGGGTCCTGCTGGTCCCGCTGTGGTCCACCTGCGTGTACACGGTGGACGCCTTCCTGCTCTGGGGCGGCGGCTACTTCGCCCAGGAGGGCGCACTGGACTTCTCCGGTGGGTACGTCATCCACATGTCGGCCGGTGTGTCCGGCTTCGTAGCGGCCTGGTGTCTCGGACCGAGACTCCTGCGAGATCGACAGCACGCCTTGCCCAACAACCTCGTGATGGCGGCGGTCGGTGCCGGCATCCTGTGGTTGGGCTGGAACGGGTTCAACGGTGGTGACCCCTACTACGCCGGGGCCAGCGCCGCGGCAGCGGTGGTCAACACGAACCTCGCCACGGCCACCGGTGTCCTGGTCTGGATCGCCATGGACGCCTGGCTCTCCAAGGAGAAGAAGCCCACCTTCCTCGGTGGTGTCAACGGCATGATCTGCGGACTGGTCGGCATCACGCCGTGCGCCGGCTGGGTCAACGGCCTGGGTGCCATCTTCGTCGGGGCCACGTGCACGGTCGTCGTCTGGATCGCCTGGAACTACCTCTCCAAGGTACGGCCCTTCTCCAAGGTCGACGATGCTCTGGGTGTCATCTACACCCACGGCATTGCCGGATTCACTGGCGGCATGCTCCTGGGCATCTTCGGAGACCCGAACATGATTGAGTACGGCTGTGGTCACCTGACCCCGGCCGGGCAGGTGATCGCCACCTCGCAGGCGACGTACCTCACGGCGAAGGGGACCTGCGTGCCCTTCGGTGTCAACGGCCTGATGTACACCGGGTCGGCGCACCAGCTGTGGGAACAGTTCCGAGCGGCGATCTTCGTCATCATCTGGTCCGCGCTGATCACCTTCATCCTCATGAAGCTCATCGGCCTGGTCCTCCGGGGCACCCGCTACAAGGACGAGATCCTCGAAGTCGGGGACCTCGCCATCCACGGCGAGGAGGCCTTCCCCGAGGAGACGCTCGCCAGTCGGTCCGACGGCGCCTTCGCCATGGCCGGTCTCGACAAGGGAGGGAGCTCAGCGGCGGCGATCGCAGAGGATTATCCGGTGCCCGGTACCGATACCGGCGGCGGGTCTTAGGCCCGATCACTCAGGACGAAAGGAGATCGACAAATGAAGCTGATCGTGGCAGTCCTCAAGCCGTTCAAGCTCGACGACGTCAAGGAGACTCTGAAGAACCTCGGGGTGCAGGGCATGACCCTGACCGAGGCCCAGGGTTTCGGGCGCCAGCGGGGACACACCGAGGTGTACCGCGGTGCGGAATACGAGGTGGACTTCGTCCCCAAAATCCGTGTCGAGGTGCTGGTGGACGACGCCCAGACGGACGAGGTGGTCGACGCCATCGTCACCTCGGCCTCCACCGGCAAGATCGGTGACGGCAAGGTCTGGGTCCTCCCAGTCGAAGCCGTGGTGCGCGTGCGCACCGGAGAGCGCGGGCCTGACGCGTTGTAAGACGCGACAGTTCCTGTAGACGGTCGGTCAGGCCGGGGCGCGGCGAGGTGCCCCGGCCTGCCGCTGTCCGGGGGCATGGTGTCGGCGCCGGTCCGGTCGTGGCGGGACGGGCCGGCGCCGCATGGCCCGGGTGGGGTGTGTCAGCCCTGCGTCGTCGTCGTCGTCGTTGTCGTCGTCGGCGGTCGGCCGCGCTTGGGGAGCGGGGCCGCCTGCTCGGGCATGCGCCCGGCCTCACGCAGGGCCCGCCGCAGGAGCACCTCGATCTGGGCGTTCACGCTGCGCAGCTCGTCGTTGGCCCACCGCATCAGCGCGTCGTGGACCGCCGGGTCGATGCGGAGCAGGACTTGTCGCCGTTCACTCACGTATAGAGCGAGCCCGTGTTCACGACGGGCGACGGCGGCTGGTCCCCGCACAGGACCACCATGAGGTTGCTGACCATGCTGGCCGTGCGCTCCTCGTCGAGCGACACCACGCCCCCCTCGTTCAGGCGACTGAGCGCCATCTCGACCATGCCCACCGCGCCTTCGACGATGCGCGAGCGCGCGGCCACGACCGCGTTGGCCTGCTGGCGGCGCAGCATGGCCTGGGCGATCTCCTGGGCGTAGGCCAGATGGGAGATCCGCACCTCCACCACTTCGAGGCCGGCGATGGCGATCCGTTCGGCCACCTCGACGGCCAGTTCGCCGGCGACGATGTCGGTCGAGCCGCGCAGCGACGTCCCCGCCCCGGTGGTGTCGTCGTAGGGGTGGCTGACCGCGACGTGGCGGAGGGCGGACTCGGCCTGGACCGAGATGAAGTCGACGAAGTTGTCCACGGCATAGGTGGACCGGGCCGTGTCGGCCACCTGCCACACGACGATGGCGGCGATCTCGACCGGGTTGCCGTCGGCGTCGTTCACCTTGAGGTGCCCGGTCTCGAAGTTGCGGACCCGGACGCTGACCCGGCGGCGCACGGTCAGGGGGGCCACCCACCAGAACCCCGAGCGGCGGACGGTCCCGATGTAGCGCCCGAAGAACTGCACGACCGAGGTCTGGCCCGGGGGGACGATCACCAGTGCGGTGACGATGAGGACGAAGACCAGAATCGGCAGGAAGAGCCAGCCGGGAGCGTTGAACCCGGCGAGGACCATGCCGCCGGCGCACACGGCGAGGGCGAGGACGCCGAACCACCCGTTGACGGCAACCGCGGGACGTTCGGTGATGTCGACCCGGACCCCCTGATGCCCGACGGGCGTGGCGGGGACGGGTGCTGCGGGTGCGGGTGCGTTGCTCATGATGATCTCCTCCGACATAAAAGTGCTATCTATTAGATATCACTTTATCGGTCGGTTGGCTACCCCCTGCTTCGGGGGGACGGGGGAGAGGAAGGGTCAGGCGGGTGGCTGGTCAGCCTGGCGGGCCACGGCCGCCGCCGCGGCGGCCGCGGCGTCGGGGTCACCCAGGTAGTCGGCCGACTCCACCCCGAGGTCGTCGTCGAGCCGCAGGCGAAAGGGGATGCCGGTCGGGACCTCGAGCTCGGTGATGGCGTCGTCGGCAATGCCCTGCAGGTGCTTGCGCAGGGCCCGGATGGAGTTGCCGTGGGCGGCCACCAGCACGGCGCCACCCCGGGCGGCGGCGGCCCGGAGGTCGGGCACGATGGCCGACTCCCAGTAGGGCACGGTGCGGGCCACCACGTCCTTCAGGCACTCGGTGTGCGGCAGGTCACTCGGATTGACGTCGCGGTAGCGGGGGTCCCCTGCGACGTCGTAGGGGTTGTCGGGGGAGAGGGGCGGCGGCGGCGTGTCGTAGCTGCGGCGCCAGAGCTGGAGCTGCTCGGCCCCGAACTCCTGCTTGATCGCGGCCTTGTTCTTGCCCTGCAGGTCCCCGTAGTGGCGCTCGTTGAGGCGCCAGTCCCGGCGGACCGGCAGCCAGCTGCGTCCGGCGGCTGCCAGGGCCAGCTCAGCGGTCCGGATGGCCCTGGTGAGAACGGAGGTGTGCAGCACGCGCAGGTCCAGGTCGGCCGCAGCGGCCAGCAGCTCGCCGCAGGCCCGGGCCTCGGCTTCCCCGGCCGGGGTCAGGTCGACGTCGACCCACCCCGTGAAGAGGTTCTCGGCGTTCCAGGCTGACTGCCCGTGACGGACCAGGACGAGATCGAGCACGCCACGAGCGTAGATGGGCCCGGCGGGGAGTCGGAAACCACCTGTTCAGGTGGGAGAAAACCGGGGTGGCAGGCATCGCCTCAAGAATCTTGACATGAGAGGACTCAACTTTGCTACACTGGTGCACAGCAAGAAGCGACTGACGAAGCGACTGACGAGAAGACTGCAGAGAAAGAGCAGGCCAGCCGGGCGCAGAAGTGCCTCCAGCTGGACACGACGACGCCGGACGGAACCGGCAGACGACAAGCGGAAGGAATGGCAGAAATGGCCAAGGCCGTAGGAATCGACCTGGGAACCACCAACTCGGTGGTCAGCGTGTTGGAGGCGGGCGAGCCCGTCGTGATCCCGAACGCGGAGGGTGGCCGGACCACTCCCTCGGTCGTGGGCTTCTCCAAGACGGGCGAGGTGCTCGTCGGTGAGGTGGCCAAGCGCCAGGCCATCACCAACCCCGACCGGACCATCCGTTCGGTCAAGCGCCACATGGGCACGAGCTGGACCGTCGACATCGACGGCAAGCCGTACACGGCCCAGGAGATCTCGGCCCGCATTCTGGGCAAGCTGAAGAGGGACGCCGAGTCCTATCTCGGTGACACCGTGACGCAGGCCGTCATCACCGTGCCCGCGTACTTCGACGACGCGCAGCGGACGGCCACCAAGGAGGCCGGGTCGATCGCAGGGCTCGAGGTGCTCCGCATCATCAACGAGCCGACGGCCGCCGCACTGGCCTACGGGCTCGACAAGGAGGACTCCGACCGGACCGTCCTCGTCTTCGACCTCGGCGGCGGCACGTTCGACGTCTCCGTCCTCGACATCGGTGAGGGCGTCTTCGAGGTCAAGTCCACCTCGGGCAACACCAAGCTGGGCGGCGACGACTGGGACGACAAGGTCATCGCCTGGCTCGTGACCGAGTTCAAGAACACCGAGGGTGTCGACCTGTCCCAGGACAAGATGGCCATGCAGCGCCTGAAGGAGGCGGCGGAGAAGGCCAAGATCGAGCTGTCCACCGTGCAGGACACGCAGATCAACCTGCCCTTCATCACGGCGACGTCCGAGGGTCCCAAGCACCTCGACCTCAAGCTGACGCGAGCGAAGTTCAACGAGCTCACCGCCGACCTCGTCGAGGCGTGCCGCGGGCCGTTCGACGCCGCCATCAAGGACGCCAACCTGAAGACCTCCGACATCGACCACGTGGTCATGGTCGGCGGGTCGACGCGCATCCCGGCGGTCCAGGAGCTGGTGCAGAACCTCACGGGCAAGGAGCCCCACAAGGGCGTCAACCCCGACGAGGTCGTGGCCATCGGCGCCGCCGTGCAGGCCGGTGTCCTCAAGGGCGAGGTCAAGGACGTCCTGTTGCTCGACGTCACGCCGCTGTCCCTGGGTATCGAGACCAAGGGCCAAGTCATGCACAAGCTCATCGAGCGCAACACCACCATCCCGACCAAGCGGTCGGAGATCTTCACCACGGCCGAGGACAACCAGCCGTCGGTCGAGATCCACGTGCTCCAGGGTGAGCGCGAGATGGCGATGTACAACAAGACGCTGGGCAAGTTCCAACTGGTGGACCTGCCGCCGGCCCCACGGGGTATCCCGCAGATTGAGGTCACGTTCGACATCGACGCCAACGGGATCGTCCACGTGGCGGCGCAGGACAAGGCGACCGGCAAGGAGCAGTCGATGACGATCACCGGCCAGTCCTCACTGGCCAAGGACGAGATCGACCGCATGGTCCGCGACGCCGAGGCGCACGCCGAGGACGACCGCAAGCGCCACGAGGAGGCCGAGGTCCGCAACAGCGCCGACACGCTGGTGTACCAGACCGAGAAGCTCCTCAAGGAGCAGGGCGAGAAGTTCGAGGGCTCCGAGAAGGAGGACGTCGAGACCGCCCTGAAGAGCGTGAAGGACGCGCTGGCCGGCACCGACCTCGAGGCCATCAAGGACACCACCGAGAAGCTGGTCGGCGTGTCGCAGAGCTTCAGCCAGCGCCTCTACGAGCAGGCGTCCGCCTCGGCCTCGGCCGGTGGTGAGGCCGGGTTCGGTGGCGACGGTGCCGGGGCCGGCGAGGGCTCGGGTGGCGCCGAGAACGCGTCGGACGACGACGTGGTCGACGCCGAGATCGTCGATGAGCAATGAGCTTCGGCGACGAGGCCGTGCCGGAGGAGGAGACCGTCTCTTCTGAGGGCGGGGCCACCGGGAACCGGGAGCAGGCGGACCGGGCGCACCGGGAGAGGCCAACGGGTCGGCGGCGCACGCCGCCACCCACGCGGGCCTGGCCGAGGAGGCCGACCCGCGGGAAGTGCTGGCGCGCGAGCGGGACGAGTACCTGCTCGCGCTCCAGCGCACCCAAGCCGACTTCGAGAACTACCGCAAGCGGATCACCCGCCAGCAGGAGGAGCAGGCCGCGCGCGCCTCGCAGCACCTGGTGGACAAGTTGCTGCCGGTGCTCGACGCGCTCGACCTGGCCGAGAATCATCTGAAGGACTCGGTCGACGTGGGCGAGGGCGCCAAGGCGCTGCACGCCTCACGGGCGATGTTGTTGGACATCCTCTCGAGGGAAGGCCTCGAGCGGGTCGACCAGCCCGAGGTCCCCTTCGACCCCTCGGTGCACGACGGCGTCGCGCACGCCGACGGCGAGGGCGGCCCGGGCGGCGAGACCATGGTGGAGGAAGTGCTGCGTTCCGGCTACCGCTGGAAGGGGCAGGTGCTGCGCCCCGCCATGGTCCGTGTGCGGGGGTGAACTGACCCATGGCCGCACAGCGTGAATGGTTCGAGAAGGACTACTACAAGGTGCTGGGCGTCGTCCCGACGGCGTCGGACAAGGAGATCACGCGCGCCTACCGGAAGCTGGCGAAGGAGAACCACCCGGACACCAACCCGGGCTCGGAGGAGCGCTTCAAGGAGATCAGCGCCGCCTACGACGTCATCGGTGACGCCGACAAACGCAAGGAGTACGACGAGGTCCGCTCGCACGGGCCGGTCGGCGGCTTCGGCGCGCCCGGTGGTGGTGGTGGCACCTTCCGCATGGAGGACATGGGCGACCTGGGGGATCTCTTCGGCGGCCTCTTCGGTGGGGGCGCCGGCCGGACGCGCACGACCCAGCGCGGGCCACAGCGCGGGGCCGACATGGAGGCGCAGCTCCACCTGTCGTTCCAGGACGCGGTGCACGGCGTCACGACGTCGGTCAACGTCCCCCAGGAGGTGCGCTGCTCGAACTGCCGCGGCAGCGGGGCCGCCCCCGGGACCTCGACTCACACCTGCCCCCGTTGCGGGGGGTCAGGCAGCCTCAACGACAACCAGGGCCTGTTCTCCCTCAGCACCGTCTGCCCGGACTGCATGGGGCGGGGGACGCTGTTCGACACGCCGTGCCCCGTGTGCCACGGGACGGGCACCGAGCACAAGGTGCGCTCGGTCAAGGTCCGGATCCCGGCCGGGGTGGAGGGCGGCCAGCGCATCAGGGTCAAGGGACGGGGCGCGCCCGGTCAGGGCATGGCGCCTCCCGGTGACCTCTACGTGGTCGTCCACGTGGCCCACCACGAGTTCTTCGGGCGCAGCGGGCGCAATCTGACCATCACGGTGCCGATCACGTTCCCGGAGGCGGCGCTGGGCACGACGATCACGGTGCCGACGCTCGACGGCAAGGTCACGCTCAAGGTGCCGGCGGGCACGTCGTCGGGCAAGGTCCTGCGCGTGCGTGGCCGCGGCGTGCCGAGCGGGTCCGGTCGTAACGCCAAGAAGCCGGGCGACCTGCTGGTCAAGGTCGAGGTGGTCGTGCCGACAGAGCTCACCGACGAGCAGAAGGCGGCGGTGGAGTCGCTGGCCGCGGTGACGGAGCCGGCGCCGCGCATCGCGGTGGACGGGTGAGGGCGATGTACGGGGTGAGTGGTGTGTGTGGTGTGAACGGTGTAGGCGGTGTGAACGGGGTGAACGGTGTGAACGGTGTAGGCGGTGTGAACGGGGTGATGCAGTGATGGCCGACCGCGATGCGAACCAGGCGGTCTACGTGATTTCGGTGGCAGCCGAGCTGACGGGGATGCACCCCCAGACCCTGCGCATCTACGAGCGCAAGGGCCTGCTCGACCCCTCCCGCACCAGTGGTGGCAGCCGGCGCTTCTCAGAGCGGGACCTGGAGCGCCTGCGCCACATTCAGGAGTTGACCTCCACCGGGCTCAACCTCGAAGGGGTGCGCCGGGTGCTGCAGCTCGAGTCCGAGCTGTCCCGGCTGCGCGAGGAACTGGTGGAGGCCCGGGCGCAGGCGCTCGACGCAGTGGCGGCCACGCATCGCCAGTACCGGCGCGACCTCGTGCCGTTGCGCCAGTCGCCGGTGTTGCGGCGGCGGACCGGGACGTAGGGCGGGACGGACCGCGGTGCTGGATACAGCGGTGCTGAACACAGCGGTGCCGGACACCACAGAGGACACGATCACGAGTTTGCAGACCACGAGGCGCGAGACGAGAGAGGCGAGCCGGTGCCGATAGACCCAGAACGTTGGACGAACAACACGAAGGCCGCCTTCAGCGCGGCGACGGGGCACGCCGCCTCGTCGAACCATCCCGAGTTGACGCCGGCTCACCTGCTCGACGCCCTGTTGCAGCAGCAGGAGACCATGACGCGCCCGCTGCTCTCCCAGGTCGGTGTGGACCCCGACGTGCTGGCCGGGAAGGTGCACGAGCAACTGTCACGCCTACCCCGGGCCGAGGGTGGGGCCGAGCCGGGACTGTCGCGCGACGCCCGGGCGGTGCTGGAGGCGGCGGACCAGAACCGCCGTGACCTGGGCGACGACTACGTGTCGGTGGAGCACCTCGTGCTGGCGCTGGCCGACCAGATCGGCGTCACCAGGGACGCGCTGCTGACGGCCCTGCGCGCCGTGCGAGGGAACCACCGGGTTACGACGCCCGACCCCGAGCAGACGTACCAGGCCCTGGCCAAGTACGGGCGCGACCTGACCGAGGCGGCCCGTGAGGGCAAGCTCGACCCGGTCATCGGCCGGGACGAGGAGATCCGCCGGGTGATTCAAGTTTTGTCGCGCCGGACGAAGAACAACCCCGTCCTCATCGGCGAGCCCGGAGTGGGCAAGACGGCCATCGTCGAGGGACTGGCCAACCGCATCATTGAAGGCGACGTGCCCGAGGGGCTCAAGGGCAAGCGGGTCATTGCGCTCGACTTGGGCTCCATGGTGGCCGGCGCCAAGTACCGAGGCGAGTTCGAGGAGCGCCTCAAGGCCGTGCTCAAGGAGATCACCGACGCCGAGGGCGAGATCGTCACCTTCATTGACGAGCTGCACACAATTGTCGGCGCGGGCGCGGCCGAGGGGGCCATGGACGCCGGTCAGATGATCAAGCCCATGCTGGCGCGCGGCGAGCTCCGCCTCATCGGCGCCACCACGCTGGACGAGTACCGCACCTCCATTGAGAAGGACGCCGCGCTGGAGCGCCGCTTCCAGCCCGTGTTCGTCGGGGAGCCCTCGGTCGAGGACACCATCGCCATTCTGCGTGGCCTGTCGGAGCGCTACATGGCGCACCACAAGGTGCGGATTCAGGACGCCGCGCTGGTGGCCGCCGCCGTGCTGTCCGATCGCTACGTCACGGGGCGCTTCCTGCCCGACAAGGCCATCGACCTCATTGACGAGGCGTCGTCGAAGCTGCGCATTGAGATCGACTCCATGCCCACGGAGCTCGACCAGATTTCGCGGCGCATTCGCCAGCTCGAAATCGAGAAGCTGGCGCTCGAGAAGGAGAGCGACGACGCCTCGAAGGAGCGCCTCGAGCGCCTGCAGGGCGAGCTGGCCGAGCTCGCTGAGCAGCGCGACTCCATGGCGGCCCACTGGCAGCAGGAGAAGAGCTCGCTCAACGCAGTCAGCGAGCTGCAGGAGGAGAAGACGCTCAAGGAGGAGGAGGCGGCGCGGCTGGAGCGCGACGCCGACCTGGCCGGGGCCGCCGCCATCCGTTACGGGGAGCTGCCCGAGCTGGAGCGCCGCATTGCGCAGGCCAACGAGGACCTGGCGAAGCTGCAGGCCGGCTCGCGGTTCTTGAAGGAGGAGGTCGACGCCGAGGACATCGCCGAGGTCGTGAGCCGCTGGACCGGCGTGCCGGTGTCCCGCCTCATGGAAGGCGAGGTGCAGAAGCTGGTGCGGCTGGAGTCCACTCTGCACGAACGCGTGGTGGGGCAGGACGAGGCGGTCGCCGCGGTGGCCAACGCCATCCGGCGCAGCCGGGCCGGGCTGAGCGACCCCAACCGCCCCATCGGTTCGTTCCTCTTCCTCGGACCGACCGGTGTCGGCAAGACCGAGCTGGCCCGCGCGCTGGCCGAGTTCCTCTTCGACGACGAACGGGCGATGATCCGCATCGACATGAGTGAGTACATGGAGAAGCACGCCGTGTCGCGCCTCGTGGGGGCGCCGCCGGGGTACGTCGGCTACGACGAGGGCGGGCAGCTCACCGAGGCGGTGCGGCGCCGGCCCTATTCGGTCGTGCTGCTGGACGAGCTCGAGAAGGCGCACCCCGACGTGTTCAACATTCTGCTGCAGGTGCTCGAGGACGGGCGCCTGACCGACGGCCAGGGGCGCACGGTGGATTTCACCAACACCGTGCTCATCATGACGTCGAACCTCAAGGGCGAGCCGGCGGACTACTTCAAGCCCGAGTTCATCAACCGCATCGACGAGATCGTGCGCTTCAAGCCGCTGAGCGAGGACGACCTGGCGGTCATTGTGGGCATTCAGCTGGGCCGGCTGCGGTCGCGTCTGGCCGAGCGCCGGCTCTCGCTGGTGGTGACGCCGGAGGCGGAGCAGTGGCTGGCCCATGCCGGCTACGACCCCGACTACGGCGCCCGCCCGTTGCGTCGCGTCTTGCAGCGGACCATTGAGGACCCGTTGGCATTGGCGCTGCTGGAGGGGCAGTACCTCGAAGGGGCGACGGTCACCGTGGCCGTGGACGACGATCGGATCGTGCTGCGCTAACCGGGTGCCGCGCCGGCGACACGCCGGGGACACGCCGGGGACAGACGTGGGATCACGCCTACACGACGATTGCACCACACAATTCGAGCGCAAGCGGGGCACTCAAACGCCGATATCGCGAGGTCGGCATGCGTACAATCGCCTGGTTCACGCTGACAACGAACTGGGGAGGCGGACGATTTGCCAGGGTCCTTTCGCATGTGGAGGTGGCTGAGCGCGACCGCGCTCGTCGCCGTCGGTCTCGTCATGGGTGCATCGGTCGCCGGAGCGCAGCAGACGGCGGCCACGCACGCGGCACCGTGGGCGGAGTTGGGTCACGCACCCGTCAGCGCCTCGGCGCAGTTCCACTCCCACCCGGGCGCGTTCCTCACGGGCCCGCAGCCGCACGTGGCTGGCCGGTCCTTCACGTCGGAGTCCACCAACTGGTCGGGCCAGATCGCCACGGGCGCAGACGGACCTTCACCGGCATCACGGCGAGCTGGGTTGTCCCGACCGTGCAGCCCACCCAGTACACCAGAGCGTCGGCTACCTGGATCGGGATCGACGGCGGCCGAGCTCACCCAGCTCCATCATCCAGACCGGGACGGCGCAGGTGACCGACGGTGGCGAGACGGCCTACTACGCCTGGTACGAGCTTTATCCCCAGCCGTCGGTGACGATCGGTCGATTGCGGTCTCGCCTGGCGACCAGATGGCTGCGTCGATTCAGCAGCGCCGTCGATACCTGGAGCCTCTCGATCACCGACGACACGGGCCGGGGACAACTATCTCCAATCCGGTGTCCCTACGCCGGCCTGGGCGCCTCCGCCGAATGGATCGAGGAGCTCCCACGGCGGTGGGCGCGGCGCAGCCGACGCTGGCCAACTTCGGGTCGGCGACGTTCACCGGCATGACCTACAACCCGAGCTGGGCTCCATCACCTTGAGCGCCGAGCGGACATGGTCGACGAGAGCGGTAACCTCATCGCCTCGGCGGGACCGACTCGGCGTCGGGTTCACCGCGGTTCCACCTTCACCGACACCTTCGTGCCGAGCCCGCGGGGATACTGGCTCGTGGGATCCGACGGAGGGATCTTCAGCTTCGGGCAGGCCCAGTTCTACGGGTCGACCGGCAGCCTGCACCTGCAGCGGCCCGTCGTCGGGATCGTGCCCACGGCGGACCACGGGGGCTACTGGCTCGACGCCTCCGACGGGGGCGTCTTCAGTTACGGCGACACACAGTTCTACGGATCCATTCCGGGAGTCGGCCTCCACCCCGCGGGGTCGGGGCAGCCCAACAGCCTCAACGCGCCCATTGTGGGCATGGTCCCCTCCATCGACGACGGCGGCTACTTCATGGTCGCCTCCGACGGCGGGGTCTTCGCCTTCGGAGACGCCCACTTCGCCGGGTCCTGTCCCGGCATCGGTGGTTGCTCGGGCTCAGCGGTGGCCGTCATGCCCGATGCCAGCGGCAACGGCTACTGGCTGGTGACCTCGACCGGCAACATCTATACGTTCGGCGACGCCCCCTACTTCGGCGCCCCGGGCCACGGCACCGTGACCTCGGCCGTGCCCACGCCCGACGGGCAGGGCTACCTGGTGCTCTTGAGCGATGGCGAGGTGTACCACTACGGCGATGCGCCCAGCGACGGCACGCCACCTGCGACCGACTTCAACGCCTTCGATCCGGCCTCGTCGGTGTTCAGCACGTCGGACGGTGCGGGCTACTGGGTCTCGTCGGCCCTCGGGGCGATCTACAACTTCGGAGACGCGCCCAACGACGGGGGGATGTCAGAGACCCATCTCAATGGTCCCATCATCGCCGCCACCGGGTTCTGATCTCGCCGGCACGCAACTGAAGTGAGAGGCTCTCCCTCCCGCCATGCAGAGGGTGGCGGGACACGCCGTGCGCATCGACGCAAGGAAACGGCACACACGCCTCCGCTGAGATGGTCGAACGAGATCGCTCGAGCCGATCCGGTGAGGGCGTCCTGAAGTGAGGTTCGCCCGCTGTCGGGAGTGGGTGTCTCCGGTGGCTCAGGGGCCGGCGAAGTGTCGAGCGTTCGCCGGCATGGGCCGCACCAGCGGCACCGACCCGTCCGCATGGGCCCGCTGACCGGAGAGGTCGAGGTACGCCTGCAGGGTCGGAGCGCCGTCGGTTGCCATGCCCACGACGGAGCCGATGCCGGTCCCCGCCGAGGATCCGAGGAACGGTGCGGACCCATAGTTGAACAGCCCGCCGTCTGCCGCCGTGAACCAGTAACCGCCCCCGTCGGGCATGGCAGCCATGCCCACGATGGGTTGGGCCAGGTTGATGCTCCCGGTGGAGCCGTAGAACTGGGCGTCGCCGTAGGCGAAGATGCCGCCGTCCGAGGCGACGAGCCAGTAGCCGCCACCGTCGGGTGTCGGAGCCATGCCGACGATCGGCTTGTTGAGGTGGATGCTCCCGGTGGAGCCGTAGAACTGGGCGTCGCCGTAGGCGAAGATGCCGCCGTCCGAGGCGACGAGCCAGTAGCCCCCACCGTCGGGCGTCGCCGCCATGCCCACGATGGGTTGGTTGAGGTGGATGCTGCCGGTGGAGCCGTAGAACTGCGCGTCGCCGTAGGTGAAGATGCCGCCGTCGGTGGCCACCATCCAGTAGCCCCCGCCGTCGATGGTCGGGGCGATGCCCACGACGGGCTTGTTGAGCTTGATGCCGCCGGCGGACCCGAAGAATCCAGCGTCCCCGAAGTTGAAGATGCCCCCGTCGGACGCGGCTAGCCAATACCCGCCGTCATCACCGGTTTGGGCGATCCCGACGATCGGCTTGTTCAGCGCCGTCTTTGAGAGGTCACCGTAGAACCCGGCGTCTCCGAAGGGGGCCACAGTGCCCTTGGTGTCGACCTGGTAGTAGCCGATTGTGCCGACGCCGATGAGTGCCAATGTCGTGCCGGAGTTCGCCGTGTCGGCGAAGTGGACCGTTGCCTTCCGTCGTGCCGAGTGCAGCCGGTATGAAGTAGGTGTCGAAGGTGCAGGTTCCGGCTGGCTGCCAGCGTGATGTTGCCATTGAGGATCTGGGTGCAGGGCAGCTCGTCGGGCTCGGGATCGCGAAGAAGTCGTTCGCACCCGGGCCGGTGACGGTCGGCGCGGTTGATGCTGATCGAGTCATTGACGGCGCCGTTGTTGGTCAGCGTGAACGGCTTTGGGCCGCCGATATCCCCCAACGTCAACGGGTCGAAGTCCAGGCTGGTCGGCGCCACCGTGAGTGAGTGCTGGCGTGGCGGCACCGGCGCCGCTCCCGGTTCCCGCAACGGCTATGACCGACAGGCCGCCACACAGAGCACTGCAGACAGCCACCGACGTCCACCGCCGCGCTCGGGTTCTCATCACTCGCCCTCCGGTCTCCGGGTGCCGTCACCCGTCCGACCGGATGCTAATCAGATGTCCGCGGTCCGCTGTGGATCCGTACGTGCATGGTCACGCCGAAGCGAGCCGGCGAGAACAGTTCAGACTCCGACGACCGCACCTGCCGGCGCGAACGCCGCCGTTCAACCCGCGGATGCTTGGCGGGTCGGCTCGCCGTCGGTTGCCATGCCCACCACCGTTCCGAACCCCTGGCCGGCGGCCGAACCGAGGAACGCCGCATCGCCGTAGTTGAACAGGCCTCCGTCGGCAGCGGTGAACCAGTACCCCTTGCCCGTCGGCGTCGCCGCCATGGCGACAATGGGCTGGTTGAGGTGGATGGCCCCGGTGGAGCCGTAGAACGTGGCGTCGCCGTAGGCGAAGATGCCCCCGTCCGAGGCGACCAGCCAGTAGCCCTTGCCGTCGGGCGTCGCCGCCATGCCCACGACCGGCTTGTTCAGGTGGATGCTGCCGGTGGAGCCGTAGAACGTGGCGTCGCCGTAGCTGAAGATGCCCCCGTCCGAGGCGACCAGCCAGTAGCCCCTGCCATCGGGCGTCGCCGCCATGCCCACGATGGGCTGGTTGAGGTGGATGCTGCCGGTGGAGCCGTAGAACGTGGCGTCGCCGTAGCTGAAGATGCCACCGTCGGTGGCGACCAGCCAGTAGCCCTCGTTGTCGACGGTCGGGGCGATGCCCACGATCGGCTTGTTGAGGTGGATGCCGCCGGCGGATCCGAAGAATCCGGCCGACCCGAAGTTGAAGATGCCTCCGTCCGACGCGACCAGCCAGTACCCGCCGTCACTGCCGCTCTGTGCGATGCCGACGATGGGATTGTTCAGCGCCGTACCGGACAGGTCGCCGTAGAAGGCTGCGTCGCCGTAGTGGGCCACCTTGCCTCCGGCGTTGACCTGGTAGTAGCCGATGGTGCCGGTTCCCGAGAGTGTGACAGGGGGGCTGCCCGCCCCGCTGTCGATGAGCTTCACCGTGGTCGACAGGGCTCCGAGCTGACCCGGAAAGAACCCGACCAGAATGGTGCAGGTGCCACCTGGAGAAACAGTGAGCGGGAATGCGTCGTTGATCGAGCAGTCCGGCCCGGGGGAGGCGTTGAAATCATCCGCATTCGGCCCCGAGTTCGTATAGCCGGTGATGACGTCATTCGTCGTCAGCGAGGTGTTGGTCACCGTGAATTGCAGCACGGAGTGATTGCCGAGGGTGACACTGCCGAAGTTCACGGGGGTCCCCGACACCGTCACGTCTGCGGGTGTCGCCGCACCGGCGCTGTTGCCGGCTCCTGCCAGGGCCACGAGCGAGAGACCTCCGCAGAGCACGCTGCACAGTGCGAGGGACGTCCATCGCTGCACTCGGGACTTCATCAACTCTCAGCCTCCGCTTCCCCGAGCGCGGCGCCCGGATGTCCGCAGGTTAGCCAGACGGAGGCACCGAGGCGAAGTGACGGGGACCCCCCGTTTCCGAATTGCGCCTTTGGAGTCAAACGAGCGCGCCGACCGGAGCGAAGGCTGCAGTGAGCTCGCGGCAGAAGGCGTCGAGGTCTTCGGGTCCGCGGCTGGTAACCAGAGTGTTGATGCCGAGGCGGCACACGACGACCTGACGGTCGACCCAGTAGGCGCCGGCATTGCGCAGGTCGGTCTGCAGGCTCGGCCACGACGTGAGGGTCCGGCCGGCCACGAGATCTCCTTCAATCAGGGTCCACGGGCCGTGGCAGATGGCCGCCACCGGCTTGCCCGCCTCGAACATCGCCATCAGGAGATCCACGGCGGCACCGTCGGTCCGGAGGTGGTCGGGATTGGCCACACCGCCTGGCAGGACGACGGCGTCGAAGTCGGCGGCGCGGGCATGCTCGGTGACCTGGTCCACCGGGAACCGGTCGGCGCGATCGAGGTGACGCATGGTTTCGACCAGCCCTGGCTGGGGGGCGACGAGCGACGCCGTCCCGCCGGCGTCCACCACGGCCCGCCAGGGCCGCAGGAGCTCGGTCTGCTCAATGCCCTCGTTGGCGACGACGAAGGCGACCCGCACGCCCTGCAATTCGTTGGTCATCCGTCCGACCCTCCTCGGGTCCTCGGGGAGCTTCCCGGCAGATCCGGGAGCTCGCATCCGTGCCCGTCGCGGGAGATACCCCGGCGCTGGGGGCCGAAACACAGCGCTTTCGTACCCCGATTTCGGCAGGCGCTACACTGGTGCGTAATCCGAAGCGACAGAGCGAACGGAGAGGCGCGTGCCCGCAACCGTTGTGGTCGGGACCCAATGGGGCGACGAGGGGAAGGGCAAGCTGACCGACCTCCTCGCCCGCGAAATGGACCTCGTCGTCCGCTACCAGGGTGGCCACAATGCCGGTCACCGCATCGTGGTCAACGACGAGGCCTTCGCACTCCAGCTGGTACCCAGCGGCATTCTGTACGACCACATCACGCCGATCATCGGCAACGGGGTCGTGGTTGACCCGGCCGTCCTGCTCGAGGAGCTCGACAGCCTGGCCGCCAGGGGGATCGACACCAGCCGGTTGGTGGTCAGCGGCAACGCCCACCTGATCATGCCCTACCACCAGGAGCTGGACCGGGTGACCGAGCGCTTCCTGGGCAAGAACGCGCTGGGGACGACGAAGCGCGGCATCGGCCCGGCCTACGCCGACAAGGCGACGCGCGTCGGGCTCCGGGTGCAGGACCTCTTCGACCCCAAGATCTTCCGACAGAAGCTGGACGTCGCGCTCAAGGAGAAGAACGCAGTTCTGGCCAAGGTCTACAACCGGCTGCCGCTGGACGCCGGGGACATCGCCGACCACTATCTGGGCGAGTACGCCCCGCGGATCGAACCCATGGTGGGCGACACCGTCGGCATGGTCCACGACGCCATGGACCACGACCGCCAGGTCCTGTTGGAAGGTGCGCAGGCCACCTTCCTCGACCTCGACCATGGCACCTATCCGTTCGTCACGTCCTCCAATCCCGTCGCGGGCGGCGCGTGCACGGGCTCGGGCCTCGGACCGCGGGACATCGACCGCGTCATCGGTATTGCCAAGGCCTACGTCACCCGGGTCGGCGCCGGCCCCTTCCCCACGGAGCAGGAGAACGATGTCGGCGAGCTTCTGGTCGAGCGCGGCCACGAGTTCGGTACCAACACCGGGCGCCGGCGGCGCTGCGGGTGGTTCGACGCCGTCATGCTGCGCCAGGCGGTGCGGCTGAACTCCCTGACCGAGGTGGCCCTGACCAAGCTCGACGTCCTCGACACCTTCGAGTCGGTCAAGGTGTGCGTCGCCTACGAGGCCGACGGCATTCGCTACACGCATGTGCCCTACCACCAGTCGACCTTCCACAAGGCGGTGCCCGTTTACGAGGAGCTGCCCGGTTGGAGCACCGACCTCAGCGCAGCCACGGCGCCCGGCGACATGCCGGCGGCCGCCCGCGAGTACGTGGCCTTCCTGTCCGAGCAGATCGGCGTGCCCGTCCGCCTCGTGGGGGTCGGACCGGGCCGCGAGCAGACCGTTTCCTTCGCCACCGCGTGAGGGTCTGCATCGTCGGCAGCGGCGGCCGCGAGCACGCGCTCGCCCACGTGCTGGCGCGCACGGCCGACGTGGTGGTGACCCCGGGCAACCCCGGTATGGCCCCGCCCATCACGGTGTCCGAGGACGAGTCGGTCGAGGAGATCGACGCCGATCTCTACGTCATCGGCCCCGAAGCTCCCCTGGTGGCCGGCCTGGCCGACACCTTGCGGGCCCAGGGCCGGGCCGTCTTGGGCCCGGGAGCCGACGGCGCCCTGCTCGAGGGGTCCAAGGCCTTCATGAAGGAGGTCCTGAGCGCGGCGGGGGTCCCAACGGCGCGCTACGCCACCTTCGATGCGCTCGAGTCCGCCGCCGCCGTGGACTATCTCCACACTCTGCCCGGTCCGTGGGTGATCAAGACGGACGGTCTCGCCGCCGGCAAGGGCGTGCTGGTGGCGCAGACACTCCCTGAGGCACGCCAGGACGTCACCGCCAAGCTGTCCGGCAGTTCCTTTGGCGACGCCGGCCGGCACATCGTCATAGAGGAGGGGTTGGTCGGTGAGGAGTGCTCGCTGCTCGTGCTCTGTGACGGCACGCACGCGGTGCCGCTGGTACCGGCACAGGATTTCAAGCGAGTCGGCGACGGCGACGTCGGCCCTAACACCGGGGGCATGGGAGCCTACGCGCCGATGCCACACGTCGACGGGACCGCCGTGGAGCTCATCATGGACACAGCCGTACGGCCACTTGTCGCAGAGCTCCGCCGTCGCGGCATCGACTACCGCGGCGTGCTGTACGCCGGTCTCATGTTGACCTCGGACGGGCCCAAGGTCATTGAGTACAACGTGCGCTTCGGTGATCCGGAGACGCAGGTGCTCCTGCCACTGCTGGTCGACGACGCCGCAGCGCTGTTCCTGGCCGTGGCCAACGGAGAGCTCGACGAGGCCGATCCACCCACCTTCTCGGGTGATGCGGCGGTCTGCGTCGTCCTGGCCTCGCAGGGCTACCCGGAGAGCCCCCGTACCGGAGACACGATCGAGGGGCTCGACGTCAGCGGTCAGTCCGTCGCCGCTGTCGACGGGGTGACCGTCTTCCACGCCGGCACCCGACGCCACACCGCCACCGGGCCGTTCTACACGGCCGGGGGGCGCGTGCTCGGCGTGACCGCGGTCGCGCCGACGCTGGAGCAGGCACGCGAACGGGCCTATGCCGCCACGGCGCCGATCGACTGGGAGGGCATGCAGCTGCGCCACGACATCGCCGCCCTGGTGGGCGGCGGCCCGGTACCGGCAGGACGGGGCGCCCAGTGATCCCGCGTTACGCCCCGGCCGACATGGCTGCCCTGTTCAGCGACACGGCACGGTTCTCCCTGTGGCTCGAGGTGGAGCTGCTGGCCACCGAGGCGCAGGCCGCGGTCGGTGTGGTACCGGCGGAGGACGCCGTCACCTGCCGCGCCAAGGCCCCGACGGTCGACGACCTCTTCGTCGCCGACGTGCTCGAGCGCGAGAAGATCACGGACCACGACGTGGCCGCCTTCGTCGACGTCGTGCAGGAGCGCATCGGTGCTCCTGCCGGTTCCCACATCCACTACGGGCTGACCTCGTCGGACGTGGTGGACACCGCGCTGTGCGCAACGCTCACCCGGGCCGCCGACCTGCTGCTGTCCGACATCGATGCCTATGTGGCCGCGCTCAAGGCGCGCGCGCTCGAGCTCCTGCACGTGCCGGTCACCGGCCGCACGCACGGCATGCACGCCGAGCCCACGACGTTCGGGGCCAAGTTCGCGTTGTGGGCTCTGCAGGCGGACCGCGACCGCCGCCGCCTGCGGGCCGCCCGTGACGGGATCGCCGTGGGCAAGCTCTCCGGCGCCGTGGGCACCTACTCCAATATCGATCCCGCGGTGGAAGCGAGCGTGTGTGCTGCGCTCGGCCTGACACCGGTGCCGGCCACCCAGGTGATCGCCCGCGACCGCCATGCCGAGTACTTCTACGCCTGCGCCGCCATCGGCTCGACCATCGAGCTCATGTGCACCGAGATCCGGCACCTGGCCCGGAGCGAGCTGGGCGAGGCGGAGGAACCCTTCGGTGCCGGACAGAAGGGCAGCTCGGCCATGCCGCACAAGCGCAACCCCATCCTCTCCGAGCGGCTCTGCGGCCTGGCCCGGCTGCAGCGGGGCTATCTCAGTGCCGGGTTGGAGGACGTGGCCCTGTGGCACGAGCGCGACATCTCGCACAGCTCGGTCGAGCGCGTGGCCCTGCCCGACGCCTCCATGTTGGCCTGCTACATGCTGCGCAAGGCGACGGGACTGGCCGCCGGCCTGGTGGTGCACCCGGAGCGGGCGCGGCAGAACCTCATCGAAGGCACGCTCGGGCTCGTGTTCTCCCAATCGGTGCTGCTGGCCCTGGTCTCCGGGGGGCTGACGCGCGACGAGGCCTACCGGATCGTGCAGCGCGACGCCCGCCTGGCCTGGGAGGAACGCCGCCCCTTGCGCGCCGTTCTCGAGGCCGATGCCGAGGTGACGTTGGACGGTGCCCAGCTCAATGCCGCCTTCGACCTGACGCGGACACTGCGTCACGTCGACCGTTTCGCCGCGGCGCTGGCCGACCTGTGACGATGGAACTGCCCCGGGTCCACTCGGGCAAGGTCCGGGAGCTGTACGACGCCGGAGCGGGGCGCCTCCTCATGGTCGCCTCGGACCGAGTCAGCGCGTTCGATGTGATCATGGCCGAGCCCATCAGCGACAAGGGCCGGGTCCTGACGGCCATGACCACCTTCTGGTGCGCCGAGATGGCCGACGTGGTGCCGGGCAGCCAGATCACGGCCGATCCGATGGCCATCGCCGACGCGCTCGGTGCTGCCGCGTTGCCGGCCGATTGGGCGGGGCGGGCCGTCCTGGTGCGAAAGGCCGACATGCTCCAGCTCGAGTGCATCGTGCGCGGCTACCTGGCCGGTCAGGCCTATGAGGAGTACGAGCGGTCGGGCACGGTGCACGGCACGCCCATGCCGGCCGGGCTGCAGCTGGCCAGCCGTCTGGCCGAGCCCATCTTCACCCCCTCGACCAAAGCGACCGAGGGCCACGACCTGAACATCGACTTCGCGGCCGCCGTCGACCTGGTCGGTGCCGAGGCGGCGGGCGCCGCCCGGGACATCTGCCTCGAGCTCTACCGCCGCGCCGCGGCCCGCTGCGCCGCCGCCGGCTTCGTGCTGGCCGACACCAAGTTCGAGCTGGGCTACGTCGACGGTGTGCTCTGCCTGTGCGACGAGGTGTGCACGCCGGACTCCTCGCGGCTGTGGCCGGCCGAGCAGGTGGTGCCCGGCCGGACGCCCCCCGCCTTCGACAAGCAGCCTCTCCGTGACTGGCTGGCGGCGCAGCCCTGGGACCGCCGGCCGCCGCCGCCCCCGCTTCCCGACGAGGTCACCGCAGCAATGTCGGCGCGCTACGTGGCCGCCTACGAACGCGTCACCGGGCGCTCGCTGGACGACTGGTACGGTGCGAAGGCATGAGATTCCGGGCGCGCGTGGAGGTCCAGCTGCGGCCGGGCATCGCCGATCCCGAGGGGGCGACGATCGAGCGGGCGTTGCCCGCCCTCGGCTTCGACAGCGTGGCGCACGTCCGGGCCGGCCGCTCCTTCAGCTTCGAGGTCGATGCGGCCGACGAGGGCGCGGCGCGCACGACGGCGACCGAACTGGCCGAGCGCCTGCTGGCCAACCCCGTGATCGAGCAGAGCCAGCTGGAGCTCGAGGCGATCTGAGTGACCCCGCGCATCGGCGTCGTCGTCTTTCCCGGCAGCAACTGCGAGCACGATGTCGTGCAGGGCGTCGAGGCGGCAGGTGGGACCGGCGTCCTGCTCTGGCACGGTGACGCCCGGCTGGGCGGGGTCGATGCCGTGGTCCTGCCCGGCGGCTTCGCGCACGGCGACTACCTGCGCCCCGGCGCCTTGGCCCGCTTCTCGCCCATCATGGACGCGGTGCGGGACTTCGCCCGTTCCGGTGGCCCGGTCGTCGGCATCTGCAACGGTTTCCAGGTCCTGACCGAGGCCGGTCTGCTCCCCGGGGCGCTGCAGAAGAACGGACGATTGCGCTTCCTCTGCCAGCCCGCCCGGGTGTCGGTGGCATCGACGTCGTCGGTGCTCACGGCGGGCGCCACGCTCGGCGAGGAGCTCGTGATCCCGATCAACCACTTCCAGGGCAATTACACCTGTGACGACGAGACGCTGCACCGCCTGCAGGCCGAGGACCGCGTCATCCTGCGCTACGCCGACAACCCCAACGGCTCCATTGACGCCATTGCCGGCATCGCCAACGAGGCGGGCAATGTCGTCGGCCTCATGCCCCACCCCGAGCGCGCCAGTCACGCGCTGCTCGGTTCCGAGGACGGCCTCGTGCTGTTGCGCTCGCTCGTCGGGTCGGCTTCGACCCGCGCCGCCGCCTGAACGGCTGCCGCCCGTAGAGGAGCCCACGAGGGGTCCTCGTGGTCCTCTTCGCCAGCCAGAAGGTGCCACCACCTCGCACCTGGCGCTTCGTAGGGTGACGTCCTATGCGCCACCAGCCCGCGCCAGGTCTGCATGAGCCTGCTGTCCGTCCGCTTCGGTGGCGGCTTCGGTGGTGGGCGTGCCGACTGGCACCGGTCCTCCTCCTCGCCGCCGTCACACTGCTGGCGCAACAGACCGGCGGGTCGGGCGCCGCGCTCGGGTCCTCGGTCCGACGGCTCGACGACGGCAGCCCCATCGACACCCACCTCTTCCAACCGGGGGCCTGCATGGAGTACGCGCCCACGGCGGGCGACCGCCATCTGACCGTGTTCCTCGACGCCGGCCACGGCGGCCTCGATCCGGGCGGCGTCGGCGAGACCGAGTCGGGCCAGACGATCGACGAGGCCGACGAGACGCTCCCGGTCGAGCTCGACACCATGGCCCTGCTGCGGGCCGAGGGCTTCAACGTGGTGGTGTCGCGCACGAAGGCCGAGACGGTGGCCCGCTTCGGGCCGGGCGACGTGTCCGGCGGCCTCTTCACGGTGCAAGGTGAGCACGACGACGTGGCGGCCCGCGACGTCTGCGCCAACATGGCGAAGGCCAACGTCCTCGTCGGTATCTATTTCGATGCCGGCGACTCCCCGCTCAATGCCGGCAGCGTCACCGGGTACGACACCGACCGATCCTTCTCGGCCCAGAACCTGAAGCTGGCCACGCTGGTCCAGGCCGATGTGCTCGGCGCCATGGACGCACAGGGCTGGGGCATCCCCGACCTCGGCGTGGTCGACGACAGCCTGCTGGGTGGGCCGGCGCTCAGCGCCGCAGCGGCGGACTACGACCATCTGCTGCTGCTGGGCCCGGCGGACCCTGGGTACGCGACGACGCCGAGCGCCATGCCGGGCGCCCTCATTGAGCCGCTCTTCATCACCGACCCCTACGAGGGGAGCATTGCCGCCAGTGCGTCAGGACAGCAGGTCATCGCCGGGGGCCTGGCCCGAGCCATCGCGCAGTACTTCGCCCCGGCGGCGACAACCGGTCAGAACGCCGAGGCCGCCCGCCCCACCCGGCACGCCATCAAGAAGATGGGCTGACCTCAGGTACGGGCGCGGGAGATCTCGGCCTTCTGCAGGACCGCGGCGCTGACGCCCGCCGCCCGCCAGGTCCCGTACGTGATGCCCTTGCGCTCGCCGTAGGCCTTGGCGACCTTGATGAACTGCTTCTCCAGTGCCGAGAGGTCCTTGACGCCGTCCACGCGGGAGCGCTCGTCGAGCAGGTCCTTCTGCTCTTGCAGGAGGTGCAGCCGGGTGAGGGCGTCCGCGCCGGCCAGCTGGGAGTCGATGGAGGCCAGCCTGCGGTCGATGGAGGCCGGTGTGCGCTTGCGGCCCCGCTTGGGCTTGGAGGTCTCGAGCGCTTCGAGGTAGTGGCGAACGGTTGCACTCTCGGCACGCCCACGAGCCAACGCCGCCTTGTGGCCGCTGCTCATGGGCTTGCGAGGAGCCGGAGTCTTTCCCTTGGGAGGCATGTGTCCATTGTGCCGTACGGAGAGCGCACATCTGCCTCAATAGGCCAAGTTTCCTTGCTTTGTTTGGGGTTTGTTCTGCCGACCCCTATTTCGAGTGTGACGCGCCGCCGATTCCGCAATTGTCGACATGGATTCACCCAATCCCGGAGAACAGGGAGGCCCCATTACGCCGGATGGGACCGGCTCTTTCGCCGCCGGTACGGCACTTCCTTGCCACGGTGAGGACGAGCCGGCCACCCCGGTGACGGCCCGGAGCCGCCGGGCCATGGCCGATCTGCTCCCGGTGCCGGCGCTGTTGCTTGCGGCCTACCGGCCGGCTTGGCTGCTCCACCCGCCCGCCGATCGCCTCGGAGACCGGCGTCGCGCCAACCCAGTTCGAGGATGCGTTTCCCCTGGCTGACGCCCTGGCGGGCCTTCTCCCTGGTGGCCGCCTCGTACCGCCTCTGGACGGCGAGGCGGGCGGCCCTGTTCCGGCTCCTGGCCCGCGGTGGCGCCCGGCTCTCGCTCTTCGCCCTGGACGTACTCTTCGACCTGCAGCACGGCGTGTGACCGAGCCGCCGACGGGGTGACGGAGGTCAGCAACGTCGTCACGCTGACCCTCTCGCTCTCCGTCCTCCATTGGACCTGGGACCGTCGCCACGATCTGCTTTCATGGCGGGACGATGTGTGGCTGACCCACTGCTTGTCATGACCCAGTTCCATTTCGATCCCGCCACCTATCTGGACCTGATGCGCGAGGAGCTTCCCGCGTATGAGCAACTCCAGGAGGAGGTTGCAGCGGTCACGGCCGGGCTGGCGGCGTCGTCGATCCTCGACCTCGGGACCGGGACGGGCGAGACGCTGGCCGCCGTGTTGGCGCGCCACCCCGGCGCGGCCGCCGTCGGGGTCGACAGGAGCGACGCCATGCTCGGCGCGGCCCGACAGCGCCTGGCGGGGGCTTCCCCGGAACTGCGGGTGGCCGAGTTGAGCGACCCGCTGCCTCCCGGCCCGTTCGACCTCGTCGTCTCGGCCCTGGCCATTCACCACCTCGAGGGGCCGGAGAAGGCGGACCTGTTCGCCCGCATCGCGGGCGTGCTCCGGCCCGGGGGGCGCTTCGTCCTGGGCGACGTGGTCATCCCTGTCGACCCGGCCGATGCCGTGACCCCGGTGACCTCCGACCACGATCGGCCCTCCTCCGTGGCCGACCAGCTCGGTTGGCTCGCCGACGCCGGCTTCGAAGCCTCGGCGGTCTGGTCCGAGCGCGACCTGGTCGTGGTGCGCGCCGATCGACCCTCCTGAGCGCTATCCGGCGGCCGACCGCGCCCGCACGAGCTGCTGCGCCTCGGTCCCGCTGCGGGGGACCCTGCCTCGGGCGCCCATCTCGATGATGAAGTCGGTCGCCGCCGCGACACCGTTCAGGAAGAGCTCGTGCCGCTGTGCCGGCGTCAGGTCGAAGTCCGTCGTCGAGATCCCGGCATTGTCCACGAAGATGGTGCGACCGGCGGTGGCGGCGTCGACGCTGTAGGCGTCCCACTCGCCCATCATCGTGTGGAGGCAGCCCAGCGCCTCGCCGAACGCGCTGCCCGCGGCCTGTGTGGATCCGAACTCCGTCTGGAGGGAGGACAATTTGACCCCGATGGTGGGCCAACGGGGCTCCCCACCGTCCTCGCGTTCGAACGCGTTGATCGGGAAATTCCGCAGCATGCCTCCGTCGACCCAGGTCACCGTGCCGCCGGCGTACTGGGTGGCGACCGAACCGCCGCTCGGGCTGGGCACGTCGACCTGGGTTGGCAACGCCGTGACGGTGACCGGCTCGAAGAAGAATGGAATCGACATCGACGCCCGGACGGCATGCACCACGTCCTGGGCGTCCCGGTCCAGCCCGTAGTGGTCGTAGTCCCACGGGAGATGGACGAGCTGGCCGCGGGTGATGTCGGACGTGTGCACGAGGAGTCGGTAGCGATGGCTCTCGGGGAGGCTCATCCCGGGGTCCTCTTCCAGCGTGATCCGGAGGTCCGCGAAGGTGTGCACGCCGAGGTCGTGCATGATCGGCTCGAGCCAGGTGAAGAGATAGGTGCCGTCGTAGACACCCGTCTTGTGGGCGAGGACCTCTGCCGAGAACGCCATCTCGCCGGCCTTGCCGAAGTGGTGATCCATGAACGCGTGCACCTTGCCTTGGGGCATGAATTCGGTGAACGACAGGTCGTCGAGATAGCCCTGGAGCGTCGTCATTGGGTCGCCCTTCTTGGAGATCGCCGCGATCAGCGACGCGGCGATTGCTCCGGCGCTTGTCCCGGCGACGCGCTGGAAGCGGTAGCCGGCCTCGGCCAACACCGACACGGCGCCCACGATCCCGATTCCTTTGACGCCTCCGCCCTCGAGCGCCAGGTCCGCGACGAGCTCCTTGGAGCCATCGCCGCTCCAGCCGTCCGAGGCGAGGAGCGCTGCCGCGGCCAAGTCGAACCGCTGCTGGAGGCCCGACTCGCGGGAGTACCCGTAGGGCGCCCCCGGGTCAATCTCGATCGGCCCACGTGGCTCTGACTGCACGGCACCGGAACCGGACATGGTGGAACCCCCTCCCGCTTCCTGCAACGACCAGAGCGTAGCGAGTCCGTCTCGCCGATTTCCTCTTGGCCGTTGGAGGATCCCCGGTCCCGTCGGGGCGGACGCACCGGCTCGCCGCAGGCAGGTGGGAGAAAGAAGGGAGGAGGAAGAAGGGGGAAGAACGAGGAAAAGGAGGAAGAGGTCGAAACGGTCGGCGACTAAGTTGGAGGGATCATGACTCCGCCGGCCGAGGAGCCATTGCTCGACTCCCCGTCTGGCGCCGAACCGCTCCACCGAGCCCTGGGCCTGACCGACGACGAGTTCGAGGCCGTGGCCAAAATCCTGGGCCGGGCCCCCAACCACCTCGAGCTGGCCCTCTACGCCGTGATGTGGAGCGAGCACTGTTCCTACAAGTCCTCCCGCATGCACCTGCGGCGTCTCCCTACCGAGGGTCCCTCGGTCCTGGTCGGGCCGGGTGAGAACGCCGGGGTGATCGACGCCGGCGACGGCATCGCCGTGGCCATCCGCATCGAGAGCCACAACCATCCCTCGGCCATCGAGCCCTACCAGGGTGCCGCCACCGGGGTCGGTGGCATCCTGCGCGACATCTTCACCATGGGCGCCCGCCCCCTCGCCGTCATGGACCCCCTCTTCTTCGGGTCTCCCGACGACGCTCGCCAACGCTGGCTCGTCGAGGGTGTGGTCGGCGGCATCTCGGGCTACGGCAACTCCGTCGGGGTGCCCACGGTGGGCGGCGAGTTGACCTTCGACCCCTGCTACGCGCAGAACCCGTTGGTCAACGTGCTCTGCATGGGAGCGCTGCCGGTGGAGCGTCTCGTGCTCGGCATCGCGTCGGGTCCGGGCAACCTGGCCGTGTTGCTGGGTTCGAGCACCGGGCGGGACGGTATCGGTGGTGTCAGCGTCCTCGCCTCCGCCGGCTTCAGTGGCGACGATGCCGGCGCGGCGGACGACACCAAGCGTCCCAGCGTGCAGGTGGGCGACCCCTTCGAAGAAAAACGCCTCATTGAGGCCTGCCTGGAGTTGCTCGACACCAAGCTCGTGGTCGGAATTCAGGACCTCGGTGGGGCCGGCCTGGCCTGTGCCACCAGCGAGACGGCCGGGCGCGGTGGTGTCGGCATGGACGTGGACGTGTCCGCGGTGCCTCGCCGTGAAGAGGGCATGGAGCCCTGGGAGGTGATGACGAGCGAGAGCCAGGAGCGCATGCTGGCCATCGTCACGCCGGAGTCGTGGCCCGCGGTGGCGGCTATCTGCGCCAAGTGGGAGGTCCGGGCCACCGTGATCGGCACGGTGACCGAGCCCGAGCCCGACGGGGGCGGTCGCTTGCGCATCCGTGACGGCTTCGACGGGCCCGTGCTCGCCGACGTCCCCGCCGCATCGTTGTCCGACGACGCTCCGCTCTACGACCGCCCGCGCCAGGCGCCGGCGCGCCCCACCGCGCCTGCTCCTGCCCCGCCCACAGACTGCGCCGGCGATCTCCTCGCGTTGCTGCGCTCGCCCAGCTGGGTCTACCGCCAGTACGACCATCAGCTCTTTCTCAACACGGTCGTGGGGCCGGGGGCCGACGCCGCGCTGTTGCGCCTGGCCGGGCCCGGGTTGCCGGCGTCGGACCGCGGGGTGGCGCTGACGACCGACTCCAACCCGCGGGCGTGCGCGCTCGACCCGCGCCGTGGCACCGCGCTCGCCCTCGCCGAGGGCGTGGCCAACCTGGCCTGCGTCGGTGCGACGCCGGTCGCGGTGGTGAACTGCCTGAACTTCGGCAACCCCGAGCACCCCGAGGTCATGTGGCAGCTTTCGGAATGCATTGACGGGATGGCGGAGTCCTGCCGCGCCCTCGCGCTCCCCGTCATCGGCGGGAACGTCAGCTTCTACAACGAGAGCGGAGGCGCGGACATCGACCCCACGCCGGTGCTCGGCGTGCTCGGCCTCGTCGATGCGGTGCACGCGCGCCCGCCCGGACTGGGCTGGTCCGCGGGCGACACGATCGTCCTGATCGGCCCTCGCAGGGCGACCGGCGGATCGTTCCCATTGGACGGCACGCGCTGGGCGACCGAACGCCGGGGCCACCGCACCGGCCAGATCGCTCCGGTCGACTTCGAGGCGCATGCGACCGCCAGTGCCTTCGTGGCGGGGCTCGTGGCAGCGCACGTGGCCGGAGCCGAGGGCGATCCGCCGGTGCACGCGGTCCACGACGTGTCCGGTGGTGGGCTGGCCGTGGCGCTGGCCGAGATGGCCGTCGCGGCCGGAATCGGCTGCACGGTCGACGTCGACGATGCGGCCGAGCTCTTCACGGAGCTGCCGTCGCGCTTCGTTGTGGCCACGGGAAGGCCGGACGACCTCTGCGCCCGGGCCGCCGCGCTCGGCGTCCCGGCCGCGGTCCTCGGCGGGGCACGGGGGGACCGGTTCACCGTGGGCGCTCTGATCGACCTTCCCGTGCAGGCCCTGACCGAGGCGCACGTGGGAAACCTGGCCCTCGCCCTGGGGGAATCGTGATGGCGCCCTGTGCGAGAATGGGCGACGCGTGAAGGAAGCCTGCGGTGTCTTCGGGGTCTACGCGCCCGGAATGAGGGTGGCCAACCTCACCTTCGACGGCCTGTTCGCGCTGCAGCACCGCGGGCAGGAATCGGCGGGCATGGCGGTCGGCGACGGCGACACGGTGACGGTCGTCAAGGACATGGGCCTGGTCGCCACCGTCTTCGACGAGCGCACCCTTTCGGGGCTCCAGGGGCACATGGCCATCGGCCACACCCGCTACTCGACGCACGGCTCCTCTGACTGGGCCGGGGCGCAACCCGTCTACCGTCCCGTGGGCCGCGCCGGCTTCGCTCTGGGGCACAACGGCAACCTGACCAACACCACGGCGCTGGCCGAGAAGGCCGGCATGCTGCCGGGCTCCATCGCCACCGACAGCGATGTCGTGGCCGAGCTGCTCATGCAGGCCTTCCCGGAGACCGAGGACCTGTCCACTGCGCTGCAGGCCGTTCTGCCGATCCTCGAGGGGGCGTACTCGTTCGTCCTCATGAGCTCCGAGCGACTGTTCGGTGTGCGCGATCCCTACGGCTTCCGTCCTCTGTGTCTGGGGCGGCTCGGACCGGCGGAGGCGCCCGAAGGTTGGGTGCTGGCCTCGGAGACGCCGGCGCTCAGCGTCATCGGTGCGATCTTCGTGCGCGAGGTCGCGCCGGGCGAAATGGTCGTGATCGACGCCGACGGGCCCACCAGCGTCGAGATCCCGTGGCTGCGCGACGTGGAGTCGCGCTTGTGCATCTTCGAGTTCGCCTATATCGCCCGACCCGACAGCCGGCTGTACGGCAGGGAGGTCCACGAGACCCGCTGTCGCATGGGCGAGCTGCTGGCGATCCAGGCGCCGGCCGAGGCCGACATGGTGATGGGGGTGCCCGAGTCGGGCGTCCCGGCCGCCGAGGGCTTCGCCCGGGCCAGCGGCATCCCCTACGGGCAGGGCCTGGTCAAGAACCGCTACATCGGTCGCTCCTTCATCGCACCGGGCCAGCAGGAGCGGGCCGACGCGGTGCGGCGCAAGCTCAATCCTCTGACGGCCAACATCGCGGGCAAGCGGCTGGTTGTGGTCGACGACTCCATCGTGCGCGGCACGACGCAGCGCTCGGTCATCCGCATGCTGCGTGAAGCCGGTGCGGCCGAGGTCCATCTACGCATCTCCTCGCCGCCCTGGCGTTGGCCCTGTTTCTACGGGATCGACACGCCGTCCCACGAGGAACTGCTGGCGACGGGCCACACGACTGAGGACATGGCGCGCATTCTGGGCGCTGACTCGCTGGCCTACATCACCATCGAGAATCTCAAGGCGGCCATCGGCGCGGACGGCGGGTTCTGCGACGCCTGCTTCACCGGTGACTACCCGACCCCGGTTCCTCCGGCGTCGTTGCTTCGGGAGTCCGTGCCCGAGCCGGTGGCCATCAGGGCCCACCAGGGCGCGCTCCCCGGAGTCTGATCGTCGTGGGAGAGGGCGGCGCCACCTACGCCGGCGCCGGAGTGGACATCGCGGCCGGCGATGCCGCCGTTGAGCGTCTGCGGGGCATGGTGCAGGGGATCGGTGGGTTCGGCGGCCAGTTCCCGCTCGACATCGGCCGCTTCCCGCATCCCGTCCTGGTGGCCTCGACCGACGGCGTGGGCACCAAAATGGTCGTCGCCCGTGACAGCGGTCGCTACGAGACCGTCGGCATCGACCTCGTGGCCATGTGCGTCGACGATCTCGTGTGCGTCGGGGCCGAGCCGCTGTTCATGCTCGACTACATCGCCACCGGCAAGGTCGACCCCGACCAGGTGGCGACCGTGGTGGCTGGCGTGCATGAGGGCTGCCGCCAAGCCGGGTGCGCGTTGATCGGTGGGGAGACGGCCGAGCACGCCGGCGTGATGTCGAGCGACGAGCTCGATCTGGCCGGGTTCGCCGTCGGCGTCGTGGAGCAGGGGACCCAGCTCGGCCCCGAGCGGGTGCGGGCCGGCGACGCCGTCGTCGGATTGCTCTCGCCCGGGTTGCGCTCCAACGGTTACACGTTGGCCCGGCACGTGTTGCTCGAGCGGGCCGGACTGGCGCTGGGGGACCCAGCCTGGGAGGGCGCGGATCACAGCGTGGCCGACGAGCTGCTCCGTCCGTCCGTGATCTACGCCCCTGCCGTCCTGGTGTTGCGGTCGGCACTGGGCGAGGCGCTCCACGCCTGTGCGCACATCACCGGCGGGGGCATCGTCGGCAACCTGCCCCGTGTCCTGCCCGAGGAACTGGGCGCGGTGCTCGAGCGGGCGGCGTGGCCCGAGCCGCGTGTGTTCGCCGAGATCCAGCGCCTCGGCTGGGTGAGCGAGGACGAGATGGACCGGGTATTCAACCGCGGGGTCGGCATGGCGCTGGCGCTCCAGCCCGACTCCCTCGATCGGGCCCTCCAGGTGCTGGAGCAGGCGGGGCAGCCCGCGTCGGTCATCGGCGAGGTCGTCGCCGGAGGAGCGGGAGTCCGCTTCCGGTGAGCGGGAGTCCGCTTCCGGTGAGCGGAGGGGACACGCTCGCCGGTCTGCGCGAGCACCTGCTGGCGCACTCGGTGAAGACGGGGGACTTCACTCTCAAGTCCGGACGCAAGAGCAGCTGGTTCATCGACTCCAAGCAGACGGTCTGCCGTCCCGAGGCCATGCTGCTCGTGGCCGACGCCGTGCTCTCGGTGATCCCGGTCGAGGCGACGGCCATCGGCGGCCTCACCATGGGCGCCGACCCCGTCGCCTTCGTGACCGCCGGCGTGGCGGCGACGCGTGGTCGTGCACTCAAGGCATTCAGTGTGCGCAAGGAGGCGAAGGATCACGGTGGGGGTGGGCGGATTGCCGGCGCACTCGACCCCGGTGACAAGGTCGTTGTCACCGAGGACACCGTGACGCGCGGTACGTCGTTGCTCGAGGCCGCGCACGCAGTGCAGGAGGCCGGTGCCGAGGTCGTGTTGCTCGTCGCCGTGGTGGACCGGGGTGGCACGGTCGAGGCGATGGCGGCCGCGGAGGGGATCCCGTTCCGTGCCGTCCTCACCGCTCCCGACCTCGGATTCCCCTTCGAGGGGGCCTGAAGCTCACCACCGGCCGCCATCAACGACAGGCCGTTCGGAACAACTGGGAGAGGAGCTGGCAGCCTCGGCGCGCCACGGGCACAACCCGACTGAACCGGACGGCAGACCATCCGTCGACCGTGATTCGGCCGGGCCGGTGCCAAACCGCCACCACGACCGCAGCGATAGCTTCTGGCGGCGGCTCGGTTTGTCGACCTCCGGCACAACGGTCCCCCTCTAGAGAACGGTCCCTCTGCGGGCACGAATGTCAGCGCAATGTCGTCATCTTTCGGACTTCTTGCTCTGTCGCTTCTCTGTCGCTTCTCTGTCGCTTCACCGTCGTGTTCGCACGCCAGCGCTGTGACACCCGCGTGCTTGGATCATGCCTATGGAGTTGGAGAACTTCAGCGACGCGCTCGATGCACTGGTGGCCTCCGACGCGGCGAACTACGGCGACGGCGCCTCCATCGTCGAGCTGCAGCGCTTGCTCTCTCGCTTCGAGTCCTTCGTCACCGAGGCCACGGCGGCCTTCGAGGTGGGCGAGGAGTGGGCGGCCGAGGGGGCCAAGAGCGCGGCGGCGTGGATCTCCACGCGCACTCGGGTGCCGCGCTCGGCCGCCAAGCGCCGGGTGCGCCTGGGCCGCGCCCTGCGCCAGCTGCCGGCCTGTGCGAGGGCCTGGCGCGACGGGGCCATCGGCTCTGACGCCGCCGGGGCCATCGCCTCGGCCCGGCGCCACCGCACCGAGTCCTCCATGGCCCGCGACGAGGAGATGCTCGTCGACTTGGCCACCGAGCTCGGCTTCGAGGACTTCGCCCGGGCCCTGGCCTATTGGAAGCAGCTGGCCGACCCCGACGGGGCCGAGGCGGCCGACGAGGAGCGCAAGGCGGCCCGCAACGTGTTCCTCGAATCGAGCCTGAACGGCATGTGGCTGGGCCAGATGACGCTGGACCCGATCTCGGGCTCCATCGTGGCCAATGAGCTCTCCCGCCTCGAACACGAGCTCTTCGAGGCCGACTGCGCCGAGGCCAAGGAACGCCTCGGGCGCACACCGCGGGCCGACGAGCTGGCCCGCACCTCTGGCCAGCGCCGGGCCGACGCCATGGTCGAGATGGCCACGCGCAGCGCCAGCGCCCCGGCCGAGGGCATCCGCCCCGCCCCGCTCTTCAGCGTCTTCGTCGGCTACGAGACGATCCGACGGGCGCATCTGCGAGCTCGAGAACGGCACGGTGCTGGCCCCTTCGGCCCTCGGAACCTGGATGGACTCGGCCTACTTCGAGCGGGCCATCTTCTCGCTCGGCAACCGCGTCGACGTCAGCGTGCGGGCCCGGCTCTTCAGCGGCGGGACCCGCCGGGCCATCGAGCTACGCGACCGCATCTGCACCCACCCGCACTGCTACGAGCCGGCCGAGAGCTGCCAGGTCGACCACATTCAGACCTATGCCGAGGGTGGCCCGACCACCCAGGACAACGGCCGGTTGCTCTGTGGCTTCCACAACCGCCTGCGCAACCAGCAAGAGCGCCGAGGCGACCAGCGCCAGCGCCCCCCACCGAGCGCGGCCTGAGGGGGCGGCCAGGCCAGAGGCACTCGATGTCGCCAGAGCCTCCCCGCCCCCGGCAGCACCCCTCGGTCAGTTCGACCCGGCGCAGTTGAAAGAGACAGAGGCTTGCTGCTTTGGCGCGCCCAGGAAAAGCAGGATCGAACGTACTGGGTGATCAGAACAGCGCGATCGGGTTGACCGGTGATGCCGTCCCCCGGCGCAACACCAAGGGCGCCACCGTGAGGAGAAACTCCCAGCGCGCCTCCTCCGCGCAGGCCGCCGCCAGGGCGTCGAGATCGAGGTTGTCCAGCAGATGCACGCCCATGGCCACAATCACGACGCTGTGGATGGGCATGGCCACGCCGTCCACGCGAGAGGGCAGCACGTCGGAGACCCCGTCGCTGCCGAGCGTGGCGACGTCGCGCTCGCGCAGCCAGGGGAGGCACGACGCGTCGAGCCCGGCGGCGAGGCTGCTGGCGTCCCAGGCCCCATGCGCGGCGCGCCAGCGCCAGCGCCCGGTGCGCACGACCAGCGCGTCGCCCGACCGCACCCGCAGGCCTGCCTTCTCCTCGGCCGCCTCGAGGTCCTGGGGGAAGATGGGTTCGCCGGGCTCGAGCGTCTCGAGGCCGCGCAGCGCGGGAATGTCGAGCAGCACGCCCCGAGTGACGATGCCGTCGTGCAGTCGGTGGATGCCGAGCTTGGTTGCCCCATGGGCGGTGACCGACGCCGCGGGGTAGCCGTTGAAGAGCCTCCCCTCGTGGAAGATATGGCAGAGCGCGTCGATGTGGCTCGTGGCGAAGCCGTGGGGGGAGATGGCGAAGTAGTCCGCTCCCATGCCTTCGGTCGCGGTCCCCGTCATGTGGTGCGCCACGGGAGAGGGATTGTCGGCCGAGGGCACGGTGTCGAGGGGGCGGGCACACGACACCGTCCGGCCCGAGCGCACGGTGGCCGCCGCGGCCGCGGTGACCTCCGGCGTGATCAGGTTCAGTGCCCCGAGCTGGTCGTCGTCGCCCCAGCGCCCCCAGTTGGAGAGGGTCTGGTGGAAGGCCAGGACATCGGCGGCTGCCATGGAGTCGCGGGGCACGGTCGGAGAGTAGCCCGCGCCCTCTACGATCGGCCCATGACGACACTCCAAGGTGACTACGAACCCAGCGCGTCCGATTGGGTGCGCGACCAGGTGGCCGAGTACGAGGCCTCCGGAGGCCAGCGAGCCAACACCCTGCTCGACACGGGTATGCCCATCATCGTGTTGACGATGCGGGGCGCCAAGAGCGGCAAGGTCCGCAAGACCGCCCTGATGCGCGTCGAGCACGGTGGCGAGTATGCACTCGTGGCCTCCAAGGGTGGCGCGCCCGAGCACCCCGAGTGGTTCTACAACTTGGAGGCCCACCCCGACGAGGTGCTGATTCAGGACGGCCCCGAGCCCTTCGCCGTGTCAGTGCGCGAAGTGAGCGGCGACGAGAAGGCCACCTGGTGGGAGCGCGGCGTGGCGGCCTACCCGCCCTACGCCGAGTACCAGGAGAAGACGGACCGGCAGATCCCCGTGTTCGTCGCCACGCCCAAGAAGGGCTGAGACCGACTCAGCCCGGCTGGGTGCGGGCGAAAGCCTCCACCATGGCCGCCCGCCATGGGACGAGGTTCGGCTCGCGTGCGAGCGGCGTCTTGCCGAGGCGCACGACCATGAGGTCCAGCGCGGGGCACAGGGTGATGGACTGGCCCTCGTAGCCCGACGCGCGGAAGGTGCCGAGGGTGTCGCCCGCCACGCCCCACCAGTGCGCCCCGTAGGGGCTGGCGTCCTCGGGGTCCTCCGAGACCCACGTACGGGCCTCGTCGACCCAGCCCGCCGGCAGGAGCCGGATGCCGTCCCACATGCCGTCGCGCAGATAGAGCAGGCCGAAGCGAGCGTAGTCACGGGCGGTGGTGCGCAGGTAGGACGAAGCCACCCAGGTGCCGGCCTCGTCGAATTCGGGATCGGCGCTCGCCATCCCGAGCGGACCGAAGAGCCGGCCGTGCAGGAAGCGGGCGTAGTGCTCGCCGGGCCCGACCGTGCGGGCCACGACGCCCGAAATGATGTTCGACGTGCCGGACGAGTAGTTGAAGCGCGTGCCCGGTGCTGCGGCCAGCGGGCGGTCGGCAGCGAAGTGCGCCATGTCGGCCTGGCCCCGGCCGAAGAGCATCTCGATCACGTCGGAGACGCCGTCGTCGACGTAGTCCTCCACGAAGTCCAGCCCGTCGCGCATGGCGAGCAGCTGGCGCAGCGTGACGGCGTGGCGCGGATCGCCCCGGTCGGCCCACTCGGGCACGGCTGCGGGCGTGTCGAGGTCGAGCTTCCCCTCACCGACCAGCAGGCCCACCACCGCATGGAGTACCGACTTGGCCATCGACCAGCTGAGCAGTGGTGTGTCGGCCGTCACGGGCGTGGGCGGCCGGTCGAAGTGCTCGAGCGCGCCTTGGTAGCGCTCGGCCACTATGCGCCCGCGGTGGACGACGAGCACGGCGAAGGTCTCGGCCAGCGGCCCGTCGTCGTCGCAGACCTCGTCGAGCAACGGGGTCAGGTCGAGTCCCGGCGGGAGATCGCCTTCGGGCCAGTCCTCGGTGGGCCAGTCCACACCGGCGGGCTGTGGCGGCAGCGCGACCAGGCCGCTCACACGGAGGCGAGGAAGGACAGCAGCGCGGCGTTGGTCTCGACCGGCCGCTCCTGCTGCACCCAGTGGGCGGCGCCGTCGACGACGGTGGTGCCCCGGAAGTCGGGCAGGGCGGCCGCCATCTCCTCTGCCGCGTTGGGCATCATGAGGGCCACCGGGTCGAGCACCCCGGTCAAGAAGCCGGTGGGCATGGTGTACACGGAAGCCGGGATGTCCTTCGCGCGCTCCCAGTTGGCGTCCATGTTGCGGTAGAAGCTGCACGGGCCGAAGAATCCACCCTTCTCGAAGGCGGCGGCGTAGACGTCGATGTCGGCTTCGCTGATCCAGCCGGGCAGGACGTCGGGCGCCGGTGTGAGTATGTCCTGGAAACGCGTCCCTTCCCGCGGTGCGGCCGAGACGAGCGGGCCCGCGTTGGCCATGCCCTGCGCGCCCGCCGAGTAGAGCATGGTGCGAAGGAAGCGCCGCGGGTCGGCCTCGAACTCCGCCTCGGCCGGCCCGACCGGCTGGAAGTAGAGCATGTAGAAGAACGTGTCGGGGAAGAGCGCCTCGAAGATCTGAATGGGCGGGGCGGGCGCGTTGGAGTAGGGCACGCTCATGTTGTAGATGGAGGAGACCCGCGTGGGGTGCAGGCGGCCCATCTCCCAGACCACCATGGCGCCCCAGTCGTGACCTACGAAGGCGGCCGTGTCGTAGCCGAAGTGGTCGAGCAGGCCGTCGAGATCGCCGGTGAGCTTGTCCGACCCGTAGTCGCTGACCTCTGTCGGGTGCGAACTGCCGCCGTAGCCGCGCAGGTCGGGGGCGTAGGCGCGATAGCCCGCATCGGCCAGCGCGCCGAGCTGGTGACGCCACGAGTACCAGAGCTCCGGGAAGCCGTGGCAGAGCACGACCGGAGGCCCGTCGACGGGGCCCGCCGCCGCGACGTGCAAATCGATCCCGTTGGTCGGCACCTGCTCGTGCGTCACCTCAGCCTCAGCCATGGGGTGTCACTGGCTCCTCCGTTCTGGCCGCCTTTTCCGCCTTCTCTTCGTGGTGCTTCTGAATGGCCGACATCACGGCGTTGCCGGCCGCGCCGATGAACTCCGGTCGGTTCTCCGCCGCCCAGTCGCGACTCGAGGTCAGCGATGCGGCGGAGTCCTGGAAGCGCGGCGCCACGTAGCGCGCGATGAGCTCGTAGGAATGGCGGGTGGCCGCGGTGTCGGCCCACTCGTGGCCCATGAGGAGGAAGGTGCCGAAGCCCTTCGACTGATCTTGCAGACGGGCCACCTGCGCGATGGCGTCGTCGACCGTGCCGATGACCGCGAAGCCGGACGCGTTGAGCGCGTCGACCAGCGACTCGAAGTTCTCGGTGTTGGGGGCGAGCGGCAGGGCGGCCACCCGTTGGAAGTAGTCGACCCATTCCTCCAGCCCGAAGGCGACGTCGGCCACGGCCTGCTCCTTGGTGTCGGCGATGTGCATGGGTCCGACGAGCCGCCAGTTGTTCCGGTCCACGGTGGTCGAGAACTCGGCCGCCCGCTCCTCCATGACCTCCCAGTGGATGCCCAGGACGTCGAAGCCGCCGGCAGAGGTGGCCCCGATGGAGAGGAGGCTCGTGCCGAAGCGCCCGGCGGCCCGCGGCCCGGCCGGGGACACCTGGGCCGCCACCGCGACTTCGGGGAACGGGCGCTGGTAGGGCCGCAACTGCAGCCGGGCTTTGACCAGCTTGAACCACTCCGTCTCCATGGAAACGGTCTCACCGGCCAGGAGTCGGAGGATCGCCTCGAGTGACTCTTCCATCATGTCGCGCTGCTTGGCGGGATCGATGCCCATCATGAACGCGTCCGAGGGCAGGGCACCCGGGCCGACGCCGAACATGACCCGGCCACGCGTCAGGTGGTCGAGCAGCACCATGCGGTCGGCCAGCATGAACGGGTGGTGGTAGGGCAGCGACGAGACACCCGTACCGAGGCGGATGTGCTTGGTGCGCTGCGCGGCGGCGGCGATGAAGACCTCGGGCGACGCGATGATCTCGTAGCCGGCCGAGTGGTGCTCGCCGAACCACGCCTCGTCGAAGCCGAGCTCGTCGAGATGCTCGACGAGCTGGAGGTCGCGCTCGAGCGCCAAGGTGGGGTTCTGGCCCACCGGGTGGAACGGGGCCAGGAAGATCCCGAACTTGAGGCGGCCGTCGGCGTCAATCGTCGTCATGTTCCTCCAGGGTTGGTGCAGCGGGAGCGTGCGGCCATGTCAGGGTGTCACCAGGATCTTGCCGTGCTCGCCCGGGGTGCGCAGCGTGTCGAAGGCCCCGGGAGCGCCGGCCAGGTCGACCGTCGAGGTGACCAGCAGGTCCGCCCCGGGCACCCCGTCGGCCAGGCGCCGCAGCGTGGCGGCGAACTCGTCGGGGGTGTAGCCGAAGGAGAACCGCAGCTCCATCTCCTTGGTCACCGCCATGAAGGGCTCAATGGTGTCGCTGTGCATGCACACGCCGACCACCACGATGCGGCTGTGCGGCGGGCCCTCCGCGATGAGTGACTGGAGCATGCCGGGGACGCCGACGGCCTCGAAGATCACCGGGTCCGGCGCGCTGCCGCCGAGCATCGCCGACCCGATGCGCTCCATGACGGTCCGGGCGATCCCGAAGTCGGACCAGCGGTCGTGGGGTGAGCCCTCGGCCGGGTCGATGACCTCGTCGGCCCCGAAGGCCTCGGCCAGCCGGCGTCGGGTGGGGGAGAAGTCGGCGGCCAGGACGGGTCCATGGCCCCGGCCCTTGAGGGCGGCGATGACCGCGAGCCCCACCGGCCCGCAGCCGACGACGAGACAGGGTTGGCCCGGGTTGAGGCCGGCCAGTCCCACGGCGTGCTCGCCCACGGCGAGCGGCTCGGTCAGGGCGGCCAGGTCGGTGTCGAGTGCGTCGGGCACCGGCAGCAGCAGCAGCTCCTGCAGCACCATGTGCTCGGCCAGCGCGCCCGGGTAGGTGTTGGAGTAGCCGATCTGCTCCACGCCGGTCGGTCCCAAAATGATGGGCACCGAGCAGACGCGGGTCCCGACGGGGAGCGTGCCGGCCGTGTCGGGGCCGTGCTCCACGATCTCCGCGCAGAACTCGTGGCCGAAGATGCAATCGGCGGCCGCATTGAGGGCGGGGACACCGACGGAGTCCATGAGCCCGGTGAAATGGCCGAAGTCGGCCAGTGCGTGCAGATCGGACCCGCAGATGCCCGCCGAGAGGGAGCGGACCACGACGTGGCCCGAGGACGGGACCGGGTCGAGAACCTCGCCGACCACCAGCCGTCCACCCCTGGTCACCGCGGCACGCATGGCAGAGCCACCCCCACGGACGGCGCGGCCGCCCGCATTCGTCGCTACGTTTGCCCGGTGAGTTTCACACACGATCCCGCAGGACGCCCGTTCGAGGGGAGCGTCGCCCTGGTGACCGGGGCGGCCCGTCCCCGCGGTATCGGCCGGGCGACCGCCGTGGCCCTGGCCCGGGGCGGGGCCGACGTGGCCTGCCTCGATATCGCCCGTCCCTACGCCGAGGCGCCCTTCCACGGCACGGGGAGCGGCGACGACCTCGACGCGCTCGCCGCCGAGCTGCGCGAGCACGACGTGCGGGCGGTCACGGTCCAGGCCGACATCTCCGACGAGGCCGCGGTGGAGGCGGCGGTCGCCCGGGCCACCGACGAACTGGGGACCATCACGCGGGTGGCGAACGTGGCGGGCGGGAGCGGACCGGGGTTCGGACTGGGCCCACTGCTCAACGTCCCCGCCGACGAGTTCCGCCGGGTGCTGGACGTCAACGTGGTCGGGACCTGGCTGGTGTCCAAGGCCTGCGCCACCCGGATGGTGGAGGCCGGGGTCGGTGGTCGCATCTGCAATGTGTCGAGCCAGGCCGGCAAGCGCGCCTTTCCTTTTCTCGGGGCCTACTGCGCCGCCAAGTCGGGGGTGATCCTGCTGACCCAGACGATGGCCCTCGAGCTCGGAGGACAGGGCATCGCGGTCAATGCCGTGTGCCCCGGCACGGTGGACACCGACCTCATCAACCGGGATGCCATGTTCGAGAACCTGCTGGGAGGCCCCCAGGGGCTGGCCGACTTCATCGCCCGCGAAATCCCGCTCGGGCGCCTGCAGACCGCCGACGAGATCGCGGCCGCCATCGTGTGGCTCCTCTCCGACGCCGCCAGTGGCGTCACGGGCGAGGCATTGAACGTGAGCGCCGGGCAGACAATGGTGTAGCGATGCCGATCCTCGAAGCCCGTCACGACCTGGCCCACCCCGTCGAGGGTGACAGCGCCTGGAGCGAGTCCTACTACTTCAACGGGTACGACCCGGGTACGGACTCGGGATTCTTCACCCGCATCGGCATCCGGCCCAACGAGGGAACGATGGACGTCGGGATGTCGCTCTGGCTTCCGGGCGGCGAGCTCGGAGAGTACCGCTGGGTCAAGGAACAGCGCGAGATGGTCGACTCCGTGCTGGAGGTGGGCGCGGTGCGCTACGACATGGTCGAAGCGCTGCAGTCATGGCACCTGAGCATGGAGGGAGAGGTGCAGGCGCGCCCGTGCGTGCGCGGCGAGACGACGACGCACCCCCTCCCGGTGGCACTCGACGTCCGGTTCGACGCGGTCACGCCCGCCATCGGCACCGACGGACAGCCGAGCGGCGGCCCCAGGTCGGCCGAAGCAGCCGCCGCGGCCGGCACCGTGGGCAAGGGGCACCTGGAGCAGGCCGGGCGCTGGACGGGCGCGCTCACCGTCGACGGCACGCGCCATGAGTGGCGCGGCGCGCACGGCAACCGGGACCGATCATGGGGCCCGCGCCGCTGGGGTGGTCCGAAGATGTGGCGCTGGTTCTCCATCAACATCGGCGATGCCATGCACTTCGGCGGCATCCGTCTCGGCACCGACGCCGGCGACCTGCACCGTGGCTGGGTGTGGGACGGCAGCCGGGCCACGTCGGTGGCGGAGTGGCGCCTGCGGACCGAGCTGGCCGACGACGGGGTCACCCAGCGCGTCGTGCACCTCGACGTGGTCGACAAGTTGGGCCGTGTCTACCCGCTGCGCGGCGACGTCCTGCGGGTGGCGGACATCGGCCGGGCCGGCGGCACCATGGTCAACGAGGGTCTGGCGCGCTGGACCTACGAGGACCCCTCCGGGGTGACGCAGACCGGCTATGGGATCGCCGAATACCTGCACCAACTCGACGACGGCGGGAGGCCTGTCGTCCCCGTCACCTAGGGATGGCGCCGCCGCACCTGAGCCCGCCGCACCTGAGCAAGGAGGAGCTGGCGACCGCGCTCGGGCGCCGGCTGGGTGGCACGGTGCGCGACCTCCGTCGCCTGTCGGGCGGCGCCTCACGCGTCACCAGCGCCTTCGACCTCGAGACCACCGGCGGCGGCATGCGCCCGCTCATCCTGCAGATGGACCGCGGTGGCTCCCAGGAGGGCCGGGCGCGCCTGGAGGGGGCGCTGCTGCGCGCCGCGTCGGCGGCCGGCGTGCCCGTGCCCGATGTCGTCGCGTTGGGCGAGGGCGACGCGCTCGGGGCCAACTGGATGGTGGTGGAGCGCCTGGAGGGCGAGACCATCCCGCGCCGGATCCTGCGCGACGAGGAATGGGCCACGGCGCGCCGGGTCCTGACCGGTCAGGCCGGGCGCGCGCTGGCCGCCGTCCACACCATCGATCCGGCCACCCTCGAAGGCCTGCCGGCCGCGGACCCGCTGGGTGACCCGCTGCCTCTCCTCGACGCGCTGGGCGAGGTCCGGCCGGCACTCGAGCTCGGACTGCGCTGGCTGGCCGCCCATCACCCGGCCGACGGGCCGCGGGTGACCGTCCACGGCGACTACCGGTTCGGGAACTTCCTGGTCGGTCCCGACGGGCTGCGCGGTGTCCTCGACTGGGAGCTGGCGCACACCGGCGACCCCGCCGAGGACATCGGCTGGCTGTGCGCGCCGGCCTGGCGCTTCGGCGGCGAGGGCGAGGTCGGCGGGTTCGGTGCGTTGCCCGAACTGCTGTCCGCCTACCGCGACGGCGGCGGCGAGACCGTCACGCCCGAACGCGTGCACTGGTGGCAGGTGTACGCCACGGTGAAATGGGCCGTCATCTGCGCCCTGCAAGCCTCGGCGCACCTCAGCGGTGTCACCCGCTCTGTCGAGCTGGCCACCATCGGCCGGCGCGTCTGTGAGAGCGAATGGGACCTGTTCGGTCTTTTGGGCACGCCGCCGCCCGCCACGGCCGGGCCCGACGCGGCGGACGGCCCGACGGCGCCCTTCGGGCGGCCGACCGCGGGCGAGCTCGTCGAGGCCGTGCGCGAATACCTCGACACCCTGATGGAGCAGAGCACGGACGGTGCCCGCTTCGAGGCGCGTGTGGCGCGCAACGCGTTGGGGATCGCCGAACGAGAGCTCCGCTTCGGTCCAGCCGTCAGCGCCGCCCACGCGGTGCGCCTCTCCCAGCTCGGTTTCGCCGACGACGCCGCGCTCGCCGCCGCACTGCGGTCAGGCGCGCTCGACGACGAGTGGGAGTCGGTGGCACCGCTGCTGGCCGCATCGGCGCGCGACCAGCTGTTGGTGGCGAATCCGGCCTACTTGCCGCCACCCACCGGGTAGAGCGCAGCTGCGGGCGCTCCTGCCGCTGCCGCTGACGCTGCCGCTGCTGGTGCCGCTGCCGGTGCCGCTGCCGGTGCCGCTGCCGCTGCTGGTGCCGGGCTCGGCGCGTGCGGTTCCGCCTCGAGGGAGGCGTCCGCCACCTCGGCGACCCTGTTGCCGACGCCCTGCAGGAGCGCGCCCGCCAACAGGCTGCAGGCCATCATGAAGATCCAGGCGTGGTGGAAGGCGCGCACGGCGCCGGCCCCCGTAGAGACGCCGAGGATGGCCACCAGGCCGGCCACCCCGAGCGCGATGCCGATCTGGCGGCTCATGACGTAGAGCGCGGACCCGGTGGCGAATCGCTCCGGCGGCAACGGCGCGGTGGCGGCACCACCCAGGGAGGGGAGCATGAGCCCGACGCCGATCCCGCTGAGCAGGCTGCCGGGCAGGTAGGCCCCGGCCCAGTCCGGCGTGACGCCCACATGGGTGATCCACCACAGGCCCCCGGAAGCGAAGAGCAGCGCGCCGGCGGTGCCGACCGCCCGGTGGCCGAAGCGGGCGCCCAGCAGCCCGCCCGGGAACGCGGTGAGCCCCGCGAGGAGGGGGCCCGGGGCGATCATGAACCCGGCCCGCAGCACGGACTCGTGCCACAGTCCGGTGAGCAGCAGGACACCGCCCAACACGAGCGCCCCGAAGCCGCCGAAGAAGGCGAGCGAGCTGAGATCGGCCAGCGCCACGGCGCGGTGACGGATCACGGCCGGCTCAATGATCGGGTTGGGGTGCCGGAGGGAACGCAGCACGAGCCCGGCTCCTGTCACGGCGGCCAGCCCGAAGGCACCGAGGATCCGCCCGCTGGTCCAGCCCCAGTCGGAGCCCTCGACGATGCCGGCCACCAGGCTGGCCACGGCGACGGTCAGCAGAGCGGCCCCGAGCAGGTCGGACTTCTGGGCATCGGGGTCCCGCACCTCCTCGAGCGTCCGCACGCCCAGCACGAGTGCCACCAGGGCGAACGGCAGGTTGACGAGGAACACCCAGCGCCAGCTGGCTTGCACCAGCAACCCGCCGACCGGGGGGCCGAGGGCGGCCGCCGCACCACCGACGGCCGACCAGAGGCCGATGGCCGCGCCCTTGCGCTCGGGACCGAACGCGGGCAGGAGCAGGCCGAGGGACGTCGGCAGCATGAGCGCCCCGCCGATGGCCTGCAGGACGCGGGCGGCGACGAGGAGACCCAGGGAGGGGGAGATCGCACAAAGGGCGGAGGCGGTCGTGAAGATGGCCAGCCCGAGCAGGAAGGCTCGCTTCCGACCGGCCCGGTCGGCCCACCGGCCCGCCGGGACCAGGGCGGCGGCGAACACGATCGTGTATGCGGACAGCACCCAGGAGAGCGAGCTCAGGCTCTCGCCGTGATAGGTGGCCGAGATGCTGGGAAAGGCGATGTTGACGATGAACAGGTCCAGCGAGGACAAGAACACCCCGGTCAGGACGATGAGCGCGGTCAGGACAGGCCGGGCCCGACGGCCCGTCGTGGGGATCTCAATCAGTTCTGTCATACAACGCACTCTAGAGGGGAAAGTTTTATGAAACAACCCACTGTCGAGAATTATTGGTTATGCTGGAGTGATGTTGAAGAGGGACTACCCAACGCAGTATTGCCCCGTGGCCTCGACGCTCGAGGTCATCGGGGAGCGCTGGACCGTGCTCATCATCCGGGACGTCTTCCTGGGCATCCGCCGCTTCGATGACCTCCAGCGCGACCTGGGCGTGGCGCGCAACATCCTGCAGGTGCGGCTGGAGCGATTGGTCGAGGAGGGGATTCTGGTCAAGCGCCCCTACCAGGAACGTCCCCTCCGGTCGGAGTACCGCCTGACCGAGAAGGGCGCCGATCTGTGGCCGGTGCTCGTGGCCATGCTGCAGTGGGGCGACCGTCACGCGCTCGAGGGCGGGGCGCGCCCCATGATCCTGCAGCACCGCGGCTGCGGTGGTGAGCTCGACGACCGTCGCCGTTGCCTCACGTGCGGCGCCGACGTGACGGTGACCGAGGCCGTGGCCATCCGGACCGGGGCGCGACGCCCGGCGGCCGCGACCGGCACCGCCACGCCGGCGGAGGAGACGCAGCGGTCGAGCACACCCGCGCCGGTCTGAGCGGCACGGGCGCGGCGCCGCCCGCATCGCTACCGTGCTGGGCATGAGTGACGACACGACATGGCTGGATGCGACGGCGCAGGCGGAGCTGGTCCGCACCAAGGCGGTCTCGCCGTCCGAGCTGGTGGGTGACGCCATCGCACGCATTGAGAAGCTCAACCCTGAGCTCAACGCGGTGATCCACGAGCTCTTCGAGCGGGCTCGGGGCGAGGCGTCGTCGAAGGCCTTGCCCGACGGTCCGTTCCGGGGCGTGCCTTTCTTGTTGAAGGACCTCGGAGCGGAGCTGGCGGACACTCCGTTCTGCGAGGGCCTGGCCTTCGCCGGCGACTACCGCTCGACCACGACGCAGACGTTGACGCAGCGCTACATCGACGCGGGCTTCGTGATCTGTGGCAAGACCAACACGCCCGAGCTCGGCATCCTGCCCACGACGGAGCCGCACCGCTTCGGCGCATCGCGCAATCCGTGGAACACGGGTCGCTCCACGGGCGGGTCCTCCGGTGGTTCCGCTGCCGCCGTCGCGTCGGGCATGGTGCCGGCGGCCCACGCCAACGACGGGGGCGGCTCAATCCGGATTCCCGCGTCGTGCTGCGGCCTGGTGGGGCTGAAGCCGACGCGGGCCCGCAACTCGGTCGCGCCCGCCTACGGCGACCTGATGGGTGGGCTGGTGGCCGAGCACGTGGTGACGCGCTCGGTGCGGGACTCGGCGGTCATCCTCGATTGCACGGCGGGCCCGGTCCCAGGCGATCCCTACTGGGCGCCGCCGCGGCGCGGCCCCTCCTTCGCGGCCGCTGCCGCCTCGGCACCGGCCAGCCTGCGTGTGGCGGTCATGACGGCATCCCCCACCGGCAGCGAGGTGCATGCGGATTGCGTGGCGGCGGTCGGGGCCACGGCCTCGCTCTGCGAGTCCCTCGGGCACCGGGTGGAGGAGGCGACGCTGTCCGTTGACGGCGACGCCTTCACGGCCCATTTCGTGAACCAGTGGGCCTGCAGCAACGCCTGGGCCATCGCCGACTGGGAGAAGCGGCTGGGACGCCTCGTGACGGAGGCCGACGTGGAACCGTTGAGCTGGGCCCTCATTGAGCTCGGACGCTCCATCAACGGGGGCCTCTACCTCAGGTCCGTGCAGGAACTGCAGCTCATCAGCCGCCGCATCGCCGACTACTTCGAGGGCATCGACGTCTTGTTGACGCCCACGCTCGCCGAGCCCCCCGTCCCGCTGGGCACCTTCGACTCGCCGCCGGGCGAGCCCTTGACCGGCCTCTTCCGCGCCGCCACCTATGTCCCCTTCACTCCGCCCTTCAACGTCACCGGTCAGCCCGGGATCTCGCTGCCGCTGCACTGGAACGACGACGGGCTGCCCATCGGCGTCCAGTTCGTCGGGCGCTTCGGCGACGAGGAGACGCTCCTCGCACTCGCCGGCCAGTTGGAGCAGGCGGCCCCGTGGGCCCAGCGCCGCCCGCCGGTGGCGGCGTAGGAGAAATCCGGGCGGCCACCTACCCCGGAGAAGCGGTCACCAGGACGCAGCGCGTGCCCGAGTAGATGGTGGGCATGCACTTGTTGCAGTGGATGCAGAGCGAGGTGGTCGAGGCGTCCGCCTGCATGCGGTTCGGGAGGTCGGGCTCCCGCAGCAAGGCGCGGGCCATGGCAACGAACGCGAACCCCTCGGCGAGCGCCATCTCGATGGTCGCCCGCTGCGTGATGCCGCCGAGGAGGATGAGAGGCATGGAGAGCGCGCGCTGGAATTGCCGCGCGTAGGGGAGGAAGAACGCCTCTTCGTAGGGATAGGAGCGCAGGAAGCGATGGCCGACGAACCGGAAGCCGAGCCGCACCGGCGCCGGCAGCGTGGCACCGAACTCCTGCAGTGGCGCGTCGCCCCGGAAGAGGTACATCGGGTTGGCCAAGGAGCTGCCCCCGGTGAGCTCGAGTGCATGGAGTGCGCCGTCGGCTTCGAAGAGCCGGGCCACCTCGACGCTCTCGTCGAGCCACAGGCCCCCGTCGACGCCGTCCGCCATGTTGAGCTTGGCCGTGACCGCCACGTTGGGCCCGGCGGTGTCACGCACCGTGCGCAGGACGCTGCGGGCGAAGCGGGCGCGGTTCTCCACGGACCCACCGAACTGGTCGTCGCGGTGGTTGAGCTTCGGGCTCAAGAACGCGCTCAAGAGGTAGTTGTGGCCCACGTGGACCTCAATGCTGTCGAAACCCGCCTCGACCGCGAGGGCCGTGGCCCGGCGGTAGTCCTCAATGATGCGCTCAATGCCGGTGACGTCCACGGCGCGTAGCCGTGAGCCCATCGGGGTGAAGCCGCCGGAGGGCGAGAGGGCCGGGGCGCCGTTGGAGCGCGCGTTCGCCACCGGACCGGCGTGGCCGATCTGGGCGGCGGCGGCGGCGCCCTCGGCGTGCACGGCGTCGGTCAGCCGGCGCAGTCCCGGCACCGTGTCCTCACTCAGCAGCAGGCAGTGGCGGTCGGTCCGGCCCTCGGGCGACACGGCCAGGTAGGCCACGGTGGAGAGGGCGGCACCGCCGGCCGCCACCCGGCGGTGGAACGCAATGAGCTCGTCGCTGACCCTGCCGCCGGGCGTCACCCCCTCGAAGGTGGCGGCCTTGATGATGCGGTTGCGCAATGTCAGCGGCCCCAGCGCCGCCGGGGCGAACACGGCAGGGACGGCCTTCGCTGGGGCGGGACGCGGCATGGACCTACCTTTGCCGACCGGACCGCCGGCTGCACGTTGCGGTCAGTGCGACCGCTTGCCCGTGGCGGCCAGCGTCGGGTCGACGGGCGGACCGCTGACCCCGCAATGCCACGTGGGCTCCTCGTTCTTCGCCGCGGCCACGGCCGCCGGCGTCCGGGCAGGGTTGCGGATTGTCAGGGCCGCCAGCAGGCCGCCGGCGGCGCAGAACGCACCAGAGATCACCATGGCGGTCCGGAAGCCGTGGGCCAGTTCCGTGCTGTTCAAGGCGGCGGCTCCGGTCAGGCCGGCCAGGAGGGGCAGGACGGCAACGGCCAGGAGGCCGGCGGCGCGGGCCACGACGTTGTTGATAGCCGAGGCGACGCCCGAGTGCTCGGGCGGCGCCGCGCCCATGGCGGTGGACGTCAGCGGGGCGACCGTGACGGCCAGACCCAAGGCGAAGACGAGGACGGCCGGGAAGACCTGGGTCCAGTAGCTGCCGGGGTTCGTGGCGCGCGTGAGAAGGGCGAGCCCGGCACCCACGATGAGCGGCCCCACCGTCATTTGGAGGCGGGGGCCGATGCGGGCCGAGAGCGCGCCGGATCGGGCCGAGAGAGCCAGCATCACGAGCGTCAGCGGGAGTAACGCCACGCCGGACTCGAGCGGGCTGTAGCCCTTGACGATCTGCAACTCGACGGGGAGCAGGAACAACGCACCGCCGAGGGCGCCGTACACGGCGAAGGTGACACCGTTGGCCCCGCTGAATTGGCGCGAGCGGAAGAGGCGAAGCGGCAGCATCGGATTGGCGCGGCGGTGCTCGATGACCAGGAAGACGGGTGCGGCCGCCGCGGCGACCACGAGACAGGCGACCACGGCCGGGCTCGACCACCCCCGCGTCGGCGCCTCAATCAGCCCGTAGGTGAGACTGGCGAGAAAGACGACGGCCAGGGTGGCGCCGACGGTGTCGACGTGCCCGGTCGACGTCGGGTCTCGCGACTCGGGCACGTGGCGGGCCGTGATCACGATGACAGCGACCGCCACGGGGAGGTTGATGAAGAAGACCCAGCGCCACGAGCCGATGGCGAGCAGGTAGCCCCCGACCAGCGGACCGGCCGCGGCGGCCACGCCGCCCAAGCCCGACCAGGCCCCGATGGCCCGGGCGCGGTCGTCCGGGCGGAAGGTCGCCTGCAGGATGGCCAAGCTGGCCGGCGCCAACAGGGCACCGCCGATGCCCTGGAGGACCCGGGCAGCAATCAGCAACGCAGCGGTGGGTGCGATGCCGCAGAGGGCCGATGCCACGGCGAACCAGACCACTCCGATGGAGAAGATCCGCTTGCGTCCGTAGCGGTCGCCGAGCGAACCGCCCAGAAGGAGGAATGCGGCCAGCGTGAGCGCGTAGCCCGTGACGACCCACTGCAAGGTGTCGACACCGCCGTGGAAGTCGCGGTCGATGGAGGGCAGCGCGATGCTGACGACAGTCGCATCGAGCATGGCGATCCCGGAGCCGAGCACCGTGGCCGCGACCACCCAACGCCCCCTTCCGCTCGAGAGCGCCAAGGGGTCGGCGACCGAGGCCATCGGGGGTGCCCCGTCGGCCTCGGCTGTCTCGCTCATCGGGAACGGGTCACCGACAGCACCGCAGTGCCTGTAGTGGTGCCCGATGTCCACCGAAAGACACCGTGTCACCGAACGACATCGCCCCATTGTGGTGCCTCGAGCAGGTGGCCGCCCCGCCGGCCGGTGGCCCCACACCCCTACTTCAAGTAGGTGGCCGCCCCGCCGGCCGGGTGGCCCCACACCCCTACTTCAAGATGTTGACCGCCCGGGCGACGACGAGGATGGCCACGACCAGGGAGATGGCCTCCTCGGCCATCATCATGAGCTTCATCCACGCCTTGACGGCGGACACATCCGTCGGGCTGAAGGCGGTGGCGGTGGCGAAGGCGAAATGGAAGTAGTCGATGAAGCTCGGCGACCAGTCCTCCCCGACGTGCTGCGGGTGCAGCATTTCGGGGAAGATCAGCGCGGGCCGGATGTCTCGGCCGGCGGCGCGGGCGGCCGGACCACCCCGGTCGAGATTCCAGTACCACAGCGCGAAGGTGATGATGTTGGAAAGCCAGATGGCGGCGCCACTGGCCAGCAAGACCTTGGCGTCCTGCGTGAAGCTCGACACGTCGATGATCCCGATCACCAGGCGGACGGCGGCGTCGGCGTTGGCAACGGAGATGAGCCCGATCAAGACGCTCGTCAGGTTGTGGAGCCAGGGCCGATCCCGGTCGATGCGGCCGGGGTCGCCGATGATGAGCACGGCGAGCAACCCCACGACCAGGACCAGGAACAGCCAGGCGGCGTCACCGTTGCGCAACTCGTGCGGCAGCGTCGCTCGCAGCAGTCCCGTGGCGACCACGGCGATCGCCATGGGCCAGCGGGGCTCGCCGAGGCGGTCCGGCCGTTGCCGAGGCGGCTCCGTCGGGGAGGACATCGAGCCATCATCCCCCAGTGCGGGGCGGAAATCCGTGACGCCACGAGTGCCCGGCAGGGCGGCGGGGGCCGAGGTTCCTCCAGCTAGGGAACGTACGCCCCCTGAAAGGCCAGCACGGCGTAGAGCCCGAGAGCGGCGCCACAGAGGACGTAGACCGCAGTCGCGACGCGGGCCGACCGGAGCAGGGTCGCAGCAGCCATGACGAGGGGGAACGCGCTGAGGGCGTAGCGCTCGAACGAGTCGAGGTTGGATCCGGACAGCGCCACCGCCACGACGCAGACCGCGTACGCGCCGTAGGACACGGGCAGACGCCAGAACGCCACGACGATGAGCACCACCGCGACCGCGATCCACGGGACGTGGAGCCCGTCACCGATGTGGTGCCCGTGCGCCAGGTTGGTGAGCGAGTGGGAGATGGTCGAGAACGGATCGGTGAGCGTGCCGTGGTGTGCCTGTTGTTGCTGGATCTTGAGCGGCTCGAAGAAGCCGCCGGACGTGGCGCTGACCCAGGCCAGATACGTGACCGTGCCGACGACGGAGGATCCGATGGCCGCCACCTTGCCGGGCCACCGCCTCCAGCGGTCGGCAGGCCAGGAGCGAACCACCTCAATGACGGCGGGCACGACCAGAAGGCATCCGATCGGGCGGGCCGTTCCGGCCAGGTACCCGAAGACGGCGGCCCACCACCAATTCTGGCGCCGGATGGTGATGAAGAAGGCAACGGACAGGAGGACCAAGAGCGCCTCCGAGTAGCCCATGACCAGAACGAACGCGGGAGGGGCCAGCATGATCAGCCAGACCGCCCGCCGGGCCAGCAGCGCACTGTCGAACTCGGAGCGGACCAGGGCATAGATCCCGACCCCAACCAGGAGTGCGGCGACGTTCGTGATGAGCAGTGAGGCAACGCCCACCGTCAGCGAGGTGACGTCGTGCAGCCCCCGATCGAGCAGCGGGAGCAGTGGGAAGAAGCGCGTGGCGGACCGGGGCAGTGCCCCGTAGCCGTGCGCAGCGATCGTCTGATACCAGCCGGCATCGGACCCCAGCAGCCCGTCGTGCGATTCGAGCACGGCCTTGGCCTCCGTGATGTGAAAGTGCTTGACCTCGTACTTCGCCAATCCGAGCGCGAAGAGCGTGATGGCCCGCGCCGTGAGCCAGGGCAGCCACGCCACACCGAGCGCTTCGAGGATCAGCCCTCGACGGCCGCGCCAGCGGCCGACCAGGCCGGGCGAGGGGTCCGGATCGGCCGCCGGTGGGGTCGCACCTCCCCGCGTCGTCGGAGTCGCGGTACCCACTGCCCCCGAAGACATGGGTGGATGTTTGCACGTGGCCGGCATCGACGCGAGCCTTCAGGGACGGGCGTCAGCCAGCGTGCGGTAGAGCTCCGCCAGTTGGGATCCTGCTCGTTGCCACGAGAACAACCCCACCCGCGCCGCGCCGGCGGTGATCAGGCGCTGCCGGGTGGGCGCGTCCCCGACCGCCGTCACCAGCGCGTCGGCGAGGGCCGGCCCGTCACCCGGCGGGACCAACAGCGCCGCATCGCCGACGACCTCGGGAATGGCGCCGGCGGTCGTCGCGACCACCGGGACCCTGAGCGACATCGCTTCGAGCGGCGGCAGCCCGAAGCCCTCGTAGAGCGAGGGATAGGCGAGCACGCGCGCACCAGCGATGAGTGTGCTCCTGTCATCGGCCCAACCGATGCGATGGATGCGCGCGGCGTGACGGGCGGCCCGGAGACTGGTGGTGAGATCCCCTTCACCCCAACCGGTCGGCCCGGCGATCTTGAGATGGACATCAGGAACGGCGTCGGCGATGCGATCGAAGGCTTGCACCAGGAAAGGCAGTCCCTTGCGCGGCTCCACGGTCCCGATGGCGAGGATGTACGGAGGTTCCGAGTCGTCGCGGGCCACCGGAGGCCGCAGTGGCGTGAGCCCATTGTGGATCACGTGGACGCGGTCGGAGTCGACGCGGAACGAGGCCAGGACATCATCGGCCATGGCCTGGGAGACCACGTGGACGGACGCACCCTGACGCAGCGCCCGGCGGATCAGTGCGGGGTACCGCAACGACGTCGGGCTGCAGAGTTCGGGGAAGCGGACGGGAGTCAGGTCGTGCACCGTGACGAGCCGCGCCGCCCGGGGGGACGGCGGCACGATGAAGTTGGTGCCGTGCACCACGTCGACGGAGCCGGTCCATCGCTCGATCGCGGGGTGGTCGAAGCGCGCCCAGGCCCGGAGGCACAGGGCGGCCGGGACCGGGACCGCCCGTCCGGCACGGACCGAATCCGGCAGCCGCTCCGGCAGCGCTCTCCCACCCGCGGCGCTGAGGCCATACCCGACGACATCGACTCTGCGGTCGCTCGACACCGCCGTGAGAAAGCCGGAGACGGATGCACCCACACCCGTGCGTACTCCCAGCAGTGGCGTGGCATCCATGGCCACCACGACAGGCCGGTCCGAGTCGGGCATCTCCGAACACTGCATCACCGAACTGTAGGGAAAGGCGGCGGGCGCCGAGCCCTACCGGCAGTTGCGGCAGCGACCGAAGATGGAGAAGTGGTGCGGGTCGATGGTGAAGCCGAACTCCGTCTGGGCCCGGTCGGCGAGGCTGACGAACAGCTCGTCGGGTGCCTTGACCGCGCTGCCGCAGTGCTCGCACACGAAATGGCAATGGGCGCTTGCGGCCAGGTGATAGGTAGCCGGGCCGTGCCCGAGGTGGGAATGGACCACGACCCCGAGCCGTTCGAGCTCTTCGAGGTTCCGGTAAATGGTGGAGAGGTGGACGTCGGGAGCTCTCGACTGGACGATGGCCGCCAGATCCTCGGCGCTGTGATGGCCCGGGTCGTCGAAGATGGCCTCCAGGAGCAGGCGGCGTGAGTTGGTCACCCGCCCGCCGTTCTCGCGCACCAGGGCGAGGACGTCGTCGACGGTGTTGACGTCGTGCCGGGGTGCGTCTGCGCCGAGTGGAACGCCCATGACCATCCCATTGTACGGTCCCGGAGTATCTTGCAACTCATTCGCAATTGCTTTACCGTGGCGATAGCGGCATTTCGGTACGGCACGGCGAGGGTGAGACGACATGGCGGACCCAATCGGTCGAATGGGCAAGATCCGCCAGGGGCTCACGCCGCGCGAGTGGCTGAAGGTCGGGGGCATGGCGCTCACCGTCATCGGCCTCAACGTGCTCGGGTGGGGCATGTTGGTCCTGGCCCTCCGGGGTCACCACCACATCTCGAAAACCGAGGTCTTCGGGTTCGGCACCGGGGTGCTCGCGTACACCCTGGGCATGCGTCATGCGTTCGACGCCGACCACATCGCCGCGATCGACAACACGACGCGCAAGCTGATCCAAGACGGCGAACGCCCCTCAGCGTCGGCTACTTCTTCTCCCTCGGCCACTCGACGATCGTGTTCGTCCTCGCGGTCCTCCTGAATTTCGGTATCCGGGCGCTCAACGGCGCGGTGCGGACCGACGGTTCGGGCTTGCACCACTGGACCGGGATCATCGGCACCTCCGTGTCGGGGACCTTCCTCTACCTGATCGGTCTCCTGAACCTCATCGTGCTGGTCTCGATCATCAAGGTGAGCAGGGAGATGCGCCAGGGTCGGTACGACGACGCCGAGCTCGAACATCAGCTGGACAGCCGCGGGTTCATGAACCGCTTCCTCGGCGGGTATGCCACGCGCATCGACAACCCGTGGAAGATGTACCCGGTCGGGGTGCTGTTCGGTCTCGGGTTCGACACCGCCAGCGAGGTCGCCCTCTTGGTGCTCGCCGGATCCGCCGTGGTCGGTGGTCTGCCGTTCTACGCCGTGATCTCCTTGCCGGTCCTCTTCGCGGCCGGTATGTGCCTCTTCGACACCATCGACGGGTGCTTCATGAACTTCGCCTACGACTGGGCCTTCGCCAAGCCGATCCGCAAGATCTATTACAACCTGACGATCACGGGCCTGTCCGTCTTCATCGCGCTGTTCATCGGCACCGTCGAGATTCTTGGTCTCGTCGCCCAGGAGATGAGTCTGAGCGGTGGCTTCTGGGACTTCATGCAGAACTTCAACATCAATCGAGCCGGATTCATCATCGTCGGGGTCTTCGTGGCGACGTGGATCGTCGCCCTTGCGGTCTGGCACTTCGGTGACATCGAGCGCAAGTGGGAGACCCAGGCGGCACAGGCCTACGCGAACGCAGGGACGGTTCCGGGCGACTGACGCCGAGACGGACCACCGAACATGAGGTGTGACGTCTTCGAGGATGCCGATCGGGTGAGCACCCCGGCCCTCGGTTGGGTGGTCGCCCTCCGGGGCTGACCCCGCGTGGTGGGTCCGGGTGAAGGGGACCGGGCTGGAGCGACCGAGCGGCCCACTCGATCGGGTGCGCCTCCAGGCGCCGATGCAGGCGGTTCGTGTCCATTCGGCCTCATCGAGCGGGTTTCCTTCCCGCTCGGGAGGAATCTCGCCGATCTGAAGGATCCCGACATCCACCGCCCCGGCGCCTCCGAACAGAAGACGGAGCGGAGGTGTGGCCATGAGCGATTTCCCCATGGAGGAGACCGACCAGTCCGACGGCCGGCGCGGAGGCCTCAGTCGGCGCAGCTTCCTGCACCGGGGTGCGTTCACTGCAGCGGCTGTCGCGGTCGCCGGGAGTGTCCCGGGGTTGTCCGGCCTCGTCGCCAGCACGGCGCCGGAAGCTCCGGCTGTGGACGCAGGAGCGACGGACGCGGCCGACGACGGTGGTGCTCTGACGGAACCCCTCGTGGCGCAGGTCAAGGACCTCACCACCGGCGAGATCAGCCTGTTCCAGGGGGAGAGGGAGGTCGTCGTCCGGTCTCCGGCCCTGGCCCGGAGCCTGCTGTCCGCCGCCCAGAAGTAGTCCAGCCCATAGCTGCATCAACAAGGAGGAGGAAACCATGTCGTCACACCGAGAAGCACCCGAGATCTCCAAGGACCCGGTGGCGGACAGCACCGATGTCTACGCCTTCGTCAGTCCGGATCAGCCAGAGACCGTCACGCTCATTGCGAACTACATCCCGCTCGAGGCACCAGACGGCGGACCGAACTTCTACGAGTTCGCCGACGACGTCCTCTACGAGATCCACATCGACAACACGGGCGATGGCAACCCGGACATCAGCTACCAATTCCGGTTCACGACGGTGAACAACATTCCTTCGTCCTTCCTCTACAACGACGGACCGATCACGTCGTTGACACCGCCATCGCCGTCGTCCAACTGGAACCGCCAACAGACCTACACACTCACGCGGGTCGACAACAACCCGGCCAATCGGTGGAGGAATGCGTCGATTGTCCTCGGCTCGGGACTGCTGTGCCCGCCATGCAACATCGGCCCACTGTCCACGCCGAACTACGGGGGACTGGCAAGCGCCGCGGTCCACTCCGTCGCAGCGGGACCGTTCTCCGCCACCGTCTTCGCCGGGCAACGGGCGGAGGGCTTCTACGTCGATCTGGGCGCCGTCTTCGATCTCGGCGACCTCCGACCCTTCGCGGGGGACCATGCCGGAGGTCCCGTCGCCGGCCTGATGAACGGTATGCCGGGCGTGAACTCGACGGCAGATGTCAACGTGCATTCGCTGGCTCTGCAGATTCCCACGAGCGAGCTCACCCGCGCCGCCCCGGCGGGACCAGGTGACCCGGCCGCGGTCATCGGCGTCTGGACAACGGCCAGCCGCCAGCGGGTCCGGGTCTGGGGCAATTGGTTCAACGGGGGCGATCTGAGGAGCGGACCCTGGACGCAGGTATCGCGACTGGGCAATCCGTTGGTCAACGAGCTTCTCATCGGCATCGGAGCGAAGGACGTCTGGAACACGCAGCCCCCGACGACCGACGGCAGTGAGTTCTTGAGCTACTTCGCGCAGCCGCTGCTTCCTCAGCTGCTGCCGTCCCTGTACCCCGGCGTCTTTCCGAATCTGGCCGCGTACAACGGTGGCTCGCCGAATTCCCGGCCCGACATAGAAGCCATCTTCCTGACTGGGATCCCGGCGGGGGTGATCACCCAGGCCCCGACCTTCACCAACTACAGCGGCACAGGCGTCAAGGCGGACATGCTGCGCCTCAACACGGCGATCCCACCGTCCTCCAGCCCGAACAACCTCGGACTCCTCGGCCTGGATGTGGCCGGGTTCCCCAACGGGCGCCGTGTCGTGGACGACGTGGCCACCATTGCACTGCGCGCGGTGGCCGGGGCAACCCTCGGCTACGTCGTGCCGTCGTTCACCGCGGACGGGGCGGCCGGGCAGGTCGACTTCGGGCTCACCAACGGGGGTACCGATCTGTCGGCAAACGGAACGCAGCACTATCTGAGTGCCTTCCCCTACCTGGGCGTGCCCTACAGCGGATTCTCGAACCCCTCGGCGACGCCCGTGTCGGTGGCACCGTAGCCATGGACCACAACATGGGGACCAGCGAAATGGGATCCGTCGTGCTCGACATCGGCGGAGAGCGGGGCGCCGCCATTGTGCACGCGCCACCCAGTCTCGACGGCTTCGAGATCGAGATCCGCCGCCGGGGCACAGCGTGGGACGGCACGCACGTCGCGGTACGGCCGCGGCGGATCCCTGATGGCGTGGTGTACGCCGCCCTCTTCCCGGAATTGGCGCAGGGGGAATACGAGGTCCGCGTCCGCGGGGATGCGCCACACGGCCCCGCGACCACCGTCGCCATTCGCGGCGGGCGGGTGAGTCAGGCGCACCTCCCTTCGACCGCAGCGTCCTAGCCGTCACCTCACAGCGATGACCTCCGTCGAGCGGCTGAGCCGGTCGATAGGGTGTCGAGATGGCTCACGAAACAAGCACGGGATCGTCTCCGATCATCGAAGGCCTGATGAACGGCCTGCGAGAGATCCTCCCCGAAGACAGGCAATCCACGCTCTCCGCGTACGCGGAACGGGCCGTGGACGCCAAGCCTCGCGGCGATCTCCACCGCGCCCTCCACTGCCTCCACTGGGCGATCGAGGTGACGGAGCAGCCCAAACATTCCCATCTCTCGGGTGTGGCCGTACGGTTGAAAGAGACCTACAAGGCGTGGCAGGACATCGTGCTCGGAGCCGAATTCGGCTCGGACGTGAAGATGGGTACCGGCAATCCGGCCCAGGAGATCAAGGGAGATCAAAAGGTCGGACCGGGGGAGGACATTGAGCTCCTCTGGGTGGGGGAGGCGGTTGCCGTCGCCAAGAGCGCAGCCGAGAGGTCAGGGTGGGACTCGGTCCCATGGGAAAGCCTGCTGCAGGAAGTGCTCGAGATTTCGTAGGGATGGTGCAGTGTCCTTCATGGTGGCCCCGTCGTGCACGCTGCGGTGAGTAAGCCAACGCAGCCCACTTCGCTGGCGACGCCGGGACGCTTCCGGCAGTGGGTGGGAACGATGCTTGCCCATCGGCAAGGTCACGGTGTGCATCACGACGCGGCACGCGCCCACGCCTTGTACCAGACGTCCACCATGTCGGCTCTTCTCGACGGGATTTACGACGGCAACGTGACCATTGCAGAATTGCTCGATCATGGAGACTTCGGACTGGGCACTTTCAACCATCTGGACGGGGAGATGGTCATCAATGCCGGCGTGTGCTTCCACCTCTTCTCGAATGGTGAGGCGCGGGTGGCGCGCCCAGACGAGCTGACCCCCTTCGCGGCAGTGACGTGGTTCCAACCCGACCTCACGATCGATCTGCTCACGGCGACCACTCGTACCGACCTGCTGGCGCAGGTGGACCAACGCCTCTCGAGCGAGAACCTGTTCCACGCCATCCGCGTCAGCGGGTCGTTCTCGACCGTCTCCACCCGGATCGCCTCCCGACAGGAGGCTCCCTACCCTCCGCTCACCGAAGCGACGGACTCCGAATCTCAACAGACGTACGCCGACCTCAGGGGCGTTGTCCTCGGATTTCGCGCCCCGGACTACGAGCAGGGCGTCGCCGTGGCCGGGTATCACCTGCACTTCCTCAGCGACGACGGTACGGGGGGCGGGCACATCCTCGACTTCGTCGCCGAGGAGGGCCTGGTCGAGATCTCGACGCTGTCCGAGATCCATCTCAGCCTCCCGACATCCGGACCGTTCCTCACCGCCGACCTGCAGGCGAAGGACCTGGACGCGGCTGTCCGCAAGAGTGAAAGCTGACGCAGGCAGTCATCGTGTGAGCGGTGTTCCATGCGGCCAGATCAGCCGCCATCGGAAGGCAGGGCGGGCGGCGGGGTCGTGGCGCGGGCCCGATGAGGGCGTCGTCACCGTGGCACCGCTCGTCAACGACGAGGTCTGTTACGTTCCGGCTTCAATGTGGTGCGTCCACAGCACCTCGACGCTCTCGTTGGGCCGGACGTGACCCCGGCCGTTCCTTGAGGGAGTCCTCCCGACATGAGTGCAGACTCCAGGCCAGCCGCCTTGCGCTCGAGGCCGGTGGGGGCGTCGACTGAATCTGTCCCGACCCCCTGCTCTGGTGCCGCGACCTACGATGCGAGGCGATGCACCGCTGGCTCTCTCCGCGTGCCCTGCTCCTGCACCTGGAATTCTGGCTCATCGTCGCCGGCTGCGCCGTCGCGACCTGGTGGCAGGCGCACAGAGCGCTCGCCGGCAACGGCCTCAGCTGGTTCTACACGTTCGAGTGGCCGGTTCTCGCCGGCATCGCCATAGCCGCCTGGTGGCATCTCATTCACGAGGATCCAGAGGAACGGGCCGCCCGTCGGCGCGAACGCGCCAAGGGCGACCCGGCCCACCGTCAGGCTGAGTGGTAGCACCCGGAGGGAGATCACGTGATCGGAGGCCGGCGGCACCCGACCCTGGTGGGCGGAATCGGGCTGACTAGCCTGACCGTGTGCTTTTGGGGGGACCACCAATAGTCGGGGGCAGGTCAGGACGATGACGCTGCCCGGTGTCGCCGAGCACCCGAAGCGCTCGCAGGACCGTCTCTTCAAGTGGGTTGCCGCCGTCGGGGCCGCCTGCCTGATCGGTTTCGTGGTCTTCGTGGTCACCCGCGGCTCCCCACACCCGGTGAGCGTCGGTTCTGCCGCTCTGGAATCTCCGCCGCCACCGGTCCTCCGAGCCGGCACGACGGCCCCGGCGTTCTCGCTCCCGGCGCTCCAGGGTGGCAGTCTCCAGGGGAGCGGTCCCGTCGCCCTGTCGGACTTCCAGGGGAAGCCCGTGCTCGTCAACTTCTTCGCCTCATGGTGCCGCGACTGCCGGGCCGAACTCCATGCGATGGCTCAAGTCGCCCGGGCCACCTCAGGGCGTCTCAGCGTCTTGGGAGTGGACTCCAATGAGACCTCCACTGTGCGAGCGCGACAGCTGCTCGCCGCCGCTGGAGCCACCTATCCCGTAGCCCTCGACGCGCAGGCGAAGGTGGCGTCGCAGTACCTCGTTCAGGCGCTTCCGGTGACCTACTTCCTCAACGCATCGGGCCGGGTGATCGGAACCGCGCTGGGTCCCCAGAGTCTCAGCTCCTTAAAGCACTGGGTATCCCAACTCGGGGTGGCCGGATGAGCGGGACGAGCGAGGCCGAGGCGGGCAGCGCCCCATCGCCCCCGGCGGGGTTGGCGGGGTCGACTCCGGCCCCCGCGCCGATCGACAGGTCGGCGGCGCTGGCCGAGGGTGCGCCGGGAATCCCGCTCAAATTCGTCTACTGGGGCCTCGGGGTGGTACTGGTCTTGAGCCTGGGTGGCCTCATCGGCGAGCACCTGTTCTCGGCATCGGGTCTCAACCCGGTGCCGACGACGACGCCACAGCCGCCCACGACGCGATCCGTGACCTCACCCACCGTCCCGTCGTCGGCCGGCTCTCTCCAGGCGCCGCTCGGTTCGTTCATGGGGCTCACTACGGTCGCGCCGCGCCCGGCCCCCGCCTTCACTCTGACCGACCAGAACGGGCAGCCGACCTCCGTCCCCGTGCAGCCCCCGCGCGTCGTGGTGCTCTCCTTCTTCGATGCGCCGTGCAACGACATCTGTCCCGTTGTGGCGGCTGAGATCGAACAGGCGGATGCAGACCTGGGCGCCCAAGCAGCGGACGTGGAGTTCGTGACGGTCAATACTGATCCGAACGCGCTGGCGCAATCGGACGAGGCGCCCGTGCCGCGCACGACGCGGCTCGGCACGCTGCCCAACTGGCACATGGTCACCGGCCCACTGCGCTCGCTCGACGCCGTTTGGAAGGCCTACGGGGTGTCGATCTCCGTGCAGCAGAAGACCGGCGTGGAAGCCCACAACGAAGTGATGGAATTCATCGACGCGCGGGGGGACCTGCGTGACAGGGCGACGCCCTTCGCTGACGAGAGCAAGAGCGGTTCCTACAGCTTGTCGCCCGCCGCCGTCACCCGTTGGGCCCAGGGGATCGCAACGTATGCCGGGCGGCTGGTCACACCATGAGTGAGCCGAGCGCGTCCCCGAAGAAGGCACCCATCTGGGAGCGCCGGCGCGGCCTGCTCATCGGCCTCGCGGTCGCGGCGATCGTCGTCATCACCGTCCTGAGCGACCTGCCCGTCAGCACTTCGAGAGCCAGCGATATCGGCGCTGAGCGCAGCGTCATGAGCGAGGTGAACACCGACCTCGCGCCCTGCGCCTATGCCGTCCGCCAGGCCATCAAGCTCTGGGACCTGCAGGCGACCCATCAGCTCACGCCGGCCGAACGTTCTCCCACGCCCGGACTGCTCGGCGACGACCAGTCGGCCTGTTCCTTCACCAACGAAGATATCTTCGACCTGTCCAACGTGCAGGTGCCGCAGACGACCGCGGGCAAGCAGCTGGGTCAAATGGTGGCGACCGCAACGCTCTGGACGACCTCAGACGCCCTGCGGGCGATAGAGGACGTGCAGACGCTCATGAACGACCCCGGCGACGCAGCCGCGCTGCACAGCCTTTCGACCGCGGAGTCCCAACTGTCGGTGGATCGTGCCAGCGCGCTCCGACATGAGGAGGCAGCGGACCGGGCTCTCGACACCCTCCTGCCCCCCGTTGACCTCCCCGTGGCAGCCAGCCCCTCCGGCTGATCCCCCTCGCTTCAAGGGCTCGAGGTGCCACCGTCCTGCCGACCGGTCAGCGGCGGTGTGCCGCGCCGCCGTTCGGCCCGCTCCAGCGCCAGCAACTCGGCATCGGGATCCTCGTCGGTCCGGAGCCACATCATGGCGTTCCAGAAGATGACGGGCACGAAGGATGCCGCGGCCACGAACCAGAGGACGGCGGAGGCGACCTGCTGGTCCGCAGCCGCGCTGAGGCCACCCGGCGCGTGCTGGAAGTTCGGGTAGAACGCGTGGTTGGACAGCCCCAGGACGTAGGCGAGGACCCAGAAAGCCCACATGGCCAGGGCGGCGAGGACCGCTCTGCGTAAGTAGCCCGAGCGTGGCACGAGGGGGGGTGAGGGCACGAGCTCGAGCCAAAGACCCAGGCCGAAGGCCAGCAGGGTCACGCCCTCCAGTGGTATCAGCCAGCCGTGCTCGGAGACGTCCGCCACCGCCCCCGGTGCGTGCCAGGCGACCACGACGCCCAGGTCGGCGGCGATGAAGGCGAGGGACCAGGGGAGCTCCCGGTGCCGAAGCCGCCGGTCGGCGGCCCGATCGGCGAGGCGCGGCGGATCGGTCTCGCTGACCCTCGTCAGTCCCAGGTGTCGCCACGGGGCGCCGATGGCGATCAGAGCCGGTAGGACGACCGCGAGGAGGGAGAATTGCAGCGCCTCGCCGTACTCGAAATGGCGGGCCGTGCCCGAGAGTGGTGGGACGAGGCACGCCAGCACCACCACGACTGCGGCTAGCAGGCACCAGCCCCGCCACGGTGCGGTCAGCTTGTGGGGCCACCCGCCGGCAGCCCCATCGGTCATCGCGTCGGTCGGCGCTGGAAAAAACCCCAGAGGATCACGACGCAAAGGACGCCGATGGGGATGGCGAATGTCAACGCTTGGGTTGCTGCCACATCGGCCGTGATCACAGGGTCACCTCTTCAGCCTCAAACCACATAGAAGAGTAGCCAAAAGAACAGGGAGACGAGGGCGATGAAGCCCCAGAAGTAGGTGCAGCCGTTGAGGTTGGCCCGGAACAGACGTGCCACGGGCAGCGTCGAACTCGGGGCCCCCCCATCCTGGGCGATGGCCCTGCGCAGCCGGATCTCCCTGGCCAGGATCGTCTCGATCCAATAGGTCCCGCAGAGCACCACGGCGATGTTCATGGCGGCCCAGCCGATGAAGCAGGAGGCATATGCACTCGATCCCGGGAAGAAGGGAAGGGTGGTGAGCTGCCAGATCTGAAGCCCCACGACGAGCAACCCGCCGAGGACGGAGGTCCAGCCCGCCACCTGCCAGTCCAGGGTCTGGTTCTCGCGGAATCGCCGCTCGCCGAACTGGACGAGGAGGGCGGCGCCCACAGTGATGGCGAAGATGGCGGCACCGGTCGCGGTAGGCGCTGTGACCCCCTTGGGGCGCCACAGGTTCTCGTCATTGGCCGAGCGGAGGTAGAAGTACGCGAACGCAAGGGCAGCAAAGGCGAAGGCCCAGATGCCGATGAGGAGCCGGCCACCCGTCCACAGAGCGCCTTCCTGGGCGCGCAGCTCGAAGGCGATCTCCTCCGGAGTTTCTTGGAGCTGGACGAAGCTCTCGAATTTCTGATTGTCGATCGCGTTCTGTTCCATGTCTCTCTCTGCCCTCACAGGATCGGGGGACGTGGATCGCCGTCGCCGTCCACTCCGGTGCCGAGCTCATCGTGGCCCACCGAGCCCCCCGGTGCGACCACCGACATTGCCATTCCGAGGTCGGCGACCGGCGCCGCATCCGGCTCGCCGTAGTGGTACGGGTCGTTCGTGATGACAGGAATGTGCTCGAAATTGAACCACGGCACTGGAGTGGGTGTCTGCCATTCCAGTCCGAGGGAGTCCCAGGGGTTGGGCGGTGCCTCGTGGGGTGTCAGATAGAAGGACCAGACGAAGTTGACGATGAAGAAGAGGAAGGACGCGCCGAGGAAGTAGGCGCTGATGCTCGAGATGTCGTTCAGGGTCTGGAGATTGCTGGCGTACTCGAACACGCGGCGAGGCTGGCCGAGCAGACCGACCAAGAACAGGGGGAAGAAGGTGCAGTTGAAGAAGATGAAGAAGGTCCAGAAGTGCCACTTGCTCAGCTTGCGGTTCATGGTCTTGCCCGTGATCTTGGGGAACCAGTAATAGAAACCGGCGAACAAGGCGAAGATCAGGCCGCCCATGATTGTGTAGTGGAAGTGCGCCAGCACGAAGAAGCTGCCGTGGACCGTGACGTTGACCGGGACATCGGAGAGGAAGACGCCGGTTACGCCACCGATCAGGAAGTTGAAGAGCATCCCGAGACAGAAGAGCATCGGCGTGTCGAAGCGTATCTTCGCTTTCCACAGGGTCCCGAGGGTCACGAGGAACAGGAACCCGGTCGGGATGGAGATCAGTTCCGTGGTGAGCATGAACAACGGCCGCATATCGGGATTGATACCGCTCTGGAACAGGTGGTGCTGCCAGACGAAGAAGGAGAGGAGTGCCACGCCGAGCATGCCGGCCGCCGCCACCTTGTAGGCGAACAAGGGCTTGCGTGTGAACACCGGGATGATCTCCATGACGATCCCGAAGCCGGGGAGCGCCATGATGTACACCTCGGGATGGCCGAAGAACCAGAAGAGGTTCTGCCATAGGAAGTTGCTGCCGCCGTGTTCGTTCACGAAGAAGGCGGTCTCGGCCGTGCGGTCCAGTATCCCGAACAGACCGGCCACGACGAGGGTCGGCGTCGCCAGAGTGAGCAGGGCGCAGGTGGCCAGGATGCTCCAGGCGAAGATGGGTAGCCGGCTCCACGTCATGCCGGGCGCCCGGTAGTTGATGATGGTGCAGGCCAGGTTGAAGCCGGCCAGGATCATGCCGATGCCGATGACCGCGAACCCGACCAAATATGAATCCATCCCGCCGGCGGCCTGCGTCTGCAGGGGGGCGTACCCGGTCCAGCCAGTGGGGAAGCCGCCGAAGAACAGTGCGCTCAGGATGACGAGATATCCCGCCATGAAGATCCAGAACGAGAATGCCTCGACGCGGGGGTAGGCCATACGGCGCGACCCGATCATCAGGGGGATCAGCCAGTTCCCGAGCGGCCCCACAACCGCCGAGGAGGCCATCATCATCATGATCGTGCCGTGCTCGCCGACGATGGCGATGTAGGTCCCCGGGCCGAAGACGTGGTTCGTCGGGCTCAGCAGCTCCGTCCGGATGAGCATGGCGAGCAGTCCACCGGTAAAGAGGAACAGGAGAACTCCGACGGCATACTGCATCCCGACCACTTTGTGGTCGTCGGTCATGCGGAAGTAGCGCACCCAACTCTGTTGGGGGGGAGCGGGCGAGAGCTCGTAACCGAGCATTTTGGCCAAGGGGTAATTCAGTGCACCGATGCCGGTCATCCAACCGAGGACGCCCAGCGAGAGGCCGAGCACGATGGCGACGTCGTTCTGCGCCGTCTGCACCTGGTCGTAGCCACTGGCGATGACGTTGCCCAGCCAGTGCCCAATCAGGTACCCGATGACGGCTCCCGCCATGGCCCACAGCACGTTGGGGCGCAGCCAGTCCGAGCGCCGCCCGGACCCAGGCAGGCGCTCCGGCGTGCCGAGTTCCTCCTCCCCGGGGTACTCAAACTCGCCTACCGTCGTGTCAATGGCCATGGCTGGTATCCCTCGTGGTGAGAGCCGAACGGATAAGGAGCGAGCGTTGGAGCCTCATGTCAGTTGCTCTTCGACTGCGGCGCGCCGTAGGTCTCCACCTTGGAGTAGGGGTCCACGTTGTCGGGGTAGTAGCCGCCGTCCGCCCCGTTCGCGTCGGGCGTGTAGGTGAGGGCGTAGGGCGGGAGCAGCTTGGTGTTCTTGCGCAACTGGAATGCAGTCACCCTCGCCCACGACTCGAACTGCTGCGGGGTCACCACGACACCGCCGTTGTACATGGCACCGTGCCAGATGCCGCACAGCTCGGCGCAGCGGACGGTGAAGGAGCCGAGCTGTCGCGGTGTCGTGTAGGCCACGTTGTTATAGTCGGGGTTGGCGTCGGCCTTCACCCCGAGCTGATAGGCCCAGAAGCTGTGAATTACGTCCAGTGAGGTCACGTTGAACTGAATTGTGGTGTCGTCGGGGACGACGAGCTGGTCGGTCTCGAAGCCGCCGAAGGTCGGGTACCGGTAGGTGAACTTCCATTGCTGGCCGATGACCTGAATGGGCAGGATGGTCTTCGACGTCGGGGTCCAGATCGGGCTCGACCCCTCGCCGCCACCCGCGCCGCCGGGCTGAACGAGCTCGTAGGTGCCGAATCCGGCCAGGAACAGCACGATGACGGTCGTGACGAGGATCCAGCCCACCTGGATCCCGAGGTGGCCCCGCGCCGCCGGGCCGCCGACCGGCTCGGGTCCCCCGCGCGAGGCGCGCCACATGACGAAGGCATAGATCATGTAGATCCAGACGGCGAGGAGGACGGGCAAGGCAATGACGAACAGCACGTTGAAGTCGAACTGTGCCCCCGAAGCCGTGTCGGTCATGGTGCCGGGGGGGATGTGGGGCCCGGCGAGGAAGTAGTAGAGCGGGTCCAAGATGGCGGACAGGACCACCCAGACCGCGATGAGCCGCCACCAATGGCGTGTCTGGTCGTCTGGCCCTTCCGTTCTGTCGCCCGCGGGCGCCTCCCCTGGCCCTGGTGGCGGCGCGTCGCTCACGCGACCACCTTCATGAAGCCGCCCATGTAGCCGAGGGTCGACATGGGCCCTCCGTTGCCGTAGAGGTAGCCGCCGCCACAGGGCACAAAGCACTGCCAGCGGTAGTTCCCCGGCCCTGGGCTGACGAAGGAGAACTTGATCACTTTGTGCGGCGACGCGGTGGTGCACGGCGCCGCCGCACAGAGGTTGGCGTTTCCGTTGTTGCCGTACAAGGGCACGTTGATGCCCACCGAGGGCATGGAGAAGGTGTGGGCCACGCCGTTGCCGGCGTTGGAGTTGATGACCCGGAACAGCTTGCCGTTGAGGAGGGCGGCGTTGGCAGCGGTACCGGTCACCCGTCCGAGTTGCTGGTTGCGCAGCGGGCTGCCCGAGTCGTACTGGACGATCGTGACGTTGATGCGGACGTGCTCGGGAACCTCGAAGTTCGTGGTGTGGACCCACTGCCCATCGGGCGACTCGACCAGGTAGGAGACCCAGCTCGCGTGGCTGCCCGACCCATACGTGCCCACGGTCTGCAAGGTGACGTTCACCGACTGGCCGGGTGAGCCGGAAGTGAAGTCGACCGTGGGCGGTGTGCCCAGGAGGTTGACGATGAGCACGACGGCCGCCGTGGCCCCGACGAGGAAGAGGATGACCGTGACGGTCACCTTCCACCCGAGACTCATGCCTACCCCCCAACTTCCGGTGCGCGAACCACTGGAGCCTTGGAAGAGCCTTGGCTCAACCTTGGCGCAATCTGTGCCCCGACAACCGGAGGTTACGTTTTGGTTTGACACCCGTCAACTGTTTCCGAAGAAGGCACCCAGTCGGAGGCGCAACAGGGATACCCACGTGACCGGGGCCGACGCTCAGCCGGGGCGCGCTTGCTCGGCGCCCGCACCGGTTGGGGCGCTCGACGCCCGGAAGGCCTCGAGCGAGGGCCCGGGGTCGCGGTGGAAGAGGCGGTCGACGCCGAGCGAGAAGCCACCTTCGCTGTCGATGGCGCGGCGGAGCGTCACCGCCAGCGCCGGGACGGCCCAGAAGTCCCCGCAGATCCAGAGGATGGCGGCACCGATCTGCTGGTCGGCGACGGGTGAGAGCGTGACGCCGGGCACGTGGGCGTAGACCGGATACCAGTTCGTGCTGGTGAACAACGACATCGACATGGCCAGGACGAACATGACGACGTTGGTGGAGATGATCGCCCCCACCTGCCACAGCGGGCTCGCCTTCATGCGGAACGGGTGCGAGGGGATGATCTGGAGCCAGAACAGGACGCCGGTGACGAAGAAGCTGGCGTGCATGAGCCAGATGTGGACGAGTTGGTTCTCCTCCGCCGTGTCGAACAAGGCCGGCACGTGCCAGAGCACCATCACGAGGTTGAACGAGACCAGTGCGGTCCAGGGGTTCACCACGAAGCGTCCGACCAAGCGCAGTGGTTGCGAGAGCCGGCCCAGCAGCACCGCCCGCATCAGGCGCCGGCGCGCCCGAACAGGCAGGCCGTGGAGGAGCGGCAGCCACGGCGCTCCGGCCACAATGAGGATCGGGGCGAAGAAGGCGATGAGGATGTGCTCGATCATGTGAACGAAGAAGTAGTCGTCCGCCCAGTAATCGATGGGTGACATGACCGCGACGAGGAGCAGGGCCAAGCCGCCGTAGAAGAATAAGGAGCGCAGTCGCCGCGCCCGGGCCCGATCCGGGCGGGATCGCCGGCGGAGATTGGCCAGGCCGGCCTCGTGGATGACGACGATGACCGCCACGACGATCACGAATGGGTCGAAGCTCCAGTTGTCGACCAGGTAGTTCACGCCGCTCGCCCGTCGTTCGCAGGGATGCTGGTCGTCACGGTACCCCGGCGGTGATCAGCTCGACGAGCCGTAGGCCAGCGGAATGCGGGTCGACTGCGTCCTGCTCCACGCCTGACCCGACGGTGTCAAAGCGAAGACTCCGAGCGACTCGCCGCCCACAGTGAAGGCATCGACGTCGGGTCTGCCCGAGGGGAGCGCTCCTGCGGGCAATGCCAGCGCCGCTGTTCTGGCCGGCAGGCGGGGCAGCTGGCTCCACGTTCCCGCCGGCGTGACATCGACGGCCTCTCGTGAGCCGCCAGCCCTGTTCAGAAGAACCGCCACACTGCCGGCCGCATTTACCGCGGTCGACCCGATCGATGTGCCAGAGCCGATGGCCAGCGGCCGGGCCGCTGACCACGGTGCGCTGCCGCTGCGCCACAGCGCGAGGAGGGCGCGCCGAGCCCCGCGGCTGGCCAGGGCGAGGACGGTCGTCGCGGCTGCCGTCGACTGCACCCGCAGCACGGTGGTGGCCGCTCCCCGGAATACGCCGCCCAGCGTGAGGCCGGCGCTCCGCCAGGTTTGTGCGGTCCGCGTGAACAAACCGACCTGCCCGCCTCGCCGGCAGCCCGTGGCGATCAGTGGCGCCCCGCTGGGTAGGAGCGTGGCGCCGTCGAGCCCGTCCACACTGCAGCCCGGCGATACCCGGCTCAGTGTGGTCGCCGTGACCAGAGGAGACCAGGCGGTGAGGCCGACCGGGGCGCTCAGCGCACGACCCCCACCCAGCACGGCGATGACGCCCCCGGGGGCGGCTGCGTCGTAGGCGAGCGCGTCGGGCAACCGAGCCAGCGCCCCGGGAAGGAAGGCCGGGACCCAGGAGGTTCCGCTGTTCGCGCTCTGGGCGAGGGGAGAGAACCGCAGCAGGTCGCTGGGCACGACACCGACCACGGCGGCACCTGAGGAAACCGACGCGATGAGGCCGCCGTTGTCCGCCACCCCCGGCGGCGTCACCAGCGACCAGGTTGAGCTACCCGGAGCGGCGTGGAACAGCTCCCAGAATGTGTTGCTGGGATCGGACAGGTCCCCCATGGGGAACGTGACCCACGAATCGCTCGACGTCGAAACGGCACTGACCATGGGCGTGGGTGCTGCGGCCCAGGAGGGGGTGGCGGCGAGACCGCATCCGAGCAGAGCGCTCAGGATCGCCGGTGCCACGAGGCACCGCGGTCGGACCCGAAGCGGGCGAACTCGGGACCTCACGAATGGATGACTTGGTCGATCCGGCTCAGGAGGAGGGAGGAGAAGGACGATGCGAACGTTTGCGTCGGTCCCGGATCGTCGATGAGTGCATCGCGCTCACGACCGTGGCCGTCGATGATGAAGGCGAGGTCGCTGTGCGCGATCATCGCTCCGGCGCCAACGGTGCTCACCAGGACCCCGTAGGAATCCCAGACCCGCTGGAGCTGGGGGAGCGAGCCAGTCAGGTAGTACCAGTTGGAGAGGCGGTTCATGGACTCCTGACGATCGAACGCGTTGGTGAAGGACGTGGACCGGTAGATCGGGTTGGCGACGATCGCCACGAAGTCGACGTTGCGCGCGGTAGCGCCCAACTGCAGGTCCGTCTGGCGGAACTCCTGGGCGATCAATGGGCAGTCCGAGGTGCAGACCGGGTCGAGGAAGGTCAAGGCCACCGTATGGCCTCTGAGGCTGGCCAGACTGACGGTCTGGCCGTGCTGGTCGGTCAGGGTGAAATGCGGTGCCGGTAACTCCAGCGCATTCGGGCTGCCGTTCAGGGCCTCGGAAAGAATGGGATCGGCGTTGCTGTTGACCGCCGCCGCCGCCATCGGAGCGGCGCCGACGAGGACGACGGCCAAAGCGGCAACGGCGGCAGCCGTACGACCGGTGTAGGAAAGTGAAGCCCGCTCCCACCACGTTGCCGTAGCGGATGCAGCCTCTTCCGGAGCCGGACCGACGGCCGCAGCCTCCGGCACATCAGAGGCGACAGGCACTCGCACCAGGGCCACATACCCGGCGACGAAGATCAGGGCCATCGGCAGCATGGAGTTGGGGTCGGTGCCCAAGCCACCGAGGAAACCCAGATCTTCCACGAGAACCCAGTCGGCCAGGCAGAGCGGCACCAGCGCGATCAGGCCGGCGAGGACGGGTCGGGGGCGTCCACTCAGCAACAACACACCGATGGTGGCCAGGGCGACGACCGCGAAGAGGTTGACCCCCCACCCATGGGCAGTGACGAAGTTCTCGAAGGACGAGACCCACGAGGAGAGAAAACCCGGTTGCGGCGTCTGGGCCATTGCACGGACCATGCCGGTCAACGTTCCGCCGCGGCCCTGCCAGAAGCCTCTCCCCGGCCACGCCTGCAGCACGGCCATCCCGATCAGGAACACGCCGCTCGTCGCGAGCACGATGCGGCCGAGGCGGGCGGTGGCATAGGCCCGTTCGGGGAGCGCGATCAGAACGCCCGCCGCACAGTAGAAGAGGACGGCGCCCGGCGCACCGAAGAGCCAGGTCACCCCCGTGGAGAAGATGCCGCCGAAGGCCTCCCCGAAGACCCACACCACGAGACCCCAACCCAATGAGGCCAAGCCGCCGAATCGCGACCACCGGCCGCGCGGTGCGACCAGGAGCCACAGCCCGATTCCGACCTGGATCCACACAGTGGCCGACGCCGCCTGGATCGGATGGTTCGACCAAATGGTGGCGCCGCTGTTCACGAGGTGCTGCACCCAGCCCGGGGAAGAGCTGGCGGAGGGCTGGAGAACGCCCGACGGGAGCCCGAGGGCCATGGAGGACTGGATCTGCAGCAGTCCGTCGAAGATCCAGAGCGCGCCGAAGCCGATACGAAGGATCCGCCGGGCCATCGGCTCGGGCCAGGCGTTGGACCGCGATGGAAACGAAGCCTTCCCGTGGGCCTGCAGCCTCCGGTACTGGACCGTGCGGAACACGTTGAAGCCGACAGCGCACAGCGCAACGAGCACGAAGATGACGATGAGCTGATGAAAGAGCGCCGTGCGGAAGCTGGAGACGATCAGCGAGTTGCCCGTCTGGAGTGAGCGTCCCATGCCGGGCATCGACTACTGACGTCCTTTGGGCGGTGGGAGGGCCGGTGATCCGTGCACTGGAGGGGGAGACTACAGCGGCATCTTGGCGCATCGATTTCGCCCCCGCTTCCGGTTTCCGTGCGCCGCAGGGTCATCGGGTGGGTTTCTCGCCCGCTGGGAGCAGAGTCAACCCAGAGGTCAGCCCGGCAGTTCGTGCACGGAGGGATCAGCGAGGGGAATGACGTACGCGAAGAAGGCCATGAGCGCCCCGACCAACATCAAACCCATGCCGCTGAGCCTCCAAGCGTGCGAGACGGACAGCGTCCCACCCCCTGCGCCGAGCACGAGCCCGACGAGGCCGATCTGCGTGCCGAGGCGCATGAACCTCGAACCATCGCGTGCCGCGAGGAGGAGAGCCAGCGCTCCGATCCCCAGCAGCCCCCCCAGTACGGCATGCGCGACATACACCCCCCTGCCCTGCGGGGGTAACCACTGATCAGACCGCTTGATCGGGAGGAGGACCAGGCACGCCACACCGAGTGCGAATTCAATGCCGATGCTGACCATCATGACGATCCAAACCCAACGCGCGATCATCCGGTGCCCGGGCTCATCCGAACAACAGGAAAAGCGGCGGTCGTCATCCGGGCCCCGGCCGTTCGAGAACGCACCGCTCATGTGTCACCGCGTGCACAGAGCGGTTGTGCGACCTGATATGGCGTCCGCTCCGCCTCACCTCACATGAACTTCGACAGTTCCTGATTGACACGTGTTCCTAGGCCCATGCGCTCAGGCCGAATCTAGACCCGGATGGGACGTTCGACCCTTCCGCCGCCGTGGGCGGGACACGGGACCGGTGCGAAGGCCCTTTAAGAAGCGTGTATGTCCCTTGGCGGGCCTGAGAGCCTGCTCCGGTTGGCGGAGATCGCCTCAACCGTGCGACGACGGTGATCGGCGTGGGACATGAGAATGAGGGGCAGGACGGCCAGTGAGACAGCCAGGACCATCAGGGGAAGGCTGATCATGAAGAGTGTCATTGCATTCGTGGGACCGTTCGGGTGTGGGTCCCTCCTCCTGACAGCCACAGTGACGGACGAAGGTGCAGGGGAAGTCAATGGACCTTGGGCACGCTCTGAGAGCTCCATTGCGGATTCGTGAAAGCAACCCGTGTCAGGCAGGTGGCCGCTGTGAAGTCTGTGAAACCTGAGGCCGAGGTAAGAGGCTCCTCGACCTCGAACCCCCTTCGCGTCAACGGTTGCCGAGAGGGCCGCCAGTGACCGCCGACAAGCGTATCGAGCTGATCAAATCGAGCTGATCAAAAGGAGGAGTCCGGTGGTCGGGACCGGCGTCGATCCGGTGACCTCACGCTTTTCAGGCGCGCGCTCTACCAACTGAGCTACCCGACCGGGTAACCGGGACCGAGGACCGCTGCGGCCGGGCCTTGATCTCGGTGGCGGACCTGACGGGATTTGAACCCGCGACCTCCGCCTTGACAGGGCGGCGTGCACTCCGAGCTGCACCACAGGTCCGTGGCGACGATGGACGTCGTGCTCTCCGGTCGGGTGTGGGCCTCCCGTTGAGCAGCCCCCAACCCTAGTCGGTCCCGGATTCGGTCCCTCCTCGGGGACAGCACGGCCGAGCTACGGGGTGGCCGCCCGCAGGACCTTCACTCCCGCCTCGAACGCTGGGTAGTCGGCGGGGTCGAGGGCATCGGCCAGGGCCGCGGCGCAGAGCCGGTCGGTCATCGCCTCCGCCTCGTCGTGCTTACCCCGAATGGCGGACACGTCGGGGAAGGGTTCGGGCCAACCGAAGAACTTGGCTTGACCGTTGCCCTCGTTGGTCAAGATGGCCTCCAGCGGCGAGAGGCCGACTGCGGTCGTGGAGACAAGGTGCAATCCACCACGCCACTCCCGGAGCATCTGCATAAGTTGGGCGGCCCGACCCGCTGGGTGTTCTGAGCGGACGGCCTCGCGCCAGCCGGCGAAGAGGGGGATGGCAGACACGTCGACCCCGTCGACCAGCTTCTCGGCGACGGCGACGATGTCGTCGATCCCCTCCACCTCGCCGTAGTACTTCTCCCCCCACAGTCCGTGGGCCTCAGCCATGCGGGCCGCCGCCGTCGTGGCACCGGACACGCTCGCGCCTTCGACGTACATGGACCGTGCCGTCTTGGGCTCGAACCACCCGAAGGCCGACGTCGCCACGTCCGGACCGACGTCACCGAGCATGCCGCCTCGCCCGGAGAAGTAAAAGGCGAACGGGTTCGACCAACCCCACTCCGCGGCCCAGTCGAAGACCTCCCGGCTCATGTAGATGGCCGTCCCCATGTCGTGGATCGGATCGTACGTTGCGCGCACCACGCAAGTCGCCGCGTCAGTGTCCCTTGCATCCATCGGGCCTCCCAGATCTGCTCGTTCGGGTCCGCGTTGGCCGCGGCTCTGCGTCAGTCGTCCCCGAATGGCGAGGGCGGCGTCATCGTGATCCGGATGATCTCGCGCACGCCCGGAATGGTGCCCGCCACTGAGGCGACGAAGCGGACGAGCTCCGTCACCATCGCATCGAGATCGAGGACGAGCGGCGGATCGTCGGAAGGATCGACGTCGAGCTCCTCTTCGGTGACGACTTCAACGGTCGTCCCGCCCAGGCGACCAGCGAGGAGGCGCAGGGCGGAGGTCGAAGAGAGCGGCGTGCGGGAGTTGTCCATGATGCCGACCGCCTGCTGCAGCCCGGCCACCGCCTGCGCGATGCCGGTGGTGGCGAAGTCGACGCCGGTGGTGGCCAGGCCCATGCCACCTTCGAGCGGCTCGAGCAGCATCAAGAGGCGATCGATGCGCTCGGTCAGCGCATTGATTCCCTCGAGCGTGTCGATGGCCGCGCTGGGGAAGCGGATCAGCGCCCCAGGAAACCGGGTGATGGCCTCGAACAACGACGGTGATTCCACCCCTTGATCATGGGCCGGATGGTGCAGGGTGTCCAGTAACCCCCGTGGCCACGGGCTCGGTTCATGGTGACGTGGTTTCCGGACGATGCCACAGGGCACGCCTCAGGGGAGCTCGGACTCGATGGCGGCTCGCAGCTCATCGAGCACCGGGCGACGTACCCGTTGCTTCGTCGTCAGGTGGGCGCGGCGGTCGAGTGAGGCGAGGTCCTCGGCTGCGGCCCGTGCGGCCCGGTCGAGGTCGGCGGCCGGCACCACGACGTCGAGCAGCCCGGCCTCCCGGGCCTCGTCGGGGTCGAACATGGTGCCGGTCACCGCGGCGTGATCGAAGCGCGCAGGGGTCAGACGATGCCGAGCGAGCACGACGGCGAACCACGGCAAGGTCAGCCCGATACGGACCTCGTTGAGGCCCAACCGGAAAGGTCCGGCGGCGCCGAGGCGCACGTCCGCCGCCATGAGGAGGAATGCGCCGGCCGGGAAGGCATGGCCGGTGCAGGAAATGGCCACCGGGGCCGGGAACGAGAGGATGCGCTCGGCCAGGGACGCCCCAAGTCTGAGCAGGGTCAGGACATCTTCGGGCGCCCCGCCGAGCGTCTGCAGGTCGAAACCCGCGCTGAAACACCCTGGCCGCCCTTCGAGCAGGACCACGGTCCCGTCCTGTTCGGCCTGGTCGAACGCCTCGTGGAGCGACCGCAGCATCGGAATCGAGAAGACGTTGACCTTGCCGTCGTCCATGGCGACCGTGCTGACCAGGTCTGTCCGGGTGTAGGTGACGGCGTCACGCATGGTGCCCCCTTTCCGTCCGCATTGGTTATATTGTATCGATGTTCCGGAACAATGTTCCTAAAATCCCTCTTTCGGGGCGAAATTCCTGGCTCCACACGGCGGGCCTGATGCCGCGGACCAAGCAGCGAACCCCCGAACTGCGGGAACGGCTCCTCGCCGTTGCGGTCGACCTCCTCGCCGAGGAAGGAGCAGCCGGGTTGACGGCGCGATCATTGGCAGCTCGAGCGGAGACGTCGGCTCCCGCCCTCTACGAACTGTTCGGAGACAAGTCGGGGGTCGTTCGCGAGCTGTATTTCGAGGGATTCCGACTGCTGTCGAACGAGCTGTCCGTCCTGGCCGAGTCGCCCGACCCGGTTGCCGATCTCTGGACCCTGGCGGCGGCCTACCGTCGGTTCATCAGGGCCAACCGAGAACTGGCCGAGGTCATGTTCTCACGCCCCTTCGCGGACTTTTCGCCCGGATCCGAAGAGCTGGAAGCGACGAGTTCGGTCCGCCTGCTGATCGTGCATCGGGTGCGACGGTGCATTGAAGCCGGGCGCGTGCGCGGGGACGAGACGGACGTGGCCCACGTCCTGGTGGCACTGATCCAAGGCATGGCCTTTGCCGAAGCGGCCGGCCGCCTCGGAACCTCGACCGAATCCGTCGAGCGCCGCTGGCGATTGGCCATCAGCGCCGCGCTCAATGGATTCGGCGGCGGCGCCGAGCGGTAACTCGCGCTACGCGGGCCATGCGGCATCAGCTCCGGAGGGTCTTGGCCGCCTTCGTGAGGAGGGATTGGTAGATGGTCGCCGGCAGTCTCGAGACGAGATCGATCACTTTGGCGTCCGGTCCGATGAGCGCGCGACCCGGTCGCGGCGGACGGCGGCAAGAATCTGTGTTGCTGCTCTGTCGGGACTGGTGATGAAGAATCGCTCGAGATCCCTCATGGCCTTGTCCGGATCACCGGCAACATCACTGACGCTCGCGTTCCGACGCGTCTGACGAGCGATGTTCGTCTTGATGCCTCCGGGATGGATCGTCGTGACCGAGACGTTGGCGTCGTCGATGTCGAGCTCCATGCGCAACGTGTCGGAGAACCCGCGGACGGCGAACTTGGCGGCGTTGTAGGCGGATTGGGTGGGGACGCTGATCAGGCCGAAGACGCTGGAGACATTGACGATGTGCCCCTCACTGGACTGCTTCAGGTACGGCAGGAATGCCTTCGATCCGTACACCACGCCCCAGAAGTTGATGCCCATCAGCCATTCGAAGTCCTCGTACGACATCGACTCGACCGTGGCGACGAGTGCGACACCGGCGTTGTTGATGACGAGGTTCACCCGCCCGTGATCCCTCACGACGCAGTCCGCCCAGGCGTACACGGCATCCCGATCCGCGACGTCCAGACGCTGGGAGGTGGTCTTGATCCCGAAGCCCTCGCACTGCGCCACCGTGTCGGCCAGGCCGATGTCGTCGATGTCGCTCAACGCGAGATGCGCCCCCCGCCGCGCCAGGGCGGTCGCCAGGGCGCGTCCGATGCCCGAACCCGCCCCCGTGATTGCGGCGACGCGGCCTCGGAATTCCCTCACTGCGAGTCATCCACCGATCTCACGATGCGACCGGCTTGAGGGCACCGCGGGCCTCTGCCGAACGAGAGAACTCCATGACGGGGTCGTCGACGTCGCTCATCTTCAAGGCGCGGTAGTCGCGCAGGTAGCTCTGGTGGACCTTCCAGGGGTGCGTCGTCCCTTGCTGCGGCAGCAGATGGGCCGAACGCTGGATGTACCCCGAGGTCAACCCCAGAATCGGACCGGAGGCGGTGGAGGCGTCCCGGTTTCGTGCCACGCACCGAGAGAGCCCGCGTGCACGCATGTGGTTCAGCAAGCGGCACACGTAGTCGCACGTCAGGTCGCACTTCAGCGTCCAGGACGCGTTCGTGTACCCAATGGCCAGCGCCAAGTTCGGCACACCCTCGAGCATCATTCCCTTGTAGGTGAGTCGGGTCGCTGGATCCACTGGCTCCCCGTCCACACTGAGGGAGATGCCGCCCAGGAAGAGCAGTTCGAGCCCCGTGGCGGTGACGATGATGTCGGCCTCGATCTCGTCGCCCGAGGTGAGGAGCAGGCCCTTCTCGGTGAAACGCTCGATCCGATCGGTGACCACCGAGGCGCTCCCGTCCGAGAGCGCCTTGAACAGGTCTCCGTCCGGGACGGCGCAGAAGCGCTGGTCCCACGGGTCATAGCGGGGCGTGAAATGGGTGGCGATGTCGTACCCCGGCGGCAGCTGACGCTCCAATCCCTTGGCCAGCATCCGTCGAACCAGCTTGGGGTACTTCCGGCTCAGTTGGTAGAAGGCCTGGGTCAGGACCGCATGGAACCATTTGGCGGCGATACCGGCCTGTTTGCCCGGCAGGACCTTGCGCAGCAGCGCCACCACCGGGCTCTTCTCCGGTAACGAGGCGATATAGGTAGGGGATCGCTGCAGCATGGTGACGTGCGCAGCCGACCGGGCGAGCGCCGGTACCAGCGTGACGGCTGTCGCTCCACTACCGATGACCACGACCTTCTTTCCGGCATAGTCCAGCCCTTCAGGCCAGGCCTGTGGGTGCACGACGAGGCCGGCGAAGTCGGACATACCCTCGAAGTCCGGCAGGTAGCCGTGGTCGTAGCGGTAGTAGCCGCTGCAGGAAAAGAGGAAGGAAGCCGTCGCCTCGATCGTCTCGGCGGTGTCCGTCGCCTCCGCCGTGATGTGCCAGAGCGAGTCGGTCGAGGACCAGTCGGCCACGGTGATCCGGTGATTGAACCGAATGCGGGCATCGATTCCGGCTTCTCTGGCGGTGTCCTTGATGTACTGCAAAATCGAGTCGCCGTCCGCAATCGACTTCTCCCCGTCCCACGGTCGGAAGGAATAGCCAAGAGTGTGCATGTCCGAGTCGGACCGTATGCCCGGATAGCGGAAGAGGTCCCAGGTGCCCCCGATGGCGTCGCGTGCCTCGAAGATGGCGTAGTCGGCCCACGGGCACTCGGTCTGGAGATAGTGGCCGGCACCGATACCCGACAGTCCCGCACCCACGATCACGACGTCGAAATGCGTGGCGCCCACAGTGGTGGTTGGTTCCATCAGGCCGTTTCTCCGATCAGCTCGTGGTTCAAGGCCCTGGTCCCCGACCGACCTGTCCCCCCCCGATTCCACCAGGCCGGCGGTCTGGCCGTCGCCGGGTGGAACCCGGTGGCGGCTGTGGTCCTCCAGCTGGTCCGGGGGTCCTTCGATCACCCTGATTCATGACCCTGACGTTAACGTTAAACTTCTCCGGGTGAGCACGACCACGCTGACCAACGGCAAGAGCCCGGTCCCGACCCCCGTGCGGGCGGCACCCGTCCCGTCCCGGTACCGGTGGATCGCGCTGGCGACCGTGACGCTGGGCACCCTGATGGTCTTCATCAACCAATCCATCGTCCTCATTTCGCTACCGGACATCTTTCGCGGCATTCAGCTCAACCCGCTCACTCCGGGCAATACCGGCTATCTGCTCTGGATGCTGATGGGATTCACGGTGGTCCTCGCGGTCCTCGTGGTCACCCTCGGTCGCGTCGGGGACATCTTCGGCCGGGTCAAGATCTTCAATCTCGGCTTCATGGTGTTCACCGCCTTCTCGCTCCTGCTGGCGGTGACCTGGATGACCGGGACATCGGCCGCCATATGGCTCATCGCCATGCGGATCGGCCAAGGAGTCGGCGGGGCCATGCTCTTCGCCAACTCATCGGCCATCATCACCGACGCATTCCCCGCCGACAAGCGTGGGCTCGGACTGGGCATCAACAACACGGCAGCGATCGCCGGCTCGTTCGTCGGGCTCGTCCTCGGCGGGGTGCTGGCGCCCCTCCAGTGGCATCTCGTGTTCCTGATCTCGGTGCCCTTCGGCATCCTCGGCACGCTCGTCGCCTACACGAAGTTGCAGGAGAGGGGAGTCCGCACACCGGCCAAGATCGACTGGCTGGGGAACATCACCTTTGCGGCCGGCCTCATCCTCGTCCTGATCGGCATCACCTATGGGCTGCTGCCCTACGGCGGCCATTCCATGGGCTGGACGAATCCCAAGGTGCTGATCGAAATCCTCGGCGGCGTGATCGTCTTGTTGATCTTCGGCTTCGTCGAGACACGGGTCAAGCAGCCGATGTTCAAGCTCTCCCTCTTCCGCATCCGTGCCTTCTCGGCCGGCAACGTGGCCAGTTTCCTGGCTTCACTGAGCCGGGGCGGCCTGATGTTCATGCTGATCATCTGGCTGCAGGGGATCTGGCTTCCGTTGCACGGGTACAGCTTCTCCGAGACACCCTTGTGGGCGGGCATCTACATGATCCCGTTGACGGTCGGACTGCTGGCGGCTGCGCCTCTGAGCGGCATGCTGGCGGACCGCTATGGCGCCCGGCCGTTCGCCACGGGTGGGCTGGTACTCGCCGCGCTCACCTTCATCCTCCTGAGCCTGCTGCCGGTCAATTTCTCCTACGTCGGCTTCGCGGCACTCATCTTCTTCAACTCCGTGGGGATGGGCATGTTCATCGCGCCGAACCAGACGGGGATCATGAACAGCCTGCCGGCGAATCAACGCGGCGCCGGAGCGGGAATGGCCGGGACCTTCAACGCGTCGGCCCAGGTCCTCTCCATCGGGATCTTCTTCAGCCTCATGATCCTGGGCTTGGCCTCGACGCTTCCGTCAGCGCTCTATCACGGCCTCACGGCCCAAGGCGTCAGTCCGGCGGTCGCGACCAAGGTGTCGCACCTCCCCCCGGTGGGAAGCCTCTTTGCCGCCTTCCTGGGTTACAACCCGATGCAAGTCCTCCTGGGTCACGCCGAGCTTTCGCAGCTGCCGCACTCCACCGCCCAGTATCTGACCAGTCGCCAGTACTTTCCCCACCTGATCGCGGGCGCCTTCTCAAAGGGACTGACCGAGGCCTTTTCCTTCGCGGCGGGAGCGTGTCTGCTGGGAGCCGTGGCTTCCCTCCTCCGCGGGGGCAAGTACCACCACGAGGATGCCCGAGTCGACGAGTCGCATGACGACTGGGTCCCCGCCCAGGAGGCCGTGGCCGAGACCGAGTCCTTGGTGGTGGACTGAGGTGGCCGTGTCGACGCAGCGCACTGCGGCAGCGACGCCCGCACCGAAGGACGGCGGGGACGCCGGTATCCGTATCAGTGATGCCGCGACGCGGGTCGGCGTCTCGGCTCGGACCCTGCGCTACTACGAGGAGCTCGGCCTGCTCGCGCCTTCGCTGTACACCGCGGGGGGTGAGCGTCGCTACACGCCAGAAGACCTGGCCCATCTGCAGCGGATCCTCGAGCTACGGGAAGTGCTCGGCATGAACCTCGAGGAGATCCGCGAGTTCCTGGCTCTGGAGACGCGGCTCGACGAACTCCGGGCCACATACCGTGCCACGAAGGGTGCGACGAGCGGGAAGGCGCGCGCCGAACAGAAGGCCACACTCCAGGAGGCTCTCGTGCTCAACGAGTCGTTGGCCGAACAGATCAGCACAAAGCTGGCCCGTATGGATGGCTTCCGCTCCAAGTTGCGCAGCGATGCCCAACGGTGCCGGGACCTCTTGACCGAGCTGGAGTAAGGCCGGCGGTTTCCAGACAGGCTGCGACAACGTTGCGTACGCTGGCAACGTGGCGTATGACGAGGATCTCGCCCAGCGCATCCGGTCCATGGTGGCCACCGAGCGCCACCTCACCGAAAAGAGGATGTTCGGCGGCCTCGCCTTCCTCGTAGGGGGAAACCTGGCGATTGCCGCCAGCGGCCAAGGGGGCATTCTGGTCCGAGTCGGCACGGAACGCTCGGACCGGCTCGTCGCGACGACCAAGGCGTCAGTGGCCGTCATGCGCGGCCGGCCCATGTCGGGCTGGTTGAGGGTCGCTGCCGACGACGTCAGGACCACGCGCCAGCTGGCCAAATGGGTCGATCTCGGGGTCGGCTTCGCGCGATCACTGCCAACGAAGCGATAATCCGGTCTCCACCATGAGACGCGCCGCCTTGTGACCGACCCAACGACGTCAGTGACCTCCGGTCCGACGCGGCCGGTCGTCCACTGGGTCCGATCGAAGGACCCCGAACTCCTGGTGGTCAAGCGCTCGGTCAGAGCCGCCGTGGTGATGCCGTTGGTGTTCGCCCTGACACATGCCGCGTTCTCGAACCCACAAGTCGCGTTGTTCGGAGCATTCGGATCCTTCGCGCTCCTGCTCCTGGTGGAGTTCACCGGCCGACCTCACGTACGCCTCGCCTCCTACGGGGGCCTCTACGTCGTGGGGGCCTGCTTCGTCGTACTCGGCACCGTCGTCTCGACGAACAGGGTGGCTGCCGTCGTGACGATGGCGCTCGTGGGCTTTGCCGTGCTCTTTGCCGGCGTTGTGGCGCCGCAGGCGGCCACGGCCACGACGGCGGCCCTGCTCACCTTCGTCTTGCCCGTGGCGGTAGCCCAGCCGGTGTCGGCGATCGGACCGCGGCTCATCGGGTGGACGATTGCCGCCGCCTTCTGCATTGCGGCCTGCATGTGGGTGTGGCCACCGCCCTGGCATGACAACCTCCGACGCCGACTGGCTGCGGCGATCTCGGCCGTCGCCCGTCTGGCCGACGCGCGCGCCGCCGGTGCGGACGACGCGCCGGCGTCTGCCGACGTGGCCGCCGAGCTGCAGCGGCTGAGCCAACAGTTCTCCGGTACGCCCTACCCCCCGACGGGCGCCGCCTCGGGGGCCGTGGCGCTCTCCAAGCTGGTGGGCCGTGTCGAGTGGGTTGCCGGCAACACGGCCATGATCGGCGACGGGCACTGGTCGCCGGACCCGCTCCCCGCTCGAGCCGTGACCGAGCAGGTGGCCGAGACCCTCCACCAGACGGCCGCACTGATCTGCGACGGCGAAGGTCACCCGGTCCACGATCGGGCGCGCATCGAAGCGGTACAGGAGTCGGCCCGAAGACTGGACCGGTTGATGCTGGCCGCCCTCGAGGCCGATGTGAGCTCGCTGACGGACGAGGAAACCGCGCCACCGTCGGCCACCGGCTCCCCGGTCGATCCGGGAATCAGCGAGAGCATCGCCGGCACGCTCGACCCCGGATTTCACGCCCGGGCACTGGGCATCGCCACCGAGCTCGTGGCCGACGCCGCGCTCGAGGCAGCCGGTGCCGAGGCGGTGAGCGACCGCCGCCTCGGTATGGCCGACGAGTCCGCCCCGCAAGCTCTGGCGCATCGCCTCCTCTCGCACCTGTCCTTCCGTTCCGTCTGGTTCCGCAATGCCCTGCGCGGCGCCGTGGGTCTGGCCCTGGCCGTGGCGGTGGTCGAGGTCACGAACGTCTCGCACGGCTTCTGGGTGGTGCTCGGCACCATGTCGGTGTTGCGCTCGAGTGCTCTCGGCACGGGCGCCACCGCCCTGCGCGCCGTCGGCGGTACCGCGGTTGGCTTCATCGCAGGGTCAGTGATCATGATCGGGCTCGCCGATCATTCGGTGTTCCTGTGGGTGGTTCTTCCAATCGTGGTGCTGCTGTCCGGCATGGCACCCTCCATGATCTCGTTTGCGGCGGGTCAGGCGGCCTTCACGTTGGTCGTGATCATCCTGTTCAACATCATTCAGCCCGTCGGGTGGAAGGTCGGACTGACGAGGATCGAGGACGTGGCCATTGGATGTGGGGTGAGCATCGCTGTCGGTCTGCTGTTTTGGCCCAGGGGCGCCACCGCAGCACTCGGGCGCGCCCTTTCCGCCGCGTTCGTGGCGAGCTCCGCGTACCTGGCCGATGCGGTCGAACGCCTGACGGTGACGAGCCGGCACGTCGACACCGACGCCAGCCAACAGGCGTCACACCGCGCCTATCTCATCTGTGACGACGCCTTCCGCCAGTTCTTCGCCGAACGAGGAGCGAAGGTGGTGTCGGTTGAGACCATCTCCCGGCTCTTCACGGGGTCGAATCGGCTCCGGCTGGCGGCCTTCACGCTCGCCACGTTTCCTGTCCGCCCTCCGGACGCGGGACGATCCGAGGTCGAGTCGGTGGCCGTCGCCGAGGCGGTCCTTCGAGATTCCTACGCGGCCACCCACCGCTGGTACGAGCGCTTCGCCGATCTCCTGTCCGATCGGAGCGACGGTCTCGACGAGCCGGTATCCCACGGTGCGGTCCTCCATGACGTCCTGCGCAAGGCGTTCGAGGACGTTCGGGAGCAGCAGCGATCGGATCGGGTGCAGACGACGTTACAGATGTTGTGGGCTGACGAGCTCCTGGAGAACCAGAACCAGATGCAGGTCGATCTCCGGGCTTCGGCCGATCTCTTCGTCCGAGGAAAGCGACGCGGTCGTCTGATCTGAGGAGACGGCGCCGACCCGGGGCGACCGGGGACGGTACCCACAGAGGCGTATCGCCCAGAGTCACGTGTGCACCGCTCCCGGCGACGAAGTGGTTACAGTCGGGCGCTCGTCGAGAGCGGTGGCGGACGGAGAGAGGGAGCTGATGGGGCTCAGGTTCACCTATCCAAAGAAGGTCGCCGTCGGCGTCGCGGTCATGGCGTCCGGCCTCTTGCTCAGCCCAGCGGGAGCGGGGGGAGCAACCACCACGACGATCGCCCAGCGGACGTCAACGACGTCGAGCACGGCTCCGCCGACCACGAGCACGGCTCCGCCGACCACGAGCACCTCTGTCGTCCCCGCGCCCGTCGTCCCGTCGACCACCGCGACCACGATGCCGCAGCACGTGGTCAACCAGCCAAATTTGGACGCCCTGACACCGCACGTCGTGGCCCTGCGCGGTTCGGGGGTGCAGTACCAGAGCAGCAGTGGCGTCTCCTCGCAGGGCATCGGTCCGAAGGTCCCGAGCTATCTGAGCTCACCGGGCGGGCCGTATCTCTATGACGCCAACGGGCGGGTCGTCCTGCTGCACGGCGTGAACGTCGTGTACAAGCACGCGCCCTACATCGCCTACCCCGATCCGGGTGAACCGTGGAACTTCGACGCTACCGACGCCGCGGACATGCAGCGCCTCGGTTTCAATGTGGTACGTCTCGGCATCGAATGGCAGGCGCTCGAGCCGGGATCGGGCGGCCCCAACCAGCCGCAAGTCTGCACTCCGGGTGCTCCGGGGAACGCTCACGAATGGAACCGAGCCATTGCCGAGCAGTACCTGCGCCACGTGGCGGCGACCGTGAAGCTGCTCGCCCAGTACGGGATCTACACCCTGCTCGACATGCACCAGGACGTCTACAACCAGAACTTCCGCGGCGAGGGCGCGCCCAATTGGGCGGTCTGCACGAACAACGTGCCGATCGTCCCCGAAAGCGGGCGGTGGTCGAACAACTACTCGAACCCCACGCTCCAGACAGCCGTCGGGCACTTCTGGAGCAACGACGTGGTGGGGAATCTCCAGGGCAATTACGACCTCGTGTGGAAGACGGTGGCGCAGTACTTCAAGGACAACGCCTGGGTGATCGGGTACGACCCCTACAACGAGCCCTTCTCCACGGAGACGCAGACGGCATCCGAGTCGACCTTCACCGGGCAGCTGGAGTGCTTCTACATCGGCAAGGCGCACGCGGCTCCCCTGGCTAACGGCGCGGGTGCGCTGACCTGCCCACCTGGAGACCCCAGCAGCGGCGTCATCCCCACCATCCAATCGGTCGACAGCCATCACCTGACCTTCGTCGAGCCGGACATCTATTGGGTGACCGGAGGGAACGTGCCGTCACAGTTGGGCCCGCTGCCCTTCAAGCGCGTCGTGTTCAACTTCCATACCTATTGCGGCGATCGCAGTCCGGTGACCGGCAATCCCACCGATCTCCTCAAGTGTCTGCAGGCTGAGGAGACTTCCGCCTCCGAGCAGGACATCACCCGCCTCTCCATGGGCTCCGCCGCCCAGCCCAGCGGGCCCGCCATCTTCATGAGCGAATTCGGGGCGACGACCAGCGTCCCCTTGGCCGGTTTCGACGTCGAGTGGGCCGGTTTGGATCAGTTGGGTTGGATCTACTGGGCGTGGAAGTACTACGACGACCCCACAGGATCGTCAGCCGAGGGGCTCGTGCAGCCGGACGGGTCGTATTCGCCGATCGTGACGGTGCTCTCCCGCACCTATCCGCAGGCCGTGGCGGGCGATCCCAACTCTGTGATCTTCAACCCCTTCACGGGGGCGTTCAACATGGTCTACGCGCCGACGGCGGCCGCCCACGGTGTCACGACCATTGCGATCGCGGCCTCGCAGCACTACCCGAACGGGTGGTGTTCGGCGGTCAAAGGGGGCCGGATCACCTCGACGCCCGGGGCGAGCCACCTCACCGTGCAGACCGTCGGGCATCCGGCGCAGGTGTACATCACCGTCACGGCGGGAGCCTGCCCGTCGTCTTGAGGACCTCGTGCGAGGAACGCTCCATGCTCTGCACATCGAAGTAGATCGGCAACAGATACTTGACGTAGAAGGCATGCACAGTCAGACCCGGATAGACCAGGTCCTCATACTGCTTGATCGAGACCCGGTCGTCCTTCTCGGCATACCGTTCGCAGGCGTCGAGCAGATCGTCGACCTCCTGGCGGGTGTCCTGCAGCAGCCCGAGGTGGTCGCAGCCGGGCGAGCTGATCGGTCGCTCGCTCTCGGCCAGGAGGAGGAACTGATCGGCGTCGGGCATCAGTAGGTGACAGGACTGCCCGACGACGTCGGTATCGAGCCCTGTCCACCCGAAGATCGAGCCGTAGAAGCCGTCGATCTCCTCCCGCAGCGCCGTCGTCAGGCTGCCGACGGGAAAGGTCAACTCCATGTGGTTGAACCGCATCGTCCCCGGTTCCCTCCTCGTCTGTTCTCCGGAGCCCATTGTGACCGAAGCAGCGCGATCAGTCGATGGTTTTTCCGGCGTCGGAACTCAGCCCGTCGCGTTCCCTCGCGGGTATGCGTTCTGGTTGGGACGTGCGAACTTTTGCACGGGGTAGAGAACGGGCACGCTCGGACTCTCGGCCGATTCGCTCTGTGTGATGCTCGACGAAACCCGAGCGGTTCACGGGAATCGTCCGGAGCGCTGCTCGGCAAATGGCGGCACAATGGGGGTGTGACCGATGGATGGCGGGTGCTCTCACTGGACCACCGGGATCCGGTGGCTCCATTGGAGGAGATCGTCCACCTCATTGATCTCGCCGGGCTGTCGACGGCGGTACCGTATGGCCGCAGCGACGTGGTGGAGGCGCTCAACGAGCGGCAGCCGGCCGTCGTCGCGATCAGCTCCGAAGGGGGAGGGCGGACCTTGGTCGGCGCAGCGGTGGCTCGCGCCGCCGGTCGGGACGCCCACCTGTTGGCGCTGGCGCTGCATCCGGACTGGCGCAACAGAGGCATTGGATCCGCCATCCTGCGCGAGCTGGACCAGCAGGTGATTCATGCCGGAGCCTATCGGCTTTTGGCACTGGTGAGTCCGGACCAGGTGGCCGAGCTCGCGTTCGCCAATCAGGGTTTCGTTCGCACCGACGGATTGCGGTTGTACACACGCGATGCATCGATGGTGCCTGAGGAGCTCGCCGTCGTGGAGAAGTACGGCGGCCACGTTCCGCTGGCCGGCCTCTGGGATGCGATGAAGGGATTCTCCGCCACCAAGCAGCTCCTCGAACGGCGGATTGTCGCTCCGTTGCTGCACCCGGATCTGGCCTCGAGGTCCGGATTGCGCGAGCCGAATACGGTCATGCTCTTCGGCCCTCCGGGCACGGGCAAGACGACCTTCGTGCGCGCCATCGCATCCCGACTGTCCTGGGCCTTCGTCGAGCTGCATCCTTCGCTTCTCGGCCAGGGCGCGCAAGGTGCAGCGTCGTTGCGACAAGCGCTGGTCGAATTGCAAGGCATCGACCACCTGGTGTGCTTCATCGACGAAGCCGACGAGATCGCGTCGGTCCGCGCACAGCGACCCGACAATCAGCCGATCGTCAACGAACTGTTGAAAGCCCTTCCGGCCTTTCGCGATCGTCCCGGCCGCCTCATGGTGATGGCGACGAATTCCATTGCGGCGATCGACCCCGCAATGCTCCGTCCGGGGCGGTTTGATCTCATCATCCCGGTGGGTGCGCCGGACCGGGCAGGGCGGGGCGAGCTCGCCGCTGAGTTCCTGCCGGCGTGCGAGCCCGACACCGTGGCCCAATCGACGGAGGGGTTCACGCCCGCCGACTTCGCCCTCGCCGCGCAACGGGCGGCCCAGCTTGCCTTCGACCGCGCCCTGCACGGTGGTGCTGCCGATGTCAGCTCGGCCGACTGCCTCAGCGCTGTCGAAGCCACGCGACCATCGGTGAGCCCCGAGACGACGGCCATCTACGAGTCCGAGGCTGACACCTACGCGCGGCTCTGACTGCAGAAGACGTCCGGCCGAATTCGAAGACCTACACTCAACCCACATCCACCAGGCCGCATTGTCATAACGGCGAAAGGCTTTCGGATATCGCATGGGCATGGACTACCTCCTGGTAGCTCACGACCCAACTCTTATAACGCTGGCTCGGCCTATGGGGAATAGGCCAAAAAGCACCCCCAACGGGATTCGAACCCGTGCTGCCGCCGTGAAAGGGCGGTGTCCTAGGCCGCTAGACGATGGGGGCCGGGACCGTGCGAGTCGGCACGGAACGATCCAGCCTAATGGGCACCGATCGGGACGCCCGGCACGGACGTGTCGCGGGCCACCGGGGCGGGCAGCGCTTCCGGGGCGTGGTACGTGCAGGCCAAGAAGGTCTGCACGGCGCCGATCACCAAGGCGGTGGCGCCCAGAATGTGGACCTCGACCAGAAGTGCCGGCAGGTGGGTGAAGTACTGGGTGTACCCGACGGCGGCCTGGGCCACCATCACCACCAGGAGGACGCGTGCGGAGCGACGCACCCGCTCGGGGATGTCGCCCATGTGGATGGCCACGACGAGGCCGATGGTGACGCCGATCAACAGCAGGGCCAGGCTGGAGTGGAGCTCGGCCATGTCGCGCAGCGCGATGGGGATGCGCTTGGCCACCTGTTGTCCCGAGGCGTCGCCGGCGTGCGGGCCGGCGCCGGTGGTGGCGGTGCCGGCGGCGATCACCAGCGCCAGGATCCCCAGCGCGCCGTAGAAGAGGCGAATGAGCGGCCGGGGTATCAACAGGTGCGCCGATCCGGCTCCGTAGTCGCGGGGCGAGCGATGCACCAGCACCACCGCGTCGACGAGCAGGAGCATGGTGGCGAAGAAGTGCACCATGACGACGTAGGGGTTGAGCTTGGTGTAGACGACGATCCCGCCCAGCACCGCCTGGGCCAGGACGCCGGCGACCAGCCCGCCACTGAGCCAGATCAGGTCACGACGGCGCGGGGTGCGGAAGACCGACCCGAGGAAGGCGGCGATCACCGCCACGGTGAGGACGACGGTGACCAGGCGGTTCCCGAATTCGACCAGACCGTGGAACTGCAGCGCCGGTGTCAGGTGGCCGACCGAGCACTCCGGCCAGTCGGCGCAACCGAGGCCGGATCCGGTCAGGCGGACCGCAGCCCCGGTCAGGACGATGAGCGCCGTCATGACCAGGGCCAGGACATCGAGACGATGGCTCAGCGCAGGCGAGACGGTGGGGGAGCGGCGCCGCGACACTCCGGGCAAGCGTATCGGGACGCATCGCTTGGTCCCGGGCGAGCGCTGTGCGTAGGCTGAGCCGGCATGTCGATTGAGGCACCAGTACTCGAGGGCTCGCGCGCGGGGCGGGCGCGGCAGACGGTCGGGGCCTATATCGCCCTCACCAAGCCACGGATCATCGAGCTCCTGCTGGTCACCACCCTCCCCACCATGGTGGTGGCGCAGCGCGGGCTGCCTCCGGTCTGGCTCATGGTCGCCACCCTGGCCGGCGGTGCCTTGGCGGCCGGGGGGGCCAATGCGATCAACATGGTGGTCGACCGCGACATCGACCGCCTGATGAACAGGACCAAGAACCGCCCCTTGGTGACCGGCGCCATGACGCCGACCGCCGCCCTGGTCTTCGCCCTCGTGCTCGAGGTGGCCGCCTTCGTGGAGCTGTGGCTCGCCGTCAATCTGCTCTCGGCGGTATTGGCCATCTCGGCCACCCTCTTCTACGTCTTCGTCTACACGCTCTGGCTGAAGCGCCGCTCGACCCAGAACATCGTGATCGGCGGCGCTGCCGGCGCGGTGCCGGTGCTCGTCGGGTGGGCCGCCGTCACCGACAGCCTGGCCTGGGCGCCCGTGGTGCTCTTCGCCATCATCTTCATCTGGACGCCGCCGCACTTCTGGTCGCTCGCCGTCCGCTACAAGGAGGACTACCGGGCGGCCGACGTGCCGATGCTCCCGGTGGTGGCGTCCATGAAGCGCACCACGACCGAGATCGTCTACTACACCGTGGCGCTGGTGGCGGTGTCGTTCCTCTTCGGGCCCGTGGCCCACCTGGGCTGGATCTACATGATCACCGCAGCCGTCCTCGGCGCGGGGTTCCTCTACTTCGTGACCCGCCTGTGGGGACTGGCGCAGAACGGTCTGGCGACCGGACGCGACGCCATGAAGGTCTTCGGGTACTCCATCACCTATCTCACGGTGCTGTTCGTGGCGATGGCGGGCGACGTACTCATCACCAATCGCCTTCACTAGCGTCCCGCCGTATGTCCGACGAGTCATCTCCTGATCAGCCGCTGCCCCCTGCGCCAGCGCAGGGAGGACCGCCGAACGTGCGCCGGCCCCGCAAGCGGTTCATCCTCGTCGGCCTCGGCATCGGGCTGCTGATCATCCTGATCGTCGGGCTGACCACCAGCATCGGCACCACCCCGAGCACGACGACCGCGCCCCAGGAGGGTGGCCCGGTGCCCTCCTTCAGCGCTGCGAACGTCGGCCCGTCGGGCCCGGCGGATGTCTCGGTGCCGGCCGACGGGGGTGGCAGCGGCACGCCGGCGGTCCTGCTCTTCTTCGGGGCCTGGTGCTCGAGCTGCAGGCAGGAGCTGCCCCCGTTGGCCACCGCCGCCGAACAGCAGGACAAGGCGGGGGCGCGCTCGCCAAGGTTCGGGTCATCGGCGTGGAGAGCTTCGACACGACCTCGACGGCCAAGTCGTTCATCCACAGCGAGGGAGTCACGTTCCCGGTGGCGTACGACCCGACCGCCGGCATCACGAGCGGCAAGTTCTACTTCCGCGGCGACCCCTACGCCGTATTCGTCAAGGGGGACGGCACCATCGACAAGATTGTGGCGGGTGCTCAACTCACGCCCTCGTCCTTCACGGCGGACGAGCGCGCGCTCCTCCCCAGCGCGACGTAGGGGCTCGAAGCCTCAGGCGGTGGTGCGGCGCCGCGCCGTCACTGCCACTTGCGCCGTCACTCCCACTTGAACGTGAGCGCGGCCGCGACGGGTGCGGCGACGGCCCAGACGGCCAGCACCACCCAGGACTCGGCCGGCACGGCGGCGCCGCGGCCGAGGGTGGCATGCAGGGCGCTCGACAGGGCCGCCGCCGGCAGCAGCTTGGCGAAGCTCGCCAGCCCGCTCGGCAATTTGGCCAGGGGCACGATCATGCCGCCCAGGAGCAGCAGAATCAGGTAGAGGCCGTTGGCCGCGGCCAGGTTCACCTCGGCGCGCAGCGTCCCGGCCATGAGAAGGCCGATGCCGGCGAAGGCGGCCGAACCGAGAAGCACCGCGCCGACGGCGCCCCCCACCGCGGCGGCCTCACCGCCCCCCGGGTTCCAGCCCAGGGCGAGTCCGACCGGGAGCAGCACGGCCGCCTGCAGCAGCTCGACGGCCACGATGGTGATGATCTTGGCGCCGAGCAGGCGCGGGCGGCCCAGCGGGGTGGCCCCGAGGCGCTTGAGCACGCCGTAGCCGCGCTCGAACCCGGTGGCGATGCCGAGCGAGACCATCGCCGTCGACATGACGGCCAGCGCCAGAATGCCGGGCACGAAGAAGTTGACCGGTGTGGCCGTCGGGGTGGACACCACCGAGACCTTCGAGAAGAAGAGCAGGAACACGACGGGAATGCCCAGGGTCAGCAGCAGGGTCTCGCCGCGGCGCAACGTCATGTGGATCTCCGCGCCGGTCTGCGCGCCGAGTGGACGCAGGGCGTCCGCGGTCGTGCTCATGGCCGGCGCCTGCGCCGGCGCCGGGCCGTCTCCCCGCCGTGCGCCGCCGTCTCGGGCGTCGCCGTCTCGGGCGTCGCGGTGGCGGCCGCCCCCACCGTCTCGAAGTAGACGTCCTCGAGGGTCTTGCCCACCACCAAATCGGTGAGCGTGGCGCCGCGGGCCGCCAGGAAGTTCGCCACGGCGGCGGTCACGGCGGGCGTCTCTGTGTCGGGGGCCTCCACCCGGTAGCGGCCGGGCGCGGTCTCGGTGGCCGTGGTGTCGGGCCCGACGGCGGCGGCCAGGGCGGTGACGTCGAGGGTCGGTGGAGCGCCGAAGGTGACGACCGGCGGCGCGGTGTCCCCGCGTCCGCCCGCGGCGGCGAGTCCCTGGGGCGTTCCCTCCAGCACGACACGGCCGGCGGAGAGGATCACGACGCGGTCCGCCATCTTCTCGGCCTCGCCCAACTCGTGGGTGGTGAGCACCACGCACACGCCCTTCTCCTTCAGGCCCGCGACGACGGCGCGCACGGCGAGGCGGCCCTCGGGGTCGACGCCGGCGGTGGGCTCGTCGAGGAACGCCACCTGGGGCCGGCCGACCAGGGCGAGGGCGAGGGAGAGTCGTTGCTGCTCGCCACCCGAGAGGTGGCGCCAGGGCGTCGCGGCGACGGCGCGCAAGCCGACCAGGTCGAGCAGCTCGTCGGCCGGGACCGGGTCGGCGTAGTAGCCGGCGAAGAGCCTGAGCACGCGGCGCGGCCCGAGCATGGGATACACCCCGCCCCGTTGGAGCATGACCCCGACCCGACCGCTGAGTGCGGCGTGGGCCGTGACGGGGTCGAGCCCGAGGACCCGCACCTGACCGCCGGCCGGGCGTCGGTAGCCCTCGAGCGTCTCGACGGTCGACGTCTTGCCGGCGCCGTTGGGGCCCAGCACGACCAGGACTTCACCCGATGCTGCCTGGAGGTCCACGCCGTCGACCGCGGCGGGTGTGCCGACGGGCCCGTAGCGCACGATGAGGCCGGTGACCTCGACAGCTGGCACGGCGTCGCAGGCTACTTTGAGCAGGAGTGATCGATATCCGGGCGCTGCGCGCCGACCCTGGCGCCGTCAAGGCCGCGCTGGCTCGACGCGGCGTCGACGCGGCCGAAGTCGACGCCGTGGTGCGTGACGACGGCGCGCACCGGGCCAAGCTGGCCGGCGCCGAAGCTCTGCGAGCCGAGGTGAAGGACCTCTCCCGGCAGGTCGGGCAGGCCAAGAAGGCGGGTGACGAGGCCACGGCCGCGGCGCTCAGTGAACGCAGCCGCCGGCTCGGCGAGGAGGAGCGCACCGCCAACGCCGAGGCCGATGTCCTGGGTGAGCGCGTGCGCACCGGCCTGCTCTACCTGCCCAACCTGCCGGCGGAGGACGCGCCGGACGGGATGAGCGAGGACGACAACGTGGAGGTCCGCCGGTGGTGGCCGGGGCAGGACGTCGGTCGGCCGGAGCCCGGACGGGCCGCGCACCAGGAGGTCCCCCACTGGGAGATCGGCGAGGCCCTGCAGATCCTCGACATGGAGCGTGGCGCCCGGCTGGCCGGGTCGATGTTCCCTCTCTACCGGGGTGCCGGCGCCCGCCTCCTGCGGGCATTGACCGCGTTCGCCATCGACCGGCACGCGTCGGCCTACGAGGAGATCCGCCCGCCGACGGTTGTGCTGACCGAGACCATGACCTCGACGGGGCACCTGCCCAAGTTCGCCGACGACGCGTACCACGTCGAGCGCGACGACCTCTGGCTGATCCCGACGGCGGAGGTGCCGCTCACGTCGCTGTGCCGGGGCGAGATTCTCGAGGAGCACCAGCTCCCGCTGCGCTTCACCGCGGCGACGGCCTGCTACCGGCGTGAGGCGGGTTCGGCCGGACGCGACACCCGGGGCCTGCTACGGGTGCACGAGTTCGACAAGGTCGAGCTGTTCGCCTACACCACGCCCGAGGGCGCGCTCGAGGCGCAGGCCGACATTTTGGCCCGGGCCGAGTCCCTGTTGCAGGATCTCGAGCTGCCGTACCGGCTGCTCGACTTGTGCTGCGGGGACCTGGGCGGTCCGTCGGCCCGCACCTTCGACCTGGAGGTCTACACGCCCGGGGTCGACCGCTGGCTCGAGGTGAGCTCGGTCAGCTGGTACCGGGACTATCAGGCCCGGCGGGCCAACGTGCGTTACCGGCCAACCGCCGGCGGCCCGTTGCAGCTGGTGCACACCGTCAACGGCTCAGCGCTGGCGTGGCCCCGCATTTGGGCCGCGCTGGTGGAGCATGGTCGACAGGAGGACGGGACCGTCCTGCTGCCCGAGTGCCTGGCGCCCTACGTCGCCGGGGAGCTCTTGATCAAGGCGCCATGACGTGACGGTCACGGGTGTCGAGGGGACGGGGCCGACGGAGCACTTCGGCTTCGGCGACCGGCTCGAGATCATTGCGGAGGAGAGCCGCCGCATGGTCGACACGGTGGCCGCGCTCGATCTCGAGGCCAGGGTGCCGACCACGCCCGAGTGGTCCGTGCGCGACCTGGCCCACCACATCGGTGAGGTGCAGTGGTACTGGAGCGAGAACGTGCGGGCCCAGAACGCGGCGGAGCGCTCCGGGGCCACGCTGACCGGCCTGCCCGAGGACAGCGACCTGCTGGCTTGGATGGGCTGGTGCACCTACTCCCTCCTCAGCGCCCTGCGGGCGGCCGGCCCCGACGCGCCGTGCTGGGCCTGGTGGCCCGAGCCCCACACCGCGGGTGCCGTGGGCCGGCACCAGGCCCAGGAGGTGTCAGTCCACCGCTGGGACGCCCAGGGCGTCACGGGTGCGTCGGCACCCCTGCACCCGGGGCTGGCCGACGACGGCGTGCCCGAGTTCATTGAGATCATGGTGGGGGCCGATCTGGGCTCCCTGCCCGGCGCCGTCACGCTGACCGCGACCGACACCGGGGCGAGCTGGCGAGTGGCCGGCGGCGGCGAGGGGGCATCCCGGGTCTCCGAGCTGCGGGCCACGGCCTCCGACCTGGTGCTCATGCTGTACCGGCGCCTCCCTGTGCCCGACGCCGCCGTGGAGGGCGACCCGATTCTGGTGGCGGCGCTGCTCTCCCTGGCCGACACGCGGTGACCGAGCTGACGTTCCTCGGGACGGGCAACTTCGTCGCCCCGCCGGGCCGGTACTGGAACAGCTTCGTCATGGACGGGTCCGTCCTGGTGGAGCCCTCGCCCACCGTCCTGCCGCACCTGCGCCGCTGCGGGTTCGCCCCCGAGGGCGTGGAGGTGGTCGTGCTCTCGCACTTCCACGCCGACCACTGCTTCGGGTGGCCCTTCCTCCTTGAGGCGGCGGCCGAGACCGGCGGGGGCCGGACGCTCCACGTCGTCGGTCCCCCCGGGGTCGAGTCCCACCTGGCCCGGCTGAACGAAGCCGGCGCAGTCGACTCGGTGACCGCCAAGGGGTACGCCAACCTGGACCTGCGCTTCGTCGAGGCCGACGGGGACTGGCAGGAGGCGGGCCCGCTGCGCTTCCGGGCCGTCGAGGTCGTCCACGTCCCCTCCCTGCGCTGCTTCGGTTTCCTCTTCGACCGGGGCGACCGGGTCGTCGCGTATTCGGGGGACACGACGCCGTGCGCTGGGCTGAGCGAGCTCGCCCGCGAGGCCGACGTCCTGGTGCTGGAGTGCAACGGACGGCACACGCCGCCCGGCGTGCCGACCTCGCACATGGACGAGGAGTCGGTACGTGTGCTGCAGGCCGCCCACCCCGACCTGCACCTGATCCTCACGCACCTGGGCGAGCAGGTGGACACGGCCTTGCTCAGCGGTATCACCATCCCCGAAGACTTCGAGCGCCTGACGGTCTGAGTCTGAATGAGCGGGTCCGACCCGCCCCGACCCTGCCCCGACCGTCTTCGCCCGCGCCCGCGCCCGCGCCCGCCCCGGCCTGGCCCGGCCCGGCCTGGCCCGCCCCCGATCGGATCAGCTCGCCGCCGCCCCGCCCACCACGGGATCGACCAGCGGTTGGCCGCCCATGGAGCCGAAGAATCCGGCGCTGCCGTAGTTGAAGATGCCCCCGTCACCGGCCACCAGCCAGTAGCCGCCCCCGTCCGACGTGGCAGCGATGCCCACCACCGGCGAGACCAGCGCCGAACCGCCCGTGGAGCCCTGGAAGGCGGCGTCCCCGTAGTTGAAGACGCCCCCGTCACTGGCCACCAGCCAGTAACCGCCCCCGTCGCTGGTCGCCGCCATCCCGACCACCGGGCGGACGAGGGGCAGGGCCCCCGCCGAGCCGTGGAACGCAGCGTCGCCGAAGCTGAAGACGCCCCCGTCCGAGGACACCAGCCAGTACCCGTGCCCGGTGGCGTCCGCCGCCATGCCGACGACGGCCCCGTCCATGGGCAGGCCACCCCGAGATCCGTAGAAGTGGGCGTCGCCGAAGCTGAAGATCCCGCCGTCGGAGGCGACTTCCCAGTACCCCTGGCCGTCCGGCGTCGCCGCCATGCCCACGATGGGCGCCTGCAGCGGCCGGCCGCCCATGGAGCCGAAGAAGCCTGCGCTGCCGTAGTTGAAGATGCCCCCGTCGCGGGCGACCAGCCAGTACCCGCCACCGCCGGGGACGGTCGCCATGCCCACCACGGGCTGGTTGAGGTGGCGCCCTCCCGTCGAGCCGTAGAAGTGGGCGTCGCCGTAGCTGAAGACGCCACCGTCGGCGGCGGCCAGGTCGTACCCGTGGCTCGAGACGGCGCGCAGCGGCACGGCCTGGGTCCCGTTGGGCCCGGTCACCTCAACGGTGGCGGTGAAGGCGCCGAGGGAGGGGGGCGTGAAGGTCAGCGCGAGGGTGCAGGTCCCGCCGGCCGGCAGGTCGCACTGCGTGCCGGCGAGCTGGAAGACCCCGTTGCCGCCGTCCAGCGCCACCGTGATGTTCATGCCTTCGCCGGAGGCCCACAGCTGGAGGGACGACGATTGCGATTGCCCGGGCAGGACCGAGGTGTCGATGCCGTCGGGGAACACGCCGGCAGGGAACAACGGGACTTCCTGGGCCCAGGTGAAGTACGGAGTGTCCGTCGTGTCACCCCCGACGAAGAGCTGGGTGGTCGAAGGCCCGGTGCCGACGCCCATCAGGGCCGGGGCGGCGTACTGGCCCAAAATGATGTCCCGGTGGGCCCAGCAGCCGCCCCCTCCGGTCGGCGGGCAATCCGCGTTGGTCCCGCCCGGCCCGTCGTCGTACATCCACATGGCCAGGGAGACACCGATGGAGGACGAGGAGGAGTAGGTACCGCCGGCGCCACTGCCGTAGGTCGGCAAGCCCGGGTCGCGCTGGGCGTCGGCCCCGGCCTGGGCGTCGGCGTTCAAGTTGGCCGCCAGCCCGGCGATGGGGGCCAGGCCGCGGTCGACCCGCTCCAGGTCGGTCAGCACGAAGAGCTGCTCGGCCGGCGTCAGCGAGTTCCAGTTGCCGGGCAGGCTCATGGGACCCAGGCCCTCGACCTGGCGGTCGCCGTAAATCGTGGTCAGGCCGGTGGGGCAGTACAGGTTCGGCTGGGCCACGCTGCCGCAGGGACCGAAATACCCCGGCGGGGGCGAGATGTTGCCGCCCGGGTTCTGGGGCGGGACGATCGCCGCACCTGCCGTGTCCAGCCCGGTCGCCGGGAGGAGGAGCACGACTGCCGCGAGGGCCACGCAGGCGACGGCCTTTCCGACAACCGACAAGATCGAACCATCAGCATCCGCCACGACCCGGCCGAGTGTTCCATCTGCCTCGTGGCCCAAGCAACCGCAGACCGCACCAGGTCAGCGCGTTGCAACGCGCGTCGATCCAGCTCAGGGGTGATTTCGCGCATTCACAACTGACGAACAACAAGTGATCAGGCGGCAGCGAAGCGGTAGCCCACGCCCCGGACCGTCGTGATTAACACGGGGGTTGAAGGATCGGCCTCGATCCGTGAGCGCAACCGCTTGATGTGCACGTCCAGCGTCTTGGTGTCGCCGATGTAGTCGGTGCCCCACACGCGGTCGATGAGGACGTCACGGGTGAGGACGCGTCCCGAGTTCTCCACCAGGAGGCGGAGCAACTCGAACTCCTTGCGCCGCAGGTGGACCTCGTCGCCGCGCACGAACACGCGGCGCTGGTCGAAGTCGACCTTGATCCCGTTGGACTCCCAGATGCCGTCACTCCCGAATTCGATGGATCCGCCCAGCTCACCGGATTCGGATCCCCCTGGCGCCCGCCTCAGCACGGCCCGCATGCGGGCCACCAGCTCACGGAGCCGGTAGGGCTTGGTGACGTAGTCGTCCGCCCCCACCTCGAGTGCAACCACCGTGTCGATCTCGGTGCCCTTGGCGGTGACCATGATGATGGGCACCTGGGAGCGGGTGCGGATGGCCCGGCAGACGTCGATGCCCGACAACTTGGGCAGCATCAGATCCAGCAGGAGGATGTCGGGGACCGTCTCGTCGAAGAGCTGGAGGGCCTCGTTGCCGTCACGGGCCACGGTGACCCGGAAGCCCTCGTTGGTCAGACCGATGACCAGGGCCTCAATGAAGGACTCCTCGTCCTCGGCCAGCAGGACCTTGACGGGCCCCTCGCTCGCCGTCGACCGGCCCGCCTTCTTGCCCGTCTTGGCCGTCGCAGCTTTGCTCACGCCACCCGCTCTGCTTGTATCGGCAGGACCAGGGTGAACGTGGAGCCCTCGCCCTCACGCGACTCCACGTCGACCCAGCCCTGGTGGTTGTTGGCGACATGGCGGACGATGCTCAGGCCCAGCCCGGTGCCGCCGGTGTCCCGGCTGCGGCCGTGGTCGACGCGGTAGAAGCGCTCGAAGATGCGATCGAGGTCGCGGGCAGGGATGCCGACGCCGTGATCCTGCACCGAGAGCCGCACGTTGTCCCGCTCATCGATGCGCCAACCGGGCGAGGCCGCCGCGCCGGTGTCCGCCGGACCGGTTCCGGCGGCGTCACCCTCGGCCGTCACCACAGGGGGGAACGGCATGCTGGGCGCCGTCGTCCCGGTGGCGGCGGAGGCACCGGGGGCGCTCTGACCCAGCGGTGCGTACTGGTCGAGGATCTCGGGGGTGAAGACGGGCTCCACCCTGACGCCGTCCCGGGGCGTGCCGGCGCTGCCGGCGATCCCGCCGGCGCTCTCCTCGCCCGGCGCTATGTCGCCGGCCTCCGTGCGCGTCCCCGATTCGGCGGACGCGGCCGGGTACTCACCGGTGACGGGGTCGTCGGCCCCGTCCGCGCTCCGGGAGCCGCCGATGCCGCCTATGCCGCCTATGCCGGTGCCGCCGGGGCCGCCGGGGCCGGGAGCGCCGGCGACGGAGGGGTGGCTCAGGACGGGGTTCACGTGGTGCACGGCCCCTGTCACCACAACCTTGGAGTTGTCGTAGGAGTAGGTGATGGCGTTCTCGAGGAGGGCGTGCATGGCCGAGACCAGCTGACGGCGGTCGCCCAGCACCGCGACCGGCGGCGAGGGCTCGTGGAGGACGATCTCAATGCCCCGTTGGTCCGCCGTGGCCCGCACCCGCTCAATGGCATCGGCCATGACGAGGTTGACCAGCACGGGCTCCCGTGGTGGCGCCTCCTCGGACTCGATGCGCGAGAGGTCGAGGAGGTCATCGATGATGCGGCTGACCCGGAAGGCCTCGTTGTGGATGCGACCGGCCAGGCGCTGGGCCACGTCGGGGTCGGGCTCGGAGACGAGGGTCTCGGCCAGCAGGCCGAGTGCGCCCATGGGCGTCTTGAGCTCGTGGCTGACGTTGGCCACGAAGTCGCGGCGGATCTCCTCGAGTCGGCGACGCTCCGAGACGTCCTCAATGAGGGCGATGACACCGAGCGGCCGTCGGCCGTCGTCGATCTGGCGGGCGCGCACCTGCAGCGTGCGCCGGGGCGGTCCGTAGAGGTCGAGGGTGCGCTCGGCCGAGCCTTCGTGCCAGGCGTCCTCGAGGACGTCGGTCACCGCCTGCGCGGCCAGAGCGTCGCCGTGGCGGCTGACCATGAGGGCGTTGGCGCGCCCGTTGCGGTAGATGACCGTGCCGTTCTCGTCACACAGGACGACGCCCTGGGTGAGCGTGTCGAGCGACCGGCGCAGTCGTATGGCGTCGGAGCTCGACTCGGTGACTGCCTGGGCCGCCCCGCCGGTGACCTGCTCCAGGTAGGCCAGGGAGGTCTCGACGTTGTACTCGTCCTCGGGCGGATCGAGGCCGAGCCGGGTGCCGAGTGAAGCCAGCCGCTGCGAGATGGCCCGCCGCCCCGAACGCCGTCCGAGGGCGGCCGCGACGAAGCCGACCAGGACGCACACCGCGACGGCGACCGCAATGAAGATGATCGCCTCGGTCATGCTCACGTTGACTTCGCCCGGCCCACTGAGCGGCACGCCCCCAATATGACAGGGCTGGAGTGTGCGGGGCGAACGGTCCCGGCGATTCTTTGGCGCACGACGTGCCGTTTCCTCCCGTCCGCTCCCGACCTTCGACGCCCGCCGCGCCCTGAGCTGCCCTTCTGCGATCCTCGGCGACGGGCCGGAGTCCGCCACCTTTCTTTCGTTCGTCGGTCACGCAATGGAGAAGGGTGGTGTCGGGAGAACAGCAGCCACGGAGGAGGGGCAGAGGGAGGTGACCAGAGGGAGGTGACCAGAGGGAGGTGACCCGACAGAGCCAAGGAACGAAGGCGACATCGGCGTCCCGACCAACCGTTCTCCGGCCGAACGGCGTCCCGGAAGGTCCGGCGTCGGCACTCACTCACGGAGGGCACCCATGTGGCACCTGGCCGATGTCTCGCTCAACCCGAGCGTCAACGCGCTCCCGGGCGGGGGGACCCTGCAGGACCTCACGAACGGCCTCGGTGCGTGGGCATTGATCGCCGCCCTGGCCGGCTTGCTGATCGGTGCCGCGGCCTGGGCGCTGGGCGTCCATTCCCAGAATTTTCAGCAGTCGATGGTCGGGCGCCGCGCCGTGCTGGTCTCAGGGCTGGCGGCGCTCCTGATCGGCGCCGCGCCGCCGATCATCAATTTCTTCTTCCACACTGGGGCCAACCTGCACTGATCAGCCCAGGTCTCCGTCCCCATGTTGGCCGCCGGCTGCACCGGCCTCGACGCGCTCAACCCGATCTGCCAGGCGGGCAGCATCGGCGGCTCCTTGGCCTCCTCGGGCTTCGAGTCGGTCCTCAGCGGCATCAGCCAATGGGTGGCGAGCGGGGCCGAGTGGTTGCTCAGCCAGATCGGTGACGTGCTGAGCTCCACCACGACCGTCGACGTGGGAGCGACCTGGTTCAAGAGCCACTACGGCCAGATGACGGCCCTCGCCGGGGTGGTCATCCTCCCCATGCTGCTGGCCTCGACCCTGCAGGCGGTCATCCGCCAGAACCCGGGGCAATTGATCAAGACCTTCCTCTTACAGCTTCCGTTGGCTTTGTTGTTGGCCGTCGTCGCGATCCAAATCGTCGTCCTGAGCTTGTCGGCAACCGACGCCATGAGTGATGCCGTTGCCGGCGGTTCCAATGCGGATGTCAGTTCGCTGCTCACCGGCGTGACATCGGGCCTGGTGGCCGCCGCGGCCGACCCCACCATCGCCAGTTTCGTTCTCTTACTGATTTCGCTGCTGATCGCGGTGGCGGCGTTCGTGCTGTGGCTGGAGCTGCTCATCCGGGCCGCCGCGGTCTACGTCGCCGTGCTCTTCCTACCCCTGGCCCTCGCGACTCTCGTGTGGCCTGCGGTCTCGCACTGGTGCCGACGACTCGTCGAGACGTTGGCGGCGTTGATCATCTCGAAGTTCGTCATTGTGGCCACCCTCAGCCTGGCTGCCGGCGCCGTCTCGTCGGGTACCGCCGGATCGGGGTCGCACGGGTCGGGCTTCTCGTCGGTACTGGCCGGCGGCGCGCTCCTCCTGATGGCAACGTTCGTGCCCTTTGCCATCCTGCGCATGATTCCGGCAGTCGAGGCGGGTGCGGTGGCGCATCTCGACGGGCTACGCGAGAGGGGGACTGCCGCCGTGACGCGCGGAGTGCCCAGGACCGCGGCCAGCCACGCGTTGCACGAGGGGTTGGGAGCGCTGGGCGACGGACGGTTGCTGGCACGGATGGCGGCGGGAGGGGCCGTCGCAGACGGGGGAGTCGCGGCCGGGGGAGGTGCCGCCGGCGAGGGCACAGAGAGCTCCGACATGGGTGTCCCTCTTGCCCAGGGTGATCCCGAGGCTCCCCGACTTCTGCAGGAGCTGGCGGGTCAGGGCGTCGAGCCGAGACCCCGGGGGCCCAAGCCGCTTCTGGGCGCGCCGGCCCCGGCGTACGGTGATGCGAGACCGGCGGCGACCGGTCTTGAGCCGGATCCGGCCCAGCGGGTCGGGGCCAGGGCGAGCCACGGGACGGGCGCGCTGCTCGGCCCGGCGACGCCGGAGGACATCTGGATGTGGGAGGGCGTCCCGCCGGGCTACGGCCTCATCAGGAGATACAAACCGGGCGAGAGGCGGTATTACATGGGCGACAACGCGGGACCGTCACTCAAGGAGTTACCCCCGGCGTGGCCGGCGGGTCAGGGCCCGGAGGCATGAGCGTCGAGCCGGGGACCCGCTACCGGTTCGGGCCCCGCGAACGCGGGAGCGCGTTGGCGGGCTGGCGGGCCGGTCAGATCGTGACCGTAGCCGTCGGGCTCGTCTTCGGGGTGCTCGTATTGCGTTGGGAGCCCAATGCGTTCGGCGTGGCTGCTGCGGTCGGCATCCTCGTCCTGTACGGCGCGCTGGCGACGGTGCCGGTGGCCGGCCGGACGGGCGACGAGTGGTTGCCGGTCGTGGTGTGCTGGGGCGCACGGCGTGGCGGCCTCCCGAGACCCGGTGCCGGTCGGATGGGTGCGGGTCGCATGGGTGGCGGTCGGATGGGCGCCCTGGGCGGCCTGCGCCTCCTGCGCGCCGATTGGCAGAACATGGGTGTCGTGCACGACCGTGGCGGGCGAACGCTCACGGCCGCCCTGTCGCTGCGCGGCGGAAGTTTCGCGTTGCTTGGGGCCGACGAGCAGGACCGCCGGGTGAGCGCGTGGGCCTCCGTGCTCTCGTCCCTGGCCCGAGAGGGTTCGCCGGTCCAACGGTTGCAGTGGGTGGCGGCGTCCTTTCCCGACGACGGGCAGGAGTTGCGGTCGTACGTCGCGGCTGAGGCGGTGCCCGATGCGGCCTCGGTCTGCGCGGCCTCGTACGACGCGCTCCTCACCGACATGGACTCGCACACCTGCGCACACGACGTCGTCCTGGCCGTGCAGGTCCGGCTGACCCGGTCGGTCGAGGTCGGATGCGCCACGTTGGCCCGCGAAATGGCATCGTTGGCCCGCCTGCTGGCCGACGCCGACGTGCAGGTCGAGTCCGTCCTTTCGGTGGACGACCTGGCACAGCAGCTGCTTCGCACCTACGAGCCGCAGGCGGTCTCGGCCGGCACCCCGCCGCCGCAGGATCACTGGCCGATGGCCGTGCAGGAGACGTGGTCCCTGGTGCGGGTCGACGGCTTGGTCCACGCCACGTTCTGGGTGGCCGAGTGGCCGCGCATCGAGGTCCGCAGTGATTTCCTGGCGCCGCTCCTCCTCGGCTCGGCCCGTGCGACGCTGTCGGTTGTGATGGAGCCACTGGGTCCCGACACCGCAGTGCGCAAGGTCGAGGCGTCACGAACGGCGGACCTGGCCGACAGCGAGCTACGCCGGCGCGGCGGCTTCATCTCGACGGCCCGGCACGCCCGCGAGTCGGAAGTCCTGGCCCGCCGCGAAGCGGAGTTGGCCGAAGGGCATGCCTCGTTTCGTTACTCGGGCTACGTCACGGTCTCGGCCGCGAGCGAGGAGGAGCTGGTGGCTGCGTGCGACGTGGTGCAGCACGCAGCGGGGCAGAGCCGGTTGGCACTCCGTCGCCTCTATGGCGACCAGGCGTCGGCCTACACGTGCACCCTGCCCCTCTGTCGCGGGTTGCGCTGAGCTGTCGCGGGTTGCGCTGAGCTGTCGCGGGTTGGACCAGCTGTCGGGAGTTGAAGGATCAGCCCGAAATGGCCACCACGGGGGCGTTGATGGGCTGACCACCTCTGCTCCCCAAGAAAGGCGGCCCGTTGGTGGTCGGGAAGGCGAAGATGCCGCCGTCGGCCGCCCCGAGGTAGTAGCCGTTGCTGACCAGGTCCATGCCGACGATCGGCTTGTTGAGTTTGATGGACCCCGTCGAGCCGTAGAAGGGCTCCGTGCTCGGGTAGCTGAAGATGCCGCCGTCGCTGGCCACCATGTAGTAGCCGCCGTTGGAGGCGACGGCCATGCCGACGACCGGCTTGTTCAGCGTGAGGGAGCCGGCCGAGCCCAAGAAGGGCGGACCACCGACGGTCGGGAAGGTGAAGATGCCGCCGTCGCTGGCCACCTCGTAGTAGCCGTTGCCGTTGGGGGTCGGAGCAATCCCGACGATCGGCTTGTTGAGTGGCTTGCCTCCCATGGAGCCGTAGAACTGGGCGTCGCCGTAGGAGAAGATGCCGCCGTCGGAGGCCACCAGCCAGTAGCCCCCGCCGTCAGGGGTGACCGCGATGCCCACGACCGGCTTGTTGAGTGGCTTGCCTCCCATGGAGCCGTAGAACTGAGCCGAGCCGAAGTTGAAGACCCCGCCGTCGGCCGCCACCAGGTCGTAGCCGTCGCCGGCCGGCATGGTGGCCATGCCCACGATGGGCGAGTTCAGCTTGGTGCCGCCCATCGAACCCAGGAACGGAGCGCCCGGCCCGTAGTTGTAGATGCCGCCGTCGGAGCCCACGAAGCGGTAGCCGCTGCGGGCGATGGGGGCGGAGGTCTCGAGGGGCAGGCTGCTCCCGCTGTTGGCCGAGTCACCCACCGCCACACAGGCCCAGTCGGTCAGGCAGTCCACGCCGTAGAGGGCGCTCTGGTTGGAGGTCGAGGGGCCGGTCGGCGTGGCCTGCGAGGTCCAGGTCTGGCCGTTCCAGGTGACGGCGAGCGTTTGCTGGCTCAGCCCCACCGCAGTGCACGAGGTGGCGCTGAAGCAACTGATGCCGTCGAGACTGGCCCCTCCGGAGACGGCCGGGAGCCCGGCCACCACTGTCCAGGCCGACCCGTTCCAGGTCTGGCCGTACATGGCGGGCGGCTGCGCCCCCGTCTGGACGTCCCCCACCGTGGTGCAGGAATTCGTCCCGTAGCACGACACGCCGTAGAGGTGGGAGTCGGCGGTCGAAGGAAAGTTGGGAGGAGGGTACGACCCGAACCAGGTCGACCCGTTCCACCAATTGGTGAACGCCTGGGTGTTGGACGTGCCGGCTTGAATCGTGTCGCCAACGAACATGCAGAACGAGGGCGTCGTGCAGGACACGGCGTACACGTGGATGTTGTTGTTGAACTCCTCCGTGACGGTCGTGGCCGTCCAGGTCGAGCCGTTCCATTGTTCGACCAGGGGCGAGCCGCCGGCCGCCCCGACCCAGCCGACCGCCATGCAGAACGAGCTGCTGGTGCAGGACACGCCGGCCAGGAAGGTCGGCGTGGAGGACAGCGGGCTGGACTGGACGACGCCCCACGTGGTGCCGTTCCACTGTTCGATCAGCGGAGCGAAGCTCGTGGTGTCGACGGAACCCACGGCCACACAGAACGACGTCGTGACGCAGGACACACCCGCCAGGTAGGTGTCGCTCGCCCCGGACACCGTCGGCGACGTCATCGGCGACCAGGTCGAGCCGTTCCACAGCTCGATGTTCGCCGCGTCGGTGCTCACCTTGTTTCCGTTGCCGACCGCCACGCACCAGACCGACGTCACGCAGGACACGCTTGCCATCCCGTTGGTCGGGCTCGCCGCGGTGTTGGTGTTGGGCATCGTCGTCCAGTTGGACGCGCTGACAGTGGCCGGTGAGGAGTAGGCCGCGCCGGCGACCGATCCCCCGCCGCCTACCGCCAGGAGCAACGCGGTGAGGACGAGGGCACAGCCGAGGGCACCGAAACGAAGCAACGAGCGCATGACGCCTCCCCTGGTTGAGATCCATGCAATGGCTGTGCAACTTAGTGAAGCCGGCGCCGCGAATCGAGGATGTTGTTCTTGCGTTGCGAGTGGTCGGACTCGCACCTAGCCGACACCGAGCGAAGCCGGCGCGGCGGCTTCATCCCGACGGTCCGGCACGCCCGCGAGTAGGAAGTCCTGGCCCGCCGCGAAGCGGAGTTGGCCGAAGAGCATGCCTCGTTTCGTTCCTCGGGCTACGTCACGTCTCGACCGCGAGCGAGGATGAGCTGGTGTCTACGTGCGACGTGGTGCAGCACCCAGCGGGCGAGCCGGTTGGCGCTCCGTCGCCTCTATGGCGACCAGGCCTCGGCCTACACGTGCAGCCGTGCACCCACCCGCTCCGTCGCGGGTTGCACTGACCGTTCGGCTCCGTGTCGGACGGCGCGGCCGGGCAATGATCGCTCGGGCGAGAAGAAGCCAATATGAGGTCCGCGTGGCCGGAGTCGGTTCGGCAACCCCACTAGCCTTTTTGACGCGCGAGAACCGGACCAGCGGCGCGTGAAAACGGACGGTGGACATGAGCACAGAGACGCCGGGCGTGCAATGGGTGAGCGATACGACGCTGCGCGTGAGGGAGCGCGAGAGGCGTGTCAGCATCGCGTTTGGGAAGTTCTGCCTCGGTGTGCTTCCCGCCCTGCTCTTGCTGCAAGCGGGCGCGAAAGCGGTCTTCATCGTTCCGGTGGCGGTCGTCGGTGTGGCGTACAGCCTGGTCTGGCTCCTCCGTGGCCTGCGGATGGAGTTCGTGGCAGGGCCGGATGGGATCGTCATCCGTGACACGCAAACGACTCGCACGCTGGCGTGGTCCGAGGTCGATTCCTTCGTCGACGCGTTCATCCCGGCCAACCAGGGCCGCGCTCAGTGGGCGCTAGGCGTCAAGACCACCGACGGGTCGGTCGTCATCGCCCAGATGACGGCGAATGGCAAACCGCAAGGGCGTGCGAGCACAGTGCAAGCGCTGCGTGCTGTGGCATGGCGCAATGGCGTCGCGGCACAGCTCACCGGCGATGCCGCCAACAACGGGAATCCCACGAGCGCCGGCTGGCATCCCGATCCCGATGGAAAGCTAGGAGAGCGCCTTTTCAACGGCGCGATGTGGGGGCCAGTTCGACGGCACGCCGACCCGCGGGGCCCGGGCACATTCGAATCCTGGGATCCGATCGGCGATCCCACAGTCGCCCTCGAGCTCTTCACCGCCGAAGCGCGGGCGGCCTCCAAGAAACGCAACGGGTGGATCGCGATCACCGTCATCGTGACGATCATCGCCTGCGTACTCTGGGGTTCAGAAGATCACAAGGGTGGAAGTTTCACCCTTGCCGCAATTGCCTTCGGCGTCGCGGCACTTTGCGCGTGGCTGGCCTGGGGGTGCTGGAAGGGGGCCAGGGCTCTCGAGCGCATCGTCGCGTTGGCATCGTCGCCCACGCCCGTGCCCGTCGGGATGCCGGTCGGCTTTGTCGCTCCTGGTCTCCAGCCTCCACTGACCGACGGGGTGTCCTCATCGGCCGAGGCTGGCGCCGGGGGGCCACCTGCCGTGGCGCCGTGGAAGCGGGACCGTATGGCCGTGTGGTCGCTGGTGTGTTCAATCGGGGGCCTTTTTACTTTTGGATTGGGCGCAATCCTGGGAATCGTTCTTGGCCTTCGGGCTCGCCGCCGTCTTCTCCGTGCCGGAGGTGCGCGGCGCGACGTGAGGCTCGCCACCGCCGGCCTCGTCGTCGGGGCGCTGGGTGTGCTGTTGTTGATTGGCCTCACGGTCGTCGATGCCCTGGATGCAGTCCGGGGCAGTTCAGGGGACGTCGCCGTCGCCCACCAGGCGCTGCTGCGTGGATCGGACTACGGCGTCGGATGGAAAGACCAAGGTTGGGGCTCGGGCACCTTCGAGGCATCTTTCTTCAACTCGTTCAGTCACAACGACGTTCAGCAGATGACCTCGTGTCTCGGCATGAGTTCCGCGCACGTCGACACCAAGCCGACAGAGGTCGCAGGCCATCAGTTCGCGGCCGGCTCAGGAAACCTCTGGGCCACCGATACGATCGACGTCTTCCCGACCGTTGCGGCCGCGGCCGCCGACGACGAGGCCGCAGCCAGCGCTCACGCCGCTGCGTGCGAACAGCGGCTCCAAGCGAACCAACAAGGCACCTTCGAGGCAGACAGCTATTTCCTTGCCAACAACGCCGGTCCAGCCGCGGTGGTGCGCCGGCAGGGGGTTCCCACCCTCCCAGCCAGCGACGCCGACCTGGAGGTGTCGTTCCCTTACAAGGCCCCGCACAGCGCTGGGATGCTCTACATCGACATGGTCTTTCTCCGGCATGGTCGAGTGGAATCGAACCTGTGGGTGGTGAGCGAAAACTCGCAACCTCCCCTCGGAACGATCAACCGCCTTGTCATCGCCGCGCGTGGGCGGCTCGCTGCGTCGGGGGTCTAGGTCGGAGCCCTCCGTCGCGGGTTGGACCAGCTGTCGGGAGTTGAAGGATCAGCCCGAAATGGCCACCACGGGGGCGTTGATGGGCTGACCACCTCTGCTCCCCAAGAAAGGCGGCCCGTTGGTGGTCGGGAAGGCGAAGATGCCGCCGTCGGCCGCCCCGAGGTAGTAGCCGTTGCTGACCAGGTCCATGCCGACGATCGGCTTGTTGAGTTTGATGGACCCCGTCGAGCCGTAGAAGGGCTCCGTGCTCGGGTAGCTGAAGATGCCGCCGTCGCTGGCCACCATGTAGTAGCCGCCGTTGGAGGCGACGGCCATGCCGACGACCGGCTTGTTCAGCGTGAGGGAGCCGGCCGAGCCCAAGAAGGGCGGACCACCGACGGTCGGGAAGGTGAAGATGCCGCCGTCGCTGGCCACCTCGTAGTAGCCGTTGCCGTTGGGGGTCGGAGCAATCCCGACGATCGGCTTGTTGAGTGGCTTGCCTCCCATGGAGCCGTAGAACTGGGCGTCGCCGTAGGAGAAGATGCCGCCGTCGGAGGCCACCAGCCAGTAGCCCCCGCCGTCAGGGGTGACCGCGATGCCCACGACCGGCTTGTTGAGTGGCTTGCCTCCCATGGAGCCGTAGAACTGAGCCGAGCCGAAGTTGAAGACCCCGCCGTCGGCCGCCACCAGGTCGTAGCCGTCGCCGGCCGGCATGGTGGCCATGCCCACGATGGGCGAGTTCAGCTTGGTGCCGCCCATCGAACCCAGGAACGGAGCGCCCGGCCCGTAGTTGTAGATGCCGCCGTCGGAGCCCACGAAGCGGTAGCCGCTGCGGGCGATGGGGGCGGAGGTCTCGAGGGGCAGGCTGCTCCCGCTGTTGGCCGAGTCACCCACCGCCACACAGGCCCAGTCGGTCAGGCAGTCCACGCCGTAGAGGGCGCTCTGGTTGGAGGTCGAGGGGCCGGTCGGCGTGGCCTGCGAGGTCCAGGTCTGGCCGTTCCAGGTGACGGCGAGCGTTTGCTGGCTCAGCCCCACCGCAGTGCACGAGGTGGCGCTGAAGCAACTGATGCCGTCGAGACTGGCCCCTCCGGAGACGGCCGGGAGCCCGGCCACCACTGTCCAGGCCGACAGACTCCCGGATTCGTCCCCGCCCCAGGTCTGGCCGTACATGGCGGGCGGCTGCGCCCCCGTCTGGGTGTCCCCGACAGCTGTGCAGAACTTCGTGCCGGCGCACGACACGCCGTAGAGGTGGTAGTCGGTGGTCGTCGACAAGCCGGGAGGAGGGTACGTCCCGGTCCAGGTCGACCCGTTCCAGAAGTTGGTGAACGGCACAGTGTTGGTCGAGCCAGAAAGGATCGTGTCGCCGGCGAACATGCAGAACGAGGGCGTCGTGCAGGACACGGCGTACACGTGAATGTTGTTGTTGAGGTCCTCCGTGAGGGTGGTCGCCGTCCAGGTCGAGCCGTTCCATTGTTCGACCAGGGCCGAGCCGCCGGCCGCCCCGACCCAGCCGACCGCCATGCAGAACGAGCTGCTGGTGCAGGACACGCCGGCCAGGAAGGTCGACGTCGACGAGGAGGGGCTGGACTGGGTCACGCTCCAGGTCGTGCCATTCCACTGTTCGATCAGCGGAGCGACGCTCGTCGTGGTGACGGAACCCACGGCCACACAGAACGAGGTGGTGACACAGGACACAGCGGACAGATAGATGGCGGTCTCACCGCTCACCACGGGCGACGTCATCGGCGACCAGGTCGAGCCGTTCCAGAGCTCGATGTTCGCCGCGTCGGTGCTCACCTTGTTTCCGTTGCCGACCGCCACGCACCAGACCGACGTCACGCAGGACACGCTTGCCATCCCGTTGGTCGGGCTCGCCGTGGTGTTGGTGTTGGGCATCGTCGTCCAGTTGGACGCGCTGACAGTGGCCGGTGAGGAGTAGGCCGCGCCGGCGACCGATCCCCCGCCGCCTACCGCCAGGAGCAACGCGGTGAGGACGAGGGCACAGCCGAGGGCACCGAAACGAAGCAGCGAGCGCATTGCGACTCCTCTTGTTGGCATGCGTGCAACCCCGGACAGATTGACATGCGTGCAGTCCCGGCCAGGGTAGTGCGGATGGGCCCGCAATGCCGGGTTGCTCGTCGTCGCCTCCGCGGGCGGTCACACGTGCACGGATTCGATACCGAGTGGACGCCGGAGTCGGGTCGCGCCGATCAGGGAATGCGCAAGACCTCTACCATGGCCCTGTGGCGAACAAAGCCGATGCGAGGCCGCCGACGCCGGGCGATGGGGAACCGGGCGGTGGCCCCAGCAATGTCGTCGTCTTGCTGCTCGACAGCCTCAACCGCCACATGCTCGGCAGCTACGGCGGCGCCGAGTTCGACACGCCCAACCTCGACCGCTTTGCCCGCGAGCGAGCGGTCCGTTTCACGTCCCATGTCACCGGTTCGCTGCCATGTATGCCGGCTCGTCACGACATTCTGTGTGGTTCGCTCGACTTCCTCTGGCGCCCCTGGGGCTCCATAGAGATCTGGGAGGAGCCGATCACGGCACAGCTGCGGCGGGCGGGGGTCACGACCATGCTGGTCTCGGACCACCCGCACCTCTTCGAGGTCGGGGGCGAGAACTACCACACCGACTTCAGCGCCTGGGACTACGTGCGCGGCCACGAGGGCGACCCCTGGCGCACCTACCCGGATCCGAGCTACATCGGGGCGCCGGCGCTGCCGGCCCGGGGCGGCGGGTGGTTCTGGCGTGATCGCCTGGGTTGGTCGGAGGCTGGGGATCGTGCGTACGACCGCTCCCGGACCTTCTTCCGGGCCGAGTCGGACTACCCGGGTCCCAAGACGATGCTCGCCGCGGCGAGGTGGCTGCGTGAGGGGGCACCGGTCGACGCGCCATTCATGCTCTTCGTGGACGAGTTCGACCCGCACGAGCCGTTCGACACACCCGAACCGTGGGCTGGTCGCTATGACGATGCGTGGGACGGCGACCTGCTGATCTGGCCGCCCTACGACGTCGGAGCGGTGGCGGCGGGACGCCTCAGCGAGAGGGAGGGCCGGCAGATCCGGGCCAACTACGGCGCCAAGCTCAGCATGATCGACCATTGGGTGGGAGACGTGTTCGACGCGCTCGACGAGCGGCGGCTGTGGGACAGCACGGCGGTGATGGTGTGCACGGACCACGGCCACTATCTCGGCGAGAAGGACATCTGGGGGAAACCCGGGGTGATGCAGTACGAGCCGCTCGGTCACATTCCTCTACTGGTGCACTGGCCGGGGGTTCCGGGTGGGACATCGTGCGCGGCACTGACGACGAACGTCGACATCCACGCCACGCTGGCCGACGTGTTCGGCGTGCCGCGGGGTCATGTCTCTCACGGTGCGTCGCTGGCTCCGCTGGTGCGCGGCGAGACAGCGCAGGTGCGGGACTGGGCCATCGGGGGCGTCTACGGGAACTGGGTGCAGGTGACCGACGGCCGGCACAAGTACGCCCGCGGATCGGTGGGGGACAACTTCCCCCTGTCGATGTGGTCCAACCGCTGGTCGACCATGCCCGTCCACGGCCTGGAGGACGCGGTCCGCCTGCCACCGCCCGATCGGCGGGCCCGGCTCGACTTCATGCCCGGTTCCGAGGTGCCCGTCATCCGCCAGCCCTTCGCTCCGGGTGACCGGCTGCCGTTCTGGGTCGGACGTAACACGGTGGACGCCCACTTCCTCTACGACCTCGAGGAGGATCCGGTCGAGGACCGGAATCTCGTCGGTGCGGCCGTCGAGCCAGCCATGGTGGAACTGCTGCGCGCTGCGTTGCTGTCGGTCGACGCACCGGGCGAGCAGCTCGAACGGCTGGGGATCGCCTGAACGGACCTGTGGCCGGCGAGAGGCCACGAGTCAGGACGGGGCGGTCGACTGCAGAAAGGATCTCCGCGTAAAGAGCCTGCGTACGCTCGGTGGTGCGGGCGCCCACCGCTTGCGCGGCGATCGGGCGCAGCAAATGTTCCGTTCTTCGCAGGTAAGTTGCGCGGCGCGGGTCCCGTCACCTTCGGACACCATGACCGCACCGAGCAAAGAGGGTCTTTGCGCATGTTCCGGCTGTTGCAGCGGTCTCAGGTCAGTCGAGCCACGCTCGTCGTCTCGATCACACTGGCCGCATTGCTGACCTTCGTCGGCGCGGCGGCGCCGGGAGGAGCTGCCACGCCTACCACGCCGCCCACACCGTCCGCGCCGACCCCCAGCGTGAACACGCTGGGGGTCTACGTCGGCTACCAGGCCCCAGGTCGTGTCACCTCCTTTGGCCGGGCCATCGGTCAGCGGCCGAGCTTCGCCATGGACTTCTTGGACGGGGATTCATGGTCCGCCCTCCTCAGGACGGCGCCGTCCTACATGGCGGCGTGGAAGGGGTCGGGCTTCGCCATGATCTGGGGTGTCCCGATACTCCCGTACGACTCTCCTCTTCGTCCTCTTCTTCGGGTGCGAATTCGACGAGTGGGGCCAGCCTGCAGCAAGGGGCGGCAGGCGCGTACAACTCCTACTTCAAGAAATTGGCCCGAGACATGGTGGCCGGAGGCCAGGCGAATTCGATCGTCCGTCTCGGCTGGGAGTTCAATGCCGCCTGGTTCCCATGGGGGGCTGACGGTGAAGCGACCACATTCATTGCGTACTGGCGGCAGATCGTCGACACCATGCGTTCCGTGGCGGGTCAAAATTTCACCTTTGTGTGGAATCCAAATGCCGGCGGATCGGACGACCTCGGCGACTACTACCCCGGGAACGCGTACGTCGACCTCATCGGCCTCGACCTTTACGACCAGGCATGGGGGAACTACGGCTCACCCGATTGCAACGGGGCCGTGTGTCAGCAGGAGGAGTTCCGTACGCTCCTGACGGAACGCAACGGGTTGCGCTGGCTCGCAAGGTTCGCAGCCTCCCAGGGCAAGCCTGTTGCGCTGCCGGAATGGGGCCTCGCTGCGTCCAGCCCGACTGACCTCAACGGCAGGTATGTGGACGAGGAGCTCGGGGGCGGCGATGACCCCACATTCATCAACGCCATGGCGCAATGGATCAACCGGAACAACGTGTACGAGACAACGTTCTGGCAGTTCAACGGGAGCCTGCTCAGCCCGACCTCCAATCCTCTGAGTTACACGGCCTTCGTCAGCGACTTCGGGCTCCCGTCGGCCCATTCGGGGAAGGCCGGCGGCGGGAACGCGGACTCTGCGCCTGATTCTGCGGCGGCCGGTCATATCCAGCCTCTCTCCCGGGTGCACTCGCAGACACGTGTCCGGGTCAGTCCCACCCTGTTGCCAGGGAAGCGCGTGCAGGTCGTCGCCACTGTACGGGCACGACCAACGGCAGCGGACTTGCCGACCGGCAGAGTGAACTTCTCGGTGTGGGACAAGTCTGGGCGAGCCGTCCCTTGCCGGGACGGTGCCACGGCGCGTCTGCAGACCGCGACGGCATGGTGTGTCTTTGGCGCCGCGTCATCGATTTCTGCGCCCTATTTCGTCAGGGTCGCCTACGAGGGGGACGGCACTTTTGCCGCCGGCAATTCGAAGGTCCAGCGCATCACGATTCGGAAGCGGTCTGTGTCCTCCTCATAGTGACACCGGCTCGTCTGTCCCTGCTGGCCTGCGTCTTGGGCCGCCGGAAGGCGGGCCTATGCGGCCGGGCCCAGCTCGAGCGGAGCCGCTCGAGAGAAATACAAGGCCGCCGCTGCCACGAGGCCCGCGGCAACGCTGAGGGACCAGGTCGCCCCTGCGTGCAGCACGAGGACGGCTCCGACGAAGGCGCCGCCGAACATGGAGAGGACCGACGTCGTTCCGAGCCGTGCGTGCGGGTTGGAGCCGCCGGCCAGCCGCGAGCCGGATGCCAGCCCCGTCAGGGTGGTTGTCAGCACCGTGGTGGACATGTCCGGGACGCCCAGGCGGCGAACTGCGGAGTTGCGCAGACCCATGGCACCGGCCAGCAGCGCGATGACGGTGTAGCGGGGCCACCCGGTACCGATGATCGGGACCGTGCCGGCGACGATCGCCGCCGCCGCCGTACAGGACACTTCAATCACCATCGCGACCAGGAGCAGGTCCCGCGGCGGGCGGACCCTCTGCGCGATGCGACCCCCGGCAACGGCACCGAAGAAGAAGGCCCCGACGGCACTGAGGCTGGCCGCAACGGAGAACCCGGGCGCACCAGCCGCGGCAAACCCGATCAGCACCACGTTGCCGGTCATGTTGGCGGTGAAGACGTGCCCGAGACCGAGGAAGCTCACGGCGTCGACGAAGCCGCTGACGACCGTCAGAGCGGCCAGGGTCACCACGAGAGGTTGGGGTGGATGGTCCAGGCTCATGTGCGCTCCGTCTTCCCTGCGCCCGGTGCGATGGTCGCGGTTCCGTCAAGGTAACGGAGCCGCCAGCGGCCGAGGGCGACCGTTCACCCGCCGTGAGGGAACGCATGCCCCGGCTCCCGGCCCACCAGGTGACCACGCGGAACCTCGGTGCGGCCTACCCGTTCATTGCGGAGTCGGGCCTCGGTCGACGCGGTGTCGTCATCGGCGACGATTTGTTGGGCGGCTCCTTCGTCTTCGACCCTTTCGAGCTCTACGCCGCCGGGGTGGTGTCGAACCCCAACATGGTGGTGTTCGGGCAGATCGGCCGCGGCAAGAGCGCATTTGTCAAGACATTCCTGTGGCGCCAGGCCGTGTTCGGGCGCCGCGCCTGGGTCGTCGATCCCAAGGGCGAGTACGGCGACCTGGCGGACGCGTGGGGTGTCCGCCCTGTGGCGCTCCGTCCGGGTGGTGCCATCCGTCTCAACCCGCTCGACCCGGGCCCCGACGCGGACGATGCCGACGGTCCGGATGCCAGTGGGCGTCGGAGGATGGAGCTGCTCTCCTCTCTGGCGAGTGCATGTCTCGGACGGGGACTGGTGCCCCGCGAGCGGGCTGCGCTTGGTGCGGCCCTTTCCGAGTCCACGCGGCCTCAGGCGGTGCCTACGGTGCCCGTGGTGGTCGAGGCCCTCCTCGCACCGACCGCCGATGCCGCCCGCTCGTTGCGCACGGAACGGCGCGATCTCCTTGAGGACGGACGAGACGTCGCGTTGGAGTTGCGTCGGCTGGTGCACGGTGACCTGCGCGGGATGTTCGACGGTCCGACGACGGCCGGTCTGGACCTCTCCTCACCGCTTGTCGTCCTCGACTTGTCGGCGCTGTATTCGTCGGCCGCGCTCGGCGTCCTGATGGCGTGCGCCACCGCCTGGTTGCAAGCGGCACTGGCCCGGACGGCCGTCACATCGGATGGTGTGCGGCCGGAACGGGGTCGTTTCTTCCTCGTCGTGGACGAGGCCTGGGCGATCCTCTCGAACCTGGGCGTGGCCCGTTGGCTGCAGTCATCCTGGAAACTCTCCCGGGCCTTCGGCGTCTCGAATGTCGCGGTGCTGCACCGGGTGTCGGACCTCCGCTCGGTGGGCGCGTCGGACTCCGAGCAGGTGGCGCTGGCGCAAGGGCTCCTGTCGGATTCGGAGACACGTGTGGTCTACGCGCAGTCGCCGGGTGAGCTCGAGGCCGCGGCGGAACTGCTCTCGCTGTCGGCCACCGAGACGGACCTGCTTCCGCAGCTCCGGCGTGGCATCGCACTGTGGAAGGTGGGTCAGCGCTCCTTTCTCGTGCAGCATCGTCTCAGCGCGACGGAACGCTCCATCGTGGACACCGACGCGGCCATGACGGCACGCTCGCGATGACCGAGCTGACATCACTCGTCGTGCCGCTCGGCCTCGGAGGCGTGTTGCTGGCCGGCATCTCCCAGACGGGGCGGGGGTGGACGGAGCGGAGCCACCGGCATGCACCACGGGGGGCACGGGGGGCCAGGTGGGCCAGGCGACGCGACCTGCGCACCCTGTTGGTGGCCGCCGACGCCGCCCCCGCCGGCCGGCTCCTGCTCGGCGTGCTGCCCGGTGTGGCGAGGCAGCACGGCCTGGCCGCCGAGACGGCGCAGTCCCTTGTCGTGGTCGGCCCAACCCAGAGCGGGAAAACTACCTGTCTGGCCGTTCCGGCCATTTTGGGCTGGCAGGGACCGGTGGTGGCCGCCAGCGTCAAGAGTGATCTGCTCCGACACACCTTGGGCACGCGGACACGGCTGGGGCAGGTGTGGTGTATCGACCCGACAGGCTCCACGGCGGCGCGGTCCAGCAGCTGGTCACCGCTCACCGGCTGTGGCCAGTGGCGTGAAGCCTGTCGGGCTGCCGCCGCACTGTGTGAGGCGGCCAGAGGTGCGGGCACGACCGCCGACGGGGAGTTCTGGTACGCCACGGCAGCCAAGCTCCTGGCGCCGCTGTTCGTCGCGGCGGCGCTCGACCGTCGCACCATGGCCGACGTGGTGCGCTGGGTGGACACGCAGGAAGTCGGCGAAGTAGCGGCAATCCTCGAGCGGTCCGCCCCGCCCGAGGTCCTCCATGCGGCCGAGGCGACCTGGTGTCGCGACGAACGGACCCGCAGCTCCGTCTACACCACGACCGAGACGGTGCTCGCCCCTTTTGCCCACCCGCCGCCGGGACCGCCGACGGTCGGCACCTTCGAGCCGGACCACCTGCTGCACGGCGCCCACACCCTGTACCTGTGCGCGCCGGCGCATGACCAGCGGCGCCTGCGCGGGTACTTCACGGCGCTGACACAGGCGGTGTTGTCGCATGCGTTCGCCCTGGCCACGAAATCAGGTCGTCCGCTTGACCCGCCGCTCCTGGTGGTGCTGGACGAGGCGGCCCACATCGCCCCGCTTCCAGAACTCGATGGGCTGGCGGCAACCTGTGCGTCGCACGGGATTCAGATCGTCACGGTGTGGCAGGACCTGGCCCAGGTCCGGGGTCGGTACGGCGCCCGGGCACCGACCGTACTCAACAACCACCGGGCCAAGCTCTTCCTGCCCGGTATCGCCGATCCCGACACGCTCGACTACGCCAGCCGGCTCATCGGCGACGAGGAGGCCCCCCACCCGTCCGTGACGCGGGATCCCACCGGCCGTCGCTCGACGACCTCGACGACGGCGCCCCGTCGGCTCTTGCCACCCGAAGCTCTCCGTTGCATGCCCAGTGGTCGCGCCGTCCTGGTCTACGGGACGTTGCCGCCGGCGCGGCTGGCGTTACGTCCCTGGTGGGGCCGCGGTGGCCGACCACGGGTGCGGCTGATCCGGCTCAGGGGCCCCCGTCGGAATTCGTGAGGGTCGACGACGGCTCGGCACCCGCTGCCCGGGCGCGGCAGGCGCGAGCTCGCGCCTCGGACAGGGCGCGTTCGCGGGTATTGGTTGCGAGCGCTGCGGCACGGTCGAACTCCAGGGCGGCCTCGGCCGGGCGTTGGAGCCGGTCGAGCAGGTCGCCTCGCACGCTCGGCAGCAGTTGGTAGCGCTCCAGCGTCCCCGTCTCCACCAGCTGGTCGACGAGGTCGAGCGCGGCCTTCGGTCCGGAGGCCATAGAGACGGCGACGGCCCGGTTGAGCTCCACGATCGGCGACGGCGTGGCGCGCGCGAGGGCGCCGTAAAGCGCAACGACCTCGTGCCAATCGGTCTCCGCGGGGCGAATGGCGCGGGCATGGCAGGCGGCGATCTCCGCTTGCAGCGTGTAGGGGCCGTGGGTGACACCACGTGACGCTGACGTGGCGCGGGCCAGGGCCTCTTCGCCACGACCGATGTGCAGCCGGTCCCAGGTTCGGCGATCCTGATCGAGCAGGAGGACGGGCGCGCCGCTGGGCCCGACACGGGCGCGCAGTCGCGACGACTGGAACTCCATCAACGCCACGAGTCCGAGGACCTCGGGCTCCGCCGGCGCGAGAGCGGCCAGCACCCGCCCCAGCCGGAGGGCCTCCGCACAGAGCTCGGGGCGCAACCAGTCCTCTCCGGATGTGGCCGAGTACCCCTCGTTGAAGATGAGGTAGATCACCTGGAGCACCGACGCGAGGCGGGCAGTCCTGTCGGCTCCCTCCGGGACCTCAAAGGGCACCCCCGCATCGGCGATCGTCTTCTTGGCCCGGACGATGCGCTGCGCGATCGTCGACTCCGGCACGACGTAGGCCCGGGCGATCTCGCGGACCGTCAACCCCCCGACTAGACGGAGCGTGAGCGCCGTGCGAGAGGGGACCGGGAGTACCGGGTGGCAGGACACGAACATCAGGCGCAAGCGGTCGTCGGCGATCTCCTCGTCCGATTCCGGGTCGAAGTCCATGTCGCCTGCCGGCCGCGCAACCGCACGTTCGAGTTCCCGGCCCAGCTGGTTGTACTTCTCCCTCAGTGTTCGGTTGCGGCGGAAGAGGTCCACCGCCCTGCGCTTGCCCACGGTGGTCAGCCACGCACCAGGGTTGCGGGGGACCCCGTCACGGGGCCACTGGGCCAGCGCGTCGACCAACGCGTCCTGAGCCAGGTCCTCGGCCAATCCGATGTCGCCGACGAAGGCCGCCAGCGTGGCGACGACGCGGGGGAACTCCAACCGGAAGACGGCCTCGATAGAGGCCGTGGAATCGACAGCCGGCATGCCACCGATTCAACCACCCGGCCCCGGCGCTGGGATCGTTACGTCACGTGACGGGTCGAACGCGGCATTCGCCCGCGCCGAGGACACTCAGGAAACGCTTGGTCCACTCGATCGCCTCGTCCCTGTCCCGACACTCCAGGAGGGCCCAGCCTCCCACCAGCTCCTTGGCCTCGGTGAACGGCCCGTCGACGATAGAGAACTCGCCGTCCTTCAGGGTGACCTCGGCGCCTTCGGCCGTGGGGGCGATGCCACCGGTGGCGACGACCACCCCGGCACTGAACGCTTCCTCGACGAATTTGCCCATCTCCTCGTACATCTCGGGACGGGGGGGTTCCGTCGGTGTGTCCGCCTCGTCCCCGAGGGTGTAGCAGAAGAACCGCATGGTGGTACTCCTTCTTCTCAGCGGAGGCGTCTTTCGCCTCACTCTGGCAGAGCGTCGAACGAGACAGCACGAAATCGACATGGTCTCCGCAATTTTCGGCGCGCGGCCATGGCTCCTCCGACAGAGACGGCTCCCATTCCGCCACCTTGCCCCGCGCGGCACCCCTTCCGTAGTGTCGCCCCCGGGGATTCCAGAGGAAGGGGCTCACCATGACCGACCAACTTGGTGCCGGCGAACTACGCATGCTCATTGACGGCGAGCTGGTGGAAGCAGCGTCGGGGAAGCGGTTCGAGAACATCAATCCGGCCACCGAAGAGGTGCTCGGTGAGGTGGCCGATGCCTCGGCCGACGACATGCAGCGGGCCATCGACGCCGCCCGCCGAGCCTTCGACGAGACGGACTGGTCCACCAACCACGCGCTGCGCAAGCGCTGCCTCGAGCAGCTGCAATCCGCTTTGGAGGCCGAACGGGAGGCGTACCGCGAGGAGATCATCGCCGAGGTCGGCTCGCCGCGCATGATGACCTTCGCGGCGCAGGTCGACTGGCCGATCGACGAGGCCCTGGGCTGGCCGACCAAGATGATCGACGAGTTCCAGTGGGAGCGGTCGCTGCCCGACTCCGAGATGATGGGGATGAAGAGCAGGCGCGGCGTCCTGAAGGAGCCGATGGGCGTGATCGGCTCCATCGTGCCGTGGAACTACCCGCTGGAGGTCACGCTCAACAAGCTGGGCCCGATTCTGGCCACCGGCAACACGACCATCATCAAGCCGGCGCCCGACACACCGTGGAACGCCACTCGCCTCGGTCGCCTCATCGCCGAGAAGACCGACATCCCGGCCGGCGTCGTGAATGTGGTCACGTCGGCCGACCACCTCGTCGGTGAGGAGCTGACGCTCTCACCCAAGGTCGACCTGATCTCCTTCACGGGCTCGACCGCCACCGGCAAGCGGATCATGGAGAAGGGCGCCGCCACGCTGAAGCGGGTCTTCCTGGAGCTCGGCGGCAAGTCGGCCATGATCGTTTTGGACGACGCCGACTTCCCCTCCACCGTGCCGATGGCGTCGATGGTGTGTGTGCACGCCGGCCAGGGCTGCGCCATGCAGACGCGGCTCCTGCTGCCCCGTTCCCGCTACGACGAGGGCGTGGAGCTCATCACCGCCGGTATGGCGGGGGTGCCCTACGGCGACCCGACGAGCGACGCCGTCGTCATGGGACCGGTCGTCAGCGCGCGCCAGCGCGACCGGGTGCTCGGCTACATCGCCAAGGGACAGGAGGAGGGCGCCAAGCTGGTCTTCGGGGGCGGCCGTCCGGCGAACCTGCCCAAGGGGTGGTTCGTGGAGCCGACCCTGTTCGTCGACGTCGACAACTCCATGACCATCGCCCAGGAGGAGATCTTCGGACCGGTCCTCTGCGTGATCCCCTACGAGGATGACGACGACGCCGTCCGCATCGCCAACGAGAGCCACTACGGGTTGTCGGGCGGTGTGGTGTCGGCGTCGGAAGAGCGAGCGACCGCCGTCGCCCGGCGCATCCGGACCGGCTCCATCGGCGTCAACGGGGGCCTCTGGTACGGCGCGGACTCGCCGTACGGCGGCTACAAGGACAGCGGGATCGGCCGCCAATGTGGCATTGAGGGCCTCGAGCAATATCTCGAGACCAAGGCCATCGCCTGGCCAGGCTGATCCCTGGGGGACCGTGACGTCAGGTCGACCATTCGGCCAGCAGCTCCTCGGTGGTGGCGAGACGGGCCACGAAGGCGAGGCTGTGCCGGAGCATCGACGCGTGGTGCTCGGGTGGCGTGCCGACCGTGGCGTCTGACGCCACGCTGACGCCGAAGTCCTCGTCGGCCGCGCCGACGGCGGCGAGCGGGATGGCCAGGTTGGTCGACACGCCGGCCACGACGACGTCCTCCATGCCCATGTTGCGCAGCACGGTGAGCACCTCGGTCCGGTGCACGGGCGAGATGCCCTGATGGCGAGGCAACACCAGGTCGTCCGGACCAAGCCCGATGTCCGGCACGATCTCGAGCGCGGCGTCGGAAGCCCGCCAGTCCGCCGTCGACGAGGTGGCGCGCATGAGAGGCGAACGCTGGCTGGCCGAGCGGCCCCCCGCCAATGGGAGATACGTCAGGTGGACCACCTGTACGCCGGCGTCGCGGGCACCGGTGGCGAGCCGGGCCATGGCGGCGAGAGCAGGCTGCGCCGCTTCGGCGAGTGCCGGCAGCACCGACAGATCGCCGATGACCCCACGCTGGCACTCGACGAAGAGCAGCGCCGTTGTGCCGGGCGTGGTCACAGGTCAAGCCCTCCAGGCCCGTGCGGGCACTAGGCCAGCACCCCGGCCACCTTGAGCTCGATCATCTCCTCCTCGCTGCAGTCGATGTCGGCGAGGATCTCCTCGCAGTGCTCGTTGAATTCGGGCGCCCGCTTCGGCGGGGACGGGACGCCGGCGAACTGCACCGGCGTGGTCACGAGGGTGAACGGGGTCCCGTCGGCGGTCGCGGTCTCGCCGAGATGACCGTTCGCCTCGACCTGGACGTCCTTCGTGACCTCGATGCTGTCCTGGGCAACGGCCCATTGGCCCTCGAAGTCGGCCAGGCGAAGGCGCCACTCGTCGAGCGGTGCCGATTCGAAGGCCTCTTTGAGGATGGAGCGGGCCTCGCCTGCGTTCGCGGCCAGCAGCTCGTGGGAGGTGAAGCGCTCGTCGGTGATCAGGTCTTCCCGGCCGATGGTCCGGCAGGCGCTCGGCCAGTAGCGGAACCCCTGCAGGCAGGAGAAAGCCAGGAAGCGGTTGTCCTGGGTCAGGTAGGTGCCGACCAACGGGTTGGGGAGGCCGGGACCGCCACCGCGGCTGGGTCCGGGCCGCCACGGCATGTCCAGCTGGAGCGACAAGGCGATGGCCGGGCTCATGGCCCACATGCCCACTCCCAGCAGCGAGACGTCGAGCGGCAGGGCCTCACCCGTGCGCTCCCGGTGGAACAGGGCGCCGAGGATCCCCCCGGCAATGGTCATGCCGCCGATGGAGTCGCCGTAACCCGGTCCGGGTTGCCCGGCGAGATAGTCGACGTCGGTCGGTGTCGTGCCCATGGCGCTGCCGGCCCGACACCAGTAGCTCAAGAAGTCGTAGCCGCCGCGGTCGGCTTCGGGCCCGCGCTCACCGGCACCGGTGCCCGCCACGTAGATGATGTTCGGGTTGTGGGCCTTGATGTCCTCGAGCTCGATGTGCAGCTTCTTCCTGACGGCCGGCACCTTGTTGGTCAGGAAGACGTCGCAGGTCGCGGCCAGCCGGTAGACGAGGTCGAGGCCCTTCTCCGTGCTGACGTCGATCCCGATGCTCTTCTTGCCCCGGTTGGAGTGCTCGAGCAGGACGTGTACCGCACCCATGGAGGGCATGACACCGCTGGAGGCCAGCCCGCGCATGGCGTCACCGCGCTCGGGGTGCTCGACCTTGATCACTTCGGCTCCCCAGTCGGCCAGGATGGCCGACGCCGCGGGCACGAAGGTGTGCTCGGCGACCTCGAGGATGCGAACACCCTCCATGATGTCTGACAACTGGATCCCTCCCCCGCGTACGTGACCGACGCAGCTTCCCCGATGCGGTGTGCAGGACGCCAGCCGGGCCTGGCCCGTCCTCCGTCGGGGGAGGCGGGCTCAGGCGGTGCCGTACTGGGTGGGTCGACCCTCCAGGATGACGGTCTTCGTCTCGAGGAAGGGGTGCAGCCCCTCCGTGCCACCTTCGCGGCCGATACCTGATTGCTTGAAGCCGCCGAAGGCAATGCCGAAGTCGGTGCGGAACGCATTGTGGCCAACGGTGCCCGAGCGCAGCTGGCGGGCGACATCTCGGGCCCGCTCGACGTCATTGGTGAAGACGGACGCGTTGAGCCCGTAGATCGTGTCGTTGGCGATCGCAATGGCCTCTTGCTCGTTCTGCGCCGGGATCACGCTCAGCACCGGTCCGAAGATCTCCTCTTGCGCGATGGTCGAGGAGTTGTCGACGTTGCCGAAGACCGTCGGCTCTATGAACCATCCCCGGTCGAGGTGCTTCGGCCGTCCGCCGCCGGTCGCCAGCGTGGCCCCTTCCGCCACGCCCTTGGCGATGTAGCCCTCGACCCGGTCACGCTGGCGCTCGGCGACGAGCGGGCCCATGTTGGTCTGGGCATCGAAGGGGTCACCGACCTGCACCTGGGAGAAGATGCCGGCCAGCGCGTCGACGAGCTCGTCGTGGCGGTTCTCACTGACGACGATCCTCGTCAGTGAGGAGCAGACCTGTCCGGTCAGAAAGCACTCGGCGCGGGCCAGGCTGGTGGCTGCGGTCGCCAGGTCCATGTCGTCGAGGATGACGGCGGCGGACTTGCCGCCCAGCTCGAGGGTGCAACGGGCGATCCGTTCTCCGCACAGGGAGGCGATGCGCCGGCCGGCCGCCGTCGAGCCGGTGAACGTGATCTTGTCGACGCGGGGATCACGCACGAGAAGTTCGGACACCTCGCGATCGGCCGTCACCACATTCAGCACACCCGGCGGGAGCCCGACCGCTTCGGCGATCTCCGCCATGACGTAGGCCTCGCCCGGTGCTTCGGGTGAGGCCTTCAGGACGACGGCGCAACCAGCCAGGAGGGCGGGGGCGACTTTGTAGGAGATAAGGCCGAGGGGGGCATTCCAGGGGATGATCGCGCCCACCACGCCGACCGGTTCGCGCACGATGAGCCCGAACTTGCCACCCGCGCTGGGCTGCGCTTCCTCCTCGAAGGGGAAGGTCTGGGCCAGCCCCGCGTAGTAGTTGAATGTTGCGGCCGCGCCGGCGACGGATCCCTTGGCGACGACGTGGAGGACGCCGGACTCGCGGGGCCAGATCTGGCCCAGGTCCTCTGTCCGACCTCCCAACTCGGAGGCGATGGCACGCAGGTACTCGGCCCGTTGCTCGTGGCTCAGGCGAGGCCACGGGCCTTGGTCGAACGCCTCGCGGGCCGCCGCAACCGCCCGCATCATGTCGGGCTCCTTCGCCTCGGCGACGCTGAAGAAGAGCTGCTCGCTGGTGGAGTCGATCACGTCGATCACGGCGTCCGACGACGGCTCCACCCACTCCCCGCCGATGAAGAACCGATCCGCGTGCCGCAGGGGTGCACTGATGTCGTTGGCGATGGCCATGGCGTCTCCAATCGTGAGGTCAGTCAGCTTCGCTTCAGCAGCACCCGGAGATCCGAAGGTACGGCTGGACTCACCGTAATCGGGCCGAGGGAGAGCCGCAGGGCCGGACCGTCGCGACCTTCCGGCTGTCGTCCCTCGCCAGGTCTCGCTTGGACGTGGTTCTGGGGCCGGTCATACTGAGAACAGAGTGTACTGAATCCGGGGAGGCCGAAATGACCGATGTGACGACCGAAGCGGGGGAATGTCCCTACCCGGTCCGCGACTTCAACGAGGCAACGACGGGGCCCGTCCTGTCACACGCCGAGGAGATCGATGCACTGCGGCGGGAGCATCCCTTCGTGCGCAGCACCTATGGCAACGGGTTCTGGGTCTTCACCGACGCCCCGCTCATTCGGGACGCACTGCAGCACGCCGACGTCTTCTCGAGCACGGTGGTGACCGTCCACGATCCCGACCCCCCCTACAAGTGGATCCCGGAGATGCTCGATCCGCCCGAGCACACCGTGTGGCGCCAATTGCTGGCGCCCCATTTCGCGCCACGGGCCATGGAACGGCTCGAAGACAGGGTGCGGGAGCGCTGCACGGAGGTCATCGCCGAGCTTGCCGGCAGCGGACACTGCGACTTCCTGCGTGACTTCGCCTGGCGCTACCCGACCACGATCTTCATGGAGCTGATGGGCCTTCCCCTCGACGGCCTCGAGCAGTTCTTGACCTGGGAGCACCAGATCCTGCATCCCGCAGCTGGGGACGACCCGGAGCGGGCGGGTGCCTTCGACGCCATGATGGCCGTGATGGGCTACTTCGCCGAGCTCATTGAGGAAAAGCGGAGACACCCGACGGACGACCTCCTCTCGAGCGCGCTCGAGTGGCGCATTGAGGGTCAGCCGATCCCGCACGAGGACCTTCTCTCCTGGTGCCTCCTCATGTTCATGGCCGGGCTCGACACCGTTTCGATCCAGCTGAGCTACGCGTTCTGGCACCTGGCGACGCACCCGGATGATCGCCGACGGATCGCCGAGGATCCCGCGGTGATTCCCGCCGCGGTCGAGGAGTTCCTCCGCCAGTTCGCCTTCGTTGCACCCTCACGCAAGGTGATGCGGGACACCGACTTCCACGGGTGCCCGCTCAAACGGGGCGACATGGTGTTCATGCCCTTGTGCGGTGCGACCCGCGATCCCGGGCAGTTCGAGGACGGCGCCACGGTGCGCTTCGACCGACCGGCGAACAACCACATCGCGTTCGGGGCGGGACCGCACCGCTGTCTCGGCTCGCATCTCGCCCGGCGTGAGCTGCGCGTGGCGCTCGAGGAATGGCACCGCGCCATCCCCGAGTACCGGCTCACCGACGGTGTGGAGGTGACCGAGCACGGTGGCGGCCTGTACGGCATCGACCGGCTCGAGCTCAGCTGGGATGTGTGACTCCCTCGTCCCTGCCTGGTGCATCGGGGATGAACACCGGGACGAAGACCTCCCCGTGCTCCTCGAATTGCACGCGCACGGCCATCCCGATGTGGACCTCCTCGGGTGGGCATCCGACCACGTTGGAGGTGAACCGGAGCCCTTCCTGATCCGCCAGTTCGACGATGGAGATGTTGTAGGGCACGGGAACCGCAGGGTTGTACGGATGCTCGTTCGTGGTGTGCGTGAAGACGGTTCCCTTGCCACTCGTGGTCTCGTACACGGTGGAGCCGCCGCACTCGGAACACGTGTTCGAAAGAGGGAAGACCCATCGCCGGCAGGATCGGCAGCGGGTGATCCGGAGGACTCCTGCCTCGCCGCCCGTCCAGAACGGCCGGTTGAGATCGTCGAGTTGCGGTGTGATGCGGGGAGCGATCTCCGTCATGCGTCCACTGTAGGGTTCGGCGCGTGAGCGAGGTCGTCGAGCGGGGGGCGATCATCTCGGGGATCGGCATCTCGCGCATCGGGCGCAAGACGGGCAGCCCCGGACTCGAACTGACCGTGGAGTCCTCGACGACGGCGATCGCCGATGCCGGACTGTCGCCCCGCGACATCGACGGCATCGCCACCATGGGCGAGACCCCCGTCGCCGACGCCGCGTCGCACCTCGGCATCGAACACACCTGGACCGGCTCACCGGTTGGCCGATGGGGGCTTCTCAGTCCCGTGGTCACTGCCTTCCACGCCGTTGCCACCGGCCGGGCCCGCCACGTGCTCGTCTACCGGACGGTGAACATGGTGGGGGGATCGGTGTTGCCCCCACGCTCCGAGGCCGGTAGGGATGCTCCTGCCCCTCCGCCTTCATCAGAGCCCGTTCGGTCTGCGCCAGTGGAGGAGAGAGAAAACCCGATGGCCGATGTGCCTCGACTTCTCGCCGTGCACGCGTACTCGGCCGCCAACTGGCTCGCCCTCCATGCTAGGCGTCACATGCACCTGTACGGGACGACCAAGGAACAACTCGGCTGGTTGGCCGTCAACAGCCGGAGGAACGCCGCCTTGAACCCGCGCGCGACGTACCGTGATCCGCTCTCCATGGACGACTACCTCTCGGCCCGCATGATCTCGGATCCGTTCGGACTGTTGGACTGCGACGTTCCCGTCGACGGCTCCGTCGCTTTCGTCGTCTCCACCGCGGCCGCCGCCACCGACTGCGACCATCCTGTTCGGGTTGAGGCCTGCGGGGGGGCACTCGGGCTCGGGGGCTGGGACCAGCGGCCCGACTACCCCAAGATGGCGTCGACGGACGCCGCCGCCGAGATGTGGCGCCGCACGGATCTCACGCCGGCCGACGTCGACATCGCCGAGCTCTACGACGGGTTCACGTTCATCACGTTCGCTTGGTTGGAGGCACTCGGGTTCTGCGGCGATGGCGAGGCGGGACCCTTCGTCGAGGGTGCCGTCCGCATTGCGCTCGACGGCCAGCTCCCCCTCAATACCTACGGAGGCCAGCTGTCGGCGGGTCGCATGCATGGGAACTGGGTGCTGCACGAAGCCTGCCTGCAATTGAGGGGCGAGGCCGGGCCCCGTCAGGTCCGCAAGCGTGACGTGGCCGTCGTTTCCAACGGCGGCGGTCCCATTGCCGGCTGCATGGTGCTGACTCGCTAGCTGGTCGTGCGGATGGTCTCGGTCGCGACGAGTGGAGTCGAGTCCTCTACCCCGATCAGCCGACGACTAGTAGTTTTGGACCCGACATCCGGAACCGCAACGGACGCGCATTTGCTCACCTCCGCCCGTGATCGAGTCCGGATTGCGCGAGGATTCATCAGTGAGCTTCTCGGCGGATGAATCGGGCTGGGAGAGGCGGCGCAGTCTGCTGCAAGCGAAGTACGAGCAAATCGCCTGGGGTCTCTTCGCCAAACATGGATTCAGAGACGTCACGGTAGAGGAGATCGCCGAGGCCGCAGGCGTGTCAGCACGGACCCTCTTCCGGTACTTTCCCATCAAGGAGGACTTCTTGCTCGGGTTCACCCGACGCGGGCTGCAGACCCTTGTCGACCTGATCGCCGAACTCGAGCCGAGCCCTGAACCTGTTCGAACCGTTTGGCAGCTGATCCGTACCCATTCGTTGCAGGATCCACAGGATGTCCGTCTGCTGACACTGTGGCGGCGAGCTGCTGCGGGCGCGCCCGAAATCCATGCCCGCGTCCGCGGCGAGCGGATGCAGGCGCTCACCGAGGTCGTCACCGACTACTGCGCCAAGTCAAGGGGTGAGGCCGCTGCCGAGGATCCCGAACCCCGGGTTCTGGCCGGCGTCGTGGTGGGAGCAGAGATGGCGGTGATAGAGCTCTGGGGTCGGTCGGGCCTGGAGCTTCCGGACATCTTCGAAGCGGCAGAGGCAGCTGTGCCCAACCTGACACAGAAGAGGAGAGCCACCCGTCCCTGACTCTCGGTGCACGAAATCGGCCCTTGCCATGAGGGCGCGGCGGGCTTAGATTGTCAGAACATGACGATTCTTGCCCTTGGGTGGGATCTCGTTTCGGGGGGCTCGCATGCTGCACGAAGACATACAGGTGATCTCGGTTGACGACCATGTCATTGAGCACGAGAGGGTGTGGCTCGATCGGCTCCCGGCTCAGTACCTGGAGGCAGGGCCGCGCATCGTCGAGCTCGAGGGGGGCACACAAGCCTGGAGCTTCGAGGGCAAGATCATTCCGACGATCGGGCTCAATGCGGTGGCAGGAAAGGACCCGAAGGATTTCGGCGTCGACCCCGTCCGCTTCGACGAGATGCTCCCCGGCTGTTACGACGTCAACGCCCGACTGGCCGACATGGACCTCGACGGGGTACACGCCCAGATGTGCTTTCCCTCCTTTCCCGGCTTCGCGGGCGGGACGTTCTTCGCGGCGGACGACAAGGAGCTTGCCGCCGCGTGTGTGGTGGCCTGGAACGACTTCATCCTCGACGAGTGGTCCGCCGCTGCACCGGATCGGTTCATTCCCATGGTGATGGTCCCCTTCTGGGACGTGCAGGCATGCGTGGCGGAGGTGGAGCGCACGGCCGCCAAGGGGGCCAAGGCGATCACCTTCACCGAGGCCCCGCATCGGCTCGACCTCCCCTCGTTCCACAGCGACCACTGGGATCCGTTCCTCGCCGCCGCCCAGGCCGCCGACATGCCTCTGTGCCTGCACTTCGGTTCCGGCGGCGCGCCTGCGGTCGCTCCCGACGCCAACTTTGCCGTGGCGATCGCGCTCTTCGGCATGAACTCGCAGTTCACGACCGTCGACATGTTGCTCTCCCCGGTGTTCCACAAATTCCCGCGCCTGCGCGTCGCACTCTCCGAGGGGGGCATCGGGTGGATGCCCTATGTGCTCGAACGGCTTGACTACACGTGGGAGCGCCACCGCTGGTACACCGGCGTCAATGCCGAAGTGGTGCCCTCCGACCTCTTTCGCGACCACATCTTCGGCTGCTTCATCGCCGACAACGCCGGGATCGAGGAGCGAGGCCTCATCGGCATCGACAACATAATGTTCGAGGGTGACTACCCCCACAGCGACAGCAACTTCCCGGCGTCCCGCAAGAAGCTGGCCGACGTCCTGTTCGAGGTTCCCGACGACGAGGCGCGCAAGATCGCCGAGGACAATGCACGTCGTGTCTTCAACTTCCCCCGGAGGTAGTCGCACATGACCGGACCACTCGAAGGCGTCCGCGTACTTGAGGTCGCGGCGTGGACATTCGTGCCGGCCGCCGGTGCCGCTCTGGCCGATCTGGGCGCCGACGTCATAAAGGTGGAACCGCCCAACGGCGACCCGCAGCGGGGCCTTATGAACCTGCTCGGCAGTGCCGAGCGGCCCGGGCCCAACCCGTTCGTCGAGATACCGAACCGCGGCAAGCGGGGGATGACCATCGACCTGGCGACGGGAGCCGGCCGGGACCTGCTGCTCGAGGTGGCGGCGACAGCCGACGTGTTCCTCACGAGCTACCTGCCGGCGGTGCGCAAGAAGCTCGGGATCGAGTTGGAAGATCTCCGGGCGGCCAACGCCAACATCATTTACGTCTGCGGCCACGGCTGGGGCGCTCGGGGGCCCATGAGGGACACCGGCGGCTTCGACCTCGCGGCCGGGTGGGCGTCGGCGGGCATGGCCGCCAAAATGACGAGGCCGGGGCAAGAGCCCATGTTCCAGCCGGCCGCGTTCTTCGACCTGCAAGGGGCGAACACGATCGCCGGCGCCATCGGCACGGCCCTGTTCCAGCGTGAGCGGAGCGGCGTTCCCACCGAGGTCGACGTGTCGCTGCTCGGCGTCGGCATGTGGACCCTGAGCCCCGACATCATGGCCGGGCCCTACGTGGGCACCATGCCGGCCCCCGATCGGACCAGCTCCCCGAACCCGCTCACGAACAGCTATCCGACCGCCGACGGCCGCTGGCTCTACCTCGTCTGCCTCCAGGCCGACCGCTTCTGGGCCGAGCTGTGCGAGACCATCGGCCGCCCCGAGCTGATCGCCGACGAGCGGTTCTCCGACATGGTCGTCCGCGCCCAGAACGCCAAGGCCTGTGTCGCCGAGCTCGAGTCGACGTTCGTGTCGGAGCCACTCGAGCACTGGCGGACGCAGCTGGCGGGTTTCACCGGCGTCTGGGCTCCGGCCCTCACCCCGGCCGAGGTGCACGGGCACGTCCAGGTCGGCGCCAACGGGTACCTGCCCGAGGTGGTGGCACACGACGGCTCCACGTTCCGACTCCCCGCCCCACCGATGCAGTTCGGCGGCGTCCCACCGGTGCCGGCGGGACCTGCCCCTGAGCTCGGGCAGCACACCGAGGAAATTCTCCTCGAACTGGGGCACGATTGGGACGCCATCGCCGGGCTGCGCCAGTCCGGGGCGCTCGGCTGAGGGCGGGCTGACGACCATGGAGCGAAGGACGGAGACGACGACATGACCTGGAATTACGAACTGTTCATTGACGGTAAGTGGACCTCTGAGGGAGCGGAGGGCTCCATCGACGTCATCGATCCCGCCACCGAAGCGGTGATCGGATCGGTTCCGGAGGCCTCCACCACGTCCGCCGTGCGCGCCGTTGAGGCGGCGCGGCGCGCCTTCGACGAGGGCCCCTGGCCTTACATGAAGCCGTCGGAGCGGGCCGCCAAGTTGATCGCCATGGCCGAGATCCTCGAGGCACGAGCCGCAGACCTGCGCGAGCTGATCATCGCCGAGACCGGATCCACGGGTTTCCTCACCGACGCCGTCCAGGGAGCCGGGTCGATCGGCATGTTCCGCTCCAATGCCTCCTTGGTCGAGCATTCGTTTCCCTGGGTCGAGAACGGTGCGCCGACCGGCGGCCCGACCGGCCTGGGCGGCAATGCCATCGTGCGCGAGCCCATCGGCGTGGTGGCGGCCATCACGCCGTTCAATTTCCCTTTCATGCTCAACGTGGTGAAGGTGGCGCCGGCGTTGGCCGTCGGCTGCACCGTCGTGCTCAAGCCGCACCCCTGGACCCCGCTCGACGCCATGCTGATCGCCGAGGTCGCCGCCGAGGCGGGGATCCCGCCGGGCGTGCTCAATGTCATCACCGGTCACGGCGAGGTGGGCGACGAACTGACGTCCAATCCGATGGTCGACATGGTCACCTTCACGGGCTCGACGGCAACCGGGCGCCGGATCATGGCGTCGGCGTCAGGGACCGTGAAGCGGGTCCAGCTGGAGCTCGGTGGAAAGAGCGCGACAGTGGTCCTCGGTGACGTCAGTGAGGATTACGCCCGCTCGGTGGGCTTCGGGCAGGTGCTCATGCACTGCGGCCAGGGCTGCGTGCTGCACACCCGCCTCCTGCTGCCCGAACATCTCCTCGGTGCCTACAAGGAGGGACTGGACGCGATGCGTCCGATGATCACGATCGGCGACCCGCGCAACGAGAGCACCGTGCTGGGCCCGCTGATCCGAGAGCAGCAACGGGCGCGGGTCGAAGGCTATGTCGCCTCGGGGCTCGAACAGGGCGCCGAGCTGCTCTGCGGAGGCAAGCGTCCCGAGGGGCTGGACACAGGCTTCTACTACGAGCCGACCGTCTTCGTGAGCACCAACGACCTGCGGATCGCCCAGGAGGAGATCTTCGGGCCGGTCCTCACCGTCGTGCCTTACTCGGGTGAGGACGAGGACGCGGTCCGGCTGGCCAACGACTCCATCTACGGCCTGGGTGGGGGCGTGGTGTCGACGTCGGACTCCCGAGCCTTCAACGTCGCCCGTCGGATCCGGGCCGGCCTGGTGACGGTGCAGAAGGTCGGGACGGAGCCCTTGGCCGACGTCGGCCCGGGCGGAGGCCAGGGGCCGGGGTGGGGATCCGAGTTCAAGGGCATCGGGCAGAGCGGCGCCTTCGGTGGGTACAAGCAGTCGGGACTCGGGCGCGAATGGGGGCGCCACGGGCTGGAGGACTTCACCGAGATCAAGAACCTGGCCTGGGGCTGAGCGGCGAACATGGGAGTGCTGGAGGGAAAGGTCGCGGTCGTCACCGGCGCCTCGAGCGGGTCGGGTCTCGGGATCGCCCGTCGATTCGTCGAGGAGGGTGCCATCGCCCTCTTGCTGGCCCGGGGCGGCGAACGCCTCGAGCAGACGGCGAAGGACCTCGGGCCCGCCGCCGTTCCGTTCGTGACGGACGTCGGGGATCCGAGCAGCGTCGGTGGGACCTTCGCCGAGATCGGCGACCGCTTCGGCCGGATCGACATCCTGGTCAACAACGCCGCGGTGTACCGGCCGTGCCGGGTCGAGCTGCTGAGCGATCTCGACATCCGACAGCAGATCGCTACCAACCTGGCCGGCCCGGTCTACACGTGCCGAGCAGCCATCCCACTGTTACGGGCCGCCGGTGGCGGCGACATCGTGAACACGTCGAGCGAGTCGACGCTGCACCCGTTCCCCATGCTGTCCATGTACGTGGCCACCAAGGCGGCTTTGGAAGCGTTCGCCCTCGTCCTGGCACAGGAGGTCCGCGACGACGAGATTCGCGTCACGACGGTGATCCAGGGCGGAGCCAACGGGACCGGGGGCGGATCGACGGACTGGGAGTGGGATCCCGAGCATGGCGCGGCGGCGATGAGCCTCTGGACCGAGACCGGGCTCATCACCCAGGCCTACGGACACAACGGCGGGCAGGACGCCGAGTCGGTGGGCGACGTGCACGTCTTCGTCGTGACTCGCCCAAGGAACCAGAAGATGGACACGGTGTACTGCCGGAGCTTCTGAGCAACTGACACACGGAATCAACGGAGAACAGGGAGGACACATGGCTGGACGCCTGGAGGGAAAGGTCGCCTTCATCACCGGGGCGGCACGCGGACAGGGCAGAGCCCATGCCGTCCGCATGGCCCAGGAGGGTGCCGACATCATCGCCATCGACATCTGTGCGCAGATCGATTCCAACAACTATCCGTTGGGCACGCCCGAGGACCTGGCGGAGACCGAACGGGCGGTCAAGGAGCTGGATCGGCGCATCGTCGCCCGCCAGGCCGACGTGCGGGAGCGTTCGGAGCTACGCGACGCGCTCGAGGCTGGCATCACGGACCTCGGACCTCCGGACATCGTCGTGGCCAATGCCGGCATATTGCCCATGGCGCTCGGTGATCCCCACGCCTCCGACTTCGTCGATGCCACCGACGTCGATCTGCTCGGTGTGATGAACACCGTCGCCGTCGCCCTTCCGCACCTGCCCGACGGGGGGTCAATCATCATCACCGGATCCACTGCCGGCCTCATGCCCGGTACGACCGACAACCCGGTGATGGGACCGGGCGGCGACGGGTACGGGTGGTCGAAGCGGACGCTGGTCGGCTACAGCGAGCAGATGGCCCGGCACCTGGCCTCTCGCTTCATCCGGGTCAACACGATCCACCCGACCAACTGCAACACACACCTGCTGCACAACGACGGCCTGTATCAGATCTTCCGTCCCGACCTCGAGCACCCGACCCGCGAGGACGCCGAGCCGGCCTTCAACTTCTTCCAGGCGATGCCCATCCCGTACGTGGAGCCCGAGGACATCGCCAATCTGGCCCTCTTCCTGGCCAGCGACGAGTCCCGCTACATCACCGGGCAACAAATCAGGGTCGATGCGGGTTCGCTTCTGAAGTTCCCCAACGGCCCCGCCGGCTGAGCGCGCGGCAAGGAGGATCAGCATGGCGAGCGCAACCCACCGCGAGCTGTACTACGACCCGTACGACTTCGAGATCGACACTGATCCCTACCCGGTGTGGAAACGCCTGCGCGACGAGGCGCCTCTCTATTACAACGAGAAGCACGATTTCTACGCGCTCAGCCGTTTCGATGACGTGAAGCGTTGCAGTACCGACTGGGGCACGTACATCTCGGGCAAGGGATCGGTCCTCGAACTCATCAAGAGCGGCATGGAGATCCCGCCGGGGGTCATCCTGTTCGAAGACCCGCCGGCACACGACCTGCACCGGAGCCTCCTCAGCCGGGTCTTCACGCCGCGGCGGATGGCGGAGATAGAGCCACAGGCGCGGTTGTTCTGCGCCCGGGCTCTCGATCCGCTCGTCGACCAGCGGAGGTTCGACTTCATCCACGACCTGGCGGCGGACATGCCGATGCGGGTCATCGGCATGCTGCTGGGCATTCCCGAGGAGGACCAGGAGGAGATCCGCGACCAGATCGACGGGGGGATGCGGCTCGAGGAGGGGGAGGCGCCGGTGGCCTCAGAAGGCCTGGGCGTGATGGACGGGGGCCGGTTCGCGGAGTACATCGACTGGCGAGCGGAGCACCCCTCGGACGACCTCATGACGGAGTTGCTGAACGCGCAGGTCGAGGACGTGGGCGGGGCCGTCCGGGGGCTGTCCAGGGACGAGATCCTCAATTACATCGGCCTCCTCGCCGCGGCCGGTAACGAGACGACGACGCGACTGATCGGCTGGGCCGGGAAGGTGTTGGCCGAACACCCCGATCAGCGCGCGGAATTGGCGCAGGATCCCGCACTCGTGCCCAACGCGATCGAAGAGCTGCTGCGCTACGAGTCCCCCTCACCGGTGCAGGCCCGTTACGTCACCCGTGACGTGGAGCACCACGGGCAACAGGTGCCGGAAGGCAGCGTGCTGCTGTTGATGACGGGGGCGGCCAACCGGGACGAGCGCACCTTCGATGATCCCGACCGCTTCGACGTCCACCGCAGCATGCAGCAGCACCTCGCCTTCGGTTACGGGATCCACTTCTGCCTGGGGAGCCACCTGGCCCGGCTCGAAGGCCGCATCGCCCTCGAAGAGGTCCTGGTGAGGTTTCCCGACTGGGAGATCGACTGGGACAACGCCGTGCAGGCGCACACGTCGACGGTGCGCGGATGGGAGTCGTTGCCGGTCGTCGTGCGGTAGGGGCGACGACCGGGCAGCGCCACCCCACCCCACTCCATCACGTCAGGGTGCGATCCCGAACTCTGCGATGACGCGGGCGGTGTCCGCGCCGAACGCAGGCGCGTGCCCTCCGACGGGGCGCGCCCGCGGTTGCGCCACCGCGCGTGCTCGGGGGACGGGGAGGGTCGGGCCGGCGAAGGAAGAGCTGACAGCCGACATCGACACGTCGAGCAACCAGCGCCCCCCCTCGGCCAGCGCCCGCAGGCAGGCATCCACCGCCGTCAGGCCGGTGAGGGGATCGGCGATGGCGTCGGCACAGAACAACGGGACGTCGTGCCGCCACACCACCAACCCGCCCGCAGCCGCGGCGTCGTCGCCGAACGCGACCCGGTTGGCCGCTGCGCCGGCCCGCCCGTGACCGGTGATGGAGATCCAGACCTGCGGCCCGCCGGCGCGCACCAGGTCGGGACCGTCCAGTCCGAGCTGGGCCAGGGCACGCGGCCGGCTCGCCTCAATGACGACGTCGGCGCGTCCGAGGAGGCCGTGCAGGATGCGGACGCCATCGTGGCTGCGAAAATCGAGAGCGACGGACCGCTTGTGCCCGTTCAACAGGTCGAAGAACTGCGCCGGGCCCCGGCGCGCGCCATCCGGCCGCTGCGTCGACTCGATCTTGACGACCGCGGCGCCGGCGCGGGCGAGGAGGTCTCCGCACAGTGGGCCCGCCCAGAGCGCCGAGAGGTCGACGACGATCAGGCCGGTCAGGTCGGGCCGCGGCGTGGCCTCTCCGAGCTGCGACCGGACGACGCCGGCGCGCCCCGTGGACTCCCCGACCAGCGTTGCCGGGAGGCCCAGGAGGTGGGCCCTCGCCAGGAGCAGGTCCGGGTCACCGCGTTGCAGGTGGGAGGTGACCGATGACCACATGGCCGGGGCGGACTCCGGCACGACGTCGAGCTCGAGCCAGGCCGGCACCGCCTCCATGTCTTCGGCCCGTGGCAGCGACACCGCCATGAAACGGTCACCGCACGGGAGCAGGCGGCAGCTCCCGCCACAGCTCGTGGCGCCGCGCCGCCACAACCCCATCAGCGCGGCGCGCTCGCCGAGCAGCGCCAGCGCGTCCACACCCGGGACGGAGCGGGCGAGCCGATCGATTCCCTCGACGAGGCCCTCTGGTGGGCCCAGGGGGTGGTCGGGCAACCCGGTGAGCGCCATGGCGCCGCTGTCGGCCCAGCGCGTCGCCCGGAAGTCCTCCACGCGGGCAGGGTAACGTCTCGCGATCCTCGAATCCCTCAGCGCCGAAGCTCTGCTCGCCGAGCTGGAGAGCGACATCGCCCCGGAGCGCAGTGGCGCGGTCACGGTCGCCCTGCACGAAGGGATAGCGCCCCCCGGGGAAGGGGCGAAGGAAGCCCTGGCCAGCCTGCCGTTCGTCGTGGTCGGTGTCACGAGCGGCGTGGTCGACGAGGACTGGCTCGCGCTGTGCGACGTGGCCGTCGCCGATGGTGACGATGCGCTCGAGCGGATTGAGGCCAACGTGGTGCAGCACCCGATCACGGCGGCCACGCTGGCGCTCCTGCTCCGGGGGCAGGAGCGCCTGTCCATCAGCCGCGGCCTGGTGGCCGAGTCTTCGGCGTACTCGGTCCTGCAGTCGGGACCCGAGTTCGCGGCATGGCGGGTCGCACATCCCGTCCGAACCGACGGTGACGAAGGCGCCCGTGTGCGAGTGGACAGCGAGGGCGACGCCCTGATCCTCACGCTCACGCGACCCGGTCGGCTCAACGCGCTCGACGCGCCGATGCGCGACGCGCTCGTCGACGCGCTCGACCTTGCTGCGGCCGATCCCGAGATCGCACGGGTCGAGCTGCGCGGCGAGGGCCGAGCCTTCTGTGCCGGCGGCGACCTCGACGAGTTCGGCACCAGGCCCGACCCGGCGACGGCACACCTCGTCCGCCTGGAGCGGAGCGTCGGGCGCGTGCTCAGTACGCTCCGGAAGCCGGTGACCACCTACCTGCACGGCGCGTGCATGGGTTCCGGCATCGAGCTCGCCGCCTTCACCGACACCGTGTTGGCGGCGGAGGACACGCAGATCGCCCTGCCCGAGATCGGCTTGGGTCTCGTCCCCGGAGCCGGCGGGACGGTCAGCCTCCCTCGTCGTATCGGCCGTCTCCGCACGGCGTGGCTGGCCTTCTCCGGCTGCACCATCGACGCCGCGACGGCCCAGCGCTGGGGACTGGTCGACGGGCTCGTGCCCTGACCACCGCGCGGGTGGCGAGCGGGGGACCAGAACAGTGCCCTCTATGTCGTTGGCGATGAGGGGAGCCCGGCCCGTGCCGCCGCCGCCCGCAGTCCCCGGTCGTGCGGGTCGTCCGAGAGGTAGGGGGAAACGGCGATGACCTCGAGCTCGGCGGCCAGGTCCTCCGGCCGGTCATCGACGAAGACCACGCGCCCCGGTCCGAGAGGCAGGTGTGTCGTGAGGTAGCGGCCCTCGGCATCACGGCCTTCCTTCGAGAAGTAGCCGTTGACGAGGTGCTCCACCTGAAACTGCTCGGCCCGAGCCTGGGCGTAGGTGTCCCCGCCGGCGCTCCACAGCAGCACCCTGGCCCGACCGGCCAGGGAAACGAGGAGCTCCCTTGCTCCCGGGCGCAGCGACATCCCCGTCAGCGAGTCGATGAGACAGCCGTCGACGTCGAAGACCCAACAGTCTGCGGCGGCGGAGGTCTCCCCTCCGGTAGGTCGTCCCTGGTAGGAGGAGGTCGTCACCATTATTGGTATACTCTATTCTCGATGAAACACCCGTGGGATCGGCGGCTCGGCTTCTGGTGGCTGGCGGAAGAGTATCCAGATCAGCCGGCCGTCGTCGCCTGTCCTTCCGGGGTCACGCTCAGCTTCTCGGAGCTGGCCGGACGGGCGCATCGCCTCGTCCACGGACTGCGGGCACAGGGCCTCGGTGCCGGCGACATCTTCGCCTATGCCCTGCCCAACGACATCGACATCCTCTGCTGGCAACTGGCGGCGAACGAGGGGGGCTTCCAGTCCATCGCCTTGAATCCGGCTCTGTCCGGAACAGAGATCGAGCGCATCGTCGACCACTCCGAAGCGGCAGCCCTGATCCTGCACCGCGACTTCGCCGACCGCGCCGACCAGATGTCCGGTACGGGATCGATCAAGCTCCGCGTCTCGGTCGGCGGCGACGTGGAGCGCTTCATCTCCCAGGAGTCGCTCGTCGAGGACCAGCCGACGACGGAGCCGCCGGACCGCCAGCTCGGTCTGCCCATCTCCTATTCCTCGGGCACCACGGGGCAGCCCAAGGCCGTGGTCCGGCCGGGGCTGCGCACGCTCGACCCGTCCGTCGCCGCCGACTTGGCCAAGAGTTTCGGCCACGCGTTCCAGTTCCAGCCCCTCACCGGGGTCCACCTGGTCTCGGCCGGCATGCACCATGGCGGCTGCCAGGGCTTCTACCTGGGCGCGTTGAACGTCGGCCAGGCGCTGGCGATCCTGGGCAAGTTCGACCCCGAGAAGACACTGGCCGCCATTGAGCGGTACCGGGTCACGACGGCCTACATGGTGCCGACCCAGTTCGTCCGCTTCCTCCGCCTGCCCCAACAGGTCAAGGACAGGTACGACCTCTCGAGCCTGGAGGTCGTCGTCCACTCCGCCGCGCCGTGCCCGCTCGACGTGAAGAAGCAGATGATGGACTGGTGGGGCCCGGTCATCTGGGAGACGTACGGCGGCATGGAGGGCGCGGCGACCATCGCCAAGCCGTACCGCTGGCTGGAGAAGCCGGGAACGGTCGGTCGTTCCGTGGCCGGCATGCACGTGAAGATCCTCGACGACGAGGGGAACGAGCTCCCACGCGGCGAGGTCGGCGGCGTGTACCTCGAGCCGGAACGCGGGACGTCGTTTGCCTACAAGGACGACCCCGAGCTCACGGCGTCGGTGAGCAAGGGGAAAGCCTTCACCCTGGGCGACGTCGGCCTCATGGACGAGGACGGCTATCTCTTCATTCGAGACCGGGCCAAGGACATGATCATCAGCGGCGGCGTCAACATCTACCCGGCGGAGGTGGAGGGGGTCCTCTCCGGGCACCCGTCGGTCGGCGACGTCGCCGTCATCGGCATCCCCGACTCCGAGTGGGGTGAGCAGGTGAAGGCCATCGTCGAGCTTGTCGACGGAGCGGCGCCGAGCGACGAGTTGGCCGAGGAGCTGATCGTCTATTGCCAGGAACGAATGGGCCGCTACAAGTGCCCGCGCAGCGTCGATTTCCGGGAAGAGCTCCCGCGTACCGACGGTGGCAAGCTCTACAAGCGCATTTTGCGCGAGGAGTACTGGGCCGACGCAGAGCGCCAGGTGTGATGCGAGCCGCGACGGCCGGAGGAGGCACGCGCTAGGCATGGATTTCGGGTTCGGCGAAGACCAGGAGCTGCTGCGGGCGACGACGCGACGCTTCCTCATCGAGCATCAGTCGCTGGCACACCTGCGGCGCTCTCTCGAGGAGCCCGAGCTCTTCGACGCCGGCATCTGGCGGCAGGGGGCGGACCTGGGCTGGACGGCGATGCTCGTCCCGACCGAGTACGAGGGTGGCAGCGTGACCGACCAACCGTTGGTCGACCTCGTCGTCCTGGCCGAGGAGCTCGGACGTGAGCTGAACCCCGGGCCCTTTGTGCCCTGCAACGTGGTGGCGGATGCCATCAACCGGTTCGGAACCGATGTGCAGGCGAAGGAACACCTGCCGCGCATCGCCCGCGGGGAGGCGACCTGCGCCTGGTGCCTGAGCGGTGACGGGTCCCCGGAGCCGTCCGCGGTTGAGGTACGCGCCACTCGGGCGGACGGCGGTTGGCGTCTCAACGGCGTGGCCCGCTACGTCCATGCCGCAGGCGATGCCACGTTGCTGCTGGTGACGGCGCAGGACGCGGAGAGCGACGCCGTCGTCAACCTGTTGGTGCCGCGCCCGACGGAGGGCCTGTCCGATCGTGTCATCGCCGGTCTCGACCTGACCCGCCGCTTCGCCGAGGTGCGCTTCGACGATGTCGACGTTCTTGCCGCCGCTGAGCTCACCGGGGGCTGGGCCCTGGTGGAGCGCTGTCTCGCGCTCGCCACGGTGCTCCAGGCGGCCGAATCCGTCGGGGCGGCCGACTTCGTGTTCACGTCGACCGTGGAGTACTTGAAGAAACGCGTGCAATTCGGCCGGACCATCGGAAGCTTCCAGGCGATTAAGCACCGGCTGGCCGACCTCCTGCTGGACCTGGAGGGCATGCGGGCCGCGGCCCACTACGGCGCTCTGGCTCTCTCCGACGGCCTGCCCGACGCGGCCGAGGCGGTGGCCACCGTCGGGGCCTATGTCGACGACACCTTTGCCCGCCTGTGCGGGGAGGCGCTGCAGCTCCACGGTGGTATCGGCTTCACCTGGGAACACGACGTCCACCTCGTCGTGCGCCGGGCCAAGGTCAATCAGGTCCTGTACGGCGACGGCGCGTGGCACCGCGAGCGCCTGGTGCGCCTGGTCGAGGCCGGCGTGCGCCGGACCGTGGAGGTATGAGCCCGTGGATGTGATCGTCCCGCCCATCCCCGACAGCTACGACGAGTATCGAGCGACGCTGCGGGCCTTTCTGGCCGACCACAAGCCGACCCTGCAGTGGAAGCAGCGTACGGGTCTGCGTGTGCCCGATCGGGCCGACGATGTCGAACTCCTGCGTGACTACGTCCGTGCCATGTATGACGCCGGCTACGTCATCGCCCGCCTGTCGGCCGAGCCGGGCGATCCCCACGAGCAACGCATTCTGGCCGAGGAGCTCGGTGCGGTCGGGGTTCCGTACGTGCTCGGCAACCCGTTGGTCGCTGGAGCGCTCAAGCACTTCGGCACCGAGCAGCAGCGGGCCGAGTACCTGCCACCGATGGCGAGAGGCGACCACATCTGGACCCAGCTCTTCAGCGAGCCCGATGCCGGCAGCGACCTCACCTCGCTCCAGACACGCGCGCAGCGCGACGGCGACGACTACGTCGTGATCGGTCAGAAGGTCTGGAGCACATGGGCCCAGTGGTCCGACTACGGCTACCTGTTGGCGCGCACCGAGCCGGTCGATGGTCCGGCCGGTATTTCTGCCTTCATTCTCGACATGCGGAGCCCCGGTGTCGACGTGCGACCCCTGCGTGAGATGACGGGGACGACCGACTTCAACGAGGTCTTCTTCGACGAGGTGCGGATCCCCGCGGCCAACATGATCGGCGGAGCGGGCGAGGGCTGGCAGGTTGCCGGCGCCAGCCTGGCCGAGGAGCGTTCCGGTGTCGGCGGCGGGGGGGGCAGCGACCCAGTAGCCCAACTCGTCGAGGTCGCCCTCCGGCACAACAGGGGTGGGCGGCCGGCCATCGACGACGGGGCGGTCCGCCAGCAGATCGGCGCTTTCGCGGCGAGGGCACGGATTCAACGCCACCTGGGCCAACGCGTGGCCACCAAAGCGGCCAGAGGCCAGATCACCCCCGCTGACGCCCCATTGTCGAAGATCTGGTTCAGCGAGTTGAACCTCGAGATGGCCGAGGCGGCCCTGGCTCTCCAGGGTGCCCGCTCCATGGCGAGCGAAGGCGACGAGCTGTCGTTCGAAGATGGGCGCTGGCAGGACGCTTTCCTTTACGCTCGGGCCTGGACCATTGCAGGAGGGTCGAACGAGATCATGCGCAACCTCATTGCCGAGCGGGGACTGGGCCTGCCCCGGGAGCCCCGCGGTCAGTCCCGATCGTGACCTCGACGTCGAGCCACGAGCACAAGCATTCGCAGCCGTCGCAGGGACGACCCCACGCCCAGCGCGCCCGGGGTGCCGCCGCAGCCAACGACCCCTTCCCCGGGGTCGAGAAGGTCAGGGACGGAATCTGGAGCATTCCGGTCCCGCTGCCGAACAACTCCCTCCGCTACGTCTTGGTCTACGTCTTCGAAACGGACCGGGGGCCGTACCTGATTGACGCCGGATGGAACACCGACGACGCCTTCGGCGCGTTGCAGGGCGGCATGAAGGAGGTCGGGTGCGACATCGCTGAGGTCCAGGGGGTGATGGTGACCCATATCCACCCCGACCACTACGGGCTGGCGGGCCGCATCCGGGAGGCGTCGGGCGCGTGGATCTCGCTGCACCCTGCCGACGCCGAGCTGATCCACGACCGTTACGACGAGCCGGATGACCTGCTCGACCGCGTGGCGGCCGCGCTGCGACGCATGGGCGCGCCACCCGAGGAGCTGGAACCGCTGCAGAACGCCGCCATGCCGGTGCGACAGCTGGTCGACGCCGTCGTGCCCGACCTGCTTCTGGAGGACGGGGCACGGCCGGAGGTGCCCGGGTGGGACCTCACCGCCATCTGGACACCGGGCCACTCGCCCGGGCACCTGTGCTTCTACGAGGCGACGCAGGAGCTGATGCTCTCGGGCGACCACGTGCTGCCGCGCATCACGCCGAACATCCCCTACCACCCCCAGGCGGGGGCGAACCCGCTCGGCGACTACCTGGCCTCGCTCGACAAGCTGGAGCCCTTTGACGTCAGCGAGGTGCTGCCGGCTCACGAGTACCGCTTCGACGACCTGCACACGCGCCTGGAGGAGCTGCGGCAACACCATCGGGACCGCTTCGGCGAAGTCGTCGCCATTCTGCGGGAGGGGCCGCACACCGCCTGGCACGTCGCCTCGCACATGAAGTGGTCCCGTCCCTGGGACGACATCGCGGGCTTCATGCGCCGGGCCGCCGTGGGCGAGGCCGTCTCCCACCTCCGGGTGCTCGAGATCGACGGTGTCGTGCAGGTCGAGGACGGCGAGCCCTCGCTGTGGTCGCTCACGGAGCACGCCACCCTCTGATTCGCTCGGTCCATGACCGCCGTCAGGGTCCGGTCCTCGCTCCCAACGCCCGCTCGCAGAAGGAACGGACGTGCCGCGCCGCCTCGGCCGATGACGACGGCTTGTCTCGGGCCGGGTTGAGGCCTGCCGCGGCCCAGACGACCGATTGAATCAGCGGCGCATCGGCGACAGGGTCGGCCAGCGGCAGGGACGCGTCGGCCGCACCGCGGCGGAGCAGATCCTCCAATGGCGCCGTCAGGATCCGCGACGCGTACCGCATCTCTTCCGCGTAACCCTCGGCCTTCATGGCGCCGGGTGAGCCGAGCACGCTGACGCGAGCCGCCTTCACCCGGTGGTGGCCGAAGCTGAGGATCTCGTCGATCCACGCGTCCAGCGCGGCACGAGGGCTGGAGGCCGCGTCGACCTTGGCCTGGAGCCGTGCCGCCGCGGCATCGGCCTCACGCCGGAACAGCGCGCACAACAACTGGTCCTTGGATTCGAAGTGCCGGTAGAAGGACCGGGTCGACAGGTCGGCCTCGCGCAGGATGTCGGCCACCGCTGCATCGGAGTACCCGTTGCGCTCCATGACGACGAGCGCAGCATTGAGCAGGATGCGCAGCTCGTCCTCGGCCTCGAAGCGGCGCGGGCGCCCGGCGCGGGTCGTGGGTGGAGCCTTGGGCCCCGGCATCTCAGGCCATCCGTGCCCTGGGAAGGGGGAAGGTGTCGCTGACCTGGTCGAACCAGATCTGCACCTTGTCGCCGATGTGGACCGTCTCTGGGTCGGCGTCGGTGATGTTGAGCAGGAGCCGCGCTCCCGCGCCTTGGGTCCCGTCGAGCTCGATGACACCCGACACGTAGGGAACGACGGCGGCCAGTTGCGGGGCGAGCGGGTGGCGCACCACGGTGAAGGTGTAGATCGTCCCGGTGCCCGGAAGGTCGACCCACTCGAACGACTGGCTCTGGCACTCGAAGCAGAACGGCTGGGGCGGAAGCACGAACGTCCCGCACACCGTGCACCTGGGTGCGGTCAGTCGCCCCTCGTTGGCGGCGTCCCAGAACGGCTGCGTCGACTCGTCGGCGAAGGGATCCTGCATCATGGAAGGGAACGTGCCCTGAATGAGATCGGTCATTGTCTGGTCTCGTCTCGTCTCGTTGGTTCTCGTTGGTTCAGTTGTGCAGCAGCGTGCCGCTGACGGGAAGGCCGGACGGACCGCCGGTCACGACGGCCACTTCGGCGCCGTCGACCTGGTTGACGGCAGCACCCCGGAGCTGCTCGACCGCTTCCCTGACGTGCGTCATGCCGATGATGTAGGCCTCGGAGAGATGCCCGCCGTGCGTGTTGACCGGAATCGAGCCGCCCTTCCAGCGGATGTTGCCGTCGGCCACGAAGGGCCCACCCTCGCCGATGGGGCAGAACCCGTAGTCCTCGAGTTGCATGATCACCATGGGCGAGAAGTGGTCGTAGAACAGCGCCACGTCGACGTCCTCGGGCCCCATGCCCGCCATCTCGTACATCCGCTTGGCGATGGGCCGGTTCCCCGAGGAGGCGAAGTACTCGTCGGGCATCTGGAAGTACGTGAAGATGGCCGAGCCCCAGCGGCCCGCACCACCGTGCGCGCTGCCGCCGATGTACACGGGCTTCTGGCGCAGATCCTTCGCCCGTTCGGTCGACGTGACGACGGCGGCGACGGCGCCGTCCGTCTCCATGGTGTAGTCGAACAGGCACAGCGGGTCACTGATCATCCGCGCGTCGAAATACTCGTCGAGCGTGAGCGGGTCCGTACGGATTGCCGATGGGCGTCGTATGGCGTTCTCGCGTTGCGAGATGCACACCTCGGCCAGGTGTTCCCTCTTGGTGCCGTACAGCTCCATGTGGCGCCTGGTCAGGAGGGCGAAGCTGTGCCCGGGCGCCATCATGCCGGCACCGGCGATGAAGGCGGCGTAGTTCGGCACCCCACCGCTGCCGTAGGGACTCCCACCACCGCCGAGGCCCGGCCCGCCGCCGCCGACGGCACTCCCACCGAGCCGGCGCTTGGCCTGCTGCAGCGTCATCAGGGTCACGCACACCTCGGCCTGACCCGAGACGATGGCCGAGGCCGCCAACCCGAGTGAGCCGGCCGAGCCGCCGCCGCCGGACGTGAGTGAGGCGGCGAACCGCACTTCCGGCACGCCGAGGACCGAGGCGACCTGAGCCGGGTCGCACGAGCTCGAGTAGATGGTGAATCCGTCGAGCTCCTTGATCGTGAGGCCGGCGTCGTCGAGCGCGGCGAGGATCGCCTTGCAGGCCAACTCGAGCTCGGTCTGGGGGAGCGACTCGCCGCGCTTGTAGTACGGGGTCGCCCCGATGCCGACGATGGCGGTCTTGTCCTTCAACGTCTCGGGCACGGCGCGTCTCCGTTCACGGTTCGTCGGGCAGCGCGGCAGCGAGCACCGGCACCTCGGCCAGGGAGCGCAACGCATCGTTGAGGTGGGTGCAGCAGTCGGTCTTCTGCAGTCGGGCCAGCACTTCGGTGCGCATCGCCCGCAGCTCGGTTCCAGCCATCCACCCTGCGTTCGGCGCCGCTCCGGGACATTCGGCGTAGGGCAGCACGCGCGGCACGGCCAGGACGGAGAGCAGCACGCCAGAGGCCCGGTCGGCGTGGCCCAGTAGTTGGTATTCGTGCACCACAATCTCGCGGCCGTCGGGATCCCAGGCGCTGTCGCGGAACATGGCGTCGATGCCGAGGGTGCCGTCCTCGTCCCACACGTCGATGCGCCGAGCGCGCCGCATGGAGGGCACCGGGGGCTCGTCGAGCTCGTGCCAGCCCAAGGGGTCCGTCGGATCAGCCAGCGGACCCGGGTACGCGGTGTTCTGGTTGTGGATGATGGAGCCGTCGTCGCCGCAGGGCGCTCGAGCCGGACTGGAACCCCGAGCAGATGTCCACCATCTGGCGGCTGGGCGGCGCCTTGGTGAAGCGCTCACGCATCTCCGGGAGGTGGTCCAGCCAGCGGACGAAGACGAAACCGGAGATGAGGGTGGAGCCGGCCAGGTCATCGAGCAGCAGGTGCAGCGGTGTGCCGATCGACGCCTCCTCGGGTAGTTCGGACTCGATGGCCTTGCGCAGGTTGCCGCCGCCCCGGCTGCCCACCAGTCGCTGCAGCCCGGCGGGCGCCGGATCCGCCTCGATCCGCAGGATGTCGCGCTCACGCCCGGTCACCGCGGCGAGGTCGGCTGCGCTGACGACCGAGGGCACCCCCTCGACCGGCGTCAGCAGATCGCGGGCCCTTCCCTTGAGGTGGAGGTCGGTGCCCAGGCCGTCGGGCCAGGACATGAGCACCGTCGACGTGCGGCGCACCGAGCCGGGCCGACGCGCCGGCGGGGCAGGGGCCGGGTCCGACGGAGGGGGATTCAGCGTCAGCGACACGGCGCCGGCCCCTGTTCGCAAATCATGTTTTCATGTTAGGTGGGAGCGAGGAGGACCGCATCTTTCCGGTCACTCTATTGTCGAAGGTGCAGGTCAAAAGTCCGAGAAGAGTGTGCCCGGATAAGCTTGGCCGATGACATCGCCGACGGCCGCGCGCGAGATGGCGCGTCCGGGCGCCGAGTCGAACGCCAAGCGGGCCGCCAAGGTGGCGGACCGCATTATCGAGGACGTCATGGCGATGGGCTGGCCTGTGGGCGAGGTGCTCGGGTCGGAGGCCGATCTCCTCGAGCGCTATCACGTCAGCCGCGCCGTCTTCCGCGAGGCCGTGCGCCTCGTGGAGCACCAGCAGGTGGCGCGCACCCGTCGCGGCCCCGGCGGGGGCCTGGTGATCACGGAGCCGACGGTCGGTGCCGTCAGCGACGCAGTGGTGCTCTACCTGCACCGGGTCGATGCCACGCTGGACGAGATCTTCGAGGCGCGCATCATCCTGGAGGAGCTCGCCTGCCAGCTGGCGGCGGAGCGCACCGACGAGGCGGACCTGGCGGCACTCCGGCGTTTCGCCGAGGAGGGACCGCTCGAACCGGGGAGCGATCCCCGCGGGCTGCACCTGCTGGTGGCGGAGATCAGTCGGAACGCCGGGCTCGCGCTGTTCGTCGACGTCTTCAACCGGGTGGCCCAGCTCTACTCCCCGGACTGGCAGAACCTCGGGAGGGCGATCGGCACGGAGACGGAGCACGCCCACGCCAAGATCGCCGAGGCGCTCATGGCCGGCGACGCCGGTCTGGCCCGCAACCGAATGCGGAAACATCTCGAGGCAGAGGCCGACTTCTTCCGTCGGCGCCGATCCACGCGGCAGCTTCTTCCGGACTCGGTCGTGTTGGCCGAGTCGGGCCAGGGCAAGGGGGCGGAGGCGGTGGCACGTCACATCACGCAGACCGTGGTGACAGAGGACCTGCAACCGGGCGACCTGGTGGGGACAGAGCCCGAACTGATCGAACGCGAAGGCGTGAGCCGGGCCTTGCTGCGCGAAGCGGTCCGGCTGCTGGAGCACCACCACATCGCCCGCATGCGCCGGGGCCCGGGCGGCGGCTTGTTCGTCATGGGCCCGAGCGCCAATGCCGTCACCGAGACGGCCGCTATCTACCTGGCCCGCCAGGGGATGACGCTCGCCGAGCTCGCCGAGCTCCGCACCGGCGTGGAGGTGGCGATCGCGGACCTGGCCGCCCAGCGCATCGACGACGAAGGGGCGACGGGCATGCGCGACGCGCTCATCCGGGAGGCGGGCGCCACGGACGTCGAGCTGGTCGAAGCCGTGCACGACCTGCACGCGGCGGTCGCCGCCGCGGCGCACAACCGGGTCCTGGACCTGGTCGCCCTCGTCTTGATCCGCCTGAGCCGCCTCCATCAGATCGAGCGCCTCGCACCGAAGGCCCGCAGCCAAATCAAGGCCGAGGTGCTCCGCACCCACGAGGGGATCGCCGCCGCCGTCGATGCCGGTGACCGCGAGCTGGCTCGCCACCGGATGCGCCGCCACCTCGAGGCGCTCGGCTCCCTCATGCGCTGATCAGCTGCCCTTTTTCCTGCGCTCCCCCGACGCGCTTGACACGGCGGCCGATATGAGAACATCATTTGCATATTGAGCGCCGGCGTTGTCGGCCGCGCCGTGAGAGGAGGGCCAGATGAGTGACCTGGGAGAGAAGAAGCTGTGGGCCAACTCGGGTGACTCGCACCTCATGGAGCCGCCCGACCTGTTCAACTCCCTTCCCGAGGACGTGCGGGAGCGGTTGCCTCGGAGCGTGAAGGACCCGAGCGGCGATTTCGAGACGATCTACATCGACGGTCAGGAGTTTCGGCGCGATCTTCCCAAGAGCGACAAGCCGAGGAAGGGTCTCGGGATCAACGCCCGGCCGACCGACTCCCAGGAGGAGGACTTCATCAACCGCGTCATCGGCGGCAACGACCCGGCGGCGCGGATCAAGGACCTCGACAACGAGGGCGTCTGGGGCGAGGTCATGTACCCCTCCCTCGGCATTTGGACGTTCAACGTCCGCACCCCCCGCGTCGTCAGAGAGGGTTGCCGCGCCCTGAACGACTGGGCCCTCGAGTTCCAGCACCACTCACCGCGCTTCGTCTGCGTGGCCTCCGTCCCCTTGCTCGATATCGACGACGCAGTGGCCGAGGTCAAGCGGGCCCACGAAGGTGGGTTCATGTGCGGATTTCTTCCCACCCGTCCGCCGCTGGGTCGACCCGAGTGGAACGACGAGGAGTGGGACCCTCTCTGGGAGGCGTTCGCCGAAACGGGCATGGTCATCGGCTTCCACATCGGAACCGAGCCGCATGACCCGACGGAGCGCACCGGCGTCTACTACCGCGGCCGCGGCGGTGCTGTCCTCAACTACGTCGAGACCACGTACGGCGGCCAGCGAGCCGTCACGCAGCTCATCGCCTGCGGCGCTCTGGACCGGCATCCCGAGCTCAAGGTCCTGGTGTCCGAGGGTGGGGCGACCTGGGGCCCGTTCATCGCCGACCGGATGGACGAGGGCTACCGCCAGCACGGCGCGGCCGTCCGGCCCACGCTCTCCAAGCTCCCGAGCCGTTTCCTGTACGACCAGGTCTACGCGTCGTTCCAACACGACATCTCCGCCGTGGCCGCCAACTCGGCGATGGGGTGGAAGAACGTCATGTGGGGAAGCGACTACCCCCACTTCGAGGGCACGTTCGGGCACACACAGAAGACGCTGCACGAGCTCTTCGACGGGGCCGATGCCACGGTCAGCCGGCGCATCCGCATTGGTGCCTTCCAGGAACTCTTCCCCAGCGTTCCCGCGCCTCCGGAGGGCTGACCCGGCCCGACTCGCGCCGCCAGCGGGGCGTTCTGGGCGGCGGCCTCCGAGCCTTTTAGTATACTCTTTAGGGATCGAGACCGGGAAGGGACCAGGGGGCCAATGGCGACCACGACGTCGGAAGAGTTCAAGAAGGCAACCGACTACCAGTTCAAAGAAGAGGACATCGAGCGCGCCAAGGCGCTGGTCGGACGTTGGGCGCCATCGGGGGCCCGCGAGTTCCTGACCACGGCGACGCCCGATGCGATGCGGAACTTCGCCCGTGGCTACGGCGACGACAACCCGCTCTTCGCATCGGAGAACTACGGAAAGACGACGCGTTGGGGCGGTCAGGTGGCAGCCCCCATGATTCCGATCGCACTCAACCGACCCCTCTACGCCGACCCGCCGAAGGAGAGGATCAAGCGGCCGTCGTTCCGTGGCATCCACGTCTTTGTTTCGGGCAGCACTTGGCAGTGGTTCCGCCCGCTCATGGAGGGCGACTCGCTGTACAGCTTCGGAGGCACCGAGTCGGTCGTCGAGAAGAAGTCCGAGTTCGCCGAGCGCTCACTCTTGGTCACCTACACGAGTGTGAAGATGAACCAACGGGCCGAGATCGTCGCCATCTCACGCACGCTGGCGATCCACACCGAGCGCAAGACCGCCCGGGAGAAGGGCAAGTACTCAGACATCGGACCCGCGACCTACACCGACGAGGACATCGAGAAGATCGATGCCATCTACGCCGCCGAAGAGGTTCGGGGACCGGAACCCCGGTACTGGGAGGACGTGCACGTCGGCGACGCGCTGAACACGATGGCCAAAGGCCCACTGACGACGACGGACATGATCGTCTTCCATGCAGGCGGCTACGGCTTCGTGCCCTACGAGCCCTGTGCCAACCGGATCGCCTACAAGAACCGCCAACGCATCGCCCCCTTCTACGTGAAGAACGAGTACGGGGTCCCCGACGTCGCGCAACGGGTCCACTGGGACTCTGCGTGGGCGCAGGCCATAGGGAACCCGATGGCCTACGACTACGGAGTGATGCGCGACTGTTGGTTGAGCCACTACATGACCGATTTCATGGGTGACGACGGCTGGCTCGTCTCGCAGAGCTCGGAGATCCGCAAGTTCAACTACATCGGTGACACACACATCTTCACTGGCGAAGTGGTCGACAAGCGACAGGAGGACGGGCGGTGCGTCGTCGACATCGAGATGCGCGGAACCAACCAGCGCGACACTGTCACCTGCCCAGCCAAGGCAACCATCGCTCTCCCGAGCCGCGAGCACGGGCCCGTCCGTCTACCCGAGCCGCCGGCCGACCTGGCGGCTCAGGCCGTGCAGATGCTCGAGCGGCACCACGAGATTGTCGCCGAACGCAAGACCATGGGCCAGGGCGAGGGCGAGGGGTGAACCCGGGCCGAGGCGGGGGCCTGGCGGCCGACGTCCAGGCCTGGGTCGACGCCAATTGGGACACGTCCATCACCGTCCGTGAATGGTGGCGGCGCTTGGCCGACGCCGGCTATGCCTACCCGAGTTGGCCTGAGGGGCTGGGCGGCTCGGGGGCGTCGCGACAGGATGCCACGACGATCGCGGGCGTGCTGGCGCAGAACCGGGTGATCGGCCCGCCGATCGGGGCGATGGCCGCATGGCTGGCGGCCCCGACGATCCTCGAGCACGCCACTGAGGCTCTCCAACAGGAGCTGGTGCGAGCCATCGCGACCGGCGAAGCGGCCTGGTGCCAGCTCTTCAGCGAACCAGGGTCAGGATCTGACCTCGCCAGCATCGGCACCCGGGCTGTGCGCGACGGGGATGAGTGGGTTGTCACCGGTCAGAAGGTGTGGAACTCCGCTGCGGACACGTCGGACATCGGCATGCTGTTGGCGCGGACCGACGTCGACGTGCCCAAACACGCCGGCATCACCTACTTCGCCATCGACATGAAGCAGCCGGGGATCGAGGCGCGACCGCTGCGGCAGATGAACGGCGCATCGAACTTCTGCGAGGTCTTCCTCACCGAGGCCAGGGTTCAGGCCGACCGTGTGATCGGTGCAGTGAATGACGGGTGGCGCGTGGCACAGACGACCCTGCTCAACGAGCGCAATTCCGTTGCGGGCGGGGGTCTGTTCGGCCTGGTCATGGCCCGCTCAGGGTCGGACGGCGACCTCGACCGCAAAGTGGGTGAAGTGGTCGACAGAGCCCGCGAAGCAGCGCGGGCGCGGCAAGAGCCCGCTTTCGGCGGGAGCGGTGCCGGCCAAGGTGATGGTCGAGTTGGCGCAGACGTTCGGCGTTTCGGATCATCCGGTCGTACGGCAGGAGCTCGTCCGCTACATCTCCCAGGTCCGCGTCAACGGGTGGACGATGCGCCGCATCGGTGCTGCGGGGGGAAGCTCACGGGCGCCGACGGCTCCATCGCCAAGCTCACGACGGCGCGCATCTGCCAGCTGTCGCGGGACCTCTCCTACTGGATCGTCGGAGCGCAGGGCATGCTGCTGGGCCCGCATTCTCCGCTGCAAGGTGACCTGCAGGTGGTCAACCTGGCCAGCCCCGGCAATCGATTGGGTGGCGGAAGCGACGAGATCCAGCTCAACGTTCTCGGCGAACGGGGACTCGGGTTGCCCCGCGAGCCGAGCAGCGACAGGGACGTACCGTACCGCGACCTGAAGGTGGGGACGCAGCCCGAGAGGTAGGGCCGGATCGGATCGCCGGCGTCAGAAAATCGGCCACCGGGCGAGATTCTTCGACTTCTCTTAACCAGCCCGCGGATTCTCCACACATTTTCAGCACAGAGTGGACCCATGAGGAACCACCCTGGCAGGGTCATCGCAGCCGGAATGCTGTGCGCCATTGCAGCCACGTTCGCTCTGTGGAGTGGCCCGCTGGAGTCGGCATCGGGCGCCCTCCACTCCAGCGCAGCTCAGCACGTCTCGCTGCACAGTGCCGCGACGTCCGGCCGATAGCGCGATCAGGCTCTGGGCGCCTGCTCCTCGGTCTTCTGCTTCTGCGCGAGTCTCTCCATCATCAACCTCGCCGACGTTGCCTGGTTCTCGGCCTCGTTGGCGAAAAGCCAGCGACGGCGCTCCACCTCGTCCTCGGCGGCATTGAGGTTGTCCTTGACCAGGGCCAGCAGCGCGGCCGGCGTCCGTACGAGCTTGTTGGCGACCTCGTAGGTGTAGGCGCGCAGCTCGGCTGGTGCGAGTACCTCGTGCACCATGCCCAGCTCCAGCGCACGCGCCGCCGGGATCTTCTCGTTCAGAAGATAGAGGCGCCTGGTCAGACCGGTCCCGCCGATGCGGGTCCAGAAGAAGGAGCCCCCGTAGTCGCCCGAGAGCCCGTTGGGTGAGAAGTTGGTTGAGAAGACGGCATCCTCCGAGGCGAAGCGGAGATCGCACGCGGCGGCAAGGCTGCATCCGGCACCGACAGCCGGCCCACCGACCATGGCGATGGTCGGCTTGGGCATCAAGTGCAGCCGCATGGCCGCGTGCAGGTCGTGGCGGGAGAGGTCGCCCGTCAAGGCATCCGGCGGTACGCCCTTCTCGCTGCCCGGAGAGCCGCGCCCACCGCCTTTCACGTCGCCACCCGAGCAGAAGCCGCCGTGCCCCCCCTCGGGTGCCGCACCCGTGAGGACGATGACCTTGGCGTCGGGGTCGTGGGCCATCTGGCGCACGGCTTCGTCGAGGGCCCCGATGAGCTCGCCGTTCAGCGCGTTGCGCCGTGCCGGGCGGTTCAAGGTGATGGTGCCGATCCGATCCACCACCTCCGTCAGGATCACGGGCTCCGCATCGTCGGGAGTCGGTTCTGTATCGGCTGCCACAGTCTCCTCACTTCGCCTTGCTGGGCTAATTCAGTATACTCTAAAGCTCCGGATCGTCATCCGGAGAGTCCCACCCGGGGGGAGGCGCTGATGGAGCACGATGCCACATTGGAGTTCGTAGGGCCGCTCGCTGGCTTGCGCGTCCTCGATCTGTCCAACAGCCTCGCCGGGGCGCAGGCCAGTCAGACGTTGGCGGACTTCGGAGCCGAGGTGGTGCACGTCGAACCTCCCGGAGGGAGTTCGCTCCGCGACCTGCCGTCGTTCCCGATGATCGGGCGCGGCAAGAAGTCGATGGTCCTCGACCTCCACGACGCCGGTGACGCTGCGCTGGCCCGATCGATGGCCTTGGGGGCCGACGTGTTGATCGAGACCTTCCGTCCCGGCGTGATGGAACGCCTCGGACTGGGCTACGAGGAGTTGTCGGCGGCCAACCCCCGGTTGGTCTACGGCTCGGTCACCGGGTTCGGCCGCAAAGGGCCCTACGCCGACGCCAAGGGCTATGAGGCCCTCGTCATGGCCCGCGTCGGCGCCCTGTGGGCGTCGCAGGCGATGGTGAGCCGCGAAGGTCCAGCCCACGTGTCGGTGCCGTACTGCAGCTGCGGGGCGAGCCAGCAGCTGCTGACGGGGATCTGCGCCGCGCTGCACGAGCGTGAGCGGAGCGGCCGGGGCCAGAGGGTGGATACCACGCTGGTCAATGGTGTGGCGTCCCTCGGCACCTGGAATTGGTATCTGAAGGTGATCACGTCCAAGTTCCCCGACGCGTTCACTCCCTCGTCGCCTCTCGGCCAGTACGGGACCCCGCTCACTCCCATGGTGTTCATGTTGTTGATCGCCCTCAGCAAGGACGGGCGATGGCTTCAGTTCTCCCAGGTCCAGCTGCACCTTTACATGGAGATGCTCAAGGTGATGGGCCTGGACTGGATGCTCCAGGACGACGAGTGGAAGGACGCCGTGTGGGCGGCCGACATCCCCAAGACCGGCGAGTTCTGGGACAAGCTCTACGAGGCCGTGCAATCGAAGACCCTGGCAGAGTGGAACGAGGTCTTCGAGAACGACCACAACGTGTGGGCGGAGACCATGCGCCATGGAAGCGAACTCCTCGACCACCCTCAGATGAAGCATCTCGGTGCGGTGGTCGAGATCGACGACGCCGAACGGGGCCTGGTCCGCCAGCCCGGGCCTATTGTGCAGATGTCGGCCACACCCGCCGTGTTGGAGCGCGGCGCGCCCGTGCTGGACGCCGGCGGCGCCGCGCTACGCGCAGCACCGTGGCCGGAACTCGGCGGCTCGGACGTGGCGCCGGATTCCGGCCCGGACTCCGAGGAGACGGCACTGGGCGACGTGACTGTGCTCGAGCTCGGGACCTTCTTCGCCGCGCCGTTCGGTGGCACGGTGCTTCGTGAGGTGGGTGCCCGGGTGATCAAGGTGGAGCCATTGGAAGGTGAGCCCATGCGGACTCTGCTGCCCTTCCCGGAGCTGGGCGCGGCCAAGTGTGTGCAGGGCAAGGAATCGATCTGCGTCGATCTGTCCACCGAGGAGGGACGGGCGATCGTGCACGCGCTCGCCGGGAAGTCGGACATCGTGCTGCAGTCGTTCCGCGCCGGAGTGGCGGAGCGTCAAGGGGTCGACGCCGAGACCTTGCGCGCGGTCAATCCCCAGCTCGTCTACCTCAACTCTCCTGGCTACGGGATCGACGGGCCCTGCGGCGACCGCCCTGCGTACGCCCCGACCATCGGAGCCGGCAGCGGCCTCGTCATGCGCAACATCGGTACGGCCATCGACGAGCGTCCGGGGCTTTCGCTGAAGCAGATCCGGGCCGACGCCTTGCGCCTTTCGGGAGCGGGAACGACCGAGTACGCCCAGGCGGACGGGATCTCGGCGCTCACCGCTGCGAGTGCCATGGCGCTGGGCCTTCTCGTGCGCGACCGGACGGGCGTCTCCCAGGAGATGCTGACGACCATGCTGACCTCGACGGCGCAGGCCTTGGCCGACGACATGGCTGAGTACAAGAACCGTCCGCCCACGCAGGCCGCCGACGCCCAGTTGCTGGGTTACTCGGCCCTGTACCGGCTTTACCGGGCAGCCGACGAGTGGATCTACCTGGCCGCACCGTCAGCGGGTGACTGGACCGCGCTGAGCGCGGCGCTGGTCGGTGAAGCGGAGCTGGCCGCCGACGCCCGATTCGTCGATGCGGCTGCCCGGGAAGCCAACGACGCTGCGCTGGCCCGGGTGCTCGAGGAGGTCTTCGCATCAAAACCGGCCCAGCACTGGGAGGACGCGTTGCTGGCTGCCGGCGTGGGATGCGTGGTGGCGCATCGCGAGCCGCCCGAGAGCGTCCTCCAGTCGGCCGAGTTCGCCGGCGCGGCGGACATGCTGGTGGAGGTGGAGCACCCGACGTTCGGGGACCATGTGCGATTGAAGCCGTACGTCTCGTTCTCGCGAAGCGCCACCGTGGCGGAACCCGGCGTTTTGGCGGGCCAGCAGACCGACGCCATACTGAGCGAGCTCGGCTACTCGGCCGAGGCCATCGCAGATCTGCGAGAGAGGAAGGTCGTGGCCTGATGACGGACACTGGTGCGGAGGCTCCGGCGGAGCCAGTTCTCGTCAGGGAGCGGCGCGGAGCCGTGGAGGTACTGCGACTCAACCGGCCCGAGGCGCGCAACGCGCTGAACCCCGAGCTGCTGAGTGCCATCGGCCTCGCCATGCTGGAGGCCGAGAAGGATCAAGAGGTGCGTGCGGTGGTGCTGACAGGGACCGGCGACCGGGCCTTCTGCGCCGGCATGGACCTACGCGGCTTCGCCGCGGGCGGCTCCGGCGGCATGAGCGGGAACCCGGACGCCATGCGCGGCTTCGTACGGTTTACCCAGGGAGAGATCCGCGTCCCCGTCGTCGGCGCGGCCAACGCGACGGCCGTGGCTGGTGGGTTCGAACTGCTCCTGGGGTGTGACGTGGTCGTGGCGTCGGAGGCGGCCTCGTTCGGCCTCCCCGAGGTGAAGCGAGGCCTCTTCGCGGCCGGCGGCGGGGTGTTCATCAGTACCCGCATCCCGCTCGCCGTAGCCCTCGAGCTCACGCTGACGGGCGACTCCATCGACGCCGAGCGGGCGCTCTCGCTCGGATTGATCAACCAGGTCGTGGCCCCGACCGAGGTCCTCGGTGCCGCCGTGGCGCTGGCAGAGCGGATCGCGCGCAACGGGCCCCTCGCCCTGCAGGCGACGAAGCAAATGGTGCGCACGGCGTCGACGGACCTCGAGCGCGCTCGCACGCTGGCCGCCGAGTGGCAGCCCAAGGTGTTCGGCAGCGAGGACGCCAAGGAAGGCGCAACCGCCTTCATCGAACGGCGCGACCCGGTGTGGAAGGGCCACTGAGGGCAGAAGTCAGGATTCGCCTGCTCCGGGCTTGGCCTGGGGCGCCGCCGGCTCCGACTCGGATCCGGGCTGGTGCGCCGATTCGGGATCAGGCCTTTCGAGCGGCACCGTGACCCGGGCCACTACGACATCGTCACGGCCGCGTAGCGCGGAAGAGAGCACCAGGTCGATCTGGTTGTGCAAAATCCGGTAGCGCAACTTCTCCGGCCGCACGACGGGAATCAAGACGACAAGCTGATCGTCCGGATGTTCGGCGCGCAGCTGGTCGATGAAGGCGACGATCGGTTGGGTGACCGAGGCGTACTCGGTGCGGAGGACCCGGAGGGGAATGCCGCAGTTCCATCGTTCCCAACCGTCGAAGAAATGGTTGGCATAGGCCGCGCCTTCATCGCCCCCTTCGAGGACCACGGTCACGGCAATGACTTCCTGTCCGAGTGATTCGGCCTCGCTCAGTGCGTGCTCGGTCAGCCGGGAAATCCGGTTGACAGGCACGACCACAATCGTGTGTTTCGGCTTCGGCCTGCCGGGGTCCTCGTCGAAGCGGAGCTCCTTGGCGGCCCGCTCGTAGTAGGCGTGGATGCGGAGGAAGAGCACGATGAAGGCCGGGATGGCGATGACGACGACCCAGGCGCCCTCGGTGAACTTGGAGACGAGGAAGACCACGGTGGCGATGGCTGTGATGCAGGCGCCGAACCCGTTGATGAGGGCACGGCGACGCCAACCGGCAGGGCGTTCTCGCCGCCAGTGCACCACCAGCCCAGCCTGCGAGAGCGTGAATCCGATGAACACACCGATGGCGAAGAGAGGGATGAGGGTGTTCGTGTTGCCGTCCACGGCGATGAGCAACGCGCCCGCCATGAGCGTGAGTACCAGGATCCCGTTGCCGAAGGTCTGCCGGTCGCCCCGGATCGTGAACAGGTGCGGGAGGTAGTTGTCCCGGGCCACCAAGCTGGCCAGGACGGGGAGACCGCCGAAGGACGTGTTGGCGGCCAGGGCCAACACGACCGTGATGGTGATGGAGATGATGTAGTAGGCCCATCCTCGCCCGACAGACATCGCCATGATCTGGCTCAGGACGGTTTGACCCGAACGGGGACCGATCTGCCAGCGCTTGGCCAGGATGGCGAGTCCCAGCAGCATGGCGCCGAGGATGAGGCCGAGCAGGACTTCGGTCCGCTTGGCGCGGACGGTCCGGGGCTCGCGGAACAGTGGCACGCCGTTGGCGATCGCCTCCACGCCCGTCAGCGCGCTGCACCCGGCGGAGAAGGCTTTGAGGACCAGGAGGAAGGTCACCGCTTTGAGACCGGATGTGGGCGTCTGGGACGTACCCAGTTGCGACTCGTTCAACCCGAGCGGATGGATGAGGCCGATGGCGATGATGGCCAGCAGGCCGACGATGAAGAGCAAGGTCGGCAGCAGGAAGGCCCGAGCCGTCTCGCCCAGTCCGCGCAGGTTGAGCACCATGATGAAGAGGAGAATCCCGAGACAGAGCGGAATCGTGGCCCCGTCCAGGCCCGGAAAGGCGGACTGCAGCGAGGCGACGCCCGCCGCGATGGAGACGGCCACGGTCAGCGTGTAGTCGACGACGAGCGAGGCGGCGGCGACCAGGCTGGTATGGGCGCCGAAGTTGGCCCGCGAGACGGCATAGGCCCCGCCGCCCATGGGATAGGCGTCGATCACCTGCCGGTAGGAGAAGACCAGAATGGCCAACAGGCCGACGATGGCGATCGTGACGGGCAGGACCAGGTGCAGCGCGCCCGCGCCCGCCACCGCCAGGACGAGGATGATGGCTTCGGGGCCGTAGGCCACGGACGTGAGCGCGTCGAGCGAGAGGGCCGACAGTCCCTCGACGGGCGTAATGCGGTCCTTCCCGCCACCAAGCGCCGACTTCGGTGGGCCGATCAGCAGGCTCCAGACCCCGGAGACCCGGCCGCCGTGCGAGTCAGCGTCAGCCATAGGGGCACTCTACGAGCCGGTGACAGTCGCGTCTCGTAACCCGGCTCCGTACACCGCCCGGTGCGTAGGATCAGGTCGCGTCCGCTCGGACGTACCCGAGACCGAAAGGGAACCAACACGGCCGTGGAACTCTGGGAGCTGGTCGCACGCGAGGCGTGTCGCGACACGCTGGCGCAGTACACGCACAGCGGGGATCGCTACAACTTGGAAGACTTTGCTGCGGCGTTCTGCGTAGACGGCCTGCTCGAGATCCGGGGAGCGGAGCCCCTGCGGGGCAGAGACGCGATCATGAATCGCTTCGGTGGAGCACCGGCCGCGGCCCAGGCGCAGCAGGAAGCGGCTCGAAGGCGCGACGCCGGGGCGCGACGGCGGATCGTGCGCCACAACGTGACAAACATCAGGTTCGAGGCCGTCCAGCCGGACGAGGCAGTGGTGGTCAGCTATTTCACCGTGATCACCGAGATCGGGCTGGACCACATGGGCCGGTACCGCGACCGCCTCGTGCCCGTGGGCGACCGGTGGTTGATTGCGCACCGGTTCGTGTCGACCGACTGGCACTCGCCCGAGACCACCTTCGGCGCCGAGCCGACGAGCGACTCGCTTCCCACCAGCTAGCCGATCTGCGTCAACTGCCAGCGTCGAGGACCTCGCCGAGCCAGGGAACGCGTTCTCGGGCTGCGGCGAGAGCTTGCTCCTCTGCGTCGTAGCGCTGGCCCGAGAAAGAGGCGATGGGCGTCCAGACGCCACCGTCCTCCGGATCCGCCGGAACTCTTGTATCCGAACGTACCGTCCGGTCTCAAGAAGATGTCGACGCAGCGGTCCACGCTGGCCGTCGAAGGGCTGGCAAGGACCTTCCACGACTTGTCTAGCCGTGATCACATGAACCGAGGAACCCTGACCGCACGATGTTGATCACTTTCAGCGTGGTCGCTCCCTGCGCCGCCTAGTTGATGAGCGGATCCCGCGGCAACCCGAGAATGCGCTCCCCGATCTGGTTGCGCTTGATCTCAGAGGTTCCACCGGCGATGGACAAGCCTCTGTGCATCAGCACCAAGAACGACGTCATCGCCCCGGCGCCGTCCGTATAGGCCGAGTCCGGACCGCCGACCGCAGCCAGAATGGCAGCGGTCTCGTGGCCGATCTCCGACAGCACCAGCTTGGTGACGTTACCCTCCGGGCCCGGCCCGCTGCCCATGACGGCACGATGAGCACTGCGCATGTTGAGTACCGCCATTGCCTCGGTCTGGGCGATGGAGCGCCCGACCCGTCCGGCGCCGCCGGCCAGCCGTTCCGGGTGGGCGTCGAAGGGCGCGATGACGGCGTCGGCCGACATCGAACCACCACCCTGGCCTCCGCCGATGGACACGCTCTCGTTGCCGAGCGTCGCCCGCGCCACCGTCCACCCGCCGTTCACGGGACCCACCACATCGTCGTCGGGGACGAAGACGTCGTTGAAGAAGACCTCGTTGAATTCCGACTGGCCGGTCACCATCTTGAGCGGGCGTACCTCCACGCCCTCGGCGTGCATGTCGATGACCATGGTGGTGATGCCCTCGTGTTTGGGCACGTCGGGATCCGTGCGGATCGTCGCCAACCCGAAGCCGGCGACGTGGGCGCCGCTCGTCCAGACCTTCTGCCCGTTGATCAGCCACCCGCCGTCGACCCGAGTCCCACGCGTCGTGACACCGGCGGCGTCGCTGCCCGCGTCGGGCTCGCTGAAGAGCTGGCACCAGATGACGTCCTGGCGCAGGGCCGGCATGACCCAGCGGGCCACCTGGTCCTCCGTCGCGTGCTGAATGAGCGTGAGGATGACCCAACCGGTGATGCCGTACTGCGGGCGTGACACCCCGGCGGCCTTGAACTCCTGCTCAATGACGAGCTGCTCGACCGCGCCGGCGGCGCGACCCCATGGCTCGGGCCAGTGCGGCATGACGTAGCCGGTCTCGATCATGGCCGCCCGTTGAGCCGCGGCGTCGAGGCCCTTCACCCGATCGGCGAACGCCCGCACCTCGTCGCGCATGGGCTCGGCTTCCGGGGGCAGGTCGATGGTGCGCAGACGCCGCGTGTCGGCTCGCACCAGGTCGGTGATGTCCCGCGCTGCCGCCTCCGCGTCCACGACCGCCTCGAGGGCGGTGGCCCGGCGAAGATACAGGTGCGCGTCGTGCTCCCAGGTGAAGCCGATGCCGCCGTGCACCTGGATGTTGAGCTGGGCACACTCGTCGGCTGCCGACAGCGCGAGTGCAGCCGCCATGGCCGCGGCCAGTGACAGCTGCGCACCCCCCTCTTCCGTAGCACGGGCGGCGTCCCACACCGTCACCGTGGCGAGCTCGGAGGCCACCAACATGTTGGCGCAGTGATGCTTGACGGCCTGGAACATGGCGATGGGGCGACCGAACTGCACGCGCACCTTGGCGTACGCGGCGGCCTGCTCGGTGCACTCGGTGGCGATGCCGACCGCCTCCGCCGCGATGACGAGCCGCGCCAGGTCGACCAGGATCTGGCGCCCTCCGCTGAGCACGTGGGCCGACGCGCCGTCGAGCGTGACACGCGCAGTGCGCCGGGTGAGATCGAGGTTGCCCGGCACGTCGACGGTCACACCGCCATCCGAGGTCTCGACCACGATGGCGTCGTCGCCTGCCGGGAGGACGAGGAGATGGGCGAGGCCTCCGCCCAGGACCGCGTTCGCCGTCCCGACGGCCTTGCCTCCGGACACCGTGATGTTGGACGTGAGCGCGATGCCACCGAAGGCGGATCCGTCGGCCAGGCCCGGCACGAGCCACGACGCCACCTCGTCGGAAGCGGCAGCGTTGATCACGGCGCTGGCGATGACGGTTGGCACGAAGGGTCCCGGTGCCACGGCGCGGCCGAGCTCCTCGACCACGACGACGAGCTCGGGCAGACCGAACCCTGATCCTCCGCGCTCCTCGGGCAGGTGCAGGCCCAGCCAGCCCAGGGACACGAGATCTCCCCAGAAGGCCGGGATCCCTTCGGTCTTTTCCAGCAGCAGGGCGCGGGCAGCCCCTCGGGCATCGCGCTTGGCCAGGAAATCCGAGGCCGTTTGCCCAAGGGCTCGGTGGTCTTCGGTGATCGCAATCGACATGGGTAAATAGTATCCTCTATTGTCGGAATGGGCCAGGGCGCCGCCACGGTCGCGAGAGGAGTCGGACCATGAAGCTGGGCGCGACGGTAGGGATGCGGGACGACCCTGACAAGTTCGCTGCGCACGCCAAGCGGCTGGAGGACCTGGGGGTCGACTATCTCTGGACCGGCGAGGCCTATACGGCCGACGCCGTTTCCACCATGGGGTTCCTGGCCGCGGTGACCCGGACGGCGCAGATCGGGTCGAGCATCCTGCCGCTCTACTCGCGGACTCCGACACTCATGGCCATGACAGCGGTCGGCCTCGACAAGCTGTCGCGGGGCCGCTTCGTCCTGGGGCTGGGAGCCTCCGGGCCGCAGGTCATCGAGGGCTTCCACGGGGTCCCCTACGACGCCCCGCTGGCCCGCACCCGCGAGATCATCGAGATCTGCCGCTCGGTGTGGCGGCGTGACCGCCTCGTCCACGCGGGCGCCAACTACCAGGTCCCACTGGCCGAGGGCCAGGGCACCGGCCTCGGCAAGGCGCTCAAGATCATGGACCACCCCCTACGCGAGCGGATCCCGATCTTCGTCGCCTCCCTCGGACCGAAGAACGTCGCCATGACGGCGGAGCTCGCCGAAGGGTGGCTCCCGCTGCACTACTGGCCCGACCGGGCCCACGAGTTGTGGCGGTCCCCGCTCGAAGAGGGGACGGCGGCTCGGTCGCCCGACCTGCCCCCGCTCGAGATCGTCGCCGGCGGCTCACTCGCCATCGGCGACGACGTCGACGCGCTGCGCGATCGGGACCGCCCCATGCTGGCGCTCTACTACGGGGGTATGGGCGCCAAGGGCAAGAACTTCTACAACGACGTGCTGCGGCGCTACGGCTACGAGAAGGAGGCGGAGCAGATTCAGGACCTCTACCTCTGCGGCGACCGCAAGGCGGCGGCCGCCCTCATCCCCGACGAGCTGGTGGCGGGGATGTCGCTCATCGGCGACGCCGGCTTCGTCAAGGACCGGATCGCGGCCTACCGAGAGTCCGGTGTCACCGTCCTGAATGTCCAGCCTGTCGGACCCAACGGCCTGAAGGACATTGAGACGATCGCCAACTGGGTGATCTGAGCGGCCAAAACGAGAAGGGGCTCAGCGACCGGACGGATGATCCCTCTGAGCCTGCCGCAGCTCTGCGAGATCGCGCGGCTCCCGACCTTCCTTCTCCGCCAGCTCTGCCTCCTGCCGCAACACCTCCTCGACGACGTCGGACATCGACCCGGGCAGCAGGAGCTGCTCCTGATTGATGGTGGCGCCCAGGACGCCCTGCCGGTCCCGCAACGAACCGTGGTACAACCCACGCGCGCTGCGGGCCTTGACCGGCCGGAGATCGACGAGCACCCAGTCGTCGGCCCGGATGTTCTCCTGGAACCACATGGAGTGGTCGATCGACGGCCCGCCGCGCCCGGTGATCGTCCTGTCCTGCTGTCCGAAGCCCGTACCGAGATCCGAGAGATAGGTGAGCGCTGCCCGGTGCATCAACGGATCGTCCCCGAGCGGTGCAGCGGAACGGACCCACAGGCAGTCGGTGAAGACTCCCTTGAGGAAGTCGGTCGGCGTCACGGGCCGCACATCGAGGAGCGTGTTCCAGCCGCCCTTGGTGACGTCCTCGGGTGCAGGCACGTCGCGCCGGGGCGCGTCGTCGAGGACCCCGCCTTCGCTCTCCGCGTGGAACGACGTGATCATGGAGAAGATCACCTCGCCATCCTGAACGGCGACGACGTGGCGAGCCGAGAACGAGCGACCGTCCCGGTCACGGTCCACTTCGAGGACGACGGGCAGGTTGCTCCGGCCCGCGCGCAGGAAGTAGCCGTGAAACGAGTGGGGAAGGCGGTCGGGCTCCACGGTGGCCGCCGCGGCGAACAGACACTGCGCCGCCACCTGTCCGCCATAGAGGGTCTGACGCGGTCCGTAGTTGGCGTTCCGACCGCGGAAGAGGTCACGGTCGACCCGCTCGAGGGTCAGGAGGGAAGGCAGGTCCTCGGCGCGGTCGAGGTCCATCATTTCCGTGCCGCCCGCACCCACTGCGCCCACGTCTCGATGCGTCGCCAGAACAGCTCGCGCGTTCCGGCGAAGTTGTGCATGTGTCCCATTCTCGGGCAGACGAAGAGATCCACGCTCGGCGACGACTCGTAGGCCCGAGGTTCCCCCCGCGGGTCGACCAGCACGTCGCGTTCGCCCAGGCCCACGAGGACTGGGCAGCGGATAGCCGCCGCCTCCGGCAGCGCCCCGCCGGGCGTGAGGCACCACATGGCAACCGTCGCCGGGACGGTGGCCGATCCCCACGGCGGCAGGTCGCCACCACGGGAAGGGAAGTCAGCGAGGTCGCGCCGCACGATGTCGGGGTCGATGTCGTCATAGTGGAAGCCCCACGCCATGGCGTCGGCGCCCGGTCCTGCCGCCGGGTCGATCTCGGCCAGCGCGGGACCGTTGGTGAAGATGCCATCGGACGGCAGCGCGTCACGGGGAACCCACGGCATGACGATGGGTGGTGTGCCGGGCGCAGTCGGCGGATGCGTGTGCAGCACGCTGTAGCCGAGCACTCCGATGCCGTCGTAGCAGTGGTAGCGGCCTTGCTGCACCACCGTCAGGCAGCCTCCCATCGACTGCCCGACGCCGATCGTCAGGGGACGCTCGACCTTCGAGAGCCCATCGATGAGGGTGCCGGCAGCCAGCTTCCGCAGCACGTCGGATTCGGCGGCCTGACTCGCTGCCACGACCGGGGTGTAGGAGAGCCGCTCGGGATCGTGCAGGGAGCTGTCGCCGACGCCGAGATGGTCGACCGAGACGAAGATCCACCCTCGCTGTGCGTGCCAGTCCGCCTGGGCGCCGTGCGCCGGTCCGGGCAGATCGACGGTGTAGTACCCCCGCGCGTATCCGCCGCCGGGCTTGCCGAAGCAGACCACGGGTTCGGGCGCGAGTTCGTCGGGAACGGTCACCGTAAGGGCGACATGTGCCGGCTCGCCGAGGGCCGCTGCCCCCGTGACGTCGATCCGGAGGTCGATCGACCGCACTGTCGTCACTGTGTGCTCCCCGGATCCGGTCGTCTCTCCTCGGTCTACTTGGGAGCGAAGCGGGTGCCGGCGTCGAGGCGGATGCAGAGGCCGTTCAGCATCGGGTTCTCGACGATGGCGACGGCGAGCTTGCCGTACTCCTCGGGTCGGCCCAACCTCTTGGGGAAGGCCGCGTCCTTCGTCAAGGTCGCGGCGAACTCGTCCGGGATGCCCTCGGTGAGCCCGGTGGCGAAGAGGCTTGGCGCGATTGCCATGGCCCTGATGCCCAGGCTGCCCAAATCGCGGGCCATGGTGAACACCATGCCGACGATGCCCGACTTGGCGGCGGCGTACGCAACCTGGCCGATCTGCCCTTCGAAGGCGGCGATGGAGGCGGTGTTGATCATGACGCCGCGCTCGCCATCCTCAGGCTCGTTGGTCGACATGTGGAAGGCCTGGAGGCGGTTGAGGTTGAACGTGCCGATGAGGTTCAGCTCTATGGTTCGGCGGAAGGTGTCCAGGGGGTGCGGCCCGTCCTTGCTCAGCGTGCGCCTCGCGGCACCACCGCCGGCGGTGTTGACGGCGATGTGCAGCCCGCCCAGCGCGGCCACCGCGTCGGCAAGGGCGGATTCGGTCTGGTCCTCATCGAGGATGTCGACCTCGTGGAAGGTGCCGCCGAGCTCCTTGGCGACTTCGGCGCCGGCCGTGTTCGGCAGGTCGAGGATGGCGATATCAGCGCCCTTTTGACGGAGCAGCTCCGCCGAAGCCTTGGCCATACCCGACGCCCCGCCGACGATGACGGCCTTCTTCCCGTTGATCTCCACGGAGTGTTCCTCTCTGTTTCGCTGTCCGGTTCTCGGTCGTGTGATGCTGTCTGGCCCGCACGCTCTGCTGCAACCCGAGAAATAGAGTGTACCATTTTGCCCCAGACCGATCGCCGGGGGCCCAGGAGGAACCATGGAACGCGAAGCCATCCTGTTCGATGTGGCGGACAACGTGGCCACGATCACGCTCAATCGTCCCGACAGCCTGAACTCCTTCAACAAAGCCATGGCGGACGACATGACCTGGGCCTGGGAGACCGTGCGCGACACAGACGACATCCACTGCGTCGTCCTGCAGGCCAATGGTGAGCGAGCCTTCTGCACCGGGCTCGACATCAAGGGGGACAACAGCTGGTTCATGAAGGACAACGTGTGGAACAGCTTCGACCCCGGCGTGCTCCTGGCTCCCAAGCTCCACCACAGAGTCTGGAAGCCCGTGGTCGCGGCCGTGCACGGACTCTGTGCCGGCGGGGGCCAGTATTTCATCAACGAATCCGACATCATCATCTGCTCCGACGACGCGGTCTTCTTCGACCCGCATGCCAACGTGGGGATCGTCAGCTCGCTCGAGCCGGTGGGGATGCTGCACCGGGGCGTCCCATTGGGCGACGTCCTGCGCTGGGCCCTCATGGGCAACGAAGAGCGCATCACGGCCGAGACCGCCCTGCGACTCGGGCTGGTGACCGAAGTCATGCCCCGGGAGCAACTGCACGACCGTGGCCGGGAGATCGCCTTGTCGATCGCCCGGCGGAATCCCAAGGCGATCCAGGGGACGATCCGCGCCATCTGGGAGTCGCTCGACACGACCCGCACGGCGGCCATTCAAAGCGGGCTGTCCTACACGCATATCGGCAACTACCCGCCGGCCCCGCCGGCTCCGCGGGACAAGAGCGAGACTCAGTACCGCTAGGAGGCCTACGGCGCCACCGCAGCTGCGGCCGCCTCGAGGTAGGGCCAGGCCAGGTCCGGTGGGAGCCCGCCCACCAGTGGTTGCAGGCCGAGTGGCGTACCCCCGTCGACCAAGCTCCGTGCCTCGGCGGGCGTCAGGATCTGGTATGCGCCCTTCTCCTCGGCCATATCGTTGATGCTGGCTGCGCGCGAGATCGATGCCGTTCCTTCCCGATGGGCGTTCCATGCGGCGTAGCTGGCTGAGTCCCGGAACAGGTATTCGCCGATCTCGGCCCAGGCTCGCTCGGGGTCGTCGGCAACGAACACGGTGATCGGCACGCCAGCTTGTGGGAAGTAGCAACCGGGAGCCGAATCCCCTCCCTCGGCGCGGTAGGCCTCCTCGAGGGTCGCGTCATGCGTCTCGGCGAGGAACAGCAGACCCAGGCGTGCCGCTCGCCGTGCCGCCGCTTCGGTGCCGCCGCCGTAGGCCAACGGTGGGCCGCCGGGCGTATAGGGCAACGGCGTCACCCGAACGGACCGGCCGTCGATGTCGACATCCTCCCCGGCCCAGAGTCGTTGCAGCAGGGTGATGCGGTTCTCGACGAGGGCAGCGCGTTGCCGACGGTCGATGCCGAACATGGCGAATTCCTCGGCCCGGTAGCCGATGCCGACCACGTAGGAGACCCGACCTCGGCTGATGAGGTCGACGACCGCCAGGTCCTCGGCGAGCTTGATCGGCTCGTACAAGGCCAATAGGAGGGCGGCCACGTTGATGGGCATCGATTCCGTCCTGGCGGCGATGGCGGCGGCCAGCGGAATCGGCGACGGAAGGTACCCGTCCTCAGCTGCGTGGTGTTGGCTGAGGACAGCGGCCACGCCGCCTTTGCTCTCGGCCCACTCGCACATCTCGATGGTGGTCGCGTAGAGGGCCGCCCGAGCATCGGGGTCGGGTGTGCTGGACCGCATGGCGAATCGCATCATGAACACCGTCGATGCGTACCATGCGGAGGCCGGGCGCCTCAACTGCATATGGCGAAATGTGGGGTCGTAGCGCCAATGAGGGCACGTAGACCCGAACTGCTGCGGCCTCGGGTGAGGTCCCTTTAGCGCGACCCCTGGCCGTCATCGACGAAAATTGTCGCTCCGGTCACGAACTCTGACGCGGGGCTACACAGGTAGAGCAGAGTTTAATCGAGTTGGGGTGCCTCCCCCATGCGTCGACGTGGAAAATGATGGGCGAACTCTCCCGTGCGTTCGATCATCTCGGAGTTGAATGCACCCGGGGCGATGCAGTTGACACGCCGACGACGGCCGCGGGCGTCCCGTTGTCCATCGTCCCGCGGCGACCGAACTCCTCCGCATTCGACTCAATGAGGTCGGCGAGCCGCAAGATCAACCGTCGCCGTCCATCGGGCGGGGTCCGCCGCCAATCCCGGAAGGCGGTATCGGCCGCGCTGACTGCCCGGTCGACCTCATCCGGTCCGGCGAGGGGGATCTTGGCATCCACCTCACCAGTGTTCGGGTCGATGTGATCGTGGCTGCCGCCACTTCAGGTGATCTACGGCGATGCGCAAGTGAACGGTCGGGCGGATCGGAGCGGTCATGAGTCACCTTTCGGGCTCGGGCTCGAGGTAAGTCCTGCCCGAGGCGAGCCGGCGTCGTCGAACACAAATAGAGTACCCTTATTTGCTGAGGTCGGCTACGCCAGGTGACCTTCGACACCACAACGGAGCTCGTACGACGGCCTCTGCTCAATCGCCGCGTACCGACACCCTGCACAGTCTTGGGGGGCGACAGACTCGCCGATGTCCGTTCTTGCTTCGACCTCAGAGAAGACGGCGCAGGTCGCGCGTGCGCACCTTGCCGGCGGCCGTGCGGGGTAACGAGTCAGTGAAGACGACCCTCGTGGGCAACTTGTGCGGCGCCAATCCGGCGGAGGACGCGAAGTGTCCGAGCACTTCCACGGTGGGCGCCTGCGTTCCGTCACGGGCGACGACCACGGCGCACACCGACTCGCCCCACACTTCGTCAGGTGTCGCGCAGACGGCGACCTCCGCCACGGCCGGATGCCGGGCCAGAACCTCTTCGACTTCCCGGGCCGAGATGTTCTCCCCGCCGCGTATGATGATCTCCTTCACGCGGTCGGTGACCACGAGGTACCCGTCTCGGTCGAATCGGGCCAGGTCGCCGGTACGGAACCAGGTCTCGCGGACGAATGCGTCAACGTCTCCCGCCGGGTCCTGATATCCCAGAAACTGTTTCGGCCCCCTGACTACGATCTCCGCCTCTTCGCCCGGCGCGACATCGTGGCCGTCGTCATCGAGTAGCCGGACTTCGTTGCCAGGTGTCACCCGGCCATCGGTGCAGCGCCGTTTGTCGGGCGGATCCATTGGACCACCTGAGCTGATGGCTGGATGCTCTGTCGATCCGTAGGTGCGCCACGTCACGATGCCAGCCGTCTCACTCCGCTCGACGAGGGCAGGGGGGACGGCCGCCGCGCCACAGAGGAAGCGATCCAGTGACGAGATGTTACGCCCGTCCCGCTCCGCATGGTCGAGCAACGTGGAAAGGAAGAATGGGGTGCCTGCGCTGGTCGTGACGCGATGTTGCTCAATCAGTTCGGCTGCCGCCCGGGCGCTCCACCTGTCCATCACGATGGTTGTCCCACCGGATGTCAGCGGTCGGAGGAGACCGATCAGCGAGGCCACATGGCCGGCGGGGAACGTAGCGAGCATCCGACTGGTGGCGTCTGTGGGCACGGCGCCGAGCCCGCACAGCAGCGTCTCGTGACTGTGCTGCACTCCCTTGGGAGCGGCCGTCGAGCCAGACGTGTAGAGCACGCAGGCAACCGACCATGGGTCGGGCCGAGATCCTGGGGGCACGGGGACCGGTTCGACTGACCCGAGCGGTAGAGCACCGCCGATGGTGGCGTCACCCAGAACGACCACCCGACGCAACCCAGACAACTCGCCTTCGGCCATGAGCGGGCTGACCAGGTCACGCCCGCGCCACTCCGCTGTGACAACTGCATACCGTGCATCCGTTTCACGGATGGCGTGCGCGACCTCGCCTGCAGACGCCGTTGTCGCGACAGGGACGGCCACTGCGTGGAGCAGCCAGACAGCGGCCAGAGTTTCGGTGCCGTTGAGATCCGCAGGCGCCTGTACGACGACTGCGTCGCCCGCCCTCACTCCAGCAGCGGCCAGCCGTCCCGCGGACGTCTGCGCCCGTTGGAGGAGCTCTCCGAGGGTAACGGTGGTCGTCTCACCGTCGACCTGGGCGAACACGATGCGGTCATCGGGGTGGGAGGCGCAGCCGGCCAAGATCGCTTCCCCGACGGTTTGGTCGCTGTAGAAGCCCGCGTTGCGCCAGGCGGTTCGGAGTGCGTCGCGGGCTGCCCGCTCACCCTCGACTTCCGTCACAGGGCGAAGCGACGGATGTGGTCGGCCAGGACGAGGGGTTGGTCGCTCTGCACCGCATGTCCTGCCCCCTCGACCACGACCACTTCCAGCGTCGGGATGCGGCTCTGCATTTCGGCGATGTCGTCATCGAGGACGAAGGGGGACAGTCGGCCCCGCACGAAAAGAGTCGGGATCCTGATGGCACTGACGTCATCCCACAGCGAGGTGAAGTCCACCCAGCTCGACGCGGCTTCGTCGACCGATTGGCCCGGTAGAGGACCGAAGAGGTCGTATCGCCACGTCCATCGGCCGTCGTCGAGCCGCCGGGCGTTGTGACGCACTCCTCGCCGTACGCCGCCGGCGTCCCGGAAGGGGCTCAGGGCGACGGCGGCGTCGGCCATCTCGTCGAAGCTGTCATAGATAGGAGGTCCGGCAATGAGCGAGACGGTCCCGCGCTCGGCCGTGCTCAATTGCCGGGACGGATCGTTGATCTGCGGCGTAACGTCGATCAAAACGGCGCGCCGGCAGAGGTCGGGACGTTGCGCGGCCAGGCGGATGGTCGTGGCGCCGCCGAGCGACATGCCGATGACACACTGGGCGGTCGGCGCCACCGCTTCCAGGAGCGGGGCCACCGCCTCCGCGTTCTGCCAGGGTCCGTAGTCGCGGTCGGGCCGCCGGTCCGAGTGTCCGTGCCCCGGTAGGTCGACGGCCAGAGCCGGGCGGTCCAGGGCCAACATGACAGTGTCCCATGTGTGCCCGTTCTGGGCACCACCGTGCAGGAAGACAAGCTCCGGGTCGGTCTCACCCCAGCGCAGGTAGGAGAGTGTTTGTCCCGAAGGGAGGGTGAAGGACTCTCGGGAGACGATCGGACGCCCGGAGAAGGCGATGTCCCATTCGGACGCGTTCTCGTGGAGCAGGCCGAACTCGTCGTAGTCGTCCGGGTCCAGTGTGTCCCGCAGCGACGTCATCGAGCTGTCGGCGGCATGGCTGACGGTCGGTCGGCTGTCACGGATCCGACTCCGACGCTCCGGCTAGACCCGCTCGATGATCACCGCCGGCGCCATGCCGCCGCCGGCGCACATGGTGACGAGCGCGATCTGCTGGTCCCGCCGCTCCAGCTCGTCCAACGCCGTCCCAACCAGAAGCGATCCCGTCGCGCCGATGGGGTGACCCAGCGCGATGGCGCCCCCATTGACGTTGATGCGCTCGCGGTCGATATCGAGGTCGCGGATGAACTTCTCCGGGACGACTGCGAAGGCCTCGTTGACCTCGAACAGGTCGATGTCACTCAAGGACATCCCCGCCTTGGCGAGGACCTTGCGGGTGGCCGGGACGGGCGCGTTCAACATGAGCGTGGGGTCGTCACCGAGGTTCGCTGTCGCCACGATCCTGGCTCGTGGCGTCATCCCGTGTGTGGTGGCGTACTCGGGGCTCGTGATCAGCAGGGCCGCCGCCCCGTCGACGACACCCGATGAGTTGCCCGCATGGTGTACGTGGGTGATCTCGAGGCCAGGGAACTTCTGCAGGACGAGCGAGCGGTAGGTCGTCCCGTTCTCGTCGAGCGGGATGTCGGCCAGCGCTTCGAACGATGAGGGCAACGAGGCCAGTGAGTCGACCGTCGTGCCCGGGCGTGGGTACTCCTCGCGGTCGAGCAGGGGCGACCCGTCGACGTCGTGCACCGGCACGGTCGACTTGTCGAAGCGCCCCTCTTTGATGGCGATCTCGGCGCGACGCTGCGACTCTGCCGCCAGTTCGTCGACCGCCCGTCGATCGATCTTCTCCAAGGTGGCGATGGCGTCGGCGGCAACCCCCTGGTTCGTCTGGGGATGGATGGAACGAAGGTGGTCGTTGCCGCTGTCGAGGAAGGGCGAACGCGCTTTGGAGACGTTGCCGGCGTAGGACGACATCATCTCCGTACCGCCGGCGATGACGACGTCCTCCATGCCGGACATCACCGACGCCGCGGCGAAGTTGACCGAAGAGATGCCGGAGCCGCAGAAGCGGTCGAGGGTGACGCCGCTGGCAGTGATGGCGTAGCCGGCGTCGAGCGCGGCCATGCGGCCGAGATCACCACCCTGTGTGCCGACCTGCATGGATGTGCCCCACACGATGTCGTCCACGTCGTTGGTGTCGAGCCCATTGCGTTCAGCCAGCGCACGGAGCACGGTGGCTCCCAGTACTTGCGGGTGCAGCCCGGAGAGTGCACCCTTGCCGACCTTCCCGATTCCTCGCGGGGTGCGGCAGGCGTCGATGATCCAAGCCTCGGTCACGTCGTGTCCTCGTTCCTTTGCGCCGATCAGTGCGGCCCGCAGGGGCCGTGTCGACGAAAGAGTATCCCAAATAGAGGAAGCAATTCGAGCCGGGTTTGGGGCCTCGGTACCCCCGTGTCTGGTGGAGGCGTCGGACGGCACTTCTCGTGCGGCGGCGAGGGAAAGCGGACGAACGGCCTGCTAGACCGAGGTCCGATGCCCACAGACATCAGGGAGCTGCGCGACGACCCCGAGGCCTACGCCGCTGAACTGCGCCGACGGTGGGGCGGCCTCCTGAGCTACCGCTACCTCGGTCGGACCTGGAAGTCGATGGATACCGGTCCGACCGACGACACCGTGACCCTCCGGCGCGACATGCGGAACCCGTCCGGCGGGATCCTGCTGGCCGTCCTCGGGATCGCCTCGCCCGAGGGTGGGGGCAGGAGCGACCTCGAAGCGGTGCCGAATCCGGTGATCCACTCCTGCCAGGTGCTCGATCCCGGGAACGACGTCCGGCGCTTGCAGGTGGTCTCCGAAGTCCTGAAGCACGGCCGGCAGATGGGCTACAGCCGTTCCCGCATTGTCGACGCGGACCGGCCGGGCAGGGTCCTCGCCCTCACGCAGGGTCAGGGCATCAGTCTCGGCGCACCCCCGAGCGGGCTCGAGAGAATGCCGGTCGAGCCGATCGTCGTCGAGGACGGCCCGGACCTCCCACCGCTCTGGCAGGTCTTCGGGGCAGCGCGTCGCCCGGACGGTCATTGGGCGCTGCCCGTGTTGTCGGAGGAGGTCGCCTCGCCAGACGCCGCACTGCATCTCGGGCCTCAGTTCGTTCTCCTCGAGACCGCCGCTCTCGAACTTGCGACCGAAACTGCAGGGGCGAAATGGGTGCAGGCCTCGTCGTCGCACGTGATGTTCCTCGCCCGGGGCAAGGTCGGCCCGTTCCGGGCCGATGCAGAGGTGCTGCCGGGGTCGGGCGGCATGACGGCGGTCCGGGTCCTCCTCCACGACGAGGGTGGGGACCGTGCGATCACGGCCGCCTCCTACCAGTTCCGGCTGGGCGATTTACGGCCTTGACGAGGACCGGCCGTGGTGTGGAGGTCGCGAGGACGGCCTACCGTGATGGGACATCCGATCCGGGTGGAGCAGATCGAGTCAGGCAGGGTGCTCTGACTGGGAAGGACGACGGTGGCCACGACACGACAGTCAGAGTTCAAGGAGATGCCGGGTGCAGCACCGGACGTCATGCGGGACTACGACCTGGCGACGCTGGGATACGAGGAGACCGAATTCAGCTTCGAGGGGACGGCGACCTCGTACGAGTTGCAGGGGTCGCGTGGGGCGGACGGCCATTGGGACGTGACGCCCGGTGCGGAGGCTCCGTTCCGGACCCGGTTCGTGGTGCGGAAGCCGACGGACGCACTGCGCTTCAGCGGGACGGTCGTCGTTGAGTGGCACAACGTCTCGGCCGGCATCGACGCCGCGCCCGACTGGGGGTTCTTCCATCGCCAGCTCGCCGCGGCGGGGCACGCCTGGGTGGGCGTCTCGGCCCAGAAGGTCGGGATCGACGGGGGAGGCTTCGTCGAGAGCATTCACCTCAAGCTGCTGGCGCCCGAGCGCTATGGCGACCTGGAGCACCCCGGCGACGCCTGGTCCTTCGACATCTTCACGCAGGTCGGCCGGTTGCTGCAGCTGCCGAGTGACGAGAACCCGCTGGGTGGTTTGGCGCCGACGCAGATCCTCGCGGCGGGGGAGTCGCAGTCCGCGGCCTGCCTCGTGACCTACATCAATGCCGTCGATCCGCAGGCGCAGCTCTTCGACGGCTTCTTCGTGCACGGCCGGCCGGCGTCGGGCGTCTCGATCGACGGCGTGTTCATCCCTGCGTCACAGCGCCTCGGCATGGAGGCGACACGGATGGCGATCTCGTCGAGGGGCGAGCGCATCCGCGATGACGCCCGGGTCCCGGTGCTTGTGTTGCAAAGCGAGACCGACGTGGTCCTGTTGGGTGGGGGACTGGCAGAACAGCCCGACTCGGACCGACTCCGGGTGTGGGAGATGGCGGGCGCGGCGCACGCCGACACCTACACGGTCAGTGCGGGCCGCCATGACGACGGCACGCTGACCGCGGGCCGCATGGCGGAGCTGCTGCGCCCGACGACGAATCTCATGATCGGTCAGACGGACACCCCGATCAACGCCGGGCCGCAGCAGCACTACGTGGCCCAGGCCGCGCTGGCCCACCTGACCCGGTGGGCGGCGGGCGGCGAGGCTCCCCCATCGGCACCTTCGCTGCAGCTCAATGACGACCGGACGGGTTACGTCCTGGACGACCACGGCATCGCCACGGGGGGGATCCGCACGCCCTGGGTCGACGTGCCGATCGCGGTGATGGGCGGCCTCGGGCAGTCCGGTGAGTCCTTCGCCATGCTGTTCGGTCGCACCGAGCCCTTCGACGAGGCCACCCTCTCGACGCTCTATCCCGGTGGGGAGGACGAGTATCTGGAGCGTTTCGCCGCATCGCTCGACGCCGCCATCGGGGCCGGCTTCCTGCTGGAGGAGGACCGCATAGAGATCTTGGCGGTGGCAGCGCACTCCTTCCCCCTGCGGCTCGCCGACGAGGGGTGACGGTTCGGCTCGGCCGGACCCCGGAATTCGTCATACTCTTTCCGTCTAGACGAGCGCGGCCGTTTGGGTGGCTTGGGCGACAATTGCTCCTCTGACCTGAGCAGCAGGTGTCGACCTGAGCCTGCGCACTCGCTCTGCTAGGGTGCAAAAAGAGGGTCCTCTTTTACCCTGGGGAGGGTGCATGGAGCAGTCGATGTTGCGCTGTGAGGGCCTGCGCAAGAGCTACGGCGACCGGGAGGCCGTCAAGGGCGTGTCCTTCAGCATCGCCGAGCGTGAGTGCTACGGCCTGCTCGGGCCCAACGGGGCCGGGAAGACCACCACCATCTCCATGCTGTGCGGCCTGGCCATCCCCGACCAGGGGGAAGTGACGGTCGACGGGTTCGCCGGCGGCACGCTGGAGGCGAAGGCGGCGGTCGGCTACGTCCCGCAGGACCTGGCCCTCTACCCCGACCTCTCGGCGGTGGAGAACCTGACTTTCTTCGGCCAGCTCTACGGGCTCGGCGGCAAGGAGCTGCAGGGGCGCATCGGCGAGACGCTGGAGCTGGTCGGGCTGGCCGACCGGGGCAAGGACCGCATCGGGACCTACTCGGGAGGCATGAAGCGGCGGGCCAACATGGCGGCCGGCCTGTTGCACCGGCCCAAGCTGCTCGTCCTGGACGAGCCCACCGTCGGCGTCGACCCCCAGAGCCGGAACGCCATCCTCGAGACGGTCGGTCGACTGGGCATCGCCGTGCTGTACACGACGCACTACATGGAGGAGGCGGCGAAGCTGTGCGATCGCATCGGCATCATCGACGACGGGCTGCTGGTCGCCGAGGGCACTGCCGAGTCGTTGATCGGCACGCACGGCGGCCGCGACAAGGTGCACCTGTCCTGTGACGGTGCGTCGCTGGACGTGCTGTCCGCCGCCTGCCTCGAGCTCCACAACGTCCATGACGTGCACGAGCACGACGGCAACCTGGAACTGACCACCGACCACGGACCCGCCGTCCTGTCGGCGGTGGTCGCCGTGGCCACCAAGCACGGGGTCGATCTCACGGGTGTCGAGGTGCGCACCCCGAACCTCGAGGACGTCTTCCTGAGCCTCACCGGGAAAGAGCTACGCGATTGATCCGCGTCATCGCGTGGAACGAGCTCCACCGCCGGCTGCGCGATCGCTCCGTCCTCATCGGCTGCCTGGCGGCGCCGCTGCTCATGGCGGCCGTCCTCGGGCTTTCCTTCGCCGGCGGCGCCAGCGCCACCCCGGTCCACATCGGCGTGTCGGGGGCGTCGCCGCAGATGCTCACGGCGGCGCTACGGGCCAGCCAGCTCCCGAAGAACGTCACGGTCACCACGTTGCCGAGCCGGTCGTCGGTCCAGAGCGCCGTGTCCGGCGGTACCCTCGACGGCGGGGTGGCGGTCGTGCCCTCGCAGTTGCGCCTGCACACGCTGCTCGTGCCGATCGTCGACCCGGGCGCGACGCACACGCCGGGATTCGACGTGGTGACACGGGGCACGTCGCCCCTCGGACAGGAGTACGCGGAGTCCGTGGCGGCCGGGATCTCGAGCGTCATGTACGCCAGCCGGGTCCCCGACGCCAGCCTCACGGGCGACCCGGCGCCGGTGGCCATCGACGGCCAGAGCGTGGGTCACGGCGGCAAGGTCAACCTCAACTTCTTCGCCCCGAACATCGCGGTGGTGTTCCTCTTCATCGGCAGCGGTCTCGGTATGCGCTCCCTGCTGATGGAGAGGTCGGCCGGCACGCTCGCCCGGATCACGGCGGCACCCGTGCGGCCGACCCAGATCGTCCTCGGCAAGCTGCTGGCGATCTTCCTCACGGGGCTGGCGACGATCTTCGTGATCTGGGCCGTGACGACGTACGGCTTCGGGGCCGACTGGGGCAACCCGCTCGGCGTCCTGTTGATGGCGATCGGCGCCACGGCCGCCATGTGCGGCATCGGCGTGTTCCTCACGTCGCTGGCCAAGACCGAGCAGCAGGCCTTCGGGATCACGTTGCTCGTCGGCCTGTTCCTGGCCCTGGTCGGCGGCAACCTGCTCCCGTCGGGCTCGCTGCCCGACGCCTTCCAGGTGCTGGCGCTCGGCACGCCGAACGGCTGGGCCCTCGTGGGATTCGGACGGCTCGACCAGCTCCGTGAGCCGGCGAGCGCCGTCGTCGGCCCCTTCGTGATCCTGCTGATCATCGCCGTGGTGGCAGGGGGCCTGGCCATGACCCGGGTCCGCCGCATGGTGGAGCCGTGACGTGATCGCCGTCATCTGGGTCAACCTGCGCCGGGCCATGGGGGACCGGCGCCTGCTCATCGTCGGCACGCTGGTGCCGGTCGTCATCATCCTGATCACGGGATTGCTCGAGGGCAGCCCCAAGGAGCCGATCGGCCTCTACCACCCCTCCGCCCGCCTGCTGCACCTGGCGCAGACGACGGACGGGATCAAGGTGCGGGTCGAGAACAGCAGGACGGACCTGACCGACGACATCCTGCGCGGGCGGGTGGTGGCGGGGATCGTGCAGCTGCCGGCGCCGGGCAACGCGGTGAAGGCCGACTTCCTGGTGGAGTCGGCGACGACCGACGCCGTGCAGGCCCGCACCGATGCCGTCGCGTTGATGGACCTGATGGCGGCCGAGGGCTCCAACACGAAGTTCACCGACGCCACGTTGCGGGCGACGCCGGTGGAGGCGCCTTTGAGCCCGTTCTGGTACGTGGCACCGGCCAACCTGGTGTTGTTCATGGGCATCGCCGTGCTGGTGCTGGCGGCGGGCATGGTCGAGACGCGACGGCTCGGCGTGCTGCAGCGGCTCTCGGCGGCGCCCGTGCACAAGCGAGCCATCGTCTTCGGTCAGATGGCCAGCATGATGGTGACCGCGGTCACCATGGCGATCGGGCTGATCTTCGTCGGCTACGTGCTCTTCCGGGTGCACTGGGGCAACCCGCTCAGCGTCTTCCTCGTGATCCTGCTGCTGGGGATCAGCATCGCGGCGCTGGCCGTGATCATCGGGACCTGGTCGCGCTCGCAGGAGCAGGCCATCGCCACCGCGGTGATCGTGGCCATCATCGCCGGCATGCTCGGCGGGTGCGTCTATCAACTGAGCGCGGTGAGCACGACGGTGAAGGACGTGGGGCATGTGGTGCCGCAGGCGTGGGCCATGGACGCGTTCGTCAAGTTGATATCGGACCACGCCAGCTTTGCCGACACGCTGCCCGAGATCGGCGCCTTGGCGGTGTTCGCCGTGGTCCTGAGCGCGCTGGCCGTCTGGTACTACTCGCGCAAGGTGTTCTCGACGACGTAGTCGCGGTGTCGGCGTGGTCTACGCGGTCTGCGTTGTCCGTGCTGTCAGCGCAGGTAGCGGCCGATCGTCTCGAGGTGGCGTCGCAAGCGGTAACGAGCGAGCTGCGCGTCCCCGACGGTCATGGCATCGGCGATGGCGCCATGGGCCCGTGTCACCTCGACGGCGGCCACGACCCGCTCTTCATCGGTGACCTCTTCGACCTGGTGGAGTCGCATGAGGCGCACCAGGACGAGCAACACCAGCTCCAGCGCGCGGTTGCCGGCCTGGGCCGCGATGACGGCGTGCAGGTCGTGGCCTCCGTCCGCGAACTCGGCGACACTGAGCTCGCGCTCGTGGTCGAGGGCGTCGCGCAGTTCGGCCTCGGCGTGGGCGCCGTCGGCCCGGGCGACGGCCAGGTCGACCAGCGCCAGCTCGACCCGGACCCGGAGTTCGACGAGATCGGCCATTGCGATGTCGCGGCGGGTCAGGTAGACGGCGACCACGTCGCTCACGGCGCGCACGCTGGGCGCGCTCACGAACAGGCCGCCGCCGGGGCCGCGCCGCATGACGGCGATCTGGTGATGTTCCAGGAGGCGGAGCGCCTCGCGGAACACGGCCCGACTGGCGCCGTAGCGCTCGATCAACTCCGTCTGCGATCCGAGCAGCGTCCCGGGAGGCAGGTCATCGGCCACCACGTCCTGCAGGATGGCCCGCGCCACGTCCTCGGCCCGCTTGTTGCTCACGCCGCCGCCGAGGGCCGCGCTGCGGGGCAGGAACTGGCGGGTCAGCTTGCGGTTCTGCAGGAAGGCGGACTCGGCTTCGAGGTGGCGGCGCATGCGGCGGCTGGCCGCGGCGGCGTCGCGGTCGAGCACCGCCTCGATGATGCGGGCATGCGCCTCCCGTGACGCCGTCAGCGTGCCCTCGCCCAGCGACGAGCGGTCGCCCCGGAAGTACAGGAAGGCCACCCGGTTGAGGATCTCGACGAAGAGGTCCAGGGCGGGGTTGCGGGTGATGGCGGCCAGGCGGGCATGCAGGGCGCGGTGGTCACGCACCTCGGCTTCCTCGAGCGTGCGCAGACCGGTGGCGTCGTCGGTGGTCAGGCGCTCGCTGGCCAGCTCGGCCGCGATCACCTCCAGGACGATGCGGGCCTCGAAGACCTCATGGAGGCGTGTGTTGGCACGGTGCAGATACAGGACCGCGGCATCGATGATGGCGTCCACCGTGGGCTCCGTCACGACGAGCCCTCCGCCGGGCCCCCGTCGCATGGTGGCCACCTGCTGGTTCTCCACCAGTCGCACGGCTTCGCGGAAGACGGCCCGGCTCACCCCGTACCGCTCGATCATCTCGGACTGCGAGCCCAGCACCTCGCCCACGGGCCAGCCCAGGTCGACCACGTCGGTCAGGATGCGACGGGCCACGGAGGCTGCCAGCGTCGACTCCGACGCAGCTGGAGTCCTCGACGTCGTCGCTCGTTTCGACCCGACGACGAGGGACGGGGAGGAGGCGGCGGCCATCGGGTAATAGGTTATACTCAATAGGTGTCAGGAGCCTCGAGCCCCAGGTGGAGCGGCCGGTGACCGACACGGTGACGGACCTGGCCGACCCGGGCATGTTCACGGACCCGTTCCCGCGCTACGCCGAGCTGCGTCGGCGCGGTGCGGTGTCGCCGGCGTACTCGAAGCAGCTGATGGGCGGGGCCGGCTTCATGCTCACCCGGCATGAGCACGTCCTGTTGTTGCACAACGACGTGCGTTTCTCGAGCGACCCGACGAGCGGCGGCTCCAGTCTCATGATGCGGCACCTGCCCAAGATGTTCCGTCTCCTGACCAACTCCATGGTCTACAAGGACGACCCCGACCACGCCCGTCTGCGCCGCCTGGTCAACAAGGCCTTCACGCCCCGCATGGTGCAGCAGATGGCGGCTGACATCGAGCGGATTGTGGGCGACCTCGTCGACGAGCTCGGGCGACGGGGGCGCGAGACCGTCGACCTGGTGGCCGACTTCGCCACGCCCCTGCCGCTGTCGGTGATCTCGACCATGCTCGGGGTGGGAGACGAGGACCGGGACGAGTTCCATGTCCTGATGGAACGGTTCGTCCTCCGGCTGGGCAGCGGGTCCGGCGTCGACGCGCTGCGGACGATCCCGACGGCCCGGAAGCTCTACGCCGTCCTGCAGCGGCTGGCGGCCCAACGACGTGCGTCGCCCGACGACGGGTTGATCTCGGGGCTGCTGGCGGCCAACGAGGACGGCGACTCGCTCAGTGACGACGAGGTCATCGCCATGATCTTCCTCCTGATGCTGGCCGGCCACGATACGACGGCCAACCTCATCGGGAGCTCGGCCGTGGCGCTGATGGAGCACCCCGACCAGTCGGCCCGGTGGCGGGACGAGCCCGGGTTGTCGGCCACGGCTGTCGAGGAGCTGTTGCGCTTCACGACGCCCGTGCCCTGCGGGACGGCCCGGACCCTGTTGGACGAGGTCTCGATCGAAGGGGTCACGATGCCCAAGGGGTCCAAGGTGATGGGGATGATCATCTCGGCCAACCGTGACGAGGCGGTGTTCGACCGCCCCGATGCGCTCGACCTGGGCCGGGACCCCAACCGCCACCTCACCTTCGCCTTCGGGAAGCACTTCTGCCTGGGCAACCAGCTGGCCCGGTTGGAGGGACAGGTGGCGGTCGGCGCTCTCGTGCGAGAGTTTCCGAACATGCGGTTGGCGGTCCCCCGCGACCAGCTCGAGTACAAGCCCGTGCAGGCCTTACGAGGCTTCCGGACGCTTCCCGTCACGCTGCGCTGACGGGCCCGACCCTTCCGTGCCGATAGGGCGGTCCGGCGGCTGGGCGGACCAGCCCGTAACGTCGTCGCTCGTCGCCGAGCGGGGAGGAATGCGAGCATGACCTTTGTCGAGTCCTACGGGCCCTGGGCCGTCGTCGCCGGCGCCTCGGAGGGCGTCGGAGCTGCGTTCGCGGCCGCCGTGGCCAGGGAGGGCGTCAACGTCGTCCTGCTCGCCCGTCGACAAGATGTCCTGGACGAGGTCGCCGCCGCCATCCGGGCCGAGTCCGACGTCGAGACCCGAGTCGTCGCCGTCGACCTCGCCGCACCGTCGGCCATGGAGACGGTGGCGGACGCGACGAGCGATGTGGAGGTGGGCGTGCTCACCTACTGCGCCGGTGCCGACCCGAATTACCAGCCTTTCCTGGACAATCCGGTCGAGGTGGCCACAGCGATGGTGCACCGCAACTGCACCGTGCTGGTCCAGATGTGCCACCACTTCGCCGGCCCCATGGCGGCCCGGGGACGGGGCGGCATCATCGTCCTGAGCTCCGGAGCCGCCTTCGTCGGCGCGCCCAACATGGTCATTTACGGCGGATCGAAGGCCTTCGACGTGGTCTTCACCGAAGCGCTGTGGGCCGAGCTCCACCCGCAAGGCGTCGACGTCCTGAGTCTCGTCCTGGGCGAGACCGACACGCCAGCCCTGCGACGGATCCGGGCCCAACGGGGTTTCGTCGACGATCCGGACACTCCGCTGCCAGGCGCCGCCACGGTCGCCGAGGTCGTCACGGACGCGATCGAGCATCTGCCGCTGGGGCCGAGCTGGATGGTGGGTGAGCAATTGCGTGCCGGACTCCAGATGCTCGGCGGCCTGCCCCGCAACGACGCGGTCGGGATCATGATGAAGGCGGCCAGCGCCACCATGGACCACGAGCCGTGACGTCGGCCTCTGAGCCCGAGCCCGAGCCCGTCCGCGCCGCCAGGCAGGACATCGCCGACGTCCTGGTCCGCTACGCCACCGGCATCGACCGCCGCGACTGGGACCTGTTCCGCTCCTGCTTCGTCACCGACTGCCACGCCGACTACCCCGGCATCGGCACGTGGGAGAGCGCCGACGCCATCACGGACTTCATGATCAACGCCCACGCCCACTTGGGGCACACGATGCATCGCATTTCCAACATCGCCGTCGAGGTCGGCGACGACGGCCGGAGCGCAGCCGCCCGCTGTTACGTCGACGGCGCGCTCATGGCGCCCGACGGAGAGAGTGGGTTCAACCCGCTCGGCTTCTACGACGACGAGCTCGTCCGAACCGGGGACGGGTGGCGTATCGCCCGTCGGACCTTCACCATGGTCCACTTCCGCACATTGCCGTAACCGGGGGACCGTTCCCCGGCGATGGACGTCGGCACCATGACTACCGAGGCGATCATGGAGGAGGCCGCCGCGTCGTCCCGCCGCATGGCCCGTGAGGCGGGGAACTTCGTTCAGCTCACCGGAGAGCTGGACAAGCGCGAGGGCTGGCGGGCCGAAGGGGCGACATCGCTCGAGGCCTGGATCGTGGAGCGCTGCGGCGTCTCCCTCGCCAGCGCCCGTGCCTTCGCCCACGTGGCGGAGAAGCTCAACGACCTGCCTCACCTGGCCGCCGGCCTCTCGTCCGGTGAGCTGACCTTTGACAAGGTGCGCGCGGTGGCCGACCTGGCGACACCGAAGAGCGACAGCGATCTGGCGGCGCAGGCGCAGGAGTGCACGGTGCAGGAACTGCACGAGGTGGCTCGTACGGAGCGTGGTGTGCCGCGGACGCGGGCGCAGACGGACTACGAGGCGCGCTCCCTGCGGTTCAACGACACGTGTCGGACGGTGACGGCACAGTTGCCTCCCGAGTCCTACGCCGAGGTGAAGTCTGTCGTCGAGTCACGGGCACGTGCCCTTCCCTCCGACGGCGAGACTCGGTGGGACCAACGCCTCTGCGACGGTTTCCTCGAGCTCGCTCGTTCGGACCATGACCCCTCGTCGACGGTCCGTCCCCACGTCGTCGTGGCGCACGTCCCGCTGGCTGTTCTGACGGACGAGTCGTCGGAGTTGGCGGGCGAGCTCGAGCGCGACGGGTTGATCAGTGGTGAGACGGTGCGCCGGATCGCCTGCGACGCCACCGTGATCGTGGCGGTCGACGACGACGTCGGTCACACGATGTACGAGGGCCGGGCCAGACGATGGCCGTCGGAGGCCCAGCGCCGAGAGATCATCCGACGCGACCGGCACTGTCGCTTCCCGGGCTGTACCAATGCGACCTTTACCAACGTGCACCACGTGGTGCTCTGGAAGTCGGGTGGGCGGACCGACCTGGACAATTTGGCACTGCTCTGCGAGCACCATCACCACCGGGTGCACAGCTCGGGGTGGAGCCTGACGGGGAACGCCAACGAGGAGCTGACCTTCATAGCGCCGACCGGACGCGTCATGGCGTCGCGCCCGTCGCCGCTCTGGGCTACCAGATGAAGGGCACCAGCCGCTTGTGGCTGGCCGCGTAACCGTCGTAGCGGTCACCGAGCTCCAGGAGGAGCGCTCGCTCCTCCACGCGGATCCGGAAGAGGAGGCCGCAGAGCACGCTGGCGGTGAGCCAGACGAACGACCACCACGACCCGAGGAAGAGCCCCGCGCCCATGACCATCAAGAGCACGGCCGCGTAGCTCGGATGGCGCACGTAGTGGTAGGGGCCGCTGCGTGATCACGGGTTGGTCGGCGCTCGTCTGGACCGTGAACGTGAAGTACCGGCCGAGCGCGCGAAAGCTCCAGAATCGGAGCGCGAGGCCGCACCAGAAGACGACGAGCCCGACCCAGGCCAGGTCCGGACTTATCCGGCCTGAAGAGACGTTGCGGGCGAGCACGACGGCGCCCACAACCCCCACGATGGTGGCGATGCGGATGTTCCGGCGGCTGCCGCCGTCCGAACTGGTGGCTTCCGGTCGTCGGTTCGTCGACTCCCGCATTTCCATCACGAGCCACACGACAGCGCTGACCACGAGGAGCCAGCGGGCGGCGGGAGGCGCCGCCGTGTACACATGCACGACGGTGACGCTACCGCCGGCGGTTGGCCTCCCACTGGGCGCGGCTGAAATAGCTCTGATCCTCGCCCCAGCCCTCGACCCCACCGTCCCATCTCCAGCGCATCAGGGAATCGCCCCCGTGGCCGCGCCAGTGCCGGCTGACCGCGTCGCCACGGACCGAGAGCCGTCGGTCGAATTCGTCGACCGCCTCCAGCTCAATGGAGAGCGGCCATCCAGTCTGCGAGTCGAAGGTGACCCGCCGCTCGCCGGCCAGAATGTGGCCGTATTCGCCGGCGCGCAACAGGAATCCGCAGGAGATGGGCTCGACCTCCGGGCCGGGAACGGCGTAGATGAGCCAGGCCTCGCCCGGTCCGGCGGCGCAGAAGGAGTAGCCCACACCCCCGAAGGACCCCGACCCCGTTCCCATAGTCCCCTTCCCGGCCCGCCCTGACTCGGCGGCGACGCGGGGCTTCGGGCGTCCCATCGGGCGGGGACCCCAGGACCGGTCCCGGACCGAGTAGCAGTCGATCGGGACCTCCTCGCCGTGCAGCGCCATTGTCCCCGTCACGTGGCCGGCCTGGTCGAAGTGCGCACCCTTGAAGAAGGGGACCACGCCGTCGGGGTGCAGGTTGGGCGCCATGATGGCCTCGAACGTCAGGTCGAGCTCCAACGCGCCCGGGTCCCTGTAGCGGACGGCGTAGGTGGTGAGCGGCTCGATGACCCGGACGTGCACACCGTTGGGCCACTCGAAGTCCCGCATGTCCCGTTCGGACCGCGGCGGGAGCTGCAGGCCGGAGTACTCGGCCCGGTAGGCCAGTTCCCACGGGTAGGCGGCCCGGTCGTCCCATACCCAGGCACCGCCGTTGCAGATGTCGGCGTTGGGGCGAGCCTGGCAGTACGTCCACCCGCCGAGCTTCCGCTCGGGCACGTTCCAGGAGAACCAGCACGTCTCCGTCTCCCACCAGCGGTCGGTCAGCTCCTCGTCGTGGAAGTCGTCGTCCGCTGCGACGAGATCGCGGTACGTGCGCTCGGCGCGCCGCTGGTCCAGGTCGACTCCGAAGAGGGTGGTCATCGGCTCACCGGAGCGGAGGCCAGTGCCGGTCGGCCAGCACGCCCATCGCCGGCCGGGCCAACTCCGTCTCGCGGGCCACCCGGCGCCACAGGGTGAGGACGTAATCCTCCTCGGACGCGTCACCTGCCGCGACCGCAGCCGCTGCCTCCGCCCGCCCGCTCGTCACGGAGTCGGGCCGCCGACCCAGCAACGTCTCCAGGTCCCGCAGCTCGCACTCCTCGTAGTGAGCGCCATAGGTGTCGACTTGCGCCAGGTACTTGATGATGCGGGCGATTCCCTTTCCACGAGCCGCCGCCAGCGGATCGGCCGTGCGGGGAACGATGACGTCCCGCAGCTGGGTGAGGACGGCGTCGTACATCCAGTCGTCGTCGCGCTGCGGCCGCGCCAGCGGCGTCTCGGCGGGTGTCAGCGTCAGCCCGGTGGCGGCGGCGAGCGCCTCCAGCCACAGACGCCGATGAAGGACCTGGTAGATGAACCCGTTGCCCACGTCATTGCCGCCACCGTCCGCGCCGCCCCGTGCGTCGTCGCCAGCGGAAGGTCCCCGGTGGCCCATCACCTGCAGCTTGGTCTCGGCCATCACCTGGTAGTAGCGCACCCGCGCCTCGTCGACGACGTTGCCCGACAGCACCTCGTACTCACGCAGGCGCGTCGGGAAGTCGGTGAAGGGCTCCTGCGTCGCCCGCAGCGACAGCCACGCGATGTCGTCCATGGGGTCGCCCAGGTGCGCCAGCTCCCAGTCGACGACGGCCGTCACCCGGCCATCGAGATACATGAAGTTCCCCGGCCCCGTGTCCCCCTGCACCAACACGGGCGGCCCGTCATAGGTCGGGATGTGCTGCCGTAGCCAACGCAGCGAGAAGGCGAGCACCGGGTCTGGTGTCCCGCCCCGACCCACCAGCACCCGGTCCCATTCGTCGAGCTCGGCCAGGACGGCCTCGGCGATCGAGCTGACGGCGGGAAACAGAGGGAGGTCCAACGCCGCCGCGTCGAGCGAATGCAACGCCGCCAACTTCGTCATGAAGTCCCGCGCCGTCGCCTCCTGCTCGGCCGGATCGCTGATGCGGGAGAACCAGTTCCCGCCCGGCACCCGCTCCGACAGCATGGCCTGGTGCACCGGATGCACGCCGAGCACTCGTGGAACCGGCACCGGCCCGTCCTGCAGGGCGAGGTACACGGCCGCCTCCCGGTGCAGCGTCCACGGGTCCTTCGTGCGCGCCGGATCCGAACGGTCGTAGCGCAGGAAGCACGACAGCTCCGCTCCCTCCGCGTCCTCCAGGTCGATGAACCAGGCCTCCTTGCGAGCGCCGCCCGGCATGCGCTCGGCCAGCACCACGCGGCCCCCGCCGACCTCTTCGATCCACGACACCAGGTCGTCGGGCAGCCCGACGGCGCGGTCTCTCACACGATCCGGGTGTCGTGCGACGCCCAGTACCGCTCACGCAACACACCCTTGTACAACTTCCCGGTGGGGAGTCGGGGCAGCTCGTCCACGAAGTCCACGCTGCGAGGGCACTTGAAGTGCGCCAGGTGCTCGCGACAGAACGCGATCAACGAACGCTCGAGCGCGCGGTCGCCCGCCACCCCGTCGACGAGCTGCACCACGGCCTTGACCTCCTCGCCGAGGTCCTCGTTCGGCACTCCGATCACGGCGGCGTCCAGCACCGAGGGATGCGTCACGAGGAGGTTCTCCGTCTCCTGTGGGTAGATGTTCACACCGCCCGAAATGATCATGTGCGCCTTGCGGTCGGTCAGGAACAGGTACCCGTCCTCGTCCAGGTAGCCCACGTCACCCACCGTCGACGTCTTCCCGCCGTCCCGGCGCGTGCTCGCCGTCTTCTCGGGGTCGTTGAAGTACTCGAAGTCGGTGGCGCCGGCGAACCACACCGTGCCCGGCGTGCCGGCCGGGCACGGCCGGCCGTCGTCGTCGAGGATCTGGATGTCGCTCAGGACCGATCGCCCGACGCTGCCCTTGTGCGCCATCCAGTCGTCGGACGTGATGAACGTGCAGCCGTTGCCCTCGGTGGCGGCGTAGTACTCGAGCAGGATGGGCCCGAACCACTCGATCATCTGCTGCTTCACCGGCACCGGGCACGGTGCGGCGGCGTGGATGACGACCTCCAGCGAGGACACGTCGGCCGCAGCGCGCACGTCGTCGGGCAGCTTCAACATCCGGCTGAACATGGTGGGCACGACCTGCGAGTGCGTGACCCCGTACCGGCCCACCAGCTCGAGATACAGCGCAGGGTCGAAATGCTCCATCACGACCGCCGTGGACTTCATGCGGAGGGCGATGGCCACGCTCACCTGCGGCGCGGTGTGGTACAGCGGGGCGGGCGACAGGTACACCATGCCCTCACGCAGGCGCCACAGCCCGGCGATCCCGAGCACGCCGATGCTCGTCTCGGACGGATGGAGGTCGTACATGGGGCGGAGGATGCCTTTGGGTCGCCCCGTCGTTCCGGACGAATACATCATGGGCGCGCCCATCTGTTCCTCCGGGACATGGTCCGTCGGTTGCGAGCCGACCGCATCGTCCCACGACTCGTACGCCGCCGATGCCAGCGCCCGCCGCCGCCGGTCGTGTCGACCATGATCCAGCGGTCGACGTCGGGGCACAGCGCCGGCAGCTGGTGGGCGACGTCCGCCTTGGCCGTCGACGAGACCACGACCCGGGACCGGGAGTCGTTGATGACGTAGGCGACTTCCTCGGCCGAGAGGTACGAGTTGACGGGGGTGAAGTAGAGGCCCGTGCGCTCGGCCCCGGCCTGCGCCAGCAGCATGGCCGGATGGTTCTCCATGAAGATCGCCATGTGGTCGCCCTTGCGCAGGCCCGTCTCGCGCAAGGCGTGGGCGGCCTGGTTCGCGCCGGCTTCGTACTCGGCGAACGTCAACGTGCGCCCCGAGGGCGCCATGATGATGGCCGGCTGGTCTCCATGCTCGGCTGCGTGTTCAGCTGCGTACACCGACGGCCCCCCTTTCCCCCACGCACGAGTACAGCACGTCCACCAAGCAGGCGCCCAGGAGCGGGAGGGCCTGGTTCTCGAGGTGGTTCCGGACGAAGCCACACGCGACGTGCGCCGACGGATCGGCGAAGCCGATCTGGCCGCCGGCACCCATGTGGCCGAACGCGCCCTGGTTGGGGCCGTGCATGGGCGGGGCACCCGGGACGAGCGCCGGCGGCTCCAGCGAGTAGCCGGCGGCCCAGCGGGTGGGGACGCCCATCACCGCATCTCGCCCGCACACCTGCTCCGTGCGGAAGCGCTCCACCGACGCCCGCGAGACGAGCTCCTCGCCATCGGCCAGCGCGGCATACGTCCGGGCCAGGGCACGAGCGGTCGCCGTGGCTCCGAGGGCGCCGATCTCGGCGGCCAGGACGGCAGGTGTGTTCATGAAGTCGGCGAAGCGGGGCCGCCCCAGCTCGTCGGCGAACATGCTGCCGTGGGCGCCCGCCAGGACCGAACGGCCGGACTTGGAGTCGGGATCGATGGCCCGCAACGCGCTCTGTGCGCCGGGCTTCACCGGGAACTCCATGACCGTCGCCACCGACGGGAGCGTCGAGGCCGGCGTGCCGATTGAGCAGGCCACGTCGAGCGGTCCGGCCACCTCCGCCTCGAAGAAGCTCCCCAGGCTCTGGCCGCTGATGCGCCGGACCAGCTCGCCCAACAGCCAGCCGAACGTCACCCCGTGGTAGCCGTGGCGCGTGCCCGGTTCCCAGGCCGGCTCGCCGCCGGCGATGGCGGCCGCGATCGCCTCGGAGTCCTCCCACCCGCGCCCGTCCCACGACAGCAACCGGTCGACGCCCGGCACGCCGATGGCGCCGGACTGGTGGCTGAGCAGCTGGCGCACGGTGGTGGACGACTTGCCGGCCTGGCCGAACTCGGGCCAGTAGCGCGTCACGGGCGCATCGAGGTCGAGCTCGCCGCGGTCCTCCAGAATGTGCGCGCAGAGCGTTGTCATGCCTTTGGTCGACGACATGATGACGGCCCGGGTGCCCTCTTCCCACGACCGACCGCCCGTTCCGGCCACACCCGCCCAGATGTCCACGACGCACTCCCCGTCGACGAAGGCGCAGAAGGCCCCGCCCCCGTCCCCGAGGTGCGCCCGCCTTTCCCGCTCGCCCAAGGTCAGCGTCGCCCCCGCGCCCAACGTCTCGGCCACCCGATCGAAGCCGGGCGCGACGAACCCCTTGACGTCGCTCGCGTCCACGGTCACAGCGCCCGCAGCTCCCGCTCGATGGCGGGCCACCAGTCCTTGCGCCACCACGACACGTTGATGCGGTCCACCAGCCCCCCGTATCGAGCGGCTACCTCGCCGGCCAGCGCGTCCGGCGCGCACACGATGGCCAGCGTGTCGAGGACCTCGTCGTCGACGAGGCGCGCCATCTCGTCCCAGCGCCCGTTCTTCGAACAGGCGTACAGGTCGGTCTGCAGGTCACCCCAGCCGTGGAGATCCAATACGGGCCGGTAGGCCGGCGTCGACGCGTAGTAGCCCACGTGGTTCCGCATGGCAGTGCGGGCCTTCTCCATCTTCGACGGGTCCTCCACCACGGAGATGAACCCCGGGCACGTCACCTCGAACGTCGCCCGGTCCCGACCAGCTGCCGCCAGACCCCGATCGACCGCCGGCAGGATCACCTCGCGCAGGTAGCGCCGCGTGCAGATGCCGTGCGTGATCACCCCGTCAGCCACCTCCCCGGCGACCTCGTTCATGAGGGGGCCTACCGCGGCCAAGAACACCCGGGGTGGCCCGTACGAGTGGGGCGGCGGGGCGAACACGGGCGTCATCAGGGTGTGCGTGTAGAACTCGCCCTCGAACCCGAGCGTCGCCTCTTCGTTCCACGAGGCCCAGATCGCCCGCAGGGCGAGCACGTACTCTCGCATGCGTGCGGCCGGGTGCGACCACGGGGAGCTGAACCGCTTCTCAATATGCCGTCGCACCTGCGACCCCAACCCAAGCACGATGCGTCCGCCCGAGTACTCCTGCAGCTGGTTGGTCGTGTAGGCCATGCTCATCGGGTTGCGGGCGAAGGCCACGGCGATCCCGGTCCCGAGCGACACCGACGTCGAGTGCTCGGCAGCCAGCGTCAAAGACAGGAACGGGTCGTTCGTCGTCTCGGCGGCCCAGACGCAATCGAGCCCGGCCGCCTCGGCGGCGCCCACCCGGTCGGCCACCCGTGGGAGCTCCACACCCAGACCGCTGTCGATCTTCACCGCGCCACCCCCTCCGTTCGCCCCGTCGCCTTCTTGATCCGTCGCCGCACGGGTGCGGGCGTCGGCGCCGGCCCCTTGACCGCCGGCGCGTCCACCGACAGCGACAACGGCAGCCCGACCTGGACGAAGCGTCCCGCCGCCGGGTGCCGGTAGCGGCGCAGCAGCTCGACGTGCCACGACCTGAGGGTCGTCCGGCACGGCCGACGGGTGCACGCTCAGGGCCGCCGGGACACCCTCGGCCCGCAGAGCCGCCAGCGCCGCCTCCACCGTCAGCAGCCCAATGGCGTCCGCGACCTCTTGGACGAGCGGCGCCGCAGCACCGTCGCCACCCACGTCCTCGAAAAGGCCCAACGCCCGCAGCAACCCCGACCGGTGGGCATCCGTCACGCAGCAGACCGTCACCCAACCGTCCGTGGCTCGATACAGGTGGAACCACATGGACGGGCCCCACAGGTCGGCTCCCACCCGATCGGGCACGGCGCCCGTCACGGCCAACGCCGCCACGTCCTCCGACTGGAACACGGTCGCCGTCATCGCCAGCGACGCGTCCACCCCCGTCACCGCCACGCCCCGCGCCCGCCCGAGCAGCGCCAGCACGACGCCCGCCCCCAGCAGCAACCCGGTCCCGTAGTCGTTCGCCGTGAAGTTCACCGGCACCGGCCGAACGCCACCGCCCTGCGTCATCTCCATCCCGGTCGCCGCCTGGACGACGTAGTCGAAGGAAGGGCGGCGGGCCAACGGCCCCGTCACGCCGAAGCCCTTGGCCCGCGCGTAGACGAGGTCGGGATTGACCGCCCGCAGCGCCTCCTCGTCCAGCCCGAGCCGCTCCCACGCGCCCGCCATGGCGTTCTCGACCACGACGTCCGACGCCCGCACGAGGTCGAGCAGCCGCACCCGGTCCTCGGGGGTCTTGAGGTCGAGGACGATCCCCCGCTTCGAGCGGTTGGCGTCGACATAAATGTTGGGCAGCACCGGCATCATTTGGAACCCGCCCTCACCACCCGGTGGCTCCACCTTCACGACGTCGGCGCCCAGCTCGGCCAGCAGCCGGGAGGCCAGCGGTCCGGCCCAGAACGAGGAGAGGTCGATGATGCGGTGCCCACCGAGCGCGCCCTGCTCCCCGCCGTGCCGGCGGCCGGGTCGGCGGCCGCCCGGACCGACGGCGATCCGCACCGGGGGGCCGACCAGCGGCACGCGCCCCAACACGGGATCATCGACGTCGAGCACCAGTCCGTCGACGCGGGCCTGCTCGCTCGCCAACCACTCGGCGAGAGAGTTGCACTTGGCCACCGCCGCCGGCTGCGCCAACAGCGCGGCCTCCCACTCGTCGGCGGTCCGGCCGCCGAAGGCCTCGATCACCCGCTGCAACGTTTCCCGGTTCCAGTCGCGGTCGGACAGGCGTGAGAGGCCCTCCGGTGTCGAGTAGTCGAGTCCGCCGTCGTCCATAGCCAGGAGACGACACAGCTCGCGCCAGCGTTCCGTACCGCTGAGGTTGACCATCACGGCGCGGCCGTCCGCCGTGTCGAAGACGCGCAGGATCGGCGACTTGGTCTGGCGCACGATCCGGGGACGGCGCCCCTCGCGATGAAAGATGGCGGCGGCGTTGAGGAAGAGCAGCGCATCGAGGAGCGAGGTCTCGACGTGTTGGCCGTAGCCCGTCGAGGTGCGCTTGATCAGCGCGGCTCCGGCGCCCAGGACCGCCAGGAGCGCCGCACCGACGCTGGCAATGGGGAATGGCAGCCAGATCGGATCGTCCCCGGTGAACAGTCCCTGCTGCGCGCCGGAGCGGGCGTGCACGAGCGGTTCCCAGCCGGGCTCGTCGCGTGCTGGCCCGGCGTCGCCCCAGGCGCTGATGGAACAGGTGACGAGGCGTGGCCGGCCGGATCGCATCGCGGCGGGCGCCAAGCCGAGCCGCTCCAGCGCACCCGGGCGGAGGTTCTCGACCACCAGGTCGGCCTCGTCGACGAGGTCGAGCAACGTTGCTGCGCCGGCCGGCGAACGCAGGTCGAGCTCGACCGTCTCCTTGCCCCGGTTCCAGGCGGCGAAGCGTGCGGGATCGGCGCGCAGCGGGTCGCCACCCGGCCGCTCGACCTTGACGACCGACGCTCCGAGGTCGGCCAAGATCGTGGCGGTCAACGGGGCGGCGACGTACTGCCCGATTTCCACGACCCGCAGGCCACTGAGCACCTGCGCCTGGTCGCCAGGGGGGAGGGGCGCCGGCGGATGCTCAGTGGCCACGAGTCGTTCCTGTGCCCGCCTTCGTCTTCTTCCGGCCGTCGCCGACGCCGCCACGGTCGCCCGGTTCGCCGAGGTCGCCGGGCATGAGGTCGCCCTCTTCGTCGCGCGGCAGGCCGAGGACCCGCTCGGCGATCACGTTGCGCACGATCTCGTTGGTGCCTCCGCCGATGGAGGCCGACTGCGAGCTGAGCAGCTGGTCCGTCCAGCGCCTGCCGTCGGGGTCGTCCGTGGTCCACGCCGTGGCGTGCATGCCGACCGTCTCCACCGCGACCTGTGCCGACTCCTGCACCAGCTGCGCCATGGCGAGCTTGAGCACCGAGGCCGCCGCGCCGTCGCCCCGCTTGGCCTGGACCTGCAGGTACGCGGTGAGGTGGCGCAGGACCATCTGGCGGATGCGCAGCTGGACCAAGCGATCGCGCAGGACCGGCCGTTGGGCGAGATCGCGGCGCTTGGCCTCCTCCGCCAACGCGGTGAAACCGCCCTTGCCGCCGCCCCCGCCGCCCATGTTGCCCAAGGCCTGACGCTCGAAGGCGAGCATGGAACGGGCGACGCGCCAGCCGTCGTTGACCTCGCCGACGACGTTGGCCACCGGCACCCGGACCTCGTCTAGGAAGACCTCATTGAAGTGCGACTCACCGGTGATCTGGCGCAGCGGCCGCACCGTGATGCCGGGCACGTGCATGTCCACGATGAGCATGGTGATGCCCTCGCGCTTGGGCCGGGCCGGGTCGGTGCGAACGAGACAGGCGGCGTAGTCACTGTGCTGGGCACCCGACGTCCACACCTTCTGGCCGTCTACAACGAACTCGTCTCCGTCGCGCCGTGCCCGCGTCTGCACGCTCGAGAGATCCGAGCCCGCGCCGGGCTCGCTGAACAATTCGCACCAGACGTGGTCACCCCTGAGCAGCGGCGGGATGAAGGTCTTCTTCTGCTCCTCGCTGGCGTGCATCAGCAACGTCGGCCCGCACATGCCCAGGCCGATCTCGAGCGAGCGGGGCGGGATCCGGAACGCCTTCGTCTCCCGGTCGTAAATGCGCTGATAGCGCCCCGGCAGACCCCGTCCTCCGTAGGGGGCCGGCCACGAGATGCCGGCCAGGCCGGCGTCGGCCAGTCGGCGCTGGTAGGCGACAGAACGTGACAATCCCGAGCCGCCGAAACTGACGGTGCCGCTGGCCTCGCCGCCCTTCGCCGGCAACGTCGCCTCCAAGAAGCGCAGCACCTCCTGGCGGAACTCCTCCTCGGAGGGGATGTCGTCAGCGGGAACCTTCGTCATGCCGTCGCCGGGACGACCGCGGCGGGGCGGGGGATGCCGACCGCGAGCAGGCCGCCGAAGACCATGTCCTTCATCACGCGTGCCAACAGCTCGGGATTCGATCGGTCGAGGGTGGTGATGGAGCGCAACATGCCATCGAGCATGGTGACGGCCGCCCGGGCCTCGTCTTCCCCCAAGCCCGGCCGCACCTCGCAGAGGAGGTGCACCCACTCGGCCATGCGCACCCGCTCGATCCGGGCGACCCGCCGCCGGGCGTCGTCGTCGAGCGAGCGGTACTCCTTGACGAAGACGTCGCGCAGGTTGCCGTTGCGCAGCTGCAGGACGATGGCCGCGTCGATGAGGAGCTCGAGCGTCGCCATGGGCGGCATGTCCTCGTTCAGGACCTCGTCGACCGTTCCCCTCCAGGTGACGGCCGCCTCCTCGATCAGGACCGAGAGCAACTCGCCCTTGCTGGCGAAGTAGCGGTAGATGGCCGGTCCGCTGACTCCGGCGGCGGCACCGATGTCGCCCAGGCTCGTCTCACGGAAACCCCGCTCGCGGAAGAGGTCGGTGGCGGCCGCCATGATGGCCTCGCGCGTGCGCTCGCCCTTGGTCTTGGTGGCCTTCCCCTGCGGGCCCATATGGGCACGGATGTTAGTCATCCATCACAAATCTGGCTGAAGCACGTTGACGTGACACCTGCCACACGCTTAAAGTTTAATCATCATTAACAAAAGTGCAAGGGAGGGCGAGCGTGGAGTTCGGCTTGTTCATGGAGCTCTCGGTGCCACGTCCGTGGACGGCGGACTCGGAGCGCCAGGTCTACGAGAACGCGTTGGAGCAGGTGCGCCTGGCGGACGAGCTCGGCTTCGACTACATCTGGGCCGTCGAGCATCACTTCCTTGAGGAGTACTCGCATTGCTCGGGCCCTGACATCTTCTTGTCGGCGGCGGCGACCATGACCAAGCGCATCCGGGTCGGGCACGGTGTGGTGGCGTGCGTGCCGCAGTACCAGAGCCCCATCCGGGTGGCGGAGCGGGCGGCGGTCCTCGACATTATTTCGGGCGGGCGCTTGGAGTTGGGAACCGGCCGTTCCGCCACGTGGCCGGAGTTGAGCGGCTTCGGGGCCAACCCCGATGACACCAAGAAGACCTGGGACGAGTTCGTCCGCGTCATACCCAAAATGTGGATGCAGGAGCGCTTCGCCTGGAACGGCCGCATGTTCTCCATGCCCGAGCGGGCCATCCTGCCCAAGCCCCTGCAGAAGCCGCATCCGCCGATGTGGGTGGCGGTGACGTCCCCTGGCACCGAGATCGACGCGGCCGACCGTGGTCTGGGATGTCTGGGGTTGTCGCCGGGCGGCTTCGCCGACTCGGAGAAGAAGGTGCTGAATTACCGACGTCACATCGAGACGTGCGATCCCGTGGGTGCCTTCGTCAACGACAAGGTCCTGACCGTCAACTTCCTCTCGTGCTGCGAGGACGGTGACCTGGGCCGGCGCAACGGGCTCAAGGTGGCGTCGATGTTCTCCTACATGGCGGCGCAGCTCTTGTCCGCCAAGGAGGTCCTGCCGACGCACTCCTATCCGTCCGAGGGTCTGCTGCCGGCGCTGCGCCGGGAGTCGGGTTCGCCCGGGGACGCCGCCAAGGCCTTCAAGGGGGTCACGATGGGGACGCCGGACGACGTGGCCGACGCCATCACGGCGTGGGAGAACGTGGGATTCGACGGCATCAACTTCATCCACCAGTTCATGGAGGTAGTGCCGCAGCAGTACGTCCTCGACTCCATGCGGCTGTTCGCCGAAGAGGTCATGCCGCGTTTCAAGAACCGGGACGGCGCATCCCGTCGTCCGGTTGTGGCGTCCGGGGTCGGGGCGGGGGTGGCCTGATGCCACTCGCCGGATCGCTCGACATACGCCCACTGATCGAGGGCTCACCAGCGGTCGTCCTGGACGACCGCGTGCTGCGGGTGGACGACGTCGACATCCTGCAGGTCCTGTACGAGGTCCGGGTGGCCGATCGGGAGTCGTTGGTGCCGCCTGCTTTGAACCCGACGATCCCACCGGTCGTCAGCTTTCTCGTCTACCGGGCCAAGGAGAGCGAGTTCGGTCCCTTCGGCCTGGCCCAGCTGCGCCTGACGGCCCGCTCGGGGGTACGACCCCGGGCGTATCTGGTCTCGGCTCGGTGCGACAACCCGGCCCTGTCAGCGTTGTTGGCCGGTTCGTGGGGGTTCCGGGTGACTCCGGGGGAGATTTCGCTGCGACGGTTCCACGACCGGGTCGATTGCACGGTGTCCGAGCCTCCGTCGGACGGCGGACGGGGCACGCAGACGATCCTCGACGTGTCGTTGGTCGATCCCGTGCCGGTGACGGGACACGACGTGCAGTACCCGCCCGGCATGCACCTGGCCCGACTGGAGCGAGACGGGGTCTGGGTGCCTCGGATCGTGCAGGTCGACTCCGAGTACGAGTTTCGCCGGGCCGACCGCGGCCGACCGTCGCTCAACTCCTTCGACCCGTCGGCCTGGGGCGACGAGCGGCTGGTGCCGGACATCGAGGTCTCGGCCAGTTACGCCGCCTGTGACATGACGATCGCCAACGTCCGCTACATCTGCAATCCGGACATCCCGGCATCCGAAGGGACGGAGAAGGTCTCGGACAAGTGACGACCGACGGCGCCGTACGCGATGTCACAGCGACATACGGCACATCGTTCTCCGTATCCTGAGCAACGGTGCCTACCGACGAGTCGACCCCGAGGGTTGCCGACGAGGGGCTGCACCCTGCGGGCGACGACCCCGACTGGCAGGAGAGCGCGTACCTGGCCTGGCGCGATCCGGTCAGTGGATTGGGCGGCAACCACCGCATCGGCAACGAGCCCAATCGGAAGACGGCCAACCTGTGGTGCGGCCTCTACCACCAGGACGGAATCCGTTTTCGCTGCAACGGCGAAGCGTTGGAGCAGGTGGTCCTCGACCCGTCGACCGGCGTGTTCGGCCTGTGTGGCGGGCCGCAGCGCATCTTCCATGACGGTGAGTGTCTGCGGTTCGTGTTGGAGGGTGACGGCTGTCGGGCCGACCTCATGATCACCGACGAGGGAGAGCGGTCGTACGCCAACGCCAAGACGTTCTCCGGTCCGTCGGGCGTGGCCGGCACGATCTTCTCGAACAATTTCCATGTGGCCTGCCGTGTTGCAGGCGTGGTGGAACTCGACGATCGTGCATTCGAGGTGCTCGACGCGCCGGCATGGCGGGACCACTCCTGGGGCGTCCGGCGCTGGGACAGCTTCGTGTCCAGCCGCAGCTTCGGCGGCTCGCACGGCGTGGGCGAGGAGGCGCTGCACTTCCGCTTCGCTTCCATGGTCGGGTCCAACGGAAGCTTCTTCCGGATCGGCGCGCTCACCCGGGCCGGCCAGAAGGTGCCCGTGGCGGACGCCGCCATGCTGGTGCACGTCGACGACGACTCCTTGTCCTGTCCCTCGGCAGAGGTCCGCTACGAGTTGGAGAACGGTGGGACGACGGTCGTCCGGATCGACACCATCGGCGGCATGATCGGCGTGACGGCCCAACGACACGGCTGGGAGTCGGTGGGCGACGTGATGGTCGATGGCGTACCGGGCGGCTGGGGCTTCCTCGAGACCACCCTCAACGCCCGTAACGGCGAGGCCCCGCCCGGTTTCGTGCTCCGCGAGGCCATGACCAACGGCATCGTCCGGCCGTCGTGAGGCAGCCGGCTGACGACCGGGCGCTCTACTACCGCCAACTGCGACGAACGATCGCGACGGTCTTCGCGCCGGAGTTGAGCAGCGCGACGGCGAAGGACGCGGCGGGTCTGGTCGACCGGGTACTGGCCGAATTCATCGTCGAAGAGGAGTGGGCACCGAAGCTCAGTCAGGATTTCGGTACGGAATTCGAAATGCTCCTCGACGCCGGGGCCGACGACGCAGTCGGAGGTGACGTCGTCACCCCCGATCGGTTCGTGGAGCTGCGTGGCGAGGCGGCGGACTACGTGGCAGACAACGCGGACAGCACTGACCCGGCCCAGCGGTCGAGGTGTCGAGCCCTCGTCGACGTGGAGCGGCGCTTCCTCGAGCGCGTCGACGAGTTGCGAGAGGTTGTTCTGAGCGAGGATCACGTTCCTGATGCCTCGGCGTCACCGAGCGAGTGCTCGGTGACGGAGGAGGAGTTGACGACGTATTTGCGCCGGCGGTTCCCTGCTTCACCGGAGCTCCGTGTCGCCGGGCTCCTTCTCGTGCCCGGAGGCCGTTCCAAAGAGACGCTCCTGGTCTCCCTCGCCGGCACCTCCGAGCTGCCTTCGGAGATCATCGTGCGCAAGGACCTCCCTATCGGGGTCCTGGCGACCCGGGCCTCCGACGAATTCGCCATTTTGCGGGCCGTCTACAGCCACGGCGGTATCCCCGTGGCACGACCGTTCTTCTCCGACGACGCCAAGAACGTCAGCGGCGACCCTGACGACAGCGGCACCCTGCTTGTCATGGAGCGGGTGCCGGGGGAGAAGGCGGGCGAGTACTTCCCTGACCTGGCCGCGCCATCGGACGAGTACCGACTCGCCATCGCGACGCAGCTGGCGACCGCCTTGGCCCACCTGCACGCGGTTCCCCTCGACACGCTGGCCGGCACAGGTCTCGATCTCCAGGCGGCGGTGAGCGAGGCCTCCGTGTCGGCTGCCGTGAACGGCATGGCCGCCCGCGTCGCCGAGTTGAGCGGACCACCCATTGCCGCCGTGCCGTTGGCGCGCCAGTGGCTGCTCGACCACATCGACGACGTCGTCCCCTCCGGCCCGCTGTGCCTCCTCCAGGGTGACTTCGGACTGCACAACACGCTCGTCGAGGGCGAGCGTGTGACGGCACTGGTGGACTGGGAGGCGGCCACCATCGGACCGCCGGCGCGCGAGCTCGCAGCAGCCTGGTCGGCAGCCACTGCGCTCATGGATTGGTCCGGGTTCGTTGCGGCCTACCGCGCTGCCGGTGGATCGCCCGAGGCCACCGACGAATGCGCCGTGACGTACTACAGGGTCTTCTCCGCGCTCGGCGCCTGCATGTCCAGCCGCACCGGCGGCCATCTCTTCCGCACCGGTGCGAAGCGGGATCTCCTGACAGCCCACTCGGGACTCGACGCCCATTTCCGGGCCCAGCGCAACCTGACCCGCGCCCTGGCTGATGCAGTGCAGGCGTGAACGCCCCACGGCAACGAACTTCGGACAAGTCGCGGTACGACCCTGGGTTCTCCCTGGGGGGCGTCCGACGGCAGACCATGACACCCACCCAGCCGGCCTCGCCGGGAGGGCAGCCGCAGCCCCAATGTCACCTCGCCAAGCAAACTCCTGGCCTGCCGATTTATTTCAGAAGTGTTGCAGTACCTTGGCAACCGGAGGAGCTAAATGGTATCCTCTTTTCCAGTCGCAGCCGGGGGGCCGCTGCGGTTTGGTCACGAGCACCGACATGGTCCCTTGATCTCCAAGGAGGAAATAGTGCTCAAGACACGTGCGATCGGGCGGTCCGGTGGGAAGGTCAGAAACGTCTTGGCGACCGGGCTGCTTGCCGCCGGCGTGATGGCCGCAGCAACCATCTCCACGGCCGTCATGGGAGTTGGGGCCGCCGGCGCGAGTAACCCCCTCGGCACGGCCCACCCGGCCACGCTGGCCCCGGTCACGATCGGACTGATCAGTGATGGGGGCGGAAGCAGCTCCATCGGCACCGCTGCGCTCGTCGAGCAGGGCGCCAAGGCTGCGGTGGCCTATGAGAACGAGTACGGCGATGGCCTCGAGGGCCACAAGATCACTCTCTACATCTGCGAGAACCAATCGACGCCTGCCGGCGGTCAGACCTGCGCCAACGACATGGTCCAGCACGGCGTCGTCGCCGTCGTCGAGCCCTTCACGGGTCAGGGCCAGACCGAGGTGCCGACAATCGTCGGCGCCGGCATTCCATACATCACGATCAGCGGAGCATCCACGGCCGAACTCACGTCGCCCGGAGCGTTCGCCATCGAAGGCGGGTTCCCCGCCTACCTCGGAGCCATGGCGCTCAGTGCCAAGCAGCACAACATCAAGAAGGTCGCCTTCCTGGTGGAGAACGTGCCGGCGGCAATTCAGGGCGCGCAGGAGCTTGGCGGCTTGGTCTTCAAGGCGGCGGGTGTCGATTTCACGGTGATCCCGATCAATCCCGGCACCGCTGACATCTCGCCACAGATGCAGTCGGCCGTTTCCGGCGGTGCGGATGCGGTGGGCATGGTCGGCGACGTGACGCTGTGCAGCTCGTTCCTGCAGGCGTACAACACGCTTGCCCTCAAGCTGCCGAAGTACGTGCTCTCGACGTGTCAGGACCCGAGCATCTTGAACTCGGCCACGCTCGACAAGGCACTGGCTGGCTCCTACATCACGACAACGACACAAGCGTCGAAGTCCGACCTTGCGACCTATGGGGCCATCATCAAGAAGTACGACCCAAAGGCCAACCCGAACCCGAATATCAGCAGCAACCAGGCTGACGGCGTGAGCCCGGTTCTCGCTCTGGCGGCGATCATGAAGGGCTCGACGCAGCCCGTTACCGCCGCCGGCGTGAAGACGCAGACTGCGACGGCGAAGAATGTGGTCATACCGCTCTCGGGCGGGCTGACGTTCACCTGCAACGGCACTGCGATCCCCCTGCTGAAGTCGGTTTGCTCGTCGTCGGCGGCTATCGGTGTCATTCAGGCAGGCAAGTCCGGCAAGGTCACCCAAATCAAGGTGTACAACCCGACACCGCTGTTCTAGGACGAGCCCGCCGAGTCCGGCGCCGCTGAAGCACTGACTGGTTTCACCTTTTGGTCGAGGGGGCAGTACCTCTACGGAGGGACTGCCCCCTCGCTGGCCGGTTCTGGGAGGACGGGTGGCGGTGCCCGACGACCGTGAGCCTGGGATACTCCCCCGATGCGTCTGTCGTACGACGACTGCTGGAGCCGACTGCGCTCAGCCAACCACGGCATCCTGTGCACGTTGGGCGCCCAGGACACGATCGACGCGGTTCCGATCTGTCACGCTGTCGTCTCCGAGAGGATCATCACCCCCATCGATCGGGTCAAGCCGAAGACCACGACCAACCTCGACCGGCTCAAGAACCTCGATCGGAATGGAGCGGCGACGTTCATCTGCGACGAATGGAACGGGCGCGACTGGTCGCAGCTCTGGTGGGTCAGGGCGCATCTCACCCGTCGAGCGACGGGTGACGATCGCGATACCTCTGTCCTGGCCTACGAGGGCGCGCTGCGTCAGAAGTACGGCCAGTATCGGGAGGCGGAGTTCGCCGAACTTATCGTCTTCGACGTGGTGTCCCTGATCGGTTGGGCGGCCGCCGATCAGGGAGAAGGAACGTCGCCGGTCAGGTAGAAGGGATTGAGCCGCTCATGTAGGCCGACTCCACTGCACTGGTGTCGTGGCGGTAGTGCTCGGCGGGGCCCGACAGGACGATGCTCCCGTGCACCATCACGATGGCCTCGTCCGCGACCTCGAGGGCCAGCTGCACGTGTTGCTCGACCATGATGACCGAGGCTCCGTGCTCGTCGGCTACCTGGCGGATCACCGGCATCAATGACTCCACGGCCACCGGCGCCAGCCCCATCGACATCTCGTCGATCAACAGCAGTTTGGGGGACTGGACCAGCGCCCGTGCGATGGCCAACATCTGCTGCTCGCCACCAGAGAGGTCGCCGGCGCGGAGCTTCTCGCGTCGTGCCAGCGCCGGGAACAGGTCGAGCACGGGACCGAGGTCCGCGTTGCGTGGCGCTGCGAGCTTGAGGTTCTGTATCGGTGTGAGCTCGGTGAAGAGGGCGCGGATGTCGGGGATGAGGATCAGGCCGGCCTGGTTCATGCGGCGGGGTGACGACCCCTTGACCGGCTCGCCGTTCAGAACGATCGTCCCGGCGCAAGACGGCAGGAATCCCGCCAGCGTCATCAGCAGCGTGGTCTTGCCGGCGCCGTTCGGGCCGAGGACGGTGAGGACCTTCCCCTTCTCGAGGGTGAAGGTGATGTCACGAGCCACGGTGAGCTTCCCGTAACCGACGCCGAGGCCTCTGCACTCGAGGACGGGTACGTCGGGCGACGTCGAGCCCCCCCGGACCGGCTCGCGCTGAGCGACGTCGCTCATGTCGCCACCACCCGTTGGTGCGTGACACCGAGATACGCGGTCGACACCAACTCGTTCCGCCGGATCTCATCAGGGGTCCCCGTCGCGATCAACGCGCCGAAGTCCAGCACGTCGATGGTGTCGCAGAGGTTCAGGACCAGGCTCATGTCGTGGTCGACCAACAGGATCGTCACGCCGGTGTCGCGCACCCCCCGCAACCGCTCGGCCAGCCAGAGGCTCTCGGTGCTGTCGAGCCCAGCCGCCGGTTCGTCGAGCAGGAGGAGGCGGGGCTCGCCGGCCAGGGCGCGGGCCACAGAGACGAGCTGCCGCTGGCCCTGGGAGAGCATGGAGACCTGGAGGTCGCGCATGTCGATGAGCCCCAGCTCGCCGAGGATCCTCGTGAGGGTTTCCGGATCGCGTCCCGCAGCTCCGTGTTGTCCGACCTGGACATTCTCTTCCACGGTGAGGTCGTCGGAGACTCCCGCCAGCTGGAACGTGCGGGACAAACCGAGCGCCGCCCTCCTGTAGGGTGCCGAACCCGCCACGTCCTGTCCGCCGAAGCGAACCGAGCCTTCGTAGTCGTGGAACCCACACAGGGCGTCGATCGTCGTGGTCTTGCCGGCGCCGTTCGGCCCGATCAGTCCGACAATCTGGCCCTGCTGCACGCTGAAGCTGACGTTGTCGACGGCAACGACCCCGCCGTAGCGGACGGTGAGGTTGCTGACCTCGAGGAGCGGTGCGTTCGGCGCGTCCTCGGCCGCCCGCGTATGACCGTTGGATCCCACGCCGGCACCGCTCCCGATCAGCTGGCCAGCCTCCGCCGACACCGGTGCCAGCCCCGCAGACGGGACGCCCTCGGGTGCCTCCGGTGTCTCCCGTGTCTCCGGTGTCTCCGACACCGTTTCCACCGACGGAACGAGTGCGCCCCGAGGTCGGGCCATGACTCCTCGCATCCGACGCTGTTCGAGGAACACGTGGGTCGGCCCGACGATGCCGTCGGGATTGAAGATCACCGTGAGGATGACGCCGATTCCGGCCACGATGCCGTACCAGTTGTCGACGCCACCGGTGCCGACTCCAGATGAGATCACCGCGACCAGGATGCCGCCGGCCGAGATCACCCCCGCCAAAATGCCACCGCTCACCGACGTGATACCGGCGACAACCACGACGGAGAAGGTCACGAGTCCGAGGAAGGCGTCGAAGTCCTGGAACGTCACGTTCCCCAATTGATAAGCGAGCAGGGAGCCGCCCAAGCCGGCGATGAAGGCGGCGATGGCGAAGCCGATCAGCTTGACCTTCACCACATTGATGCCGGCCGCGGCCGCAGAGCGCTCGTCGGCCCGCACGGCCAGCATCGCCGTCCCCAGGCGGCTCGTCCGCAGCCAGCTGACACCGACCGCCACCAGGACGAGCACGACCAGGCACATGATCCCGAAAGCCGGCCGAGGGAAATCTTTTCCGGAGCCGATGCCGAGATCCATGCCGAAGAGGCGCGGTGTGGGGATGGCCAGTCCACTCGCCCCCCCGTCGATGGAGTTGTTGTTGAACCAGATCGCCTCCACACCGGCCGCGAAGGTCAAGGTGACGACGCCCAGCATCAGGCCGCGGACGCGCAACGCCGGGATGCCGATCACCACTCCCGCCGCGGCGGCGACCAACGCAGACAAGATGGGCGCGATCGGGAAGGGTATGCCCCACGACGTGGCGAACGTGCTGAGGATGTACGCCGAGACGCCGGCCAACGTGAGCTGGGCCAGCGAGATCTGGCCCGTATAGCCGGTGACCACCACCAGCGACAGGGTGATGACACCGGTGATCATGCTGGAGTAGAGGGCGGCCCTGTCGTTGCCGGTGAAGAGGTAGATGGCCGCCAGTCCCACGCCCGTCCCGACGACGGCCGTGCCGAGGCGCCAGTGCGGACGTGGTGCACGCCCGAGCGTGACCTGGACCAGGGTGCCCCTGCTTGGCATGGTCTGCCCGCGCAGGGCCAGCACCACCAGCACCAGGACGAGCGGGATGAGTTGGCCCGCGCCCGCCGGGAAATCGGGATGGACGCCGTTGAGGTAGACGGAGAGCGACTCGAGCGCGCCGATGCCCAGGCCGGCGGCGATGGCCCATCCCAGCGAGTGGAACCGCCCGACGACCGCGGCCGCCAACGCCGGCACGATGAACAGCGTGTAGGTGCCGGGTACCAGCGGCACCAAGGGGGCGATGAGGATGCCGGCGATGCCGCACACGACGAAGCTGATGATCCAGTTGACCAGTGCGATGCGGTCAGGGGACAGCCCGCTGACCAGCGCCCCAACCTCGGTCTCGGCGGAGGCCCGCGTCGCCAGTCCGAACCGGGTGAAACGGAAGAGGACCGTGAGCACGATCCCGATGCCGATGATCGTGGCCGCCAGCAGCAACCGGTCGACGGAGATGTCGACGCCCAGGAAACTGATGTGGTTCTGCGGGAAGATCGGGTTCACCAGGACCACCGCCGTGCCGGCCTGATACGTCACGATGGCGGTGAGCAGACCCATGAGCCCGATGGACGCCACCGCCTTGGCGACGGGCCGGTGGTTGCGCAACGGTCGGAAGATCAAGAGGTACGCCAGGGCGCCCATGACCGCCGAGATGGCGAGCGTGATCAACAGCGCGGGCCAGAAGCCGAGGTTCGACCCGATGTTGATGGTCGGGCTCAGCCCGGGAATCGGCTGCAGCAGCTGTCCGTTTCGGAGCAGCGAGTAGGTGTACGCCGCGTAGAGGGCCTGGGCGCCGGTGGCGAAGTTGAGCACGCCCGAGGAGCGGTAGGTGACGACGAGCGCCATGGCCAGGGCGGCGAAGACACCGCCGTTGCCCAGCCCCAGGAGAAAGAATTGGGCGTAGGTGCTCACCGGGTCCGTCGACCTCGCCGACGCAGTGCCACCCGCCACCGGTCACGCGACTCCCCCCAGGAGCAGTTCACGCATTTAGGATACTCAAATCGGAGGCGGGCCGCACGTGCGCCCCGACAACGGCCCGCCCTACGAGACCTCGTCGTCCCCCTGGGACAGCTCGTCCCGCAGCACCCGCCGCAGGAGCTTGCCGGTCGGCGAGTACGGGAGCTCGTCGCGGAAGGCGACCACGCCGGGCATTTTGGTGGAGCGCAAGCGCTCCTTGACCCAGCCCTGCAGCTCGGCCTCGGACGCGTCATCGCCGGGATGGAGGACGACCACGGCCGCCACCGCCTCGCCCCACTCGGCGTCGGGGATGGCGATCACCGCGGCCTCGGCCACCGCGCTGTGCGCCATGAGCACTTCCTCGATCTCGCCCGGCGAGATGTTCTCCGCCCCCCGCACGATCACGTCGTCGAGCCGGCCGTCGACGTAGAGGAACCCGTGCTCGTCGAACCAGCCGGCGTCGCGGGTGCGGAACCAGCCGTCGACCGTGAGGACGTTGTTGCCGACGTACTCGCCAGCCACCTGCTCGCCGCGCACCCAGATCTCACCCTTCTCGCCCGGAGGGAGGACCGCCTCGTCGATGTCGCGCACCTCCACCTCGAGGGACGGGAGGGGACGCCCGACCGACCCGAGCCGCGCCCTGATGGTCGGGTCGTCGCTGGCGAAGGCCTCCCGATGCTCGTCGGGGGTGAGCATGGCGATGGTGGAACTGGTCTCGGTCAGGCCGTAGGCGTTCACGAGATCGATGTGGGGCATGTCCGTCAGCGTGCGCTCGACGAGCTCGAGCGGCATGCGCCCGCCGCCGTAGGAGAGATGGCGCAGCGACGGGAGGGTGGCGCCGGCCTCCTCGATGGCGCCCAGGATCCGGCCCAGCATGGTCGGCACCACCATGGCGTGCGTGACGTGCTCGTCGGCGGCGAGCTGCACCCAGGAGGTGGCCTCGAACGCCGGCAGGTACATGATGCGACGCCCCGCGTACAAAGAACTCAGCACCGCCGCGATCCCCGCGATGTGATACGACGGCACGCAGATCAGCTGGGCCTCGGTGGGATCACAACCGAGGAATTCGACGCTCGAGATGATGTAGGAGACGAGATGGCGGTGGCGCAGGATCGCCGCCTTGGGCTCGGACGTCGTGCCGCTCGTGAAGAGCAGGACGGCGATCTCCTCCGGGTCGACGAAGGGATGCTCACCGGTGACCGGCTCGGCGGCGGCGGCGGCGAATTCCGCCTTGGTGATGATGTTCGTGGCGCCGATGGCGTCGAGGCGTGCCACCTCCTCGTCGTCGGCGATCATGACCCCGCCGGCCACCCGGCCGACGATGCCCCGGAGCTGCTCGTCCGGGGCGCGGTAGTTGAGCGGCGCGAACGGGATGCCGGCCAGGGCGGCGCCGAAGAGGGCAACGGGCAGCGTGTCCGCGTTCAGCCCGAAGTAGCCGACGACTTCCGCGCCGCTCTTCTCGAAGTAGATGGCAGCCCGCCGGGATCGTTCGAGCAGATCCGAGGCGGTGATCCCCCCGTCATGGGAACCGAGGACGATGCGATCGGGGTCGCCCTCGGCTGCCATCTCGAGCAGCATGGCGATGTTCATGGCGGCGTCCCTTCTGCCCTCTGCCCTTGTTCGGGCAGTCAGTCCGAGGCGGGGAGGGGCTTGGCTCCCTTGACGACCAACACGGTCTCGCCGACCGAGATCGCACCCTCGCCGGCCTTGGTGCACAAGAGCTCCAGGCCGAGCTCCTCGTCGCTGTAGCGCTTGCCGAGCTGGGTGCCCCCGTCGAAGCCCTCGAGGATGCTCTCGGACGCAGGCTCGGCGTCGGTCGGCTGGAAGGGATGGCCGCCGCAGCGCAGGTCGACCGGGTCGCCGGGCGCTTTCACGACCACGACCTCGCAGGCGTCGGTCGCACTGCGCAGCCTCGCCCCTGCCTTCAATTGGATAGCCACCGCAGTCCTTCCATTCGTCGTTGTTGTCGATCAATTGGTCCCCGTCAACCTCGGAGGGGAGCGTTGCGATCCTATTCTGGTTGTGACGTATGTTCCGCATCGAGACGGTGCGGCCGGGAGGCGGGTCTGCTCACTTCTGGTGGGACGCATAATCCCAAGTCCGCACGTCGCAGGCTGTATCTGGCAGGGGGATCCGAGCAATCGGAGGAGGACCACCATGGCCAATGTCGCAGGCTGGCAGCCCGAACCTGACGACCCCGACCAGGAGCGCTACTGGACCGGGGGGGACTGGACCGACGAGGTGCGGCCGACGGCGAGTGCGCGGTCGACCGGTACGACCGGTGTGCCCGACCACAGCCCCGAACTCCACCGGGCCCTCTCGGCTGCCGTATCGGATCTCGACGCGATGGACGACCGGATCTCGACCCTCTTCGATCGCACGGAGGACGCCTCGCCCGTGCGGTCGAGACCCACTGCTGCACCCGCTGCCGAGGTGGGACACGCGCCGGAGGCAGCGACGGCGACAGACGATCGACCTCTTCGGGGAGGGCGACGTCGCCTGGGCGGAAGACGACGCAGACGCCGGTGGAGTGCGCCGGGACGGTGACGTCGTTGCCGACCGCATGGCGATCATCGACCAGTACGAGGATGACATCGGTGGGACGTTCGCCGAGCTCGACGTGGCGCTGGCCGCCGAGGAGGCCGCCGACTCGGAGGCACCGGGAAAGGTCACGCGCTCGCTGTTCCGGCGCCGCGCCAGGGACCCCTCGTCCTGACGCAGACGCGCGTCGTCTAGGAGGAGTGCCGGACCCGCCGGGCCAGCGTCCCCCAGCGTTCGAACGCGTCGGGATCGCGCACCAGATCGGATCCGGTGAAGTAGCTGACGACCCGGGTGGCGATGCCGCCGTACTTGGCCACGATCCGGTCGGCGATGTCGTCCCAGGTTCCCTCGGTGACGAAGTTCTCCAGGAGGTCGTCGTCGATCACCGCCGCCATGCCGGCCACGTCGCCGGCGCGCTGGCGCTCACGGATGAGGTCGGTCGTGTCCTCGCGGTCGAGCTGCTCGAAGATGAACGCGTAGTTGGCGGTCGACCCGTAGAAGGCCACCTGCACGCGGGCCATCTCGCGCCACCGGTTGCGCTCCTCGTCCGTGTCGCCGACGACCAGGAAGGCCGGGACGATGAGCTCGAGGTCCTCGACGCGGCGTCCCGAGCGGGCGGCGCCGGCCTCCAGGTTGGGCAGCAGGGTCTCGCGCAGGTAGGTCGGGGTGTTGAGCGGATGCACGTGGACGCCGTCGGCGACCTCGCCGGCCATCCTGAGCATCCAGGGGTTGACGGCGGCGACGTCGACGGGGGGATCCCCGCAGTCGATGCTCCCGGGGGACCACATGGGCGGGAGGAGCGAGAGGTTGTAGTACTCGCCCTCGACGGCCAATGGAGTGCCGTGGCGGAAGGCCTCGAAGATCCGCTTCACGGCCAGGACGTACTCGCGCAGCCGCGGGCCCGGATGCTCGAACGTCGCGCCGTACCGCCGCTCGATGTGCGCCCGCACCTGCGCACCGAGACCCAGACGGAAGCGACCGCCGCTCGCCTCGGCCAGCTCCCACGCCGTCGCCGCCGTCACCATGGGGCTGCGGGGGAAGGCGACCGCGATCCCCGTCAGCACATCGATGTCGGCCGCCGTCACCAGTGCGCCACAGGTGAGATACGCGGTGCGCCCCGCCTCGGTGACGACCAGGCCGGAGAGCCCGGCGGCGGCGGCCCGTCGCCCGAGCTCCGCCGCCTGGCGGAGGGGCTGGGCCGGCAGCATGGCGTCGAACTTCAGCGACACGTGACCTCCTGTGCCCCGTCGACGCCGACGTCGCCGTCGCCGACCGACGTGGGTCGCCCGTGGCGCCGCACCGGCACCCAGTCGTTGGTGGTCGGGAAGTACTCCTCCGAGTGGTCGACGGTGCCCGCCGCGGCGTAGTGGTACACCATGGCCGCCCGGATGCCGCCGGACTCGTTGTCCGTCGAGCAGTGCATCAGGTGGCTGTCGAAGACCAACAGGTCGCCCGGTTCCATCAGCACCGGCTCGGCGGCCCCCATGTCGTGGTCGACGATCTCGAAGTAGCCGTAGTTGGCGCCCGGACGCCGGTCGGGGACGTGCGTGTGCACCGGCTCGGTCTGGGACCCGGGCAGCACGTGCAGGCACCCGTTGACGAGGGTGGCCTCGGTGACCGCCAGCCAGACGCCGACGACGGGCCGCGCCGGCTCGAACGGGAAATAGAAGGAGTCCTGGTGCCATGGCTGGCCCCAGGCACCCGCTGTCTTGAAGATGAACTGCGACAGGAAGACGTCGATGTCCGGCGCGATCAGTTCGGCCAGGAGGTCGACGACGCCGGGCGAGTGGGCGAAGCGGGCGAAGACCGGGTCTCGGTGCAGCTTGAAGATCTTGGACACGCCGTCCTCGGGGTGCGCCACCGCCACCCCGGCCTTGTTGCTCTCCGGCAACACCTTGACGCCGAGCTCTTCGGCGAGCGCGGGGTCCCGCACCACCTCGGTCACCCGCTCGAGCATGGCGGTGCACGTCGCGGCGTCGGCGAAGCCGCCGATGCGGATGAAGCCCCGCTCCGTCCACGAGGTGCGCTGCGCCTCCGTCAGCACTGACACCGGCACCGACGGCGACACCGACGGCGACACCGGTATCGTCATCAGGCCATCGGTGCCGCAGGCGGATCGGGCAGCGCGCCGTCGGGGCGCGGCCAGGCCAGCGGCGTGACGTCGCTGGCGATGACGCCCCCCATGGCGATCCCGGCCCGTTCCACCGCGGGGTGCGGGTACGAGCCCTCGCCCCGAGTGGATCCGTCGGCGAAGTAGATGGCGGTGTGCACGCGACGGACGGTACCGGTCCGGTTGGGCTTGGCCAAGTGGAAGGTGAGGCCGTGATGGAAGGCGACCGAGCCGGCCGGCACCTCCACGAACACGGGCTCGATCGCCTCCAACGCCGGCCGGGTCAGCGGATCGTCACCGTTGCCGCTGAAGATGTCGACGAACTCGCGCAGGCCGAGCCGGTGGCTCCCCGGGAGGTAACCCATGGCACCGGTGTCGAGTGTGGAGCCGTCGAAGGGGATCCAGGCCGTGACCGTGTCGGTCTCGACGATCGGCCAGTAGGGATGGTCCTGGTGGGGGTCGGTCCGGCGTCCGCCGCCCTCCTTGTAGAGCGCCTGGTCGTGCCAGAGCCGGACCGCGTCCACGCCGAGCAGACGGGCCGCCGTCTCGGCGACGACGGGATGGAAGGTCAGCGGCCGGACGTCCGGACAGTCCTCCCACAGGTTCTGGCACTGCGTGAAGCTCTGCTCGTAGCGCGACTTCTCGGCCAGTGGCCGGGCGTCGTGCCGGCTGCGCCGGGCGACCCCCTCGTCGACGGCGGCGCCGAAATGCCGCAGCTCGCCGGCCGACAGGAGGTCGGGCACCACCACGAACCCGTCGCGCCGGAAATCCCTGACCAGACGGGGCGTGAGCGTGGCGACCGTGGTCACCGTCCCGGATCCTCCCGGACCTCGCGGATGTAGCCCACCATTTCGTGCACGGTCGGCGCGTCGAGCCATGGCGTCAGGTCGACGTCGTAGAGCGCCGAGGGTTCGGGGCCCTGGTCGAGGTGGTGGGGCTCGGACGCCATGAAGTGCCCGTCGACGAGCCGGACCTCGGTGACGAGGTCGGCGTAGGGGCGGGTGCTGCTGGCGGCGGGGGAGCCGAAGCCGAAGACGCGCTCGGAGCCCATGACCGCGTTGGCGGCGGCCCGCCCCGTCAGGAAGGGGCGGTAGTCGTTGCGCTCGAGCTCGCCCGCATAGGCGTCGAGGATGTGGAGGGCGCGGTCCAGCACCGAGGCGTCGAAGCCGTAGTAGACGTTCGGCGCCGGCAGGTCGCCCCACACGCCCCACATCCACCAGCGCACCGTCGGGGGCAGGGCCGCCATGGCGTGCTGGACGCCCCGGCCGACGGCCTCGTGGGCGTGGTGCACGTCGTGGGGCGAGGGCGACACGACGATGGACGCCTCGTGCTCGTCGACGAGGTCCGGGAGTTCGCTGGCGACGCGGCGGGTGGCGAGCGCCAGGTCCCCGTCGAGGTCGAGGTTCAGCGGTGGGTCCAAGAAGACGGGGTGGAAGCCGGCCCGCCCCGCGGCGTCCTCCGCCTCGGCCCGGCGCCGCTCCCACTGACCGGAAAAGCCCAGGCTGGCGACAACGCTGACCACGTTCCAGCCCCGGTCGAGCAGGTGGAGGAGGGCACCCGGGCACCCCACCGCCTCGTCGTCGGGGTGCGGTGCCACGTGCAGGATCGTCGGGGCCACGACCAGGGAGGTTACGCCCGTCGGACCGCCAGTGCCCGGGCCGTCGGACCGCCCTGCCGACGCCGCACCCTCGTCAGAGCACTCTTTACAGATTACTCTGAATCAAATATACTGATCGGATGCCGAGATGGTCCCGCTCCAACCCCCTCGCCCTGGCCGTTCTGGTCTGCCTGTACGAGAAGCCCATGCACCCCTACGAAGTGGCGCAGACGCTGCGGGCCCGGGCCAAGGAGCAGAGCGTCCGCCTCAATTACGGCTCCCTCTACGCCGTCGTCGAGTCCCTCGAGAAGAAGGGCTTCATCAAGGCGACCGGCACCGTGCGGGAGGGCAAGCGGCCCCAGCGCACCGTCTACGAGATCACCGAAGAGGGCTCGCTCGAAATGACCGACTGGCTCACCGAGCTCGTCGGCACCCCCAACAAGGAGTACCCGGCCTTCATGGCCGGCCTGTCCTTCCTCCCGGCGCTCGATCCCGACGACGCCCTCGCCGCGTTGCGCCGGCGTGCCGAGGCACTGACCATGCGGCTCGTCGCCATGCGCGGCGCCATGCAGGCCGCCCGCGACGCCGGCCTCCCGAGAATCTTCGAGCTCGAGTCCGAGTACGAGGAGCGTGCGGTCACCGCCGAGCTCACGTTCGTCAAGGCGCTCGTCGACGAGATGGACGCCGGCACCCTGGAGGGCCTCGAGTTGTGGCGCCTCTTCCAGACCGAGGACTTCGATCCCGAGGAGGTGCACTTCTCCTTCGATCTCCCCAAGGAGTGACCCCGAAAGCAATGGCCCGAGACCGCGTGGAGTACCACGCGGCCCCGGGCCGGTACGACCACGAGCCCGATCCACGAAGGACCTTCGCCCGAGGCAGCACTGAGAGCGTAGGGACGGCGACCCACGAAAGGAGGCGCGCATGGACGCGCTCATAGAGGCCGACGGCCTCAGCAAGAAGTTCGGGAAGGTGCAGGCCCTCGCCGACCTGACCCTCACGCTGCCGGCCGGGCAACCGGTGGCCATCCTCGGTCCCAACGGCGCCGGCAAGACCACCTTCATCCGCATGGTGGCGACGCTCATCGCGCCCGACCAGGGCACGCTCGTCGTCAACGGGCACGACGTCGTGCGCGACCCCATGGCCGTACGCCGCATGATCGGCCTCGCCGGCCAGTCCGCCGCCGTCGAGGAGATGATGACCGGCCGCGAGAACCTCGTGATGGTGGCCCGCCTGTACGGCCAGGGCCGCGCCGAGGCGGTGACCTCCACCAAAGCGATCCTGGAGCAGATGGATCTGGTTGAGGCCGCCGACCGCCAGGTCCGGACCTATTCCGGCGGGATGCGACGGCGGCTCGACCTCGGGGCGAGCCTGGTCGGCTCGCCCCGGCTGCTGTTGCTCGACGAGCCGACGACGGGACTCGACCCCGGCAGCCGCAACGAAGTGTGGGACGCCGTGCACGCCATGAGCGTGAGCGGGACCGACATCGTGTTGACCACGCAGTATCTCGATGAGGCCGATCACCTCGCCACCTCCATCGTCATCATCGACGACGGCCGCGTGATCGCCCAGGGCACGCCGAACGAGCTCAAGTCCCGCGTGGGCGCCGACATGGTCGAGCTGCACACGATCGACGTCCCCACCATGCAGCGGGCGGCCGAGGTGCTGGCGTCGTTGGGGATGGCGGAACCGTCGACGGATCCGGCGACGCGCCGGTGCTCGCTCGCCGCGCCGGGCGGCTCGAAGCTGCTGCCCGTCGTCGTGCGCGCCCTCGACGAGGCCGCCGTGCCGGTGGAGGACATCGCGCTGCGCCGGCCCACCCTCGACGAGGTCTTCCTCGCCCTCACCGGGCGCCCCGCCGAGAGCGACATCGACCCGACGAGTCCGAAGGAGGACGCAGCATGACCATCACCCTCGACCCACCGCGCCAGTCCCGACCGAGGACTGCGGTCACCAACCAGGGCGCGTCGTTCCTCGTGGCCACCGAGCAGGTGGCGGCGCGCACGCTCAAGAAGTTCATCCGCTCGCCGGCGCTGCTCATCGCAGGTACGGCCCAGGGGCTGCTCTTCCTCCTCATCTTCCGCTACGTCTTCGGCGGTGCGGTGGGCCACACCGGGAGCCTGTCGTACGTGGACTTCCTGGTACCCGGGTTCGTGGTCACCGGCGTGCTGTTCCAGGGCATGAGCGCGGCCAGCGGCGTGGCCGACGACAAGGAGGGCGGGCTCTTCGACCGGCTGCGCAGCCTGCCGATCCGGCTGCTCTCCATCGTCTCGGGCAGGGTGGGTGCCGATACGGCGCTCGTGGCCTGGGGCGTGGTCGTCATGACCGCGGCCGGCTTCGCCGTCGGCTTCCGCGTCACCGGCACGACCGTCGACGCGGTGGCGGCGCTCGGCCTGACCATCCTGTACGGCTTCGCCTTCGTGTGGCTGTTCATCGCGCTGGGCCTCATGGCGGGCAGCCCGCAGGCGGCGCAGGGCCTCTCGTTCCTGGTCTTCCCGCTCAGCTTCGTCTCGTCGGCCTACGTACCGGTGTCGACCATGCCGGGCTGGATGCAGGCCTTCGCCAACAACCAGCCCATGACGCAGATGGTGAACACGGTGCGGCTGCTCACCGGTGGCCCTGAGGCGCAGGCGCTGCTCGGGCACCCGGTCTCGTACTATCTCGTCCCCTCGCTGCTGTGGACGGCGGGGCTGGTCATTGTGTTCGCACCGGTCGCCGTGTGGAAGCTGAAGACGACGTGACCGGGGGGCGGTGCGAAAGGGATCCGTTGGCGGACAGTGTGAGGGTGACGCGCTCCTGAAACAGGGTTCACCGACAATGGAGGTGAGAACGATCGCACCCAGGCGAGACGCAGCCCACGAGGAGCCCCATGCCCAAGTACCTGTTCGAGATCACCTACACCCTCCATGGTGTCAAGGGTGTGAAGTCGGAGGGCGGCTCGGCCCGGGTTGCGGCCGCGACAGCACTCGTTGAGGGCTTGGGCGGCAAGATCGACTCGTTCTCCTTCGCCTTCGGCGGAACCGATGCCTCTGTCATCGCGCGGAACTAGCGACACCCGTCGACCGTCTCGTGCCGGAGGCGAGCCAAGGTAAGTTTCTTGTTGTGGCGACGTCCGGACCGATCGAGGCAACGGCCCCTCGCCCGCCCAAGCAGGAACAGATGGACGCGTCGCCGGACATCGTCGAAGTCGCTCCCGGCATTTTGCGACTGCAGCTTCCCATCGATTTCACGGGTCTGGGCCACGTCAACACGTATGCCCTCGAGGATGAGAAGGGCTTCACTCTCGTCGATCCGGGGCTCCCGGGCGAAGAATCCTGGAATGCCCTCCGGAGCCGCATGCACGCGGCGGGGATCCCCTTGGAGCGCGTCCATACAATTGTGGTCACACACTCGCACCCCGATCACTTCGGCGGCGCGGGGTTGTTGGCTCAGGAGAGCGGAGGCGCCGTTGTGGCCTCTGACCGCTTCCGCACGTTCTTCGATCCCGAGGACATCGACGATCGCGAGCTCGAGGCGGCGGACGACATCGATCCGGACGAGAGTCCGATCCCCAGCATCCGCATCGAGAGGCCTGCGCCCTGGGGCGGATCAACGGTCGGACCGCCACCCGACGCCCGAGCCAAAATGCTGGCCCATCAGGGCGATTTCTTCAGCTGGTTCAAGCCACCCCGCCCGTCGCACCGGGTGGCCGATCGTGATCACATCACGGTGGGCGGCCGGGACTGGGTCGGCCTCTTCACTCCGGGCCACACCGACGACCATCTCTGCCTCTACGACGAGGAAGGTGGGGTCCTGCTCGTCGGCGATCAGGTGTTGCCCACCATCACGCCCCATATTTCAGGGCTGATCGCGGGCGACCCGCTCCTGCGTTACCTCGAATCGCTCGACCGCCTGTCCGACCTGCCGCACGTGTCCACCGTGCTGCCGGCGCACGGCCAACCGTTCGAAGACCTGCCCGGACGGGCCGAGGAGATCAAGCGCCACCACTACGAGCGGTTGGACACGCTGCTCGAGATCTGTGACGCCTCGGGCTGGGCCAACGTCGTCGACCTGTCACACGAGCTGTTCGCCCCGCGGTCGTGGGGCTCCATGGCCGAGGCCGAGACCTTCGCCCACCTGGAGCACCTGCGGGCGAAGGGCGCCGTGCAGCGTCGTGAAGAGGCCGGCATCTTGCTCTACCACCTGTAATCCGCCCCCGCGGAGGGTGGAGGCGAGGTTCATCCGGTGTCGGGGGCGTCAGTTGCACGCAGCGCTCTGTCGGTCAGCGCCGGTCGAAGTCCTCGCCGTCCGGGGGCTCGCCGGTCTGCAGAATGGAATTGACGGCCCGACGCAGCCGCTCCTGTGCATCGATCATCCAGTCGATGAAGAACGCGTAGTCCTCGACCTGGGTGATGTCGCCCTCGGCGTAGTCGGCCACGCGGTAGGCGGCGCGGTCGGGCAGCCGCTCCCAGGAGAGCGGCGCGCCGTACATCGACTCCATCGTCTCCTGCTGGAGCTGCAGTACCTCGAATTGGGCCGCGCTGGCCTCGGGGCTGCCGAGGTCGACGTAGAACTCCGAGCGCATGCGCCCGCCGGCCACGAAGCTGAGGCCGTAGTGCGTGCCGCGCACGGGCGAGGGGAGCGTGATGAAGTTCTGGGCCGGCAGGGTGGACATCTGGGTCCACTGCGAGTGGCTGACCCGGACCTTGTCGAGCCAGCGCGACCAGTACTCGCGGTACATGGCCCCCTTGCCACCGCCAAGGGGGCCGGCCAGCTCGGCCATGTTCCAGCCCGTCGGGTCGCGCCACCACTGGGTGCCGACGTAGTTCGCGCTCACGCCCGTCGCCTGCTCGACGATGTGGCGGACCAGGCCGGCGGGCGTGTAGGCCGCCTTGTCGACGTCCCAGACCAGTGGCGCGCCCATGTTGTTCTGCCAGTGCGCCGTGCGCCGGGCCGGATCGAGGTCCAGCCACTCCTCCAACTGGCTGCGCATGTCGAAGTTGAGGTCGGTGCGCGGGCTCAGGGTGAAGATGGTCCCGTCAGCCACGGACTCGGTCGCGACGAGCCGCCGCACCAGCGCGGCGTCCTGCACCCGTCGCTTGGAATCGGCGATCTCCTTGGCCAGCTGGCGCTCGGGGCTGATGGTGAACTCCTCGACCTCGCGCACGGGGTAGATCTGGCTGACCGAGATCATCGGCACGTTGCTGGAGCCCAGCTGTCCGTAGACGTAGGAGCGGAAGGCGCTGATCTGGACGAGGGTGATGTCGAGGCCCATTTCGCTCAGCCAGACCACGCTGGCGGTCACGACCGTCGAGAAGTCGCGGGCCAGCAGAAGGATGCGGGGGCGCCGCAGGGATTCGTTGGACAGGTCGGGCGCGTGGGCCTTCAGCTCGGCCAGCGCCTCTTCGGGGCTCATCGGGGTCTGGCGGCGGGACTGGAAGCGGGCGTAGTACTCGGCCAGCGACTCGGGCAGCATCCGGCTCACCGCGGCGGCGTACTTGATGGCCGTGACCTCGGTGTCGGCGGACCGGCTGCTCTTGAGCTCGGCCACCACCAGGCGGCCGTCGGCGCCGAGACCCAGCACCGAGACCCGGTCGCGGCCTGCCCCGCCGGCCGGGGGCAGTCCCTCGAACTCGAAGGTCACGACCTTGACGGCGGGGCCGAGGATGCCCGGGTTCGACAGGACCCACTCCTGCAGATCGGCGCGCTGCTCCAGGCCCGCTTCCTCGAGCGAGATCATCTGCGCCGGCATCGCGACGGACCCAGCGACTGTGAACAGCATTTCCTCCGCCATTTCTCACTTCAGGCTAGGACAAACGGTTGTTTTCACGCGAGGCCCGAAAGTCACACGAAGACACAACGGGTCATCAAAACTCATGGCCAGACGCGAGGTCGAACCGGTAGTTCCTTCGCGTCGTCAGCCCCCATGTCGCTTCGGTGGCGACCGGACCGGGCCCTGTCGTCGGAGTGCTCCAGCGCAACTGAGAGGACCTCGTCGAACTGTCCCGGATGGAGTCACCAACCTCTGGGAATTGTGCAAACTGTGTGATTCGGAGACCGTGACGCCGTCACGTCGTACCGCCGGTACGCAGGCCGGATCGGCCCGGCGCGTCGCCTGCGGCGACTCAGACGGGCGACCCCGGGGCGACCAGCGGCCACGGCCGCTCGCGCTCGACGACCCGGGCCAGGTCCAGCAGGAGCTGTTCGGCATGGCGCCGGCCGATGATCTGCATCGAGACGGGGAGCCCGTCGACCAAGCCGACGGGGACGGCGACGGCGGGGTGACCGGTCGTGTTGGCCGGAATCGTCAGCGCGCCGTTGTTGCCGACCGCCGTCTCGAACCCGTGCTCGGCGATGAGGTCGACGCCGTCGACCGTGGTCGGCATCGGGCCTTGGGCAGCGAAAGCCACGTCGGGATTGGTGGCGCAGATGATGAAGTCGACCTGCTCGAAGAGCTCGGCCATCTGCACAATGATCTGGCGCCGGAACGCCTCGATGTTCTTCGCCGTGTCCACGTTGAAGTGGTTGGTGGCGATGTTGGCCGCCAGCATGATTTCCGGGGTGAGCTCCGACTCGCAGGCGGGGTAGAGATCGCCCAGGCCGACCAGCAGGCTGGCCGTGCCGGCCAGGGCCCATTCCAACCCGCCGCGGGGGAGGGCGATCGGGAGGTCGACCCGCTCGAGCCCGGCGTCCTTGATCAGCAGCGCCGCCGCCTCGTCGACCGTGTCGCGCACGGCCGACGCGACGATGGCCGCACCGAGGTCCACCGACACGGCGACCCGCCGGCCCCGCAGCTCCTGTTGACCGAGCCCGGCCTCCCAGCCCGAGACCAGCGGCAACGAGAAGGGGTCGTATTCGTCGGCGCCGTTGCAGGCATCGAACCAACGGGCCGCGTCGCGCACCGACCGGGACAGGCACCCGAGCACCGTCGTGAGCGGCTCGATCTCGGTGCGCGGGCCTTTCGGGATGCGCCCGAACGTCGACTTCAGTCCGAACAAACCGGTGAAGCCGGCCGGGATCCGGATGGAGCCTCCGCCGTCACCACCCGTGCAGAGCGGCAGCAGGCCGCCCGCGACCGAGGCAGCCGAGCCGCCCGACGACCCACCGGGCGTGCGCTCGAGGTCGTAGGGATTCGAGGTGGCGCCGTGCAACCGGGTGTTCGTGACGGAGATGCCGCCGAACTCCGACGCCGTCGTCTGCCCGACGAGGACGGCACCGGCCCGGCGCAACCGGGCCGTCATGGTCCCGTCGTACTCGGCGATCCGGTCCTTGAAGACCAGCGACCCTTCGGTCTGGGGCCAGCCCTTGACCGGGTCGAGCTCCTTGACCCCGATCGGGACGCCACCGAACGGCAGGTCGACGTCGGCGCCGGCCGCCGCTTCCCGGGCCCGCTCCTCGTCGACGAAGCACACCGCGTTGAGCTTCGAGTCCGCGATGGCCGCCAGCGACCCCTCGAGCGCCTCGGTGGGGGAGATGGTGCCGGCCCGGTAAGCGTCGACGAGGGAGCAGGCGTCTCCCAGCCATGGTTCGGTCATGGACTGCATCCCAGCACACGGAGCGGCGACACCCGAAGTCCGGTCCGGCGAGCCATCAGCACCACGCACCTCTCCTTCACGCAACGGTCGACATCCACAAGGATCCGCCGACCCGCCTTTTAGACTCTTGTGACATGCCAGCTCACGATGTGACCATGAATCTCGCACACCCGATCACCGTGCTGAACGTGGACGTGGAGTTCGAGGTTCGCTCCGATGGGGAGTTGCTGGGCAAGGTGCAGATCAGCCGTGGTGGCATCGACTGGATGCCGTTCAAGTCCCATCCGCGCACGGCGACATGGGAGCAGTTCGCCGCCTGGATGGAAGGAACCGCGTAGACCTCGACCCCCTACTCCGTCGTCCGCTTCTTGAAGAAGTGCGCCGCCAGCGGTGCGGCCACCGCCAGAATCGCCACCGACCAGATCAGCGCCGCCTCGACGGGATGCTGCATCGGCCAGGCCTGCACCATGGCGGAGGGGTTCGGGTTGCCCCACAGGTCGCGGGCGCCCGCCACGACGGCGCTCACCGGGTTCCAGTTCGCGACGACCTGCAGCCACCCGGGCATGTGCTGGGTGGGCACGAAGGCGTTCGACACGAACGTCAGCGGGAACAGGACGATGAAGCCGAACGAGCCGGCCGACTCGGGGCTCTTGGAGTTCAACCCGACACAAGCCGACACCCACGACACCGCGTAGGCGAAGAACAGCAGCAGCGCGAATCCCCCGACGACCGAAATGGCGTTCGAGCCCGGGCGCCAACCGACCACGAGCCCGGTCACGGCGACGATGGCGGCGCACACCACCGACGTGAGGAAGTCGGCGGCGGATCGCCCGACCAACACCGCCGAGCGCCACATGGGCAGCGTGCGGAAGCGATCGATCATGCCCTCGTGCAGGTCGGTGCTGAGACCGATCGCCGTACCCATGGTCGAGGTGGTCAGGTTCAGGGCCAGAATGCCGGCCAGCAGGAAGTCGACGTAGCTGCCGCCGCCGGGGATCGGGATGGCGCCGCCGAAGATGTAGACGAACAGCACCGTGAACAGCAGCGGCTGGATCGTCACGTCCGAGAGCTGCATGGGCTCCCGGGAGATGTGCACGATGTTCCGTCGGGTCATGGCCCAAATGTCGGACAGCGAACCGAGGGCGTTCCCGCCCTCGTGGGGCCGGTCGAACCCAGTGGCCGGCGGTGTCAACGTGGTCGTGGTCATGCGCGTACTCCTTCCAGTTCGTGACGGCCCTCGCCGGACCCGACGGGGCCGGCCGGACCAGCAGCGGCAGCGCCTGCAGCGCCGTCGCCGACAGCACCGCCGTCGCCGGCACCCTCCTCTTCGATGTGCCCGCCGGTGAGCGAGAAGAACACGTCGTCCAACGACGCCAGCCGCACCTCAATGTTGTCCACCAGCACTCCCGCGTCGTCCAACGCCCGCACCACCACGGTGGCCAGACCGGTCGACGAGTCGACGCCGGCGCTCAGGTGACGCCCGTCGTCGCTCACGGACACGGGACCCGACACCAGCGGTGCCATGGCCCCGACGGCGGCCGCGTGGGGCTCGGCCAGCGTCACCTCCAGGCGGGCGCCCCGGCTGGCCTTCTTCAGGTCCTGCGGCGTCCCGGCGGCAATGACGCGCCCGTGGTCCACGACCACGATCTCGTTGGCCAGCTCGTCGGCCTCTTCGAGGTACTGCGTGGTGAGCAGCACCGTGACGCCCTCGCCCAAGAGCTCACGGATCGCCTCCCACACCCGCTGACGCGACGTGGGGTCCAACCCCGTCGTCGGCTCGTCGAGGAACAGGACCGGCGGCCGCGTCATCAAGGAGCCGGCCAGGTCCAGCCGCCGGCGCATGCCGCCCGAGTAGCCCTTCACGACCCGGTCGGCGGCGTCGGTCAGCTCGAACTGCGCCAGCAGCTCCTTGGCCCGGGCCCGGGACTCGGCCCGGCCCAGGTCCGACAGCTCGCCGATCAGCACCAGGTTCTGGCGCCCCGTGAGCAGCGGGTCCAACGTCGCGTCCTGTGCGGCCACGCCGATGTGGCGCCGCACCTCGGCGGGGTACCGGAGCACGTCGATCCCGGCCACCGTGGCCGAGCCCGAGTCGGGCCGGGCCAGCGTCGTCAGGACCCGCACGGCCGTCGTCTTGCCGGCGCCGTTCGGCCCGAGCAGCCCGAGGATCGTGCCGGCGGGGACGGCGATGTCCACGCCGGCCAGCGCCTGGGTCGAGCCGTAGTGCTTGGTCAGCCCCTCGGCCTGGATCATGAGTTCGGTAGCCATAGACATCCTTACCGGTCGTTAAGTAAACTGTGGTCCAAGGGCATGGTAAGCCGTATACTTACCTGTCGTCAAGTAAGAATCAGACAACAGTACGGGTAAGGTGCAGAACGAGATGGCCGGACACGAGCAGACGACACCGCAGGGCGGCACCACGTGACGCAGACCGCCGAAGAGAAGGCCGAGGAGAACGCGGACGCCATCGGCGAGTTCGAGGCCGTTATCGGCGAAGAGCCCGACATCGGACCATTGGCCGACGCATCGCCCCAGGTGGACGACAACGTCGCCGCCGTCGCCACCCAAGCTGTCGCCGCCGCCCCCCAGTCCAACGACACCAAGCAGCGCATCCTCGATGTGGCTCTCGACCTCTTCACCGAGCAGGGCTACGACGGCACCAGCCTGCGGCAGATCGCCGAGCAGCTGGGCGTCACCAAGGCGGCCCTCTACTACCACTTCGAATCCAAAGAGGACATCCTCATGGCGCTGCACCTGCGCCTGCACGACTTCGGCAAGGACGCCCTGGTGCGCATCGGGGAGGGGCCGGTCACGCTGGCCCAGTGGGAGGAGCTCCTCGACGACATCGTCGGCGAGATGCTGAACCAGCGCAAGATCTTCCTCATGCACGAGCGGAACCAGGCCAGCCTGGAGAAGCTGCACCGCGAGGACCACGACGCCGAGCACGAGGACATCCAGAACCAGTTCCGCCGGGTGTTGGAGGACACCCGGGTGCCGCTGCGGGACCGGGTGCGCATGTCGGCCTCCTTCGGCGTCGTCTTCTCGAGCCTCTTCCTCGCCGGCGACGCGTTCGAGTCGACGACGAACGAGGAATTGGGGGTCATGCTCCGCGACATCCTCCACGACGTCCTCGCCGGATGACGGGACCGGTCCCGCCGGGCAAAACCCCAGCCCCGGCTGGCTACAGTTCCTCACGGTGACTGACGCCCCCGCGGACACGCCACACGAGCACCCCTTCACGGTCTCCATCGACGTGGGCGGCACGGGCCTGAAGGCCGACGTCCTCGACAAGGACGGCAACCCGGTGGCCGAGCGGGTCCGGATCCCCACCAAGTACCCGATGCCGCCCGACCTCCTCGTCTCCACGCTCACGACGCTGGTGGCCAAGCTCCCGGCGGGCGACCGGGTCTCGTGCGGCTTCCCCGGCATGGTGCGCCAGGGCCACGTGCTCAGCGCCCCGCATTTCGTAACCGAGAAGGGCCCGGGCACCAAAATCGACCCCGAGCTGCTCGAGTCCTGGTCCGACTTCGACCTGGCGAGCGGGCTGGCCACGTCCATCGGCAAGCCCTGCCGGGTGGCCAACGACGCCGACGTCCAGGGCCTGGCCGTCGTGCAGGGCAACGGCTTCGAGGTGGTGATCACGCTCGGGACCGGCTTCGGCACGGCGCTCTTCATGGACGGCAACCTGATGCCCCACATCGAGTTGGCCCACCTGGAGTTCCGCAAGGGTGAGACCTTCAACGAGCAGGTGGGCGAGGCCGCCCGCAAGAAGGTCGGCGACGAGCGCTGGAACAAGCGGGTGCGCAAGGCCATCGCCTATCTCGATGCGCTCTCCTTCTTCGACCACCTCTACATCGGCGGCGGCAACGGTCCCCGGGTGAACCGGCGTGACCTCGGCGAGGTGCTCGAGCGCATCACGGTGGTGGACAACAAGGCCGGCATCCTCGGCGGCATCAAGCTCTGGGACGCGCACCACGTCGGCGTCGAGGAGGGACCGCAATGACCGCTGTCGACACCGAGCCTTTGGCCTGGGATCCGCTCAACGAGAAGTACAAGGCGGATCCCGCACACCATCTGGAAGCGCCTGCGCGACGAGCAACCGCTCTATTACAACGAGGAGCTCGACTTCTACGCCGTGAGCCGGTTCGCCGAGGTCGACGCCTTCAGTCGCGACCCCAAGACGTTCGTTTCCTCGCACGGCACCGTGCTCGAGATGATCACGGCCGACCCGATCGACATGCAGATGATGATCTTCATGGACCCGCCCGAGCACACCCGCTACCGGCGTCTGGTCTCGAAGACCTTCACGCCGCGCCGGATGAAGCTGCTCGAGGACGACATCCGGACCCTCTGCGCCACCCTGCTCGACGGCCTGGTCGGCCGGAGCTCGTTCGACTACGTGCAGGACTTCGGCGCCCGGGTCCCGGCCTACGTGATCGCCGCGCTGCTCGGCGTGCCGCCCGAGGACCGGGACATGGTCCGGAGCTGGATCGACGAGTCGTTCCACCTCGACCCAGAGCTGGGCATGTCCAACGACATCTCGGCCGCGGCGATGTTCAACTTCATGGACTACCTGGGCAAGACGCTGACCGATCGCCAGACCAACCCGCGCGACGACATGTTCACCGACCTCGTCAACATGGAGATCACGGAGGAAGACGGCGTGCCCCGCCGGCTGACGCTGGAGCAGGCGGTCAACTTCGCCGCCCTCATCGGCAGCGCGGGCACGGAGACCGTGGCCCGCATGCTCGGGTGGGCCGCCTTGGCGCTCGACAACAACCCGGACCAGCGGGCCGAGCTGGTGGCCGACGCGAGCCTGATCCCCAACGCCGTCGAGGAGGTCCTGCGCTACGAGGCGCCGTCGCCGGTACAGAGCCGCTGGTGTCTCGAGGACGTCGAGGTCCACGGCGGCACGATCCCGGCCCGCTCGAAGGTCGTCATGATCACGGGCTCTGCCGGCCGGGACGAGCGGGCCTACCCCGACGCCGACCGCTTCGACATCCACCGCAAGTTCGACCACCACCTGTCCTTCGGCTACGGCATCCACTTCTGCCTCGGTGCCGCCCTGGCCCGGACAGAGGGGAGGATCGCCCTGGAGGAGACCTTCAAGCGCTTCCCCGAGTGGTCGGTGGACATGGCGGGCGCGGTTCCGCTGCACACGAGCACGGTCCGGGGCTACAGCAAGCTGCCCATCAGCGTCTGACCAGGTCGGGGCCGCCTCGGGAGCCGAGCCAGGGCTCCGGTACACTGTCCTGTCTCACCCAGCGCTCGTAGCTCAACGGACTAGAGCATCTGACTACGGATCAGAAGGTTGGGGGTTCGAATCCCTCCGAGCGCGCAAGAAAGACCAGGTCAGAGCGTTTTCGATCGAATCGCTTGAGCCGAAAACAGCCCCGTGAGAACATCGTGAGAACAGGAAGCGTTCTCAAGGGTGTCAGGGAGGCTGTGGATAAATGCCGGCCAGACCGCAGGGCGTGTATCAGGACAAGCGCGGCAAGTGGTACTTCAAGGTCACGGTCGGCCACGATCCGCTGACCGGAAAGCGTGACCAGATCACCCGGCGGGGCTTCGCCACCATGGCCGAGGCGGCCCGGGAACGCCGAGAGGTCCTGGGCAAGGTCGACCGGGGCCAGTTCGTTCCGTCTTCCGCCGGATTAAAGGTCGACGAGCTGCTCGACCTCTACCTCGACGGCATCGACGCCGATAAGAACCTCGCCCTCAAGACCCGCTTCGACTACCGGCAGTACGCGGCGGATTACATCCGGCCGTATATCGGCGATCGCCGGGTCCGGGACGTCACACCCGAGGTCCTCCTGGCCTGGCAACGCAAACTCCTCAAGGAGGGCGGTGCCAAGAGGAAGGGCAAGGATGGCAAACCTGGCGAAGGGAAGCCGCTGGCCGCGAACACGGTGAATCGGGTCAGAGCTCCGCTCTCCGGCGCCTTCAAGTTGGCCGTGCTCACCGGCACGATTCCGACCAACCCCCTCGTGCAGACTCCCCGCCCCAAGCCGCAACGCAAAATCCCGAAGTACTGGTCACCCGAGGAGGCCCGCAGGTTCCTCGCTCTGATGGAGGGTGACCGAACCTGGCCGATATGGGCCTTCCTCCTGGGTTCAGGTCTGCGCATCGGCGAGCTCGTCTCGTTGCGCTGGCCCAGCGTGGATCTCAAGAACCGCCGGGTGCGGATCGTGGACTTCGTCTCGACCCTCGGCTACGACATGATGCCTTCCGTCGGCAAGAGCCGGGATGCCATCCGGACCATTGACCTCGACGACGGGCTGGCCGACGTCCTCCGCAAGCAGAAGGCGTTGCAGACCACTGAGCACCGGGCGGCGAAAGAGTGGATCGAGTCCGACTTCGTCTTCACCGGCCCGATGGGGGTCAGTACCACCCGATGAACCTGTCCCGCCTGCTGGCCACGTACACCACCGAGTTGGACGTTCCGCGGCTGACCGCGCATGGGCTTCGTCACACCAGTGCCACCCTCATGCTCGCCAGCGGCGTCCCGCCGAAGGTGGCGGCCGAACGCCTCGGGCATGCCGACGCCACGCTGTTCACGAACCTCTATAGCCACGTGACCCCGACGATGCAGCGTGAGGCGGCCGAGAAGATCGGCTCCATGCTCTTCGGCGAGGACCCGTAGGACGATGAAGTCACCGCCCGGACTCATGCCCTCCAGCCTTGGGCGATGTTCATTAATCCGGTGAACTGTGTCTCGCAATCCGCAGGCCGGAGTTCAAGTCCCTTAGCGGCCACGTGCCTTCGGAAGAAAGCGGTTCAGGACGCCGAAACGGCACGTAAACGTCGCGCAGCGACGCCATAGCGGCACGCCATCAGGGCGGCAGGCTCCACCGGCACCGGACGGAGCACGCTGCGGGGGCTTTGGATTCGGATAGGCGATACTGTCGGACATGGGAAGCGGCGCGGAGCTGCCAAGGCAAAGGTCGAAGCTCGGTGCCACACCGTTGCCGGGAGTTCTGGAACCTGCCATCCGTAGCGTAACGGGCGAACCGGACGAACAGTACCTCGCTTGGACGGAAGTCAGCGCGGTTCAGAATCCCTCAGCAAACGTCATCCTGCTGCTAACGGATCGCAGGTCTCTATTGGTCAGCTTTGCTAATGATGAGCGTGGAAGGCCGTCCCAAGTTTTGGATTGGGAGTGGTACGCGTACGGTTACGCGTCAGGCCTCGGTGTGAGCGAAAAACGCACAGACGGCTCGATTGTTCTTGAGTGGTGGTTCGACGGTACACGCCATGAGGTCTTGTGCTCCAGCACCAGATCGCTTTTTATTGCCCATGATTGGATCGAGCGAAATCATGGTGAAGTGAGTGATCGGCCGCTCTTGGACCCAGCCAACGATGTAATAGCCGTTCTCGCGAACTTCAAAGCCAACGAGCCGCTGACGACTGATGCATTTGATGTCGCAGACAACGTTCGAATATGGCGAATTCGTTGGTGCGCCTCTCAGGACGCCTACCCGTTGCTTCATCTCAATACTTCGACGGGACGTAGTGAGGCCAGCCTCGGTGGGCGTTCACAGAGTTCCGGCACCAGGACGTTTTATGCGCCGGGTCGTTTCGTCTTGGAGTGCAATATCAACGGGCCCTACGAGATACAGGCGGAAGCCATTCAACTCGTGGACGAACGAAATGATCGACCAGCGCTCAACGTCGCCCAGGCGAAGCTTTTTCAATTTGCCGTAGAAAACAAGGGAGAGGGAGCGATCACCATCACGTTGCCCGGGGGTCTTCAGGCTCAAGCGCCTGGGACTACGGAAGTGGTCATCCGTCCACTGGATTTTCAAGAGCTGATCGACACCATCTTCACCGGAAACCCGATCAGATTTGAAATGGACCTTGCCATCAAGGCCGTTGAATCTATTGGCGGTCGCCCGCCCTCCTATGAACTGCTCCGCTCGCTACTTGTCGGCGACCTTGACGCGATCCTTTTCGGAATCCGCAGAGCAACTCTCGGACCAGATTTACCGCTCTTGATGAGCTGCACATGTGGCCAGGTGATCTCATTTCGATACGATTTCCGGAACTATCGGAAGCGCGAATACGACGCCGAAGGATTCATCATCGCCCCTTCCGGCCAACGGATCCAAAGGGTGTGGGCAAGAGCGTCGGACGCTGAGGTGTACTGGGACACAATGCGATCGTCGGGTGATGAAGAGCTGGCGACAGAGACCTTTCAACGAGCGCACTTCAATGACGAGCAGGGCAACCCATGGACCGCGCAGTCCTGGGAGGGAATGGGTCCGAGTGACCGTACTTACTTGCTCGACCACGTCATTGAGGTTCCCGGAGTCGACTGGTCTCAGGGGCCGGCTACGTGCCCTTCCTGCGGCAAGGAAGACAATTTTGTGATGTACCCGGGCACCATGTTTTCCGGTGGTGCCTTTAGCGATGGCAGTGATGCCTGGGCGATCACCGAGAGGATCGATACCCCGACCAGGTCGGCTGCGGGCGAGCAATCGTCGGGAACTGGCGGTCCGAGTATCCCGGCTGCACTTGAGAGCCTTGTGGGGCTCCACTCCGTAAAGGCCGAGATTTCACAGCTTACGAACTTCCAAAAGATCCAAGCTGAGCGAAAAGCAGCGGGTTTGCCCGTCCAAAGTGTCGGGATGCACCTCGTGTTCGAGGGGAATCCCGGGACCGGCAAGACAACCGTGGCTCGACTTTTAGGAAAGATCTACGCCGAAATAGGACTGCTCCGCACAGGGAAAGTCGAAGACTGCTCGCGTAGCGATCTCGTCGGCACGTACCTGGGCGAAACCGCACAGAAGGTAACGGCTGCCGTCAACAGATCGCTCGGCGGGATCCTGTTTATTGACGAGGCCTACGCTCTCTCGCCGCGGACTGAGGGCGGTGACGGTGATCTATACGGTGCTGAAGCCATCGCTGAGCTCGTGAAGCTCATGGAGGATCACCGGGATGAGCTCATGGTGATTGTGGCTGGGTACACAGACCGAATGGAAGACTTCCTTGAGGCGAATCCCGGTCTCAAGTCGAGGTTCGATCGTACTTTGACATTCGACGACTACACGCCTTTGGAGCTCGAAGCCATCTTCGATGATCTCTGCGTGCAGAACGGATTGACACTTACAGATGAAGCAAAGGTCGCCCTTCGTAGAAGTCTAAGAAAGATGACCCGGCCCAAGGAGTTCGGGAACGGGCGCTACGTACGATCACTGTTCGAGCAGAGCCTCAAGAGACAGTCGGACCGGCTGCTTACGCTGAGCAATCGCAGTGTGGCGGAACTGTCAACGATCGAAGAGCCCGATCTTGCGTTCCCCCGTCCTAGCGTCGCCGAGGCGAGCGACGACCTCGCTGACGCCATGGCCGAGCTGGATTCTCTGGTCGGACTCGGCTCACTGAAGGAACAGATAGGGCAACTGGCCGACAGCCTCAAAGTACAGAAGATGCGAGAGGAAGCCGGACTACCGATGGTCTCTTCCTCCCAGCATTTGGTGTTCGCCGGTTCACCAGGGACAGGCAAAACGACGGTCGCTCGTATCCTCGCTCGGATCTATGGGGCTCTAGGATTTGTGAGCCGAGGAACCATGGTTGAATGCGCGAGGGCAGACCTGGTTGCGGGCTACGTAGGACAGACAGCGATCAAGACAACTCGCAAAGTCAAGGAAGCATTGGGCGGCGTACTCTTTATCGACGAGGCATACACCCTTACACGCGAAGCTGGGAATGCCCTCGACTTTGGAGCCGAGGCCATAGACACCCTTCTTAAGCTCATGGAGGATTATCGGGAAGATTTCGTCGTTGTCGCCGCTGGCTACCCCGACGAAATGACCCAGTTCGTCAACTCGAATCCGGGGCTTGCATCTCGCTTTACCGACACGCTCACGTTCCCGGACTACTCAGACGCAGAGCTAGAGGACATCTTTTACCGTCTTGCTGACAGTGCCGGTGTCCGAATGGATCCGGATGCAATACAGTCCCTTAGAAAGACGATTCCGCTCTTGCGGCGCCAGGTGGATTTCGCAAATGGACGATCCGTTCGGACCTTATTCGACAGAGTCATGAAGGCTCAGGCCAAACGTCTGGTGAAGTTGAGTCCTTCTGCTGACGAACTCAGCACAGTCTGCGCTCAGGATGTCCAACTGGTGGCGTCATCTTACGAGTAGCGAACTGGCATTGATGTACAGAGAAGCCTGTTGGATGAGACGCTGTTGAGGGTGGGATCCTTAGGTAACTCAAGTGCTCATGACAACTGTTCCACCGATCTCACCTTGAGCGCATGAGACAACCGTGTCGAGGTAGAGCTGCAGGCCGCCCGGTTCCTACGCACTGTCGTCGTCCACGGAAGGGTCAGGTGATTCCTGCGTAGCGCTTCGCCCGGTGTCTCTCTCGTTGTGTTTCGGTGCTTTGCGCTCCGGCTTGGATCCTTCTGCCCTGGCAGACGGAGTCGAGAAAGAGGTTCTCCTGAACGATGTCAGCGTCACCAGCGGGTGTCGGTACTGCGTCGGAGAACGAGCGAATGTGTCGGAGACCCTCTTCTTCGCGCTCGAGGGCCGCGGCAAGAAGATCCGCGACAGATCTCGGGCGTGATCGTCGTCGCCGGCTGCCAAGGTAGAGCGCGACGGCGTGAGCCTGGAGCCGCTCTCCCTCAGCCGGACTTTCTTGTTCGAAGGCCACGCGGCCGCAACTTCGTAGGCGCCAGCCAAGGTGCCAATGGCGGAAGTTTCGGCAAGTGTGACCAACACCGAGCGCGCTAAGTCGTCGGCTCCTCCGACGTCACCTAGTGCGAGCAGCATGCGCGCCTTTGCGATGGCGAACAGCGAGGTATCGTTTACCTCGTCGGTGTCATCGAGGTGCTCTTCTGTCTCCACGATGACTCGGGCCGCTTCATTTGGCTCATCCAGTCTGAGAAGGGCTTCAGCGAACCGGCTGGCGAGACTCCGGATGAGGTAGGAGTCCGCGAGTGCCATGGCTCGGGCATACGCAGTCCGGCAGAGTTCGACGCATGCCGCATTCTCCACGATCCCTGTGAATGACCGACATGTTTGCCTCGACCACGATCACGGAGTGGTCGTCCCCTGCTGCGTCGAAGACAGCACGGACGCGACGGAACAGATCGAGCGCTTCGTCTTCCCTGTTGATCTGACCCAGCGCGCTGGCCGCCACCTGATCGCATTTCGCGGCACCCAGAATGTCATCAAGATCGTCATAGCCGTCGCGGGCCTTCGAGAGGTACTCGAGCGCCTCCTCGTAGTTGTCGGCCAGTTGCAGCGTCCACCCGAGCCGGTAGCGGGCATGGGTCTGGAAAGCGGTGTCGTTGGTCATCTCGGCCACGGCCAGGACGTTGCGCAATAGCCCGAGGGCGTCATCGAGACGTCCGAGATCAATCAGGCAGGCTGCAGCACGGTCATCGGCCTTGGCGACCGCCCGCACGGCCTCGTTGCCTCTGTAAAGCGAACGCGCCCACTCAAAACGCTCGAGGGCCTGACTTTGTCGGCCCAGCTGTCCAAGAAGCTCACCGTGCTCCATGGCAAAGTCGGCAGCTCGGCGTTCCTGCCCAGCCGAGATGCTGAGACCTATCGCATCTTCGAAATTGGAGATGGCGATCTCGTAGTGACCACGGCCGATCTGCAAGGCCGCCATGTGGTCCAGAGATTCGGCCGCACCCATCTCGTCGATGGCCTCGTTGAACCCGTCCTTGGCCTTAGTGAAGTGATCAAGGGCATCATCGTCCTGGCCCATCCGCTCGTAGCAGATGGCTTGGCCCCACTGACACTGTGCCCGCTGTTCGACATGTCCAGAGGCCTCGAAGAGTTCAGCCGCCGAAGCAGCAGCAGCGGCAGCTTCCACGAAGGCGCCGCGGTTGAAATAGCGCGGAACGCCCAACTCCTGGAGTATCTCGGCACGCTCGATTCCGTCGGCGGCGCGAAGGCTGTCCCAGATCTCCTCATCGTTCATCTCTTCGGACACATGAGCCTCCTTTTCTGCGTGTTCATCACGTAAGTAGGTCACCACCTACAGGGGAGTTCGAAAAGATCCCTGAGAGAGGTTAGAAGATGCGATCTGGCACAACCCCTGGGGTCAAGCGGTCAGAACGATGTCCGCCACGCCCAAGGTCCAAACGCTCGGGGCCGTTTGGCGGAGGGCAGTCAGGACATCTACTGCCCGTTGAGCTTGGGCGCAGCCGGAATGCCCGCATCCGCGGTCCCTCTTCCAGTCCTCGCATGACTTGGAATCCGCCCACCTGATCAGGTCAGCGGGTCCATCGACGCTTATTGCCATCTCGTTCTCCTATCTCCAGGGTTCCATTGGCCACACACCGGCGCCGAGTGATTCCATCAAAGCGATCGACCAGTTGCACCAGACCGGCACGAATGCTGCGCCGGTGACTTGTCGGGGTGTTTCTATTCGCAGGGACTGGAGATCCTCAATGATCTCATTGAAGGCTCCATGAGTCTGGACGGTGAGCACTCTCTCGTCTGGGACTTCATTTCCGGCCCACCGGAAGAGCGCGTTGACCACGCGAAGCAACGATGACCAATCGGGCCGGATCTCGGCGCAAGGTCCGACGAAGGCCAAGAGCCCTTCGCTATTGACCAAAGAGAAGTACAACCGGTTGCCCACCTGCTTCGATTGAAGGAGGCCAGCGCGCGAAAGAGATTCACAGGCCTCAGCCACATTGCGCTTGGCGTAGTTCACCTGCATTGCCAACATGGCGGCCGTCGATGGCTCACCAGTGAACAGCAAGTACCGAAGTATCTCAGTTCGTGCAGTCAAGCCGAAGATTGAGCGCATCCGGAGGTAGATCATCGAATCCTCGGTCAAAGGACGCAGTGTCGACCGTCCTGTCTTGACGAAGTCTCGTTCTTTCGTCGCCCGAGGCCAATGGGTCGAACCTGACGATCGATTGACTGTCGCGGCAAACTGTCCCAGGCGTCGGTATCCTCCTCTGGGTTTTCATTCAGGATGTGACGGAGCCGTACTGCGGAGACGTAACGCCAGTTGTCGCTGCACCAGTCGATTACCTGGTCGCGAAGACGTGGCTGAGAAGTAATCACCGACGGTGAGAACACGATCAGAGGTTCAGGATCGATCGCCCAGTTGTGATGAGTCCTGCCCCAGCCGGAGACCCCGAGCTCCGACCAGACCCCCCAGTAGAAGTTGTGGATTTCTCGTTGGAGTGACTGAGCTGATTCTCTAGCTGAGGTCGTCATCGGAAACCTCCACGCCGAGACTCGCCAGACACCGGAGTAACTCGCTACGAAACGCTTCGGACGGATCTTGGGTGACGGTCCATCGCGCACCGAAGAGGAGTTCGGCGCGGCTTGGCTTGAGTACTTGCAGGTCCTGGTAGTGCTTGTCCTCATTTCCCCAGACCTGCCCACCGAACCGGTCCACTGCCGCGTACAGCTTGAAGCAGATCTGGTCCTCACGAGACGCCAGATGGAGACACAAGCCGCCGTATTGTTTCGCCGTCAGCCGGCTTTCCCAGCCTTCGGGAAGACCGAAGTCCATAAGCGAGGATGGACGGGCGTTGAGCCACTGATCTCCGAGACCGAGTGCTTGCCCAACTTGTTCGGCCGCGGATTCGAGAGCCTCCGGCAGCGCCTCGAGCTTTTGGAAAGCGCCACTGCGGAGCGAGGCGATGACGTCGAGGTCCCCTGTCGGACGGTCGATGAGGCCGAGCAACAACAGCCCGCTGCCGCCAATCGCCAGCAGCTCAAAGGGAGTTCCCTGCTCCTTGAGCACGGCTCCGAGCGTCTCGAGTGCTTCCTCGAGGGTTTCCCTTTGTAAATCCATAAAGAGCATTCTAAACGCTCATTATGAGTGTGTAAACCGCTCGATACGAGCATTCTAAGTGCTCCCGCCCTTCGTTTCCGTCAACGTCTGGCAATTACATGGTATGTGCTTGACAAGTAGTAACAAATCCTAGAGAATGTGATCCATCAGGATGATCGAGAGAGGCTTTTAATATGACTACCTACCTTGAGACTGACGAGATAGTGCTCGTTCCAGTACCCCGGAGCATGCTGGCAGCCGTCTATCGGGTCCTGGGAAATCCTGCGAACTCCGATCATCTGGATTCACCATTGGAGAGCGGCGTGTTGGTTCCCGGACAAGAAAGGTGGACAGAGCAGATGGTGCAGCGACTCGAAGGGGAGCTGGGTCAGGCGTCCGCCGTCAGGGGGCTCATCACCCTCGTTGCAAGTCGGTCGCCCAAGTCGTTGACCTTCGGCGAAGCCGTCAACGAGCTTCAGGTTGAAAACAACGTGTTGCGTGCACAGGTCGGATCACTCACAAAAGCCACGAAGCGACTCTTCGGAAGGGCAACCTGGCCGATGTCGGTTCGTTACGGGGATGCGGGCGAAGCCACCTACTCCATGGAGCCAGAAGTCGCGCACTGGTGGCTCAAAGCCGCCGAAGGCACAGGCATCACTATCCGCCTGATGAAATAACGAGCGACAGCTTTGTAGATCTGGCCTCCCTTGCCGTACTGCCACATCTGCGCGAGGACGGACGATGGGGCCGGCGTGGCCGTTCTTGGCATCCAAGCCGGCTGCAGGCAGCCGGCTAACTCCATTGTGAACTCATTGACGCTTCA